>NZ_BDAS01000001.1:0-780083 GCF_001602235.1 Alcanivorax sp. NBRC 102024
CATTGATCTGCGTTTGGAGCCTCTCACCCTCTCCCTGTCCCTCTCCCCTCAAGGGAGAGGGGACCTTCCAGAGAGGCCGCACATGGCATCATCACCGGTGTATTAAATTAATGGTTGTGGATGTCGAAACCGGACTTGGCCATTTCACTGGCTAGGAAAAAGGCGCCGCGGGTGACCACGCGGGTGCCCGGCTCAATGCCAGTGACGATGCGACGGTTTGCCAGTTGGCCGTTGAGCTGGATTTCCACGGGCTGGTAATGGCCCGGCTCCTCTTCCACGAACAACTGCCAATCACCATCGGAGCCACGGGTCAGCGCTTCTTCCGGGACGGTGAGCGCGTTCTCGGGTGCGGCTAACGACAACGCCACATCGGCGAACATGCCCGGGTGCAACAGATGGCCCGCATTGGGAATGGCCACGCGCACGGCCAGGGTGCGGGTGACCGGGTTGAGGCGGTGGCCGGACTGGATCACCTGGCCATCCACGGTGGTGTCACCCACGATGACCCGCGCCGGGGTGCCGGTGGCGATTTGCAATCCGGGGGTGGGAGGAAGCGCGGCTTCGGCCCACAGTTCGGATTCATCCACCAGGGTGACCAGGGCACTGCCCGCGGTGAGCCACTGGCCTTGCTGGAAGGCATCTTCCAGCACCAGGCCATCGTCCGGGGCGGTGAGGGTGTAAACGCCCTTTTCACTCTTGCCCGCTTCGATGGCGGCAATGGCGTCATCATCCAGGCCGTAGCCTTTGGCGCGGGCGCGCAGGGACTGGTACTGACCCTGGGCATCCAGATAGCGCTGATTACCCACGGTGCGACGCCCCAGATTATTCACCCGCCGCCAGGCATCGGCCGCCACCTGCAAATCACTTTGCAGTTGCGCCATGGCCGGGCTGAACAGGGTGGCAATGGGCTCGCCCTTTTTCAGGTGCTGGCCCAGGGTGGCGCTGCGTGATTGCACCTGGGAATCGATGCGCACCGGCACCACCCAGGTACGGTACTGGTTGCTGATGATTTCTGCCGGGACCGTGAGGGTTTGGGTGGCGTTGGTTTGCGGTTGCAGGGTGATGACTTGCAGGTTGAGCATGGCTTGCTGGTCGGCGGTTAGCTCCAGGACTGCTTCTTCCTCATGGGTGTCTTTGGCCGCGTCGCCGTGACCATGGCTATCATGATCGGCATTGCCGTCCGGTGCCGGCTGCCGGGCATGCTGCTGTGTTTCGTTGCTTTCGTTGTGGGTATGGGCGTGGTCTTCTTCTGCCCAGACGGGGCTGGCCAGGGTTGCCAGCAGGGCAAGGGCCAGTGGGGATTGTTTGAAACGTGTTTTGGTTTTCATAAAAAATTTCCAAATTTTCCCGTAGGAGCGTCGCTCGCGGCGCGATTCCATACGTTTGTGATCGCGCCGCGAGCGACGCTCCTACGGCATTGTTAGTTAGCGAGGCTATTCAGCCAGTCATTAAGCTGGGCGCTTTGCTGGAGCCATTCGATCCAGGCCTGTTGCATGGCTTCGCGCAGGGCGATACCGGACAGGCGGGTATCCAGGCGCTGGTTGAGAGCCTGCAGGTAGCTCTGGGTGGTGAGCTCGCCCTGTTGCCAGACCCGTTCCAGCAGCGCGTCGCTGCGGGCCAGGGTGTCGCCGGTCAGTTGCTGCCAGGTTTGCCAGCGCTCACGGCGCTGCTGGTAATCGCGCAGGGCGCCGTCGAGCTGGGCGGCGATATCGGCGCGGGTTTTCTCCAGCAAGGCGCGGCGGGACTCGCTGTCGGCCAGGGCAGCCTGATAGCGATCGTTACCGGTATTGAAGATTTTCAGCGGCAGGCTGATATCCACGCCCCACAGGTTGTCGTCGCCTTCCTGGCCGACACTGAACCCCAGCGTGGGATCGGCCCGGCGCTGACGGCTCGCCAGGGTGGCGCCCTGCTCGGCCAGAGCCAGCTGCTGCTGGGCCAGACGCAGATCAAAGCTAACCGGCAGCCGTTGCGAGGTATCGGTACTGACTGCCACCGCTTGCCAATGGCGAGCCGCGGGCAGGGGCCGGCCCGGCTGGGCACTGGCTAACACCTGCCGCAACCGGGTCGCCGCCGCCGTGGCATCGCTTTCCGCTTCCGCCAGGGTCTGCTGGGCCTGGGCCAGGGACAGCCAGGCCAGTTGCGCATCCACCTGCCCCAGATCTCCGGCCTGTTCACGGCGCCGGATCAACTCACTGAGTGCGGACAGCTGCTGCTCCTGGGCGCGAGTGGCAGCCAGCCGGGCACGGGCGGCATCGAAGGCCACCAGCGCATTGAGGCTGTCCGCCAGCAAGCTGGCGCGGGCCTTGTCGGCGCGAAGTTGTGCCAGGGTGTCGCGCACCGCCACCGCATCGCGGCGGGCGCGCGCCTTGCCGGACCAGTCCAGGGTCTGGCTGAGCCCCAGGGTTCGGGTGGTTTCCGCGCTGTCTTCATAGCCGATGTTCAGCGCAGGGTTGTAGAGCGGCTGCGCCGCATCACGGTTTTCCGCCAGCCAGCGTTCCTGTTCGGCATTGATGGCACGGCTGGCGGGCAGGCTGTTGATCTGTTGTTGCAGCCAGCCGGCCCACTGGCCGGCGGGGGTGTCTGCCTGCAGCCGAGTGGCGCATAGCAGCAATAGCAGTGCGCAACCGCGCACTACGGGGGATAGACTTTCCATGGGAAAGCTCCTGATCGATTATCCGGAATCTGTCGCGCTCAGGCGCAACTCGGGCTCGGAAAGGCGATCAGGCGATGGGAGGGCGAAACGGATTATCCGCCGGCGCGTCCGGCAAGGGGGGTCGCAACGCCAGGACGGTTGCCGGCGGTGCAGGCAAACGGGCGGGGGCGCATTCCATACTGGCCATGAAGCCATGGCACTGGCAGCAGTGGTCCCCGCCGGCATCCAGCACGTCCAGCGGGACAGGGGCATCATCGAGCTGTTCCACGGCCACGTCGGCATCGTGCTCATGATGCATGGCATCAAGCACCAGCACGTGTGTGCAGATGATCAGCAGCAATGTCCAGACCAGTGCTTTCATGGTGCCTGCCGTGGGTTAGGGGAGGGTCTACTCTGCAAAGAAAGAAGACCCCGGTCAAGGCATTTAGTTTCATCCGGTCATTCACAGACGCGGCGGCAGACGGCACAGTAACGGCCCCCTTTCTGACGAGAGATATCATGAGCCGCCTGGAAGAAGTCCGTGATTCCGTTCTTGCCCACCCCCTGCACCGCGCCTGCGAACTGGAACTGCTCAGCGCCGGCGAAGGTCGCAGTGAGGTGCGTTTTACGGTCAACGAGTTCACCACCAATCCCATGGGTGCCCTGCACGGCGGCATCGTCTATGCACTGATGGACGTGGCCTGCTTCTTTGCCGTGGTGCCGTCGTTATCCGCCGACCAGCAACCGGTGACGGTGGAAACCCACAGCAGTGTGCTGCGTGCGGCCATGAAAGGGGAAACCGTGGTGATTCGCGCCCGGCTGGATCGTCTGGGCCGCACCCTGGCGGCCATGCGGGCGGAAGCCCTGGCGGTCAATGCCAGCGGCGAAGAGCGCCTGATTGCCACCGGTTCTGTGACTAAGGCGATTACCACCGTCCGTTAGCGCGCCATTCGTGAACCTTCCCGCTTTTTGCATATGGGGAAGACTCCCTGCATAACGCCTTGCAATGCCTCGGTTACCGGGGCGTTTTCCCCCTGATTTGCCGCTGTTTTGTCCATGCCGGACAAACGGCAGAACAGGCAGCATGACCGGAACCTTCCTCAACCTGCCATCAATTGTCAGCGCAGAGACCCGCGGGTATCGTCAAAGGTGACGGTCCGGCGGGCGATTCCTGCTATTTCACCCGGTTTTGCCACGCCCGGAGCTGCATGAATGAGGATAAGAATATGTATCAGGTCATGCTCGTTGATGATGAGGATTACATCCTCAAGGCCCTCAAACGGACCATCAACATGTACACCGACTGGGACGTGGAAACCTACCAGGATCCCCGGGAAGCCCTGCGCCGGGCCCGCACCACGGTTTTCGATGCGGTGATTACCGATTACATGATGCCCGAGCTGAATGGCCTGGAGTTGCTGCAGGAACTCCGTGACCTGCAGCCCGATACCATCCGCATTCTGCTCACCGGGGTCATCGATATCGAAACGGTCATGTCTGCCATCAACAAGGCCGGCGCATTCCGCTTTATTCCCAAGCCCTGGGATGACGAACAACTGCTGGGCAATATTCGCGAAGGCCTCAAGTTCCGCGATATCCTGCTGGAAAACCGCATCCTGGCGGAGACCGTTCGCGAACAACGCCAGACCCTGCGCAGTCTTGGCTACGAGGGCTAACCGCCGCTAGCCGAATACAGGACGACACGTTTCATGGAAAGCATTCTTGGCAAAGCCGATATCGGCTTCGGCATGGAAGCACAGGGCCTTTTCCTGGTGTCTTCCACCGTTATTCTTCTGATCATCATCTTCTTTCTCTACAAGACCTACCGGACGTCCATCAATGTGGAAGCCAAGTTGTCGGAGTTTGCGTCCCTGACGGATAACCGTTTCGGACGCAAGCTGCATTTGATCGAAGTGAATGCGGATGAGTACAAACTCAACAAGACCCTGCTCGGCCCCCTGGCGCGGATCATCGATGAATACTGTGTGCTGACCACGGATAACCGGGGCACCATTACCTTTGCCAACGGCAAGTTTCTGTCTCTCAGCGGTCACGCCTTTTCCCAGTTGATCGGTCAACACGAAAGCATCCATCACCCGGACAGCCAGGACAGCGGCCTGCCCATGATGCAATGCAAGCATGCGGCGTCCGGAGTCTGGAATGGGGAAGTCTGCAACCAGCGGGAAGATGGCAGCCTTTACTGGATGAACATGTTCCTGTTTCCGCTTTCCTATATTTCCGACGAGGATGACGGTTTTATCTATTTTGGTACGGACATTACCGATATCAAAACCGAGAACAATCAACTGATTCAGGAAGTGAAAGAGAAAGACCAGAAACTCAGCCATGTGGAAACCATGCTGCTGCACTCGGAAAAAATGGCGTCGCTTGGCACGATCTCCGCGGGCATCGCCCACGAGATCAACAATCCGATTGCCATGCTGTCTTCCAATCTGAACCGTTCCCGGGAATACCTGGACACCATGTCGAAGGTGATCACCGGATTGCAAAAGCGCATCAGCGCAGAAAAATTTGAGCAATTTCTGCAATCCGAGGCGGGCCTGAAGATCGAGGCAAAAAAACTGCGCTTTATCCTGGAAGACCACCCGGCGCTGATTGACGAAACCAGCGAGGGCATTGAGCGCATCAAACAAATTATCCGCGATCTGAAAAACTTCTCTCACAATCAGCCGGAACACTTCTCTCCGACCAACATCGCCACCTGCATCGCCACGTCACTGAACCTGGCCAAGCATGAACTGAAAAACCGCATTCATGTCAGCCACGCCAATCTGGAATCCCTGCCACTGATTCCCGGCTCGGAGAGTCAGCTTTCCCAGGTGTTCATGAATTTGTTCGTCAACGCGGCACAGGCCATTGAGGGTAAAGGCACCATCACCATTGCCGCGGACTGTGATGACGCGTGGTGCACACTGACGGTTACCGATGACGGACCCGGGATTCCGGGCGAGCATCTGGAACAGATCTTCGAACCTTTCTACACCACCAAGCCCATCGGCAAGGGGACCGGGCTCGGCCTGTCGATCTGTCATGACATCATTCGCCACCATGGCGGCATCATGACTGTGGAAAGCACACCTGGCACGGGCACTACCTTCATCATCAAGCTGCCGTTGAAGCAGTCTGACAACGTCCATGCCGCCTGATTATGTGTACACCCTCACCACACCGGAAGGCGTTCAACAACGCATTCCCATCGAGCTTGTCGATGATGCCATCGCCATCCCCGACCGTTTCTCGCCGCCGGCCTGGGCAGCGCTGACTTATCATCAGTGCAGCCACTGCCCGTTGAACAAGGAGACACATCGCTACTGCCCCATCGCCCTCAATCTGGCTTTTCTGTTGCCGGAATCCGCGCTGGGTGACTCGTTTCAGACTGTTACCGTGGAAGTGGACACCCCGCAGCGTCAGTACCGGCAGACCACCACGCTGCAGCGGGCGTTAAGTTCACTGTTCGGTTTGATCTGCGCTCTCAGTGACTGCCCCCATACCCGCTTCCTGCGGCCCATGGCCCGGTTCCATCTGCCCCTCAGCAGCGCCAGTGAAACCCTGGTGCGTTCCGCCAGCCTCTTCCTGCTGCAACAGCATATGGCGGATCGCCTGGATAGCCAGGACCCATTGGCAGAACTGAATGCACGCTATGCGGCGCTCAATGAATTGAACCGCTGCTTTACGCGGCGTCTGCGCGGCAAGCGCACCTCCGATGCCCCCATCAATGCGCTGGTGCTGCTGAATGTCACCGCACGGGAAATGCACTGGAATCTGGAAGAAGAACTGGCCAGTCTGGCGCCGCTGTTTGGCAATGACAGCGACGCCTGAGGCCTGTGAGGGATGAGGTCAGAGGCTACTGGTCGGCACCCAGGTAGCGGTTCAGTACCTTGCGCCATTCCTCGGAAGGGAGAATTTCGAGCATGGCCTGGTCGATAGGCTCACGGAGCTGGCTGCCATTGGCCACGGCAAATGCATAGCTTTCTTCCCGGACCAGCTTGGGCAACACCAGCACCTGGGAAGCCTCACGCTCGCGCAGCATGTAGCGCATTACCGGGGCATCCGATACCAAGGCATCCACCTCACCGAGCACCACCGCACGCATGGCTTTCTCCAGATTCGGATAGGTCCGGTAGTTGAGCCCTTCGCCCACCAGCCATTGCTCACCACTGGTGGCCTCCACCACGGCGGTTTCCACTCTGGGCAGATCCCCGGCCCCGGCCACCCGGGTCTGTAACTGATTAACGGTAACACTGGAGGCAATGGCGGCGGTGAAACCGGAAATGGTAATGATGCTGACAAACATCCACACTAGGCCGACGACCCGGCCACCGGCGCTGACCGGTGCCTTGTCACCATAGCCCACGGTGGTCATGGTCACTGCGGACCACCAAAAGCCGCTGCCGATCCCCTGGCCGGCGGAGCCGCCAAACTGCTCCGGGTTCTTCTTGCGCTCGAACAGCCACACCAGCAACCCCACCAGCAGCAACACCAGGCCCAGGGCCAGCACGGCGGAGAAAAACTTCCAGGAAAACAGGCCGTGCAGGGTCGCCATCCAGCCGCTGGCTTCGGTGCGGGTGGCAATGCCCAAGCCGGCGCGATACATGGGCTGGGTAAAATCCAGACGCCGCTCCCGGTCGGCGGTGACACTGATGGCACCGATGGCCACGTCCGCCTGGCCCAGTTCCACCGCCGTCAGCATTTCCGCCACGGTTTTATAGGGGCGGAAGCGATACTCATAACCCGCGTTTTTAGCAACCTGCTCCCATAGCTCCACGCTCACACCATCCCAGCGATCCCCATTCTGAAAGCTGAACGGCGGTGAGGCCTTCACGGCCACGGTGAGGGGAGCGGCACTGGCCGACGCCATCCACGCGCACAGGCACGCCATCAACAAAACACGTATTCTTATTCTCACAGAGATCCCTCCACTTCATTCACGATGCCATGCCTGACCGACTGAAATACCCTGTTGTTTTACTGCTGGCCGGCACGCTGTCTCTATCGCAGGGTAGCGGGGCCCATGGCTTTCTGCCAGACGAGATCCCCATGGCGGCGGGCACAGCACTGCGAAACCCGGCAGATTTCCCCATCGTGTCCGTGAATTTTTACAATTCCTGGACCCCAAGCCGCCTGGATATCCCGCATCAACACAGTGTGCGGTTACGCCTGACAAACCGCAGTGATGACTGGCACCTGTTTGCCCTGGGCGATGACGCGGCCCTGCGCGACCAGGCGCTGATACATAAATTAATGCCGGATCTGCGCAAGGATTACCCCAACACCCGCCTGAGTGAACCGGGCAGCACGGTGACGTTGCCGTGGCGGTTTGATCGGGAAGGAACATTCAGCCTGCGCTGTGTCAGGGCCGCGCATCAGGGGCGGAGCGAGGCGCTGACTATCGAGGTGGCACCACGATAGCCCAGTTGCGGGAAACGAGGAGCGAGGAGCGAAAACCTGACTTCGCAACTTGCAGATTTTGACTTTCGAAACTCGTTTCTCGTAACTCGCCAGCGCCGGGTTATCGCGCCGCGAGCGACGCTCCTACAGGGGATCTTTCTGAAGGATTTGAACCCTGGCTCAGTGCACCCTACCTTTTCAAAAACCGTGGGCGTTTTCGCCAAAAAAAAGCCCCGGAAGAACCGGGGCCAAGGGGAAGCCGGTGATGACCGGCATTTCATCAGCGTTCGTTGTGCCCGGCGGGGGCGTGTTCTTCCTTGACCCGGAACCAGGCGGCATAGAGGGCCGGCAGGAACAGCAGAGTCAGTGCCGTCGCCACGATCAATCCGCCCATGATCGCCACTGCCATGGGGCCGAAGAAGACACTGCGTGACAGCGGGATCATGGCCAGTACCGCAGTGAGCGCAGTCAGGACAATGGGCCGGAAACGGCGCACGGTGGATTCGATGATGGCATCCCAGGTGCTGAGTCCCTGATCCATATCCTGGCCGATCTGGTCTACCAGGATCACCGCATTCCGCATGATCATGCCCGCCAGCGCGATGGTGCCAAGCATGGCCACAAACCCGAATGGCTTCTGGAAAATCAGCAGGAAGAAGGTCACCCCGATCAGCCCCAACGGCGCAGTGATAAACACCATCAGCGACAGCGGCATGCTGCGCAGCTGCAGCATCAGCAGGGTAATCACCACCAGGATGAACAGCGGCATGCCGGCATTGACAGATTTCTGCCCACGGGCGGATTCCTCCACGGTGCCACCCACTTCCAACAGGTAGCCCGGCGGCAAGTCGGCGCGCACATCTTCCAGCTGCGGCATGATCTGATTGACCAGGGTGGCCGGCAGGGCATCGCCCTTCACATCCGCCAGGATGGTCACTGTGGGCAGTCGATCCCGATGCCAGATAATCCCTTCCTCGAAGCCATACTCCAGGGTGGCAATCTGGTTCAGGGGCACACTGCGGCCACTTTGCGTTTGTACTGCCAGGTTGCCAAGCAAACCCAGAGCGTGGCGTTCGTGACTGTCGCCGCGCACTTCCACATTGATCAGCTCGTTATCTTCCCGGTACTGGCTCACCGCCACCCCGGAGAGGGATGCCTGCAGGGCCGTGGACAGATCGGCAGTGGTAATTCCCAGCGTCCGGGCCCGGTCCTGGTCCACGTTCAGGCGCACCACCTTGCTGGGCTCTTCCCAGTCCAGGTGCACGTTCTGGGTGTCGGGATTATCGCGGACCTGGGCCGCTACCCGCCGGGCCAGTTCCCGCACCTGGGGAATGTGCTCCCCGGAGACCCGGAACTGCAGTGGGTAACCCACCGGCGGACCATTTTCCAACCGCGACACACGGCTGCGTACGGTGGGGAAATCCCGCCGCAGGGTTTCCTCCAGCCAGCTCAGCACCTGTTCCCGATCCTCGATATTGCGGGTCAGGATAACGAACTGGGCCACCGACGCTGCCGGCAACTTCTGATCCAGCGACAAGTAAAAACGTGGCGAACCACTGCCCATGTAGCCCACGTAATTCTCGATCTGTTCATTCTCGCCAAGCATGGCTTCCAGACGCAGGGCCTGCTCCTGGGTGGCGGCCAGCGACGCGCCCTCTTCCAGTTTCATGTCCACCATCAACTCAAGCCGGTTGGACGCCGGGAAGAATTGCTGGGGCACCAGGCTGAACAGCAGCAGGGAAAACACGAAGATACCCACGGTCAGACCAATGACCGTTTTGCGATAACGCACGCACCATTCCACTACGCCACGGAAACGCTGATAAAAGGGTTTCTGATAGGGATCGTGCACATCCCCGCTGGCATCCCGCTTGGCCAGGTTGGGCAGCAGTTTTTCCCCCAGATACGGCACGAACACTACCGCGGCGATCCAGGAAGCCAGCAGGGCAATAGTCACCACCTGGAAGATCGAGCGGGTATATTCACCGGTGCTGGATTCCGCCGTGGCAATGGGCAGGAACCCGGCGGCGGTGATCAGGGTGCCGGTGAGCATGGGAAACGCCGTGCTTTTCCAGGCAAAGCCGGCCGCTTTCAGGCGACTGAACCCCTGCTCCATCTTGATGGCCATCATTTCCACCGCAATGATGGCATCGTCCACCATCAGACCCAGGGCCAGTACCAGTGCCCCCAGGGAAATCTTGTGCAGGCCGATATCGAAATACTTCATGGACGCGAAGGTCATGGCCAGCACCAGCGGGATGGACAACGCCACCACCATACCGGTGCGCCAGCCCAGTGAGAAAAAACTCACCAGCAACACGATGACCAGGGCTTCCATCAGCACCTGTACGAACTCGCCGACCCCGGCCTCCACCGCTGCCGGCTGATCAGAGACCTTGCGCAGTTCCATGCCCAGCGGCAGGCTCTTCTGCAGCTCGGCAAAAGCCTTGTCCAGGTTTTCACCCAGTTTGAGAATGTCTCCGCCGTCTTTCATGGACACGGCAATGCCGATGGCGTTCTCGCCCATAAAGCGCATGCGCGGCTGGGGCGGATCACTGAAGCCGCGATAAACGGTGGCAATGTCACCCAACTTGAGGGTGCGGTTATCCACCTGGATGGGAAACTGGCGAATATCGTCCACACTGGTGAATTCCCCGGATACCCGTAGCCGCACTCTACTGCTGGGGGTTTCAAAAAAGCCGGCGTCGGCCACCGCATTCTGCGACTGCAATGCCTGCTGCACGGTGACCAGGGGAATGCCCAGGGACGCCAGCTTGGTGTTGGAAATTTCCACCCAGATCTTTTCGTCCTGCAGCCCGACCAGCTCCACCTTGCCCACGTCCTCCACGCGCTGCAGGGCCAGCTGCAGGCGGTCGGCGTAGTCTTTCATGATGGCGTAGTCGAACCCCGGGCCGGTCAGCGCATAGATATTGCCGAAGGTGGTACCGAATTCATCGTTGAAGAACGGCCCCTGTGCATCCCGGGGCAAGGTATGACGGATATCGCCCACTTTCTTGCGCACCTGGTACCAGAGATCCTTGATTTCCTTGGAGCGCATTTCGTCCCGGGCCATGAACATGACCAGGGATTCACCGGGACGGGAGTAGGACGTGATCCGCTCGAAGTCGCCGGTTTCCATCAATTTCTTTTCGATTCGCTCGGTAATCTGCCGGGAGACTTCTTCCGCGCTGGCACCGGGCCACTGGGTATTGATGGTCATCAACTTGAAGGTGAACGGCGGATCTTCGCTCTGCCCCAGGTTGGCGTAGGAAATGGCCCCCATGGCACCGAGCAGGAGCATCGCGTAGAGCACCAGGGCGCGGTTTTTCAGCGCCCATTCCGAGAGATTGAATGACATGGTGGCGCTCCCTATTCGCTTTCCGTCCCGGCATCATCGGCCGGGGCCGGCGTGTCTGCTGCCGCCAGGTCAATCTGCCGGTTCTGGCGATCCACGGGAATCACCGTCTGCCCCTCTCGCAGCAAATGCGTCCCTGCCGCCACCACCCAGGCGTCCGCGCGCAGCCCGGACAGCACCGGAATGGTTTCCGCCCCATAGGCACCGGTTTCCACCGGGGTTTTGATCAGGCTGGCATCTTCCGGGTTTACCACCCACACATAGCGCTTCTCCCCCTCCGCAGTCACTGCCGCAAGAGGCAGCGTGAGCACACCATTGCCGGCGGCCCCGCTGGCCACCACGCGGGCGGACTGGCCCAGGTCGGCGCCCACGTCGTCGTTATCGAAGGCCACCCGGGCCTCGAAGGTGCGCGAGCGCGGATCCGCCGACGGGGACAATTCCCGCAGGGTGCCGGGGAATACCTTGCCCTTGCGGGACCACAGCTCGATGGCCACCGGCATACCGATCACAAACCGACCCACGTCCTGCTCCGGCAAATCGATACGCACTTCCCGGTCGCCATCCACTGCCAGCACAAACACCGGCTGACCGGCAGCCACCACCTGACCGGCCTCGGCCAGACGCTGGGCAATCACCCCGTCCCTGGGTGCCTTGAGCGTGGCATAGTCGGTCTGGTTGCGGGCCACATTCAGGTTGGCGCGGGCCTGACGCAGCTGGGCCTCGGCCGCGTCGAAGCGGCTTTCCACACTGTCATACTGGGAGCGGCTGATGACTTGACGTTCAAGCAGGGCCTGGTGGCGGTCCAGCTCACTGCGGGCCAGCTTGTGATCGGCCTGGGCAGAGGCAAAGCGGGCACGGGCTGCATCCAGCTGCAGGTTCACATCATCGGTATCCAGAGTGGCCAGCACATCGCCCTTGCTGACGCGATCGCCCACGTCCACCTTGCGCTGGCTGATCTTGCCGGCAATGCGAAAACCCAGCTCCGGTTCGTAGCGGGCTCGCACTTCCCCGGGGAATACGTCCTGGCTGGCTCCGGCGGTCAGCGGCTGGACCACCAGCGCCGGACGCGGTGCTTCGGTTTTGCCGGATTCCGCATCGGAACAGCCCTGTAGGCCGAGAGCCCCAACGACTCCGATGACCAGACCCGGTATCAACAGTGAACGAAACATGGCAGCTACCCTCTACCCTTTGCTAACCCGTGTTTACCTTGAAAGCCACCGAGGTTGCCTTCCCTTTATGCTATACTGTCGAGTATAGTAATTTTATTAAACTAAACCGTCCAGTATTGAAATGTGAGTGCGATGACTGATACCTCAACCCCAGCCGCCCGTGGCCGCCCAAAGGATCCGGCCAAACGTGCTGCCATCCTGGATGCGGCAGAGAAACTCTTTCTCTCCCAAGGGTTTGCAGGCACGAGCATGGATGCGGTGGCCAAGGAAGCCGGGGTTTCCAAACTGACGGTTTATAGCCATTTCAGCGACAAGGAAACGTTATTTTCCGCGGCCATCGAGGCGAAATGCCAGAACATGCTACCAGTGCCGATCTTCGAGCTGGATGGCAATCAGCCCCTGCGCACCACCCTCACCAAGATCGGCCTGGGCTTCCTTGAGCTGATCCACAGCCCGGATACGCTCAAACTGCAACGGCTGATGAACAGCCAGGCCACGCAGGATCCGGAAATGTCACGGCTGTTTTTCGAGGCGGGCCCGCAGCGCACGCTTACTGCCATGGAAAACCTGATCCGCAGCGCCAACGCTGCCGGCCAGCTTGAGGTTACGGACCCCAAACAGGCATCGGAAAATTTCTTTGCATTGCTGCAGGGCTGCCAGCATATGCGCGTCATGATTGGCTACCAGCCACCGATGACGGCCAGCGAAGCGCAGCCCCATGCGGAACAGGTCGTGGAGTTGTTTTTGCGGGCCTATGGGAAAGGCAGTGAATAATTAACCGTGGATAGTTGATCATTCGCGGAATAACACTTCGACACTGGAAACAAAGAGGCCGCACTCCTGGATGGAGCGCGGCCTCTTTTTTAAAAACAGGTTATCGATCAGGAAATGGCGAAAGAACGTTTTTTGCCAATAAAGAAAAACGGGATCCGCAAGCGGATCCCGTGTCAGGGCGATCAGAAGGATTTTCTTACGCCAATGGAGAAGTGATCGTAATCCACATCAACTTCAAAGTTGTCACCCTCTATTTCATGGGTCGCATCAACGTACCCCAGCACCAGCTCAGGCGCGTCCGGGGCAAAGGAAATGGCCACATCGAGGCCCAGCATTTCCGGGTCGATATCCAGCGACTCTGTACCGGCCAATCCATCTGTATCAACCTTGGTATCGGTATTACCCATGTTGTACCAGAGTGATGCGGTCACCATTTCGAAGTTGGCTCGGGCGCCGACCTCCAGGCCATAACCTTCACTTGCAAAGCCCGTGAAGGTTGGGCGGCTAAAACCAACCGCACCGTAAAGCGCGATCATATCTGCAACCGGCAAATGCGCACCGACACCAATGAACGTCATATCGTTAAAAACGACATTATCTGCTTCGACGAAAAAGTCCTCGTCGTCTTCATAGTCCAGCGACACATGGCGACCCATGACCATCACATAATCACCGATTTCGAAACCGCCCTGCAGCCCGAAGCCCTGCTCAAGATCAAACGACTCAGACACGCCTCCCTCGCTGATTTCCGAGTCACCGGATACAACATAGTCGAACTGCACGTAATTGAAAGAAGGCGCTTCAGCCATGGCAGTCTGGCTGATGGCACCGGCAAGCGCGGCAACCGCAAACACTGAAGTTTTCTTATTCATACCTTTCTCCCTGATTAATAAAAAAGGGCCAAGGCCTTCCTGAGCCTTCATAGCTCCCCTGGTCCTCATCAAGTAGTAACCTAATTGTAAAAAAACCACAATATTCACAAATTTACTGATGTTTTCTCATCGTTTTCCCTATTTCCCCGACCAACAAGAAGGTTCAGGAAAACAAACACCAACATCTCCTTCGCCCAATCTCACGATGTTCAGGATGGCTCTGCCCCGATGGGTTGCTCCCAGTTGCCACCAGATAATCCCCAGCCAGAGCAGGGCGTCACAATCCCCGGCGTTCGCGGCCAGGACCTGCTGGCACAGGCGCAGGGCCCGTTCCAGCAAACCAAGACGCTGGGAGGGATAGCGTCGACTGGCCTTCAGTAAACGCACGATGCGACTAGGGCTCATTCGGTTCCGCCTGTGCCGCTTTTGCTTTTGCCACGGCCTTGCCCAGGACGGCAAAGGCATACCAGTCCAGGTTGCGAGTAACCAGCATCACCATCGCCAGAGCGGCAAATAACAACAGAGCCCCCAACAGCAAGGCGTAATCTTCCGCCATCAGGATGCCGTAGATGAGCCCCTGCACCAGTAACAAGCTGACCGCAAAGCTCCACCCTGCCTGGAGTGATCGCAACACTGCCATCAGGTAGACGCCGATCAACGCACAACACGACAACGCTGCGGCCAGGTAGGCCAGGGCAAAATCGATATGCTCACTGAGCGCTACCAGCAGCAGGTAGAACATGGCCAGCGCCAGACCCACCAGCAGATATTGCATGGCGTGCAATGGGTAACGGCGCAATATTTCAAACAGAAAAAAGGCGGCAAAGGTGAGGCCGACAATCAGATAGCTGTATTTCAGAGCACGTTCGCTGGACAGCAATCCGGTCACCGGCTGCACCAGCCTTACCCGTAGCGCCTGGTTAGCGTCACCGCAGGCGCCATCACCGCGGGCACAGAGAATGGCGCTGGCCGCCGCCAGGCTATTGGTGCGCCACTGGCTGCTGAAGCCTTCCGCGTTAATTTCTCTTTCCACGGGCAATACCAGCCCCTCAAAACTCGGGTGCGGCCAGTCCGCACGCAGACCAATGCGGGTTTCCTTGGCCAGCGGCAGTGTTGCCAGGGATTCGGTGCCGTTCAGGTTTAACCGCACCTTGACGGTGAAGGCACCGGACAGGTCATCCGGCAATTGCACTGCCACCGCATTGGCACCCAGCCCGGAGGGCAACTGTTCGGTTTCCACCAGCGCCAGAGGCACATCGTTGACCAGGATCTGCGGCCGCTCCACCAGACCGCGCAGATCACTGATCTGCAGCACCAGCAAGGATGGCCGCGACGCCAGGACTTGCTCCGGCTGCTTGACCTGTTGCCAATTGGCAGGAAACACCGCTTCCAGATGCAACAGGCTGCGATAGACCGGTGTGCCATAGATCCCCCGGTAACGCATCTGCGTCTGCAACTGGCCATCCACATTCAGGGCATCGGGAATCTGGCTCTCCAGTACGGGGCGTTTTTCCACCACCGTGCAGCTTTCGCCGCGGCGACAATCCGTCTTTTCCACCAGTTGCTTGCGGATTCGCTGGGTAACAATGACCGGGCCGCTGATTTGCTGTTCGCCACTGACCTGACGAGCGATTTGCTGTTTGACCTGCCAGGCATCCTGGCTGCGATCGCGTACCTTGCCCTGGATCATCAACAGGGGAATCACCAGCACCATGAGCAGGCCGGCTATCGTGAGCATTTTCAGTAACAGGTTGGGTCGCATGGTTCCTCTCCCTCATATGGAGAGACCAGTGTGCGAAGCCAGGTTGAGGGTTTTGTGGGGATTGTGTGGGGAAGCGAGTTTCGAGGAGCGAGGAGCGAGGAGCGAGGAGCGAGGAGCGAGGAGCGAGGAGCGAGGAGCGAGGAGCGAGGAGCGAGGAGCGAGGAGTGAGATGCCACAAGGAAAAACAAACTCCAAACCTTGGTCGTTGGAGCCCCTCTTGAGGGGCGAAGCCGAATGCGATGGAAGATCCGATCCGGTAGCAATCTATTCTGGAAAGATCTACCGATATCTGAAAGGCCTGATCGCCCTGCGGGCGGTTTCCTCGCAAGCGCGGTTCGCACCTCAAGAGGAGCGCCTACAGCGGGTTTGTAGAAATGTTAGTGCTGGGGGATGGTCAGGGTGGCGCGGACACCGTTGTCGGTGTTTGCCAGTGTCAGGCTGCCGCCGTGGAGGGTGGCGATTTCGTTGACCATCGCCAGGCCCAGGCCGGAGCTTTTGTCATGGCCCGGGGCCGGCAGGGAATAGAAGCGCTCGGTGACGCGCGCCAACGCATAGTCTGGTATCGCCGGGCCAATGTTTGTCACGCTCAGTGCGTTGCCTTCCACCTGTACCCCGAGTGTGGTTCTCGCACTGGCAAAACGCAGCGCATTATCGAGCAGGTTGAACAGGGCCAGTTTGAGGGTATCGGCTTCTGCCTGAAGGTCGCTGCCAGCGACACTCACATCCAGCTGTTTTTCTGCCAATAACGAATAGCGGCTGCGCTGCCATTCTTCCACCAACGGGGAAATTGAGACGCGACGCTTGCGGTCCGGCAGACTTTCCAGCTTTTCCAGTCTGGCCATGGCCAGCAGCCGGTCAAGAAGATCGCTGAGCCGCTGACTTTCATGAATCACGTTATCGGTAAAGCGGATCAGTGATGGATCCCGGATCTCATCCTGGAGAATTTCTCCGGCGCCACGGATCGCCGCCAGCGGACTTTTCATTTCATGGGTCAGGAGGCTGACGTTATCTTCCAGCCGCGCACGCTCTTCCAGTCGACGACGCATGGCCGTAACGGCATCGGCCAGAGCGCGGATCTCATCGTTGCCACGAAATGCCGGCGGCGCCGGGCGCTCATCATTGGCCACCGCCTCCGCATAGCCTCGCAGGCGATTGACCCGACGGCTGAGCCACCAGGCCAGCAGTCCCCCCAGCAGCAGACAGCCGAACAGGGCCGCACCGCCATACAGCAACAGATGCCGTTCCGCCCGTTGCACAAAAGGCTCGATGGCACGCCCCGGTTTGCCCAGGCTGATGACCCCGATCAGGCTGCCGCTGTGGCGGATCGGGGCGGCCACATACATGACCGAGGTAGACGGGTCCTCAGGGTCCGTGCGGGTAGTACGTGCCCCGTAGCGACCCTGCAGAGTCAGATGCACATCATTCCAGCGGGAGAAGTCCTCACCTTCATCCTTGCCCCGGGAATCGAACAACACGGTACCGGTGGGACCAGTGATATAGATGTGGGTATGGATACGGTCTTTTTTCAGGCCCCAGATATCCGCATCCGGTGTACGCCCGGCATAACGATTCAGGGCCTGGCGCAGTGAAGGGGTAATCACGATCTCGCCGCTCTCCGCATCCTCGGCAACAATTTCCGCCAGCAGGTTGGCCGCATCTACCAGGGTTTCTTCGGCGGACTGGCGCACCAGTGGTTTGGCCTGACCGAACACAAGATCGAGCACAAACCAGCTCACCACCCCCAGAATCAGGAAATAGAACACCAGCAAGCGCTGCCCGAGTTTCATTGGCTATGGCTCTCGAGGTAGTAGCCGATGCCACGACGGGTGGCGATAAGCCTCTCGCCATCCAGCGGTCGCAACTTGGCTCGCAGGGTCTTGATATGGGTATCCACACTGCGCTCGAAACTGTCTTCATCACTGTCGCAAATATCCAGCAATTGCGACCGGGTAAAAACCTGCCCGGGATGTTTAAGCAGTGCGGAAAGGATGCGGAATTCGGAGCGTGTCAACGTCAGCGCGGTACCACGAAAAAAAATCTGCGCACCGGCTTCGTCCAGCTTCCACAGGTCGGTGGCGCGCGCTTCCCCGTGGGGAGCAAGCCGTTTGAGAATGGCACGAATGCGGGCCACCACTTCGCGGGGGCTGAACGGCTTGGTCACATAATCGTCGCCACCCAGCTCCAGCCCGAGGATGCGATCCACTTCATCCTGACGGGCGGTGAGAAACAGCACCGGCACCTGGCTGGACTGGCGTAGTTGTTTGAGTACGTCGAAACCGTTCAGGTCCGGCAACCCCACGTCCAGCACCACCAGATCAAACACCCGGCTGGCGAGATGCTCCAGAGCCTGTTGCCCAAGCGGCACGTGGTCCACCGCGAAATGCTCGCGCTCCAGCGCAAACATCAACGGCTCCGCGATGCGCGGCTCATCATCCACAATCAAGATTCGGCTCACAGCCATTCCCCTGCCAAGACACTGGCATCATAACCACAGAGTCCGAACGGCCCAAGGGAGGATGTCACTGTTCACCCAACCGGCATATGGCAAGTGGGTTTCGGTGACGGCCCGCTCTTCGTTTACACTGTAAGCCCAACCCCCTGGCAGCGGAGCATCCCCCTTGGCGAAGAAGCCCAAAACCGACGAAGAAATTGCCGCTTTCCGCGACAGGGTCTGTGATGTGGCCACCCGGCTGTTCATTGAACGGGGGCCCCAGAATGTGACCATGCGTCAGATCGCCAGCACGCTTGGGGTCAGCCCGATGACGCCCTACCGTTATTTCCAGGACAAGGACGAAATCCTGGCTACCGTGCGCGCGGAAGCCTTCCACCGCTTTTCCGCCAGCCTGGAGCAGGCAGTGCAGCAGGCCCCGGATGCCCGTGCCAAGGCCAGGGCCGTGGGGGATGCCTACGTGGCCTTTGCCAAGACCTACCCGGCGGCCTACCAACTGATCTTTTCTTTCACGCAACCCGACGAAGAACGTTACCCGGAGTTGCGTCAAGCCAATCTCCGCGCCCAGGAGACCATGGTGGGCTATGTGCGTGAGATGATTGAGGCCGGCCTGCTGGAGGGGGACGCCCAGCTGATCGGCTACATGTTCTGGGCCACCCTGCACGGCATTGTGGTACTGGAACTGGCCAGCGGCCTGCGCGGCATGGATGGCGACACCCTGCGCGAGAAGATCATGCGTACCCTGTATGCGGGTATGCGCGTTAACCCCCCCTCTCTGGAGCACTGACCGATTCGCTCAGACACATGGGCAGAGAGGACTTGATGTTTAACTTATACGGTGTAAATTTTACAGGGTAAATCAATTAGCGGAGAACCCATCATGTCCCTGCCCTCTTCCATCGCTGATCGCCTGCGCCTGCCCGTGATGGGCTCGCCCCTGTTCATCATTTCCAACCCGGATCTGGTGCTGGCTCAATGCAAAGCCGGCATCATCGGCTCTTTTCCTTCCCTCAATGCCCGCCCCCTGTCGCAACTGGACGAGTGGCTGCACCGCATTACCGAGGAATTGGCTGCCTGGGACCGGGATCATCCAGACCAGCCCGCCGCGCCCTTTGCCGTCAATCAGATCGTGCACCGCTCCAACGACCGGCTGGAGAAGGATCTGGAGCTGTGCGAGAAATACAAAGTGCCGATGGTGATTACCTCGCTGGGCGCCCGCGTGGAAGTGAACCAGGCGGTTCACGGCTGGGGCGGAATGGTAATGCACGATGTGATCAATGACCGGTTCGGTCGCAAGGCCATCGAAAAAGGCGCCGACGGCCTGATCGCCGTGGCCGCCGGTGCCGGAGGCCACGCCGGCACCCTGTCTCCCTTTGCCCTGATTCAGGAACTGCGCACCTGGTTCGACGGCCCGCTGGCCCTGTCCGGCTCCATCGCCAATGGCCGCAGCGTGCTCGCCGCCCAGGCCATGGGCGCCGACCTGGCCTACATCGGCTCCATGTTCATCGCCACCGAAGAAGCCAACGCCGCCCAGGGCTACAAGCAGATGATTGTGGACAGCCGCGCGGAAGACATCGTCTACAGCAACCTGTTCACCGGTGTGCACGGCAATTACCTGGCGCCCTCCATCATCAACGCCGGCATGGACCCGAACAATCTTCCGGAAAGTGATCCCTCCGCCATGAACTTCGGCTCTGGTGGCAACACCGACAAGAAAGCCTGGAAGGATATCTGGGGTTGCGGTCAGGGGATTGGTGCCATCGACGCGGTGGAAAGGACTGGCGATATGGTGGCCCGTCTCGCCGAAGAATATGCTGCGGCGAAACAGGCGCTTTTCGCCGGTTAGACTCTTGCCCGGAAACAAAAAGACTCGCCCGGTTTCCGGGCGAGTCTTTTTCGTTTAATCAATCAGCCTGAGCGTCACGTGGCTGGCATTCATTCCTGACAGGCACTGCAGAAACCACCCGTTACAGACTGAAATTGATCCGGCAGAACCAGCTTTTCAGGTAGGAGGTTTCCACTATGGCCGGGTGCACCGGATGGTCCGGCCCCTGCCCCTGATAACCGATCACCTGCACACTGCGGTCAATGTGACGAGCACTGCTGTGGATCACTTCCAGCAAACGGTCCGCCGGCATGTGCATGGAGCAGGAGGCGGAGATCAGGTAGCCGCCCGGCTTGATCAGGCGCAGGGCCAGCTCGTTGATGGCGTGATAGCCGGCCAGGCCATTCTTGAAATCCTTTTTGCGTTTCACGAAGGCCGGCGGATCCAGCACCACAAGATCATACTTTTCGCCATCGGCGATCAGCTGCTTCATGGCGGCAAAGGCATCGCCCTGGATGCTGCCCACCTTGTCCGCCACCCCGTTCAGCTCGGCGTTGCGGTGCACATAATCGGTGGCAGTTTCCGAGGCATCCACACAGGTCACTGATTCGGCTCCTGCCAGTGCTGCCTGCACGCCCCAGCCGCCGCAGTAGGAAAACACGTCCAGCACCCGTGCTCCCCTGGCCAATGGCGCCATGGCCTGGCGGGCACTGCGGTGATCATAGAACCAGCCTGTTTTCTGCCCTTCCGCCAGCGGTGCCACAAAGTGGGCGCCGTTTTCGGTGAGCGAGACTTCGTCGACCAGATCCCCTTTCAATGCCTTGGTGTAGCGCTCCATGCCCTCGATTTCCCGGGCCGCCGCTTCGTTTTTGGCAATGATATGCGTGGGGCTGAGTACCGCATCCAGGGCACTGACGATGGTCTCCAGATGCGCTTCCATGGCACCGGAGCCGGTCTGCACCACCAGTACATCACCGAAACGATCCACCACCAGGCCCGGCAGGCCATCGGCTTCACCGAAGATCAACCGGTAGCTGGGTTCTTCGAAGAGCGTTTCGCGCAGAGCCAGAGCCTGTTCGATGCGCTTCTTGAAGAAGCTGCGCGACAGCTCCTGCTTCACATCCCGACTGTAAAGACGGGCAGCAATCAGTGAATGAGGACTGAGCAGGGCCCGGCCCAGCGGTTTGCCGCGGCTGTCTTCCACCACACAGGCAACGCCGGCGGGCAGATCCCGCAGCGGGGTATGGCGGGTGTCGATCTCGTTGGCATAGACCCACAGATGGCCGGCTTTGAGGCGGCGCTCTTCATTCTTGCGTAGGCGGATAACAGTGGTTTCGGTCATGGTGTCGGCAGGCAGCTGGCGGAAAAGGGGGCATCATAGCACAGAGGACAAACGCCTCTGATACGAGATACGAGTCTCGAGGAGCGAGGAGCGAAAACCTGGCTTTCGCGGACGCAGGGCTTTGCTTTCGTGACTCGCTCCTCGTACCTCGTAACGCCTAATCGACCTTTCTCGCCCTGCAAAGGCTCCGCGCCCCTTTTTTGAAAACAAAAAAAGGGCGCCCGAAGGCGCCCTGTCATTTCAAGGAAATCGTGGGAAAGGATTAGCCTTTCACGAATTCCGGGTAGGCTTCCATGCCGCAGTCGGCGATGTCCATGCCTTCGTACTCGTCTTCCTCGGAAACCCGGATGCCCATGACGGCTTTCAGGATGCCCCAGACGATCAGGCTGGCCACGAATACCCAGATGAAGATGGTAGCGGCACCGATGATCTGGCCGGAGAAGGACACATCAGCGTTGGTAACCGGTACCAGCAGCAGACCCAGCAGACCCACCACACCGTGGACGGAGATGGCACCCACCGGATCGTCGATCTTCAGCTTGTCCAGAGTCAGGATGCTGAACACTACCAGCACACCACCAGCAGCACCGAACAGGGTAGCCAGCAGCGGAGTCGGGGTAGACGGCTCGGCAGTGATGGCAACCAGACCGGCAAGCGCACCGTTGAGCAGCATGGTCAGGTCAGCCTTGCCGAACAGGATGCGGCCAACGATGAGGGCAGCAACAGCACCACCAGCGGCGGCAGCGTTGGTGTTCAGGAACACCATGGCAACAGAGTGTGCGTTAGCAGCATCACCCAGCTTCAGTACGGAACCGCCGTTGAAGCCGAACCAGCCCATCCACAGGATGAAGGTACCCAGGGTCGCCAGCGGCAGGTTGGCACCGGGGATAGCGTGCACTTCACCGTTAGGACCGTACTTGCCTTTACGGGCACCCAGCAGCAGTACACCCGCCAGGGCAGCAGCAGCACCGGCCATGTGAACGATGCCGGAACCGGCGAAGTCAGAGAAGCCCAGGTCGCCCAGGTTGTACAGACCGAATACGTCGGCACCACCCCAAGTCCAGGAACCTTCCAGCGGATAGATCACACCGGTCATGACCACTGCGAAAGCCAGGAAGGCCCACAGCTTCATGCGCTCGGCAACCGCACCGGAAACAATGGACATGGCAGTCGCCACGAACACCACCTGGAAGAAGAAGTCAGAGGCACCGGAGTAGACAGAATCGCCGTCGAAACCGTTCTCCGCAGAGGCACTCAGTACACCGGCCAGATCGAAGGCTTCGATACCGTCCAGGAAGATGCCGCCGCCGTACATGATGGCGTAACCGCACACCAGATACATGATGCAGCTAATGGCAAACAGCGCCACGTTTTTGGTGAGAATTTCGGTGGTGTTTTTCGCACGCACCAGACCGGCTTCCAGCATGGCAAAACCGGCAGCCATCCACATTACCAATGCGCCACACACCAGAAAATAAAAGGTGTCCATGGCGTACTGAAGTTCAAAAATTTGATTTTCCACAATGCAACCCTCCGAAAATGGAAGCGTGTTCTCTAAACCCTGGCATGGGTCGATTTACAACACGGTAAAACTTTAAATCGCGTCCTCACCGGTCTCACCGGTACGGATACGAATGGCTTGCTCCAGGGTGGTAACGAAGATCTTGCCGTCACCAATCTTGCCGGTATTGGCAGCTTTCGCGATGGCTTCAATCACCTGATCCAGAGAGGATTCGGCGATGGCCACCTCGATTTTTACCTTGGGCAGAAAATCCACCACATACTCGGCACCCCGGTACAGCTCGGTGTGACCTTTCTGGCGTCCAAAGCCTTTCACCTCGGTAACGGTGATGCCCTGTACGCCGATCTCGGAGAGTGCTTCACGCACGTCATCCAATTTGAACGGCTTAATTACGGCAGTAACCAGTTTCATTTCATTCTCCTCAGCTTTCACCGCGTCCGGTGTCGTCCGTTTCACTTCGAGCCCCGTTATGGTTCCCGATCCACAGTTTGCTCGAACGCTCTGACCCTACAAGTGCACGACCCATGCCAGATTTAGAAAGTCATACATTTTCAGGGAGTTACACACCGATTCCGATTCAAGGAATCGGTTCGGCGCGCCATTATAGCGCACCACCTTGGGGCGAGTTCCAACTTGGTGCATCGCCTCTGCCCTGCACCGCCGGTGCCGCGCCCCCGGACACCGTGCTACCATCCGCCCACCAATACAAGGACCATCGCCACAGACCGCATTGCCAGCGGCCCTGGCCAACCATGGGTCCTGCCCCCGATGGAGATTCGAGATGCGCGACCAACCCTTTATCGACCGCCTCATGGCCGACATCAGCGGGCGCCTGCCCACCGATCTGGGCGGCCTGCGCAGCGAAGTGGAGCGAAATGTGCGCAGCGTACTGGCGGAGGCCGTCAGCCGACTGGACCTGATCACCCGGGAAGAGTTCGATATTCAGCAGCAGGTATTGATGCGCACCCGGGAAAAGCTGGAAGCACTGGAGAAGCAGGTGGCGGAGTTGGAGAAAACGACGGACGCCTGACGCCACCGAAAGCGAGTGACGAGGTACGAGTTTCGAAGAGCCCGACCAGCCCAGCCTTTCGCAACTCGCTCCTCGTCACTCGTATCTCCGGGCAAGTGATTCGCTACGCTCCTACGAAAGTCTGATTTCCTACATCTGCCACCGACAACCTCGCACACGTAGCGCCACCTCCTCCCCGTACACTGCCTCGCAACCCCTGAATTCTGCGAGGAAACGTGACGCACGCATTGCTCTACAGCCGCGCCCCGCTCGGAATCCAGGCCCGGGAAGTGCGGGTGGAGACCCATCTGGCGCCGGGCCTGCCTGCCTTCACCATCGTTGGCATGGGCGACACCGCCGTGCGGGAAAGCCGGGACCGGGTACGCTCGGCGCTGGTCAATAGTGGTTTTGAGTTTCCCCAACGGCGCATTACCGTCAGTCTGGCCCCGGCGGATCTGCCCAAGGACGGTGGCCGTTTTGATCTGCCCATTGCCCTGGGCATCCTGCTGGCCAGCGGTCAGCTCGGAAAGCTGGACGGTAACCAGTACGAATTCATCGGGGAACTGGCGCTGAATGGCGCCCTGAGCCAGGTCCCCGGCATGCTGCCCTGTGCCCTGGCCTGCCAGCATACCGGCCGCACCCTGATTGTTCCCCGCGACAATGCCGACGAGGCGGCACTGGCCGGCGCTGTTACCGTCGCCGGTGACCGGTTGGCCCAGGTGGCCGCCCACCTGACCGGCCAGAGCCTGCTGTCACAGCACGCGCATCCCGCACCGCAAGCCAACACGTTCCAGGGCGCCTGCCTGTCGGAAATCCGCGGCCAGGCCGCCGCCAAACGGATACTGGAAATTGCCGCCGCTGGCGGCCATTCCCTGCTGCTCAGCGGGCCTCCGGGGGCCGGCAAGAGCATGCTGGCCTCCCGCCTGCCTGGCCTGGTGCCTCCCTTGCACCCGAAGCAGGCCCTGGAAGTGGCGGCCATCCATTCGCTGAAACAGCCGCGTCCGGCCGACCAGTTTCATCAACGCCCCTACCGGGCCCCTCACCACACCGCATCCGCCACGGCCCTGGTGGGCGGGGGCAGCCACCCGCGGCCCGGGGAGATTTCCCTGGCACACCACGGCATCCTGTTTCTTGATGAATTGCCGGAATTTGATCGGCGGGTGCTGGAGGTATTACGGGAACCGCTGGAAACCGGCGAGGTGAGTATCGCCCGTGCCGCCCAACAACTGACTTTCCCCGCCCGCTTTCAATTGATCGCCGCCATGAACCCCTGCCCCTGCGGGTACCTGGGTGACCCGGAAAAGGGCTGTGGCTATCGGTGCGACAAGGCAAAGCGTTACCAGAACAAACTGTCCGGGCCGTTACTGGACCGCATTGACCTGCATCTGGACGTGCCCGCCGTGGAAGCAAAGGAACTGCTGGGTGACCGGCAGGGAGAAACCAGCGACATGGTACGCGCCCGGGTCCGCGACGCCTGGCAACGGCAATGGCGACGTCAGCAACGCCTGAACCGGGAACTGGGCAGCGATGACCTGGACCCGTTGCTGCGCCCCCACCGGGACTGGCTGGCCAATGTCATGACCCGCATGGGCTTGTCTGCCCGGGCCCTGCATCGCAGTGCCCGGGTGGCACGCACCATCGCCGATCTGGCCGGCACCGACGCCGTCGACCGGGATCACCTGCGCGAAGCCCTCAGCTACCGGCAATCCGTCGCAGACACCCAATGAGCCGACCCCGGCTCCTGACGCCGGATCAGCCGGCGATCAGGATCGCCACCAGCACGGCCAGCAATGACAGGGGCACAATGATAAGCACCCCCCTAAAAAGCCTCTCCAGATAAAGCTGTCTGGTGTATTGATCCAGCATGATGCATTTCCCCACAACCCGTTAAATGGCAACCACGCAACTTCCCCCACAGAAGTGCGTCTTTTTTATTGTTAATGACGGCCGCCCCGTCCATGGGACCGGTTACGGCTTTGCCCGTTTCTGGCCGTCGAGACTGACCAAAATCCGTGACACGCATCACGTCATTTTTTTGCAGGCTATCACAAATATGAAAAAACAAGCACCTCAAAATTGACATTAGTGATCGGCCCGGCGGGCCGGGCACAGGGGTAAAGTCCGGACAGGGCGAGCGCCGCCAGACACAACAAACCACGGGGAGAGATTAGCGATAACGGGTTACCGCCGCCGGGGTGCCTGGATGATCTACCCGGGCAAGGAAAACCAGCGCTGCCGCCTTGCACGCCAGGGGAGGGGCGTGCAGCGGCAGGGAGGGAAAGAAGGGGGACTTAGGGACAGAGAGGCATTAACCCCATTTGAAGAACTCCCGCTTCTCTTTCAGGTAGAAACGGGACAGCACCATTTTGTGCACTTCGCTCGCGCCATCGACAAGCCGGGCCTGACGTGCGTAGCGGTAGAACCACTCCAGTAACGTGTCTTTGGAATAGCCACGGGCACCACACAGCTGGATGGCGGTATCAGCGGCCTTGTGCAGGGTATCGGCCACATGGATCTTGGCCATGGAGATTTCCTTCTTGGCAAAATCGCCCTGGTCCAGCTTCCAGGCCGCCTGCATGGTGAGCAGGCGGCCCACTTCGATATCCTTGGCCACATCGCCCAGCATCCACTGCACACCCTCATGCTCGGCCAGGGTGGTCCCGAAACTCATGCGGTTTTCCACATAACCGGCAGCCTCTTCCATGCACCGCTTGGCCAGACCCAGCCAGCGCATGCAGTGGGTCAGGCGGGCGGTACCAAGACGGATCTGGGTGACTTTCAGGCCATCGCCCACTTCCAGCAGACGATTCTCGTCGGGAATCACCAGGCCATCGAATTTCAGCTCACAGTGGCCGCCATGCTCCTCCGGCCCCATAATGGGAATACGCCGCACCACTTCCCAGCCGGGCTGGTCCGCATCAAACAGAAAAGCGGTGAGGCCCTTGCGCGGGTCGTCGCTGGTCTTGGCAATCAGAATAAAGGTCTGGGCCCCTTCTGCGCCCGTGATAAACCACTTGCGGCCCTTGATGATCCAGTTGTCCCCCTCCCGGGTGGCGGAGGTATAGGTCAGGGACGGGTCCGAGCCACAACCGCCATCGGGCTCGGTCATGGCAAAGGCGGAACGCACCTTGCCATCGATCATCGGCTGCAACCAGCGTGCTTTCTGCTCGTCATCGAGAATCTTGTTAAGCAGGATCATGGTCCCGTCATCCGGCGGCGCACAGTTGAACACCACCGGGCCGAACGGGCTGCGGGCGGCCTCTTCGTAGAGCACCGCCATACCCGCCACGCCCACATCCAGACCGCCCCTCTCTTTCGGCAACTGAAACCCCCACAGGCCGGCGGCTTTCGCCTTGTCACGCAGGGCATCGACCACGCTTTCCTTGAAATTCTCATGGTCGTCGTAATTGGCCTTGTCGTTTTCCAGCGGCATGATTTCCGCTTCCACAAAGGCGGCCACTTGCTGGCGCAGGCTTTCCAGCTCCGGGCTCAGGGAGAAATCCATGATCTGTCCTCGGTCAGGTTAAAGGGTATTACAGAGATGGCCGCCGTCCACGGCGATCACCGCACCGGTCATGTAGGACGACGCATCCGACGCCAGCAACAACAGGGGACCGACCAGCTCGTCGATCTGCCCCAGGCGGCGATAGGGAATCCGCTTGAGCATTTTTTCCGCCAGCGGACTATTGAAGAAATCCCGGTTGATATCGGTTTCCACATAGCCGGGGCAGATGGCATTGCAACGGATGTTGTAGCGGGCAAAGTCCAGGGCCAGGGATTTGGTGAGCTGCACCACCGCCGCCTTGGAGGCGGTATAGGGGGCCACCCGGCCACCCACACGCAGACCGAGGATGGAGGCGATATTGATCAGGCTGCCCGGACGGCCATCGCGCCGCCACTGTTGAATGGCAAACTTGGATACGGCCCAGACGCCCTTCAGGTTGGTATCCACCACCCTGTCCCAGTCTTCCTCGCTGAGCTCGTCGGTGGGCCCCTCATGGGACACGCCGGCGTTGTTGACCACCACATCCACCGCCGGCATTTGGGCAAAAGCGGCCTCCACACTGGCGTGATCACTCACATCCATGGGTACCACGGTGGCCTCACGGCCCAGAGCCCTTACCGCTTCGGCGGTGGCTTCCAGTTTTTCCACCCGCCGCGCCGCCAGCACCACGTCGGCACCCTCTTCGGCCAGAGCAATGGCAAAGTGGGCACCGAAGCCACTGGAGGCACCGGTAATCAATACTCGCTTGCCGGCCACACTGAATCGCTGGGACATACCTTCCTCACCCTCTTCTGCATCAGAAAGAGACGCTACCCAGCCAGCCTGTCGGCCACAAGGACGAAAACGCTCAGCAGGACGATGACAACAGTAAGGAAAGCGCGTGGCGGGTGTCGGGGGTGGCGTCGGTCAAGGCTAAGGCGGTGCGGGCTGGCAGCCAGTCGATGGCCACCACTTCCTCACTCAGGGACACCGCATCCGGGCACACCACCACGGACGCCAGGGCACCCCAGACCTGGTGCTGCGGGTTGGCAAAGAAAAACCACTGCCAACGGGAAAAGTGCCGCTGTACCCCCACTTCCTCGAACAACTCCCGGGACAAATTCTGTGGCACGGTTTCATTGGGCCGCATCACCCCGCCGGCAGCCAGGTCCCAGCGGCCGGGGTAGAAATGCTTGTCCCCGGCACGCTGCTGCACACATACACGCCCGGCCAGATCACGCACCACCACGTAGGACGCACGATGAATCAGCCGTTGGCGCTGCATGCGGCCACGCTGGCAGCTGCCGCGGGGTTGGTTGTGCCGGCTGACCAGAAGGACCGGTTCGCTGTTGCTCATGGGATGCTGTTTTCGGCTGACGCGGACAGGAACACTATCGTCATGAGAAAGGGATTGCTACAGGGAAAAGGCCAGGGAATACCTTTATGCAGCCGCTCCCTTCCAGGGGACGAACCGCGCGCGTCAGCGCGAAAGAAAAAGAAATTGGGGAAACCCAATCCGGTTTCGCCGGGTTTGTTGAAGAAGACAGGTTGCCGCCCCGCGTCACGCGATTCATCCCCTGGAAGGGAACTCCTACAGGAACCCATTCCCCACACAGCTGGCCGCCCTGAGGTTTTACCTCAGTGATCTCAGTGACCTCTGTGGTAAAAAAATTTACGGCTGGAAGTGGCTGGGCGGGTGGCCGGTCCATTTGCGAAAGGCGCGGGCAAAATTGCTGGGGTCCGCGTAGCCCAGTTTCGAGGCCACCTGCTGCACGGTGATATTGGCCTGCAGATAGCCCATGGCCTTGGTCATACGCACTTCTTCCAGCAGGGACCGATAGCTGACTCCCAGGGCATTGAGATAACGGCGCAGGGTGCGGGAGGTAACGTGAAAATTGCTGGCCAGCTGTTCCAGACTGGGCAGCATGCCTTCCGCCTGCATCAGCCGGGCACGGACACGGCTGGCCCAGTCCTGGTCCGCTTCCAGGCGTTGCAGCTCTTCCTCGCATTTCTGCGCGGCCATCTGCCGGGACGCCGGATCGGACAGGGTAAAACGCTCGCTGAGCAGCGCCTTGGGCAACCGCAACGCCGCCACGTCGGCACCGAACTCCACTGGCATGGCCAGCAATTCCCGATAGCGCTGCGCGTGGGCCGGCGCCGCATAGGGTAATTCCAGGACAGCCCCCTGGAAGCGCTCCCCGAGCAGATAACGGATACCGCCAACCACCGCAGCCACCACCACTTCCAGGTAGGTTTCACGGATATCCCCCAGCGGCACACTCTCCACCAGGCAGAAGCGCACGCCTTCCTGGGACGGCTCGATGCGGGGAACACAAAGGCGGGTACGGGTACGGAAATAACGCTCCAGCAACCGCAGGGCATCACCCAGATCTGCACTGCTGATGGCGGCATAGCCGAGCAGGCCATGGGCGGTGAGGGTCAATTGCTGCCCCAGAGCCAGGCCAAGAGCCGGATCACCGGTCATTTCACGGGCGCCCACCATGACCCTGCGGAATTGCTCGAAACGCAGGGCAGGTTCCGGGTTATAGACCTCATCCTCGCTCAGGCCCACCTGAGAGAGTAACCGCCGGGTATCCACGCCCACCTCGGCGATCAGTTCCACCAGGTTGCGCACATAGTTGACGGGGACCGGAGAACGGCCTGTACCAGGGTCCAGTTGTATAAAGCGCTCGTGATTCATGCGCTTACTATACGCTACTTTTGCCCCTGTCCGAAAATGACTGATTTCTGTCCAGCCCTGCACTTCGTTCCGGCACCACGGTTCACCAGAATGCCTGCATCCGAATTTCCCGGCCTGAACCGCCAAGGACATGACCCATGCAAGAACCTGCTTACAGCCGTCATTTCGGCGCCGATGACGCCCGCGCCATCCGCGACGCAGTGAAAAAGGATCTGGGCCCTTCCACCTTCAAGGCCCGTCCGCTGCGCGCCCTGTGGTTTATTCCCATGAGCGCCATCATCATCGGCAGCATCGCCGCCATCCTGATGCTGAGCCTGCCCTGGTGGGGCAACCTGCTGCTGGCCATCCTGGCCGGCCATACCCTGGCCTGCCAGGCCCTGCTGGCCCACGAAGTGCTGCATGGTGCGCTGGGCATGAGCAAGCGCATGCAGAACTTCCTCGGCTGGATCGGCTTTGGCCCGGCGCTAGTCCCCCCGGAATTCTGGCGCCGCTGGCATAACGTGGCCCACCACGCCCATACCAACCTGGGCGACAAGGATCCGGATTCCTTCGGCACCCTGTACCGTTACGAAAAACACCCGGCGACCGCCAACTTCACCAAACTGGCCCCGGGTGGCCGCACCTGGTACAGCTTCCTGTTCCTGTTCTATTCCTTCATGTTCCACGGCCAGCTGGTGCTGCGCATGCAGACCCGCAAGCGCGAAGAATTCAAAGGCTTCAATCGTGGCAAAGCGATCTTCCAGTCCTACCTGTGCATGGCGGCGTGGATTGCCCTGGCGATCGTGTCCGGCCCTCTGGCGATCTTCACCGTGTTGATCCCGATGATGATCATCAACTTCATTGGCCAGAGCTACATTCTCACCAACCACATGCTGCGCCCGCAGATGGACAACAACCACCCGGTGGACAATTCCATGAGCGTGCGCGCCTGGCGCTGGATCGATCCCCTGCATTTCCACTTCAGCCATCATGTGGAGCACCACCTGTTTCCCAAGATGGGCTCCGATCAGGCCCCGAAAGTGCGCGCCTGGCTGCAGCGGGAAATGCCGGAACGTTATGTCTGCCCCAGCCATGTCAAAGCGGTGGCCATGCTCTACAAGACCCCGCGCGTCTATCAGGATGCCAGCACCCTGGTCGATCCCCTTAACCGGGAGCGGACTGTGGATGTGATGGAATTGCAGGGGCAGTTGAACTAAGCGGGCCCCCGCGGCATCTACAAAGCCGCTGTAGGAGTTCCTCTTGAGGGACGAACCACGCGTCAGCGTGGAAATCGCCCGCAGGGCGATCAAGAGTGCCAGGCGTCGCCAGAGTGATCTGGTGGCACCCGCAAGCCCGCTCCCTCGCTCAGGCTCGAGTTCGTCCCTCAAGAGGAACTCCTACAGCGGCTTCGCTTTAAACGTCGCTGGTGATCGCGCCGCCAGCGACGCTCCTTGGCGGAGATTCACGGACCGTCATAGGCCCGCAGGATTTTCACCACTTCCACCTTGTAGTGTGTGTACCAGCCCTCCTGGCCCAGCTGTTGGGCGACCCGGTGTTCGGCCTGCTGTTTCCAGGCCTTGATGGAGACCTCATCCGGCCAATAGGAGAGGGCAATTTCCTGCTCCCCTTCCGTGACGCTGATGAAATCCGTGCAACCGAAATCGGCCATGGCCAGATCCCGTAACTGCCCGGCCATTTTCCGGTAGCGGCTGTCCTGATCGCCCACGGTGGCGGTAAAAATCACGGCGTACATTGACTCTCCCTGTTTTGTAGGAGCTATGCTCGCATGGCGAACACCTCCCTCTTTCGCTATGACAGCACGGTATTTCCCTCGGGCCGCGCGGAATGCGATACGTGACTGCGCTACGCTCCTACAGCTCCTTTAATGCCCTGTCGAAAACGGCAAGGTCGGCATCGCTGAACAGCACGAAGCGCACCCGCTGCACCGTTTCCAGGGTTGGTGCGGTATCACGGACCGTCTGCAACGCCACCTGCGCTGCCTCCGCCAACGGATAACCGAATATCCCGGTAGAAATCGCCGGAAAACCGAGCCCGGCGATGCCGTTCCGGTCCGCAAGCATCAGCGCTTGTCGATAGCAGGACGCCAATAACTGGTCCGACGGTTCATCCCGTCCGTAAACCGGACCGAGACAATGAATCACATGGGCGTTGGGCAGGTTGTGACCAGCGGAGATCACCGCGTCGCCCGGGCGAATGGGGCCCAGCGGGATGCACTCCTGCTCAAGACCCGGGCCGGCAGCCCGGTGAATGGCACCGGCCACCCCACCGCCGATGCGTAACTCGGCGTTGGCAGCGTTAACGATGGCATCCAGATCCGGCTGGTTGGCGATATCGCCCTGCACGGTTTCCACGGTGACGGCATCGAATTGGCGCTGTGTCATGGCAACCTCCTTTACGTTTTTTCCGCAGGAGCGTAGCGGGCGGTCCAATCGGCTTCGAGTTGCGGGAAGCGCGTTTCGAAAGGCCAAACCGGATGCCAGGCAGGACAGGTTTGCGCTTCTCGAAACTCGTTACTCGCTACCGGGTTTATCGCGCCGCCAGCGACGCTCCTGCGGAAAACCTTACAGACTGTGAATCTCTTCCTCGCTCAGGGCCCGGAACTCCCCCGGCGCCAGCGCCACATCCAGCGCGATCTCGCCGATCTGCTCACGATGCAGGGCCACCACCTTGTTGCCCCTCGCCGCCAGCATCCGTTTGACCTGATGGTAACGCCCTTCGTGAATGGTCAGCAGCAACTGATGCGCATCCACACGGTCCGCTCCGGCGGGCAACGTGGGGCGGTCTTCACCGCGCAGCTGGATGCCGTCGCGCAGGGCCTGCAGGTCTTCGTCGCTGACCGGATCCGCGCAGGTTACCCGGTAGCGTTTGTCGCACTGGTGATTTGGCGAGGTGAGCCGGTGGGACCACTGGCCATCCGTGGTCAACAGCACCAGACCGGTAGTGTCCCGATCCAGGCGGCCCGCTGGATGCAGATCCTGGCGCAGCTCCGCAGGCAGCAGGTCCAGTACGGTGCGATGCTCCGGGTCATCCGTGGAGCACACCACCCCCGCCGGCTTGTGCAGCATCAGATAACGGTGGCCCGGCAATTGCACCGGTTCACCATGCAGCCAGACACCCTGCCCGTCCCGCAGTTGCAGGTTGGCTTTCGGGCGCGCCTCACCTTCCACGGTGACCGCACCGCGACTGATCAGCTGTTTGGCCTCCTTGCGGGTGAGGCCGGCACTGTGGGCGAGAAAATAGTCCAGACGCATGGGCAAAACCGTTACCGGGGAAACCGTCATGATAACCGACATAAGGTGTCTGGAGTGCAGGGCCATCGCTGGTATCATAGCGGCCCGATGTCACCCCCCAGCTTTTCCGGAGCCCTATGAGTAAGCTCAACCCCCGCCAGCAGGAAGCCGTGCATTACGCCGATGGCCCTCTGCTGGTATTGGCCGGGGCGGGTTCCGGGAAGACCAGCGTGATCACCCGCAAGATCGCCTGGCTGATCCAGGAACGGGGCATGTCGGCCCGCCATATCGCCGCGGTGACCTTTACCAACAAGGCCGCCCGGGAAATGAAAGAGCGGGTACAGTCGCTGGTGAGCCGGGACCTGACCCGCGGGCTGATTGTCTCCACCTTCCACAACCTGGGCCTGCGTATTCTCAAATCAGAGCTGAAGGCCTGCGGCCTGCGCAGCGGCTTCTCTATCCTCGACGGCGCCGACAGCAAGGAAATCCTCAAAGAGATTCTGCGCCAGGGAGAATCGGAACGGGATCTGGACGCGGTGGATGTGATCCACAAGCGGATTTCCGACTGGAAGAACGCCCTGGTGCTGCCGGAAGAAGCGGTCAGTACCGCCGAGACCGATGAGGATCTGCGCGCTGCCATGGCCTACGGCGGTTACGACCGCATGCTGCGGGTTTGTAATGCCGTGGATTTCGACGATCTGATCCTGATGCCGGCGCGCATGTTCCGCGAACAACCGCGCATCCTGGAAAAGTGGCGCAACCGCATCCAGTACCTGCTGGTGGATGAATACCAGGACACCAACGGCGCCCAGTACGAAATGGTAAAGATGCTCACCCTGCCGGCGGGCAAGTTCACCGTGGTGGGCGATGACGACCAGTCCATCTACGCCTGGCGCGGTGCCCGCCCGGAAAACCTGGCGCAATTGCAGCAGGACTGGCCGACCCTGAAAGTGGTCAAGCTGGAACAGAATTACCGCTCCACCGGTCGCATCCTGAAAGCCGCCAACACGGTCATCGCCAACAATCCCCACGAATTCGAAAAAAGCCTTTGGTCCGATTATGGCTACGGTGAGCCGATCCGCTTTTCCGCCCTGCGCGATGAAGAAGCGGAAACCGAATGGATTGCCAGCGACATCTTCCACCGCCGTCTTCAACAGGGTCTGAAGTGGAAGGACTTTGCGGTGCTGTATCGCGGCAATTTCCAGTCACGGATTCTGGAAATGAAACTGCAGAGTCTGTCGATTCCCTACAAGGTATCCGGGGGAAAAAGTTTTTTCTCGCGCAGCGAGATCAAGGATTTGATGTGCTACCTGCGCTTGCTGGTGAATCCGGACGACGACAACGCCTTCCTGCGCATCATCAACACTCCGCGCCGGGAGATCGGCCCGGCCACCCTGGAAAAACTCGCTACGTGGGCACTGAAGCGAGGACAGGGGCTTTACCATGTCTGTGACGACATTGCCCTCAGTGACGTCATGAGCCCCAAGGCTGCCGAGAAGCTGCAGGCGTTCAAGGCCTGGCTGGATGCCAAACGGCAGTTCTGTTTCGGCCACAACAGCCTGCAGGCAGTGCAGGAACTGATCACCGACATGGACTATGAAGGCTGGCTGATGCAGAACGCCTCCAGTCCGCGCATCGGCGAAAAAAATATTGAAAATATCTGGCAACTGGTGCGCAGCATTGAACGCATGCTGGAAAAGCAGGAAGACGAAGAAGACGGTGCCAGCGACCTGGAATCCGTCATCAAGAAACTGGTTCTGCTGGACATGCTTGAGCAGCAACAGGAAGAAGACGACTCCGACCGGGTCCAACTGATGACCCTGCACGCGTCCAAGGGGCTGGAATTCCCCCACGTCTACATGATGGGCGTGGAAGAGGAATTCCTTCCCCACCGCACCAGCATCGAAGAAGACAACATCGTCGAGGAACGCCGACTGATGTACGTGGGTATCACCCGCGCCCGGGAAACCCTGGCCATGACCCAGGCCCTGACCCGCAAACAGTACGGCGAAAAAATCGACACCACCGCCAGCCGCTTCGTGGACGAAATGCCCCAGGAGGATATCGACTATCTGGGCATCGGCATTCAGAAGGATGAAGCCAAGGAAGATGCGGTGGCAGAAGCCAGCATCGCCAATCTTCGGGCGTTACTGGATTGAACCTTACCACCCCCTTTCCGTAGGAGCGTCGCTCGCGGCGCGATACCCGTATCTTGCAAACACCTCCACGCTTTCTACGCCGCCGCTGTAGGAGCTCCTCTTGAGGGGCGAACCACGCATCAGCCTGGAAATCGCCGGCAGGGTGATCAGGAATAGCATAGCTTGCGATCCCGCCAAGCTATGCTGCCTCGCTACGCTCGGTTCGCCCCTCAAGAGGAGCTCCTACAGCGGCTTCGAAACAGCTTGGGGCAGAATGCCCCTGGCTATCGCGCCGCGAGCGACGCTCCTACGGCACGGGGAGAATCAGGAGTCTACTTGGCGCCGCTGAGCTGCAGCATGTAGATGACAGCGTTGCGGACTTCCTCGTCGCTGCAGTCGAAGCAGCCTCCACGGGGGGGCATGGAGTTGATGCCGGCGATGGCCTCGCTGACGATGGTGTCGAAACCTTCTTCTTCGATTTCGTGGGACCAGTAGAGGCGATGTTCCTTGCCAACTTTGGGAGCGCCAAGTGCGCCGGAGCCGTGGCAGGTGACACAGTATTGGCGGTACAACTGCGCCCCGTCGCGCGCCTGCGAAACATCCGCAGCGGCGGCCGGGGCGCTATCGTCGGAACAGGCTGCCAGCCACAGGGCCGACAGCAGGATTCCCAGGGAACGCAGCAAGATTATTGACTCTGCTCGACCATGTACTCGACGGCGGCCTTGATCTCGTCGTCAGAGCAATCCATGCACATACCCTTGGGCGGCATGGCGTTGAAGCCTTCGATGGCATGCTTGACCAGGGTGGCGTTGCCCTTGGCAATACGGGCACTCCACTCCGCAGCCACACCGGTCTTGGGGGCACCGGCTGCACCGGTGGCATGACAGGCGGCACAGGCAGACTGATGCACCTGCTCACCACTGCGCGGACCACTGGCCACTTCTTCTGTGGCAGCGGCAGCGCTGCCGCACTCATCACCCTCGACGCACACAGACCCTACCGGCTCAAGACGCTCGGCGGTGGCTCGCTCGCTGAATACAGAGCGCTCACCCAGCGGGTAAGGGGAGATTTCCTTGGTGCTCTTTGCAGCCACGCTACCGGCGGCAAACAGGGTAGCGACCAGTACCAGGCTGGCAGTCAGCATCTTTTTCACGATTCCACCTCTATTCTCTGTGTTTCGCCCGAGGGCGCTGCGCCGGCGATTATACCCGCTCAGGGCGTAGGGACAAAATGCTTGATGTATCGACTGTGGCCGGGAGTCCTGCGACAGGGGAAAACCGGTGCGCCATGCCATGACTGCCCGGCCCGGCAGCGAACAGGTCTAGTGTATTTCGATACGGGGTAATGACAGGGTGAAGCGGCTGCCTTCGTTGACCACACTGTCCACCTGGATGTCGCCGCCATGGCGTTCGGTCACCACCTTGACGAAGCGCAACCCCATGCCCGCCCCGCGGGTACGCGCGCCGCCGCTGGTGCTGGCCCGGCTAAAGCGCTGGAACAGTCGCTCCTGGAATTCCGGCGGAATGCCCACGCCCCGGTCACGGACCTCACAGACCACGGCCTCCTCCCGGGCATACAGGCGCACGTCCACGGAACTCCCCGCATGGCTGTATTTGATGGCATTGGTGAGCAGGTTCACCATCAGACGCTCGAGCAATTCGTTATTGCCCAGCACCCAGACCTCCTGATGGGGGTCGTAATCAAAGCGCAGGGTGATCTCCGCCTGCTGGGCCTGGATCTGCACCATATCAATGGCACTCTCCACCACATCAAGCATGTCCTGCTCGTTCATTTCCACCGATTCCACCGCTTCCACCCGCGCCAGCTGGAGGAATTGCTCGGCGATGTTCAGGTTGCGCTGGGCATAATGTTGCACGTTGTCGAGGAACTCTCCGAGGGACTGACCCTCACCCTGCTGACGCATTTTCTCGGTAAGCGCCAACACCGATACCATGGGGGAACGCAGGTCGTGTGAGAGGAAATCCAGCATTTCAGAACGGGCCCGCATGGCCTGTTTCACATCGCTGATGTCCTTGAAGGAGATAATCATCATCCGCCCCGGATTGTCACCGGCATGCACCAGCAGCATATCCAGGTAGAGATCGGCTCCCTGACGATTGCGGCATTCCAGCTGGGTACGGCCTTCCGCCAACGCCTGGCATAACAGCTCATCCCAACTGTGTTCTCGCAGTTCCAGCTCTCTGCCCAGGTCTGTGACAGTGGGCTGCCCCGCATCCAAGGCCCCTATTTCCAGCCCCAGCAGAAAGGACGCCTGGGGATTGGCGTAGACGATCACCCCACAGGCATCCGCAATAACCACCCCTTCACGGATTTGCGCCAGGGTCACCTGGAAGAACCGCGTCAGGGCTTCCTGGCGATCCTCTTCCCGACGCAGACGGTCGATATGTTTTTCCAGCACTTCATAGCGGGGCCCGACGGTGGGCGCATGGGTACGCACTCGCACCAGCATGGCCCGCACCCAGTAATCATAGGTGTCCGCATGCAGGGCTTTATGCCAGACCAGGTCCAGTTCGTAGCGGCGACCGGCATGCTTGAACCGATACTGGCGCGCCAGAGCGCCTTTCCAGGTGGCCGCCGGCAGACTGTCACCACCCCGGCAGGGTTTCTCGCCGCCCAGCAGCCGCCAGGCACGTACCGGTAACACCTGGTCAAACATGCGCCCCATTTGCTCCAGGCTGGATGGCCGTGTCAGCCGCTGGTTCAGGTCACTGTATTCGGACAACCGCTCAAGGGCATGACGCATGTAGGACAGGGAATATTCCAGACGTCGCCAGGTCCACAACGGGTACGCCATCAACGCCGCCGCCATGGCCCCGGAGGGCGGGAACCACAGGCGCAGCACGATCAGCACCACCATGCTTGTCAGCAGGCAGAGCAAAATCACCCCGCCCACCAGGGGAATACTCCAGCGCGGCAGCACATAGGGCAGCAGCAGCGGCGCCAGCAGGGCCAGCATGGTGCCCAACACCAGCACACTGCTCATGGGCAGTTCCCGGATCAAGCGATCCGCGCGCAGGGCATCCAGCAAATTGGCATTGACCTCCACGCCGGCCATCAACTCCCCCTGACTGGCCATGGGGGTGGGCAGCATGTCGCCGAGACCGGCTGCGGTGGCACCAATCAACACGATCTTGTCACGGATCAGCTGTTCCGGGATCAGGTTATCCAGTAGCTCCACCGCCGATACCTGCGGATAGCTGTTGGGCCCGCTGACAAAGGGTAAATAGCGATGGTAACGGCGCACATTGGCCAGCCCGGAGAACTCTTCGCCCTTGTTGGCCGGGAAAGTGTTCTCCGGCAGCATCCCCTCCTGAATCAGCAGGGTCTGGGTGATATGGGGCCACCAGGCCTGGCCGATACCGGAGCGCATATACACGGAACGGGCCACTCCGTCGCTGTCCAGTTCCAGGTCCACATGGCCTAAACCTGCGGCAGCCCGGGCAAAAGGCGCATAGGGCAGGACTTCGATGAGCTGACCGCCAGCGCGCAGTTGCTCCACGTGCACCGGCAGGTAGACATGGCCATTGGCCGCCATGGCCTGCACCAGGGCGAGATCGGAATCCGGGTTGTTGCGGTCCGGCTCGGACAGGATCAGGTCCACCAGTATCGCCCGGGCGCCCATCTCGGTGAGGCGGTTGATCAGCCGGGCATGAACTTTACGATCCCAGGGCCAGCGGCCAATTTCCCGCAGGCTGTATTCGTCAATGCCGACGATAACCAGGTCCGGGGAGGGATCGTCAGGGAGGGTTTTGAGAAGGTTGTCGTAGATGTAGCGATCAATAAAAGACAAGGCCCCACTGATACTCAGCAGGGCACAGAGACCCACTACCAGAAACAGCACCGAAATGTGTTCCGCCAGATAGCGACGCTGATAGGCATTGAGGCGCGAGCGCATCTATTACAGCGCCAGCAACAATGCGGCCCCGCCGAGGAAGACCCAGAGGTCCCATTTGGAATCCTTTTCCGCCACAGGCTCCGGGGCGGCCTCAATGGAGAAATCGGTCCAGCTTTCGTGGCCACGCAGACCATTCTCATCCACCGCACGTACCAGCAGGCGATAATCGCCCTCCGGCAGCGCCTGCTGCCATTGGCCCGCCTGAAGGGACGCCTGCCCCAACAGTGCCTTGTCGTCCTGGCGATACCATTCCAGCCAGTAGCTTGCCGCATCCGATTGGGTGGGCCATACCGCTGTGACGCCCTGATGGGAAGCGGTCAGCTCCACCGACGGCGCAGGCAACAGGGGAACCGGCTCGATAGGCGGCTCATCCAGTCTTGCCAGGGTGGCGAAGCCGGCCTGCACATCACGACGGGTTCCACGAGCACTGACATCCACCCGGCCATCCACCACCTCGTTGCGGGTAGTTTCACCGGCATCCACACTCACGTAGTACTCGGTACCACGCACCGCCGCCACCGCACCGGGGGTGAAGACCTTGAAAGTGCGATCGTCGTTGCTTGCCGGGGTTACCCGGTTACGGATATTGCCTCGCTCAAGGCGTAGCTCGGTCTGCTCGCCCTGTTGATCCAGAAAACGGCGATAGCGATTCACCACCAGCAGGCTGGCCGGCTTGATCACCACTTCGGACTGGTCAGCGAACTCCAGGCGGGCACTGCCGCCGGCGGCGGTTTCCAGCGCATCACCGAAGGCCACCTGCTCCCCGCTCTGCACTTGTCGGGCCTCGCCGCCGGCGGCGGGATACAGCATCACCTCACCGGTCACCGCAACCACGCGGGCCGGGATCGGCTTTTCCTTGAGCCAGGCGATCGGCACGAGCAGATTCTGGCCCGGTTCCACGCTGTGAGGGTCTGCCAGGGAATTATGGCTGGCCAGATCTCGCCAACAGGACGCCGGTTGCTGGGCAAATTGCTGGCAGACCTTCCAGAGGGTATCCCCGGGGCGCAGCGTGTAATGCCAGTCGTCCGATGCTGCTGCGGCAGTCGTCAGTCCCAGCAGCAAGGCTGCACACAACCAGACCCTCATAGCGTTATTCCTCAATCGGCTCCAGACGGTAACCATGCTGGTAGACCGTCTTGATGCGGTAGCCCTGCTCCGGGCGAATCTGCAGGCTGCGTCTGATGCGGCTGATATGCACATCCACGGTTCGTGATTCGATCGGGGTCATGATGCCCCAGACCTTTTCCAGCAGATGGGCACGGCTCATCAGCTTGCCCACATTCTGGAACAGATAGCTGGCGAGCTCATAATCCTTGTCGGTGAGCTTCACCGGCTCGTCCGCCAGCAAAATCTGCCGTCGCGATCGGTCCACTGTCCAGGGCCCCACTGTCAGGGCCGTTTCATCATCCATATCCGATACCCCCGCCCGGCGCCCAAGGGCGGCTATCCGGGCCAGCAATTCCGCTTGCTTGGTAGGTTTGACCATATAGTCGTCCGCGCCCTGGGAGAGAGCCCCCACAATGGAAGACTCGTCGTCACGCTGGGTGGCAAACAGCACCGGCGTGCGGTTACCGCTGGCCCGGACTTCCTCCAGCACGGCATAGCCGTTCATATCCGGCACTTCCCAATCCAGCACCAGGATGTCGAAGGTGTCGCGCCGTAACAGGGACATGAACTCGCGCCCGCTGGCCAGGTGAATACAGTTATGGCCCGCTTCCTTAAGCCAGTGAGTGACAAGCTCAGCCTGAGCCATGTCATCTTCCAGATAAGCAATGCGCACAGTTTTCTCCATCAGTTGGCGGCCAACATCTGCCCGAAGAGGGTACCGATTTATCGGGGGTATCACGGGAAAAGATTGTAAAATGGACAGCACCGACGTGCGAGGCCGAAAGCACCATCAGGCTGGCGATGCGGTCAGTTTGAGGCCGACGATACCGATCACTACCAGCCCCATGAAGGCCAGACGGGACAGGGTAGCCGGATCCTTGAAGAACAGGATGCCCAGCAGGGTAATTCCCACCGCCCCGAGACCGGTCCAGACCGCGTAGGCAGTGCCTACCGGTATGCCCTTCATGGCATAGGAAAGCATCAGCATATTGAGCGCGGTGAGCACCAGCGACGTGCCGATGGACGCGACTCCGGGCTGCATCTGGATCCACTTGAGGCTCATGGCCCAGGCGATTTCCACAATCACTGCCAGTAATAACACAATCCAGTACAGGTTCATCCTGTTTCCTCCGATACGCTTGTCGTTTCACGGACACGGGCTCGTAAGGAAAGGCAGCGCTACCGGAAACCCGAAAGAGGCAGACTGCGGAGTGGTGACGGCCCAGATGGCACATCGCGCGCAGATTATAAGCATCTGCGCCCACATTGCATCCCATCCATGGACGCCAACGCCACAACCGGCTATCATTCGCGCCCGTTGAACCCCCAAGTTCTTCATCTGCAGACGGTCGGAACGGAGCAACCTCGTTCAACCCTCTGCAACCGGTTTTGCGCCCGTAGCTCAGCTGGATAGAGCGTTGCCCTCCGGAGGCAAAGGTCAGAGGTTCGAATCCTCTCGGGCGTGCCATATTAAAAAAGGGGCTTCCTGTTCAGGACGCCCCTTTTTTATTGTCCTGACCGGCTATTCCCCTGCCCCCTCCGACCGGTACTCGCTGGGTGAACAGCCCTGCCAGCGCCGAAAGGCGCGCACAAATCCCCCGGCGTCGGTGTAGCCCAGATGGGCAGCCACTTCCTCAATTTTCATGGCGGTGCTCCTGAGCAACTGCAGTGCCAGTTGGCGCCGCTCTTCTTCGACCAGGTCCCGGTAGCTGGTGCCCTCCTGTTCCAGTTTGCGGCGCAGGCTGCGCGCAGACAGTGCCAGCTCGCCGGCCATGTCATTGAGCGTCGCCCCCAGCCCCAGGTTGCCGAGCAGTTTCTGGCGCACCTTACCGGCAATGCCACTGCTTTCCACGGTCTCCATACGCTGTCGGCATTGCTGTTCAAGCATGCGGGTAAGCACCGGATCATAGCCGGGGAACGGCTGGCTGGCCCCGGCACGGTTGACCAGGAGCCGGTTGGCACGGGCATGAAAGGTGGGCGTCAGACCACATAGCGACGACACCACGGAGTCCGCCACATCCGGTTCGCCGGTGAACTCAATCCCCTGGAACGCCACCCCCTGAAGGGTGATTTCCCTGACCAGATTGATCGCCGTGGCCATGTCCCGCTCGAGCAGAAACTGGCGCAGGTGGGGCGGTATCGGGTCCGGGTCGAAGATCACGCCAAAGATATCGCCTTCCTCACAGACCGAAATCCGGCAGTAGGCGGTGCTCAGCGGCAGATAGCGTATGCCCAGGGTGACAGCATCGCGCAGGGTCTTGCAGGTGCGTAGGGCAAATCCCCACACCCCGAAGGTGGCCAGGTTGTATTGCAGGCCCAGCTCAAAACCCCCTACCCCTACAGATGGCAGGGCCAGCATGAGGTTTTCGATAAGACGCATTTCCTGGGTGCGGGTCACCAGCCCTTCGCCGCTGGACAATTCGGCCTCGGCAATGCCAGTGCCCAGCAAGCAGGTTTGCCGGTCAATGCCATGACGCTGGGCGAAGTTGAGCATGACCTGACTGATGGCCACGGGATGGAACTTGTCATCTGAATGCTGCATTAGCGATCCCGCAGATACCGCCCGGTCACACTCTGGCCACGAATGCAGGGCGATTGGCCACGGTGGCTATTCCGGCTGTTGTCGCGGCACCGTAGTGTTGAGGCTGATGATACCCACAAGAGGCAACACCATGGATTCAGCCGCATTGAACAAGCAGGCCATTGCCTGCGCCAAGCACTATATGGGGAAAACCGCCTGGCCGACAATGTTACTGACCGCCGCCGTGGTAGCCGCCTTCGTTGCCACGCTTGCCCTGTTCGCCAGTGGTTCCCTGCCCGCCTGGGGCGCCTGTCTGCTGGTCGCGGCACTGACGTATATGTCCTACACCCCATTGCATGAGGCGGCCCACGGCAACATCCATGGAAATAACGACAGACATAAATGGGTCAATGACCTGTGCGGGTATCTGGTGGCGCCGATCATCGCCATCCCCTATGCCTCACACCGCATCGAACATTTCACCCATCATCGCTTTACCAACCAGCCGGACAAGGACCCGGATTTCATTATCAGCGGAATGCAGAGCGGGCCCCTTAGCTTTCTGGCAGCCGGACTGCGATTTCAGTGGGTGCAGAATACCTTTTTTGTGCAGCACAGCTGGGGCAGTGCATCACTGAAAGAAAAGCTGATTTACAGCGCCGAGCTGGTGGTCTCGCTGGGCTGGCGCATTGCCTTTCTGGCCATGGTCGACCAGCCCGGCACCGTGGCGGTGATTCTGCTTGGCTACTATCTCGGCGGCCTTTTCACGGCCTACTGGTTTGCCTATCGCCCGCACCATCCTTACAAGGTCAGCGAGCGCTACCGCAATACCAACAGCCTGATCATGCCACGCTGGATGAAACCGCTGGAGTGGTTCTGGCTGGGACAAAACCTGCATTCCATCCATCACCTGTTCCCGCGAGTGCCCTTTTACCGTTATCACGCTCTGCATCGGGACATCGCGCCGATTCTTCAGGCCCAGGGCACGCCAATCATCGGCATATTTTCCCGCTTGCCGGTCGCGCCCTCAAACACCGCTGAGCAGATGCCTGCCGATTGAGCCTGCACAGTCCCGGCACGTCTCAAACAAACGGACTGCCAATAAAAAAGGGCCGGATTTTCCGGCCCTTTTTTTCTGCGGTCATCGACGTCAAGACGCTGAATCCGACGCCACCGTACCGGCTTCCCGCTCGGTTTCAGTGAGGTGCTTGGGGTTATCACCGGAAACCTTGCCCACCCACAGGGGGTGCGGCTCAGCCTGACGGATCCGCTTGCGGAACTGGCGCCGCACCACCCACAGGCAGGCTGCCACCGCCAGCAACAAGAGATTCACCAGACGGTTATCCGCTTCCAGCCAGGCATGGCTGCCTTCCAGCACAGTCTGCAACAGGGGAATGGCCAGGTAACAGAATGGTGCCATACGCAGCATCTGACTACTGAACCGCAACGGCGACGCGCGCAGACTCCAGGCCACCAGCAATACCAGGATAACGGCAAACACCCCCCGTTCCGCCACGGCCACCAGGCCCGCCAGCGGGGTATGGGGTAACAGCTTGCTGGCCAGGAAACTGAAGGCAATGCCGATCACCACGCCGGCACAAACGCCCAGGGTCAGACGTAACAGAAAGGCCGATGAGCGCCCGGGACCGGTGCGGTCCGAGCGACGCTCACACCAGAGAATGTTGCCGGAGACAAACAGCAAGGAGCCCAGCAACCCCAGGGCGAAGTACAACAGTTTCACCAGCAAGCCCCCGTAGTCACCGAAGTGCAGGGAGTAAACCGGGGACAAGCTGGCAAAGTTGAAACTGCGCTGCTCTGGCGCAATCACCCGTAACGGTCCCAGGGTCGGGTCCAGGACCACGTGGGCATGGTGCCCCAGATACCCGGGCACGGAGCCGGCCACATCGATCCAGCCAGCGGCATCGCCGTAGCCGCGGATTTCCAGCCAGTCCACGGTCAGATCCGGAAGTTCATTGCGGGCCGCGGACAACACGTCTTCCATCAACGGCATGGTCACGGTGTCGCCCTGGCTGTCCACCGCCGGCCATACTTCTGTCTCTTCCGTGATGACCCCGCGCAACTGGGGGCCGAACACCAGCGCCCCCAACAGCACCGCCACCACGGTGAACATGCCCATGGCGGCCCCGGTCACCGACATGATCAGGTGAAACGGAAAGCTGATGATGCCGATCACGTTATGCAGGTTTTTCCAGTAACGACGCATGTTGCCCTCGTGCTTGAGGGCAAAGAATTCCTTGCGGATTTTCGGCCAGTGGATCAGCAACCCGCTGAACAGGGCGACCCCGTACATCACCGAGATCAGGCCCATGAAGGTCATGCCGATATTGATCGGCCAGCCCGGATTGGGAATGCCAAGGGCAAAATGCAACTCGTTGATGAAATCCGCCAGGGCCGAGCGGGGCACGTCTTCGCGGACTCCCTCGGCATTGAAGTCCGTGGCATGGGCGGTGACCCAGTCGCCCTCCGAGGACTCGAACCACATGACCCCCGGATCTTCCGCATCCGGCAGCAGGTACAACCGCTTGCGGGCATCCGGATACTGACCGGTGACCTGTTCCAGCAACCCGTCCATGCCCATGGGCACAGAAGCCGGTTCCCCGTAGTGGGCCTCCTGCCAATGATGCAGTTCATGATGAAACACATTGATGGCACCGGCGAAAAACGCCACAAACAGTGCCAGACCACTGACCATGCCTACCCAGGCATGGAGATCGACCATCCGGCGCAAACGCTCACCCTTCATGCCCCGACTCCATATAGCGGGGTGGCCTGAAGGGCCAGCCAGGCGGCCAGATTCGCCACCCCCAGCGCCACAAGAATCGGTTTGGCCTTCGCCGGCAGCGCCACCAGCAGCACCAGCAACATCCACAGCAGCACGGCGGCAACCAACTGCAGCACCAGCCACTCCTGCCACGGCATCGGCAGAGCCGCCGCCAGCAGGCCGATCAGCATCAGGGACAGGGGGAGACTGAGCACGGTGCCCAGGGCATATCTCATCCGCGCACCCTCCGCTGGAAGCTGTCGCGGTAATGACCGGCCATCAACGGCAACAGCATCGCCGGCAGGACAAACACCCAGAGCGCCACAAAGAGCCCTACGCCTACCCCCAGACTGAGTATCCACAGCGCCGTGGCAGCAGCCAGCAGCAATACAGCCAGCAGGCGCACCATGGCTGGTAGCGGTTGCTTCAGCCAGCGCTGCTGGCGATCACTGAGATAAAAAAGGACAACGCTGGCCAGGGTGGCCAGAACGGCAAACCACATGGGAGAAGAACCCTGAAATACTGATAATGGTTCTCATTTAATACCAGTCTGCCGGGGCGCGTCAAACGGTACGGCTCGCGCCCTCGTCGCGCAGCGGCAACAGCTGCTGGGTGGCTTCGCTGAGTCTGGCCGTGGACAACTGATTCCAGTCCACCGCATCCCGGTCGGGCATCCACACATCCCGGAACGCCGCGGCATCCGCCAGGGCCATTTCCGGGGTCAGCATGGCCACGCCGTGATGATCACCGGCAATACCGCCAGCCTGTCTCACCGCCACCCACCAGGCCGGCGGCCGCCAGCGCAGGGCAACACCCGGCAAGTTGCAGCTCAGCTCTTTTTCCGACACACAACACTCCAGCAAGGTATCACGCTGGGCACTGAGCCCCTGGCGCCAGAGGACCGAGCCGGCCACCATCACCAGGGAGGGAAAGGCCCGCAGCAAGGCTCGACAACGATCCACCTCGTCCAGTTCTTCACCCAGGATGACCTTGAAGAAAACCGGGCGGGGCGGTGCCACCTGCTTGATGACCCCCGCTTCCAGCCAGCGCAGCGCCACATCCAGAGCCTGATCTTCTTCCCCGGGCAATAATTGCTTCAGGTCTGACAGGGCAAATACCCGAGGCAAGCTTTCCAGTGCCGGAGCCAGTCGATTCGCAGCCAACATCAACGATCCACCTGGTTGGCCAGTGGCAACTGCAGGCCCAGCCATTGGCGCACCGTCATTACCCGATAGAGGATATGGCAGATGGCCGTGAGCCGGCGCGGCTCAGGCAGCCCGCATCGCCGCAGGGCCGCCACTTCCTCCAGCTGATGCTGCAGCAGGCTGATTTCCCGGCTACGACTATCGGTGGGGCGTTGGTACTGGGCCAGTCGCACGGTGAGCAACTGCCCTTGCATATCCTCCTCCAATGCCGCGTAGGCTCGCTCAATCAGGCTGTGACTGGTGAGATGACGCAACATCCCGGAAGAATGGCGCCGCCGTCCACCCCGCCGAACCGGACTGACAAACATCGCCAGCAAGTCCACCAGGCGGTGCAACAGAGGCAACCAGGACGCCCCCCTGCGGGTGGCATGCAGGTACCACCACCAGGCACGCAAGCGGCCGATGTCCTGACGCAGCATCCGCACCCTGGCGTAATGTCGCCCCTCACCACTGGAGGCATAGCTGGCGCGATACACCGCCAGATACTCACCCAGCGCCTGAAGGCGATGCTCCACGGCGGTAAGTGCCAACTCCTGCTGACGCCAACGATCCGTTTCCGACTGGCTTGCCATACCCGAAACTCCTGCAACTGCTACTGCTTAATATGCACTGCAACTCATAAACCCGGTTCCGGCACGCGCATTCGACGGCCAAAACCCGGCAGGATCACTCTAGCGGCGGGCCGGTGCTATCCACAGTGGAATTTCGTTTTGCCTCGTTGCCGTTTGTATCTTGCTGCTACCGGATGGTTGCCTGAATTTGCACTGTAAGATATCGCCTACCGGTATGTACGCTGATATCCTAGTCAGATCATCGCTTTTCTTGCAGGACCTCCATTGCCCACCCGCCCTTTCGCTGCCCTGCTTTTCGTGATCGCCAGTCTTGCCCACAGCCATCCCGGCGGCCTGGACAGCCAGGGCGGACACATCGACCGGGCCACCGGCAGCTATCATTGCCACCGTGAACCCTGCCTGACCCTGCATCGTCAGCAACAGCAAGCGGAACAGGAAGCCCGCGAGCAGAACCGGGCCTTTTCCGGTCTCTACGAACGCAAGGACTGGCCCCACTGGCTGGACCAGGATGGGGACTGCCAGGACACCCGCGCAGAGATACTGATTGCCACCAGCCAGGTGCCGGTTACCTTTACCCGGGATGACCGTTGCACCGTGGCCACCGGTCGCTGGCATGACCCTTACAGCGACACCGTTTTTACTTCCGCCAGCGAGCTGGATATCGATCATCGGGTCCCCCTGCGCCATGCACACGGCCATGGGGGTGATCGCTGGGATGAGAGCTTGCGACGCCAGTTTGCCAATGACCCCGCCAACCTGTTGCCGGTGTCAGCCAGCGCCAACCGCAGTAAAGGGGCCAGCAGCCCGGACCAGTGGCTACCGGAAAACCGCAGCTACTGGTGCCAGTACGGGCAACACTGGCAAGGCATCAAACAGCGCTATCAGTTGCTGATAACGCCACCGGAACAACAGGCCATTGAGTCATTGCTGGCGACCTGCCAGGTGGCCCAAAAGCGCCCATAAAAAAAGCCGCCCGAAGGCGGCTTTTTCAACATGAAAACGCGGCTTTTATTGCTCGGCAGCGTCCTTCATGCTCTCTGCGGATTCTTCCGCACTTTCATAGGCGTTATCGAGATCTTCGCCCATTTCTTCCATGGGACCTTGCGGGTTCATGGAGTCTACTGCTTCATCCACTTTTTCACCGGCTTTCTCCACCGGCCCATCGTTACTGTCGCACCCGACAAGCAGGGCGGAAAAGGCAAACAGGGCAGCCAGAATTACTTTACCGAAAGTACGCATAGACTCACTCCTTGAAGTATCAGTGATTCGAACATCCCTGACTGTAAAGCCATCCCACGTCAAAACCCAAGAATTAACGCGCAAAGCAGGGCCATTTTACGAATCATTACGTTGCCTGTCTTGTGCGGATGCAGCCATTTACGCACGCCCACTCCAGGGGTTCCGACAGGCCGGCCACTCCCTGCTATGATGCGGTCAGGACAAGGAGAACCCATGAAACAATTAGGCCGTAATGTGGGCGGACTGGCGCAACTGGTCACCCGTGTAGGCAATGAAATCACCCAGGTGGTACAGGATATTCATGGTGCTGTGGCCAACCCGTTTGGCTTGCGCGGCAACGATTACACCCCCGCACCGATGGTCTACAACCTGATTCGCTACGGTTTCCGCCAGGCGGGCAACGTGGCAGGCATGGCCGACCTGCTGGCGGACCCGAACCGGGAACTGCGCGACAGCCTGGATCTGCAAAGCATCGTCAACGGGGTTTTCGGGCAACTGCTGGCGGAACAGAACAGTCCCTATGCCCTGCGGATGACATTACTGCCCACCGGCCCGGTTCAGGGCGACACACTTGTGGTCTTTTTACATGGCCTGTGCATGAACGATGCCTGCTGGAGCAACCCGGCGGCAGATGCCTTCAACCACTGGGCCCGCACCGAACTGAAAGCCGATGTCCGCTACCTGCGCTATAACACCGGCCTGCATATTTCCGATAATGGCCGCAAGCTGGCAGGGCTGCTGGCGCATACCGTCCTGCCGCAGCGGGTGATTCTGATCGGCCACTCCATGGGCGGACTGGTGGCCCGCAGCGCCCTGCATCAGGGCCGCCAGCGCGGCGACGCCTGGACCGACAAGGTCACCCATCTGGCCTGCCTGGGGTCGCCGCACCAGGGCGCTCTGCTGGAGCGTGCCGGCAACCAGGCCAACCGTCTGCTCGGCGCCACACCGTATTCACGCCCCCTGATGCGGCTCGCCAACCTGCGCTCCGATGGCATCCGCGACCTGCGCTTCGGTTATGTCCTGGAAGACCAGTGGCGTGACCGGCCTCTGGACGAGTCCCGTCCCAGCAGCAAGGTGCCGCTGGATACCCAGGTGGAGCAGTTATTCATCGCCGGCAGTGTCAGCGAGCCGGGCCACCCCCAACCCCGCGGGGACTGGCTGGTGACCGTGGACAGCGGCCTGGCCACGCGCCTCTACCCTGAAGCGGAACGGCTGACCCGGGAGCTGTTCTACCAGATGGGGCACATGACCATGATTGAGGAAAGCCGTACCTATGCGCGCATCCAGCGGTGGCTGGAGGCGTAAATGCGATGCACGCTCTGTGAGAGCCCGGCACGGCCGTTTGCCCGGGTAGAAAGCCGCGACTATTTCCGCTGCGAGACTTGTCGGCTGACCTTTGAAGACCCGGCCAGACTGCCCGATGCGGACACGGAAAAGGCCCAGTACGACTTGCATGACAATAACCCGGCGGACCCCGGATACCGGGGCTTTCTGGCCCAGCTGGCCGACCCGCTTTGCGAGCGGCTGAAGCCCGGCGATGGCGGCCTGGACTTTGGCTGCGGGCCGGGCCCGGCACTGGCACAGATGCTGGAAGAACGGGGTTTTTCCTGCCAGACCTATGATCCGATCTATGCCCCGAACCGGGGACAACTGGACTCGCAATACGATTTTGTGACTTGCACGGAGGTGGTGGAGCACCTGCATCACCCTGCCCGAGAGTGGCAGCAATTTGCCCGCCTGGTGAAACCGGGCGGCTGGCTGGGCATCATGACCCGCTGGCTGATCGACGATGATGCCTTCCCCAACTGGCATTATCGCCGCGACCCCACCCACGTGTGCTTCTGGCAGCCGGAGACCTTCGCCTGGCTGGCCCGGCAGCAGGGCTGGGAAGTGACGCTGACAGGGAATCCTGTGGTGTTGATGCAGAAGATCTAGGGAACCTCTGAATAACTCCTTGCACGCTTCAGGCCACGCTGAGCATGCAAGGAGTTATTCAGAGGTTCCCTAGACTACCCCGCTACGATCACTGCCACGCCCACCGCCAGCAGCGCCAACGGTACGATGATGATCGCCTGCCGCGCGAGACGCGCTCCCCAGTGGCGATGAGTGCTTGAATACCGCTCCATGAAGCCCCCTTCACAAGAAATTCACGCCCGAAGTCTCGAGTATAGGAGGCATTCAATGACGGTTAATCGCCCAAATGGGTGAAAGATTGATGGCAATGCCAGACAAACGAACCAGCGCAACCCGGAAATATACGTTCGGGCACACCATTGCCTGAGCAGCGGCAGGAGAAAAAGCCGCCCGAAAAGAGATCACGTTCCACGGATTCACCGCCATATCCCTTGCGCGCATGCCCGGCCCCGCTTGCCGGTTGTCATTGAACGTCACGAAAGGTCGCTAAAGACTGTGCAACCAGAATTGCAGGGATTTGCGACTTGGCGCCGCCTCCCCCACATCGGTCCAGTCGAAATGGGCTACCAGCTGGTTCTGGGGGAAATAGCCCCGGCCCCGCCAGAAATCATCCAGCGACCGGTAATCGTCCGGGCGAAGGGGGTGATCCTCCGGCCGTTGTACCGCGCAGAACGCGGTATGCAGGAATCCGAAATCCGCCGCATATTGTTCTCGCAGATCAAAGAACCGGTGACCGATTCCTTCACCCCGGTAGGGCTTTAAGAGCACCGACTCGCCGAAATAAAACACCGAGCCCAGCTCCGCGCCCAGTTGCCGAAACGGGGCCTGGAACTCCTCATCCGCTTCCAGCAATGGCAACGCCGTGGCCGCGCCTACCAGCCGGTTGAATTCCAGCGCCAGCACAAAAACACTGCGATCAGACTGGGCGTAGCGATCCAGATAGCGACGCTCATACTCCCGATTCCCCTCATACAGGTAAGGAAAATCCCGGAAGACCTCAATGCGCAACTCGGCCAGTTCATCCAGCCAGGGTTCCACCGCAAAACCGGTGACAGGGCGAATTTCCACATGGGACATGGCAGCTCCTGAATGCCTGCAAACAAGACATGTCATGAATACCACGTCAGGGAGACGGTGGCGATGCGCGGACGAGTTGAAAGTTTAAAGTTCAAAGTTGAAAAGCGCGGGGGAGGTGTGTCGTATCCGAACAGGCCGTGGCCGCGTTCCCGCTACGGGTGCCGCGCGTAGCAAAAAACTATCCGGCAAGCACTTTGCTTTCTTCGCGTTTCAACTTTGAACTTTAAACTTTTAACTCACCCCGGCCAGGCCAGGATCGCCCCGGTCACCGCCAGCACCACAAACACGGCCTGGCGAAACCGCTGCTCGTTGACCCGGTGGTGCAGCACTTCCCCCAGCACCATGGCCACCACCACCACCGGTACCAGCATGGCAATGCGCGGCGCCGCCGGCAGCAGGCTGCCATCCAGCAGGAACACCAGGGTCAGCAGGCTGTTCAGGACCAGCCATACCAGAATCAGGGTGGCGCGGAAGCGTTGTTTGTCCAGGGACAGACCGCTGAGGGCATAGACCAGCAAAGGGCCGCCTGACGCGAACAGGCCATGGGTGATGCCCGCCATGAACATCCACCCTCGGGCCCACAGGCCTCCATGGACCGTCGCCATCGCACCGCGCCACATACGCCACAGTTCCCGACCGCTGAACCACAGCACCAGCACACCGAAGGCATGCTTGAGCACCTGGTCGCCCAGCCAGGGACGCAGCCCATAACCGGCCAGGGTCCCGATCACCATCAACGGCAGAATCAGTTGCCACAGGGTGGGCCAGTGAATGGCATGGCGATGCCGCCAGCTGAGGGTGCTGCTCATGACGATATTGAGCGGCACCAGCACCGGCAGGATCTCCGTGATCGGCAGCACCAGGGCGCCAAGGGACAGGGCGATGACGATACTGCCGAAGCCGGTGGCCGCTTCGGTGGTGAAGGCCAGGAAGATGAACAGCCCCAGCAACAGCCAGGGCAGGGTGATCATGTCGACCATTAATGGGGTTCCAGTTCGGAGGCGAACTTGCGCACCATCATGCGCTGATAGACATCCGGGGCCAGCCGCCACAGCAGGCTGGCAAACCAGGTGAAGCGGTCCGGGAAGAGACGTTTTTTCTTGCGGTAGTACGCCTCGAACACTCGCTCGGCCATCCACTCCGGGGTCTGCATGGCACCGACCATGGAGCGGGGGTGCGCAGCGGGCTGGCCATCATGGCCCAGGGCATTGGCCTCAATGGGCGTATCCAGGAAGCTGGGATAGACCATCAGGATATGCACCCCGTACTGGGCCACTTCCCCTCGCAATACTTCGAAAAACTGGCTCAGGGCACTTTTTGCGCTGCAATACCCGGCCCGACCCAGCACCGGCATCCAGCCGGCCATGGAACCGATATTGATGATACCGCCACCACTGCGTTTGAGCAGCGGCAAGCAGGCCACGGCCATTTCCACCGGCGCCTGCCAGTCCACCGCCATGACCTTGCGGAACACGGCCAGGTCGGTCTTGTCCGCCAGAGAGCGGTGGGTGATACCCGCGTTGTTGATCAGCACATCCAGGCCACCTTCCTTTTCCTTGAGCAAGGCCACCAGTCGAGTGATTGCCTCACTGTCGGTCACGTCCAGCCGGTGAAAACTCACCCGGGACGGATCCTCCTTGGCCAGGGCATCAGCCCGCGCCCCCAGTTGCAGGGCATTCATATCCGTCATGATGACGCGATGGCCCAGCGCAAAGGCCTGCTGGGAGAGTGCCCAGCCAAGACCGGAGGCGGCGCCGGTAATCAGTATGGTTTTCATGGCTGCTTCCTCGGTTGTTGGCCGGCCATATAGAAGCGAAACACCTGCTCCGAGGTCTTGCGCGGGACATAACCGAATTCTTCCTTGAGACGTCGGTTGGCCAGTACCGGTCGGTAGCGCAGGAAATTCACCTGCGCCGGGGTGTATTGGGTCAATCCAAGCCGATTGCCGAGCCACAGGGCGGCACGAATCAGCCCGGCGGGCACGGAAATCACCGGCTTGCCGAGCAGCCGGCCCAGCTCGTGAAGACTCAGGGCCCCATCTCCGGCCAGGTTATAACAGCCAGCTTTGCTCTCCAGGACTCCCTTCTGAATGATCTCCACCACATCCTGGTCCCAGATGAACACGAACGGCGACGCAGAACCGGCCACCGCCACCAGGCGCGGCTTTTCAAACAACCGGGTAATCAGATTGCGGGTGTGGGCGCCCAGCACGGTACCCGGACGCAGTACCAGCTGCTTCAGTGCCGGATGGCTCTGACGATACTCCGCCAGCAGGGCTTCCACCTGGCGCTTGTGATCCGAGTAGGCAAACTCCGGATTGCCGCGCAGGGCGTCTTCCTCATCCAGCCAGGCGGGGTTGTCTGGGTGGTAGCCATAGGCGGCGCCGGAGCTGGTCACCACCAGCTGTTCCACGCCCGCCGCCACACAGGCGTCCAGCACGTTGCGGGTGCCATTCACATCGATATCAAAATCCCGGGCCCGGTCACCGGAATCCTCCAGCACCGCGGCCAGATGCACCACTTGGTGTATCCCATGCTCACGGATCAGGTGCTTCAGGTCCGGGTCACGGATATCCATGACAAAAAACGGGAAATCGGCACTGTCATCCGCCCGGATATCCACCCCGACCACATGGTGGTCCTGGCTCAGCCGACGGGCGACCTGGCTACCAATGTAGCCGGCGGCACCGGTGATCAGGATGCGTCGTTGCATGATGCCTCCTCGCGGTTTTGGCGATCGTCATGGCCCCGCGACCACCACCAGGCCAGCAGCAGACCGGAAATCAGGTGCCAGACCCCCCAGAAGGCGGCAATCAGGATCATGCCGCTGGCCTGGGGGAAAAAGGTAAACAGGATGGCCAGCCCCAGACCGGAGTTCTGGATGCCCACTTCCATGGTGATGGCTCGGCGGTCCTGCCGGGGCAGGCCGGTGAGTCCCCCGGCGAAGGCGCCCATGCCCAGGGCCAGCAGGTTCTGCAACACCACCAGGATGACAATGCGATCCGCCGTGGCCAGAAACACCTCCATGTTGTTGCCGAAGGCCACACCGACAAACAACAAGAGCACCAGCAAGGTGATGACCCGCATGGGCTTTTCCGCCCTGGCAGCAAAACGGGGAAACAGTTTGCCGGTCATCATTCCCACAAGCAGCGGCAGGCCCAGCACCAGCGCCACCAGGATCAGGATGTTCATGCTGTCCAGCTGGATGTCTGTCAGCATCGACCGGGTATGCGGGTTGAGCCAGCCGTAGAGCGCAAAGTTGAACGGCGTCATCACCATGGCCGCCAGGCTGGAGACTGCCGTCATGCTCACCGACACGGCCACGTTGGCCCGGGCCAGCCAGGTCATGATGTTGGAGAACGAGCCTCCGGGGCAGGACGCCACCAGAATCATCCCCAGGGCCATTTCCGGATCCACTTCGAAGAACCAGGTGGTCAGGCAGGTGGCCGCGGGCAGCAGTACGAACTGGGCAAGCAGACCGACAATGGGCGCATCCGGGCGCTTGAGCACCCGGCGAAAATCCTCACCGGTGAGTGACAGCGACACCCCGAACATCATAAATGCCAGGATCACATTGAGAATCAGCAGATTCTCGCTACTGAACTGCACCTCCACCTCACACCCCCTGTTTCAGGTCGGCGATGTGGGCGTTAACCGCCTTGCGATAGCTGTCCTTGTGCACGTAGTAGGCCATACGCTCAAGCTTGAGATAGTCGAAGCCCCCATCCAGCGTCTGGCCGGCTTCAGCGGTGGCTTTCTGTTCCAGCGCCTCTGCCACCGGATGGTTGTTCTCTCTGGCCTTGATATAGAGCGCCACCATTTCCGCCTGCTCATTACGCCCTTCCCAACCCAGACCAGCCGCTTCCACCATGCCCATCATGAACAGGTTACGGTGCTGGGGATGGAACACGTTCAGATACAGCTGCGGCGCATCCGCGTTATGCCAATTCAGTTCCCCGGCATCGATAAAGGGGTAATCCAGCTTGTAACCGGTGGCCATCAACACCAGGTCATAAACCCGGGACTGGCCATCCGCAAAGGTTACCGTGTCGCCCACCACCCCGACGATGTCGCCGTGGGGGGTAATGTCACCATGACCCAGGTGGTGCAGCACCAGGGAATTGATCACCGGGTGGGATTCATACATCCGGTAGGAAGGCTCCGGCAGTCCGTAATCACTGGGCTTGCCGACGATGAGACGGATTAGCCTGGCATCCAGGCGTTGTTTGAGACTCCGGGGCAACTTGATCTTGCCCCCGATGCTGTCGGTGGGTTTCCCGCCGATAAACTTGGGCAGGAAGTAATACCCCCGGCGCACGGACAGGTCCACACTGGCCGCCCGGTGCACCGCATCCACGGCAATATCGCAGGCAGAGTTACCGCACCCCACAATCAGCACCCGTTTGCCGTCAAACACCGAGGCATCACGATACTCGCAGGAGTGCATCAACTGCCCCTCGAACTTGCCCGGCAAACTGGCCTGATTGGGCTTGTGCAAGGTGCCATTGGCAATCAACACGCCCTGGAAGTGACGGCTTTGCGTTTCTCCGTCGCGCTCGGTGGTTACCTGCCAGCCATCGCCCTCTCGTTCCACCCGCACCACCCGCGTGGAAAATTCGTAGTGCCGATAAAGATCGAAATGACGGGCATAGGCCTGAAAATAACGCTTCATCTCACTGTGATGCGGGTAGGTGGCCACCTCATCCGGCATGGGGAATTCGCTGAACTCGGTCATGCCCTTGGAGGAGATCAGATGGGCAGACTGATACATGGTGCTGTGGGGATTATCGATATCCCACAGGCCGCCCACATCGCTGTTCAGGTCGAACCCGATGAAAGGAATATCGTATTTGCTCAGGTTTCTGGCGGTGGCAAGGCCCATGGGGCCGGCGCCGATCACTGCGTACATAGCTGTCCCGATAACTATTATTATTTCCCGGATCCGGGGTTTGCCGAGTTGGACTCAGCATTTGGTATGATGTCTACTTTACGGTCGACCGGCTGCAGGCTCACGGCCAATTCGGGACCTTGCCACGGTTAATTCGGGACCGGATATCACTCCTTACCACTATGGCGCCCCCATGACGCACACCCCCACCGTGACAGTGCGCTTTACCCAGGCGATCAGCCAGGCGGCTCAACAGCTGGGCTTTGCCTTGCCCGCCAAACTGCAAAAGGCGGTCGGCGAACAGGACCGAGTCAGCCTGGCATTGCAGGGAGAGATCTGGGAAAGCTTCTGCGAGCAGGCCCAGGATCCACTGGTGGGAATCCAGTTCGGGCTGGCCCTGCAGGTCGGCCACCTGGATACCGTAGGGATGGTGCTGATGAGCTGCGACACCGTGGAAGACGCCCTGGATTCGCTGATGGATTACTACCCCATCGTCGGCGAAGGGGGGATCTTCTCCTACCGGGTGAACCAGGGCGAATGCGAGATTCGTTACCAACCCCAGTACAGCGTACGTCAGCCGGAACGGGTGGAGGCGGCCATGACCGCGCTGCTGCAACTGTCCCGCTGGACCACCGGCAACCAGTTACAGGCCAGCCGCATGACCTTCGCTCACCCGGCGCTGGACGACAATCGCCGCTACCAGTCCCTGCTCGGATTGCCGGTGCGATTTGCGGCGGAGCACAACACCCTGGTGCTACCCGCCAGCGACCTGACCATGCCGCTGATCCATGCCAACCCGTCCCTGTGTCATCACCTGCGCACCCTGGCTGACCAGCTGCTGGACAACCTGGGCAGCCAGTCTCTCAGTGCCACCGTCCGCGACCTGCTCCGCCAGCATCCCCATTGGGGCAAGGAAAAGGTCGCCGAGCAGCTGGCCATGAGCGGGCGTCATCTGGTGCGCAAACTGGGTGAGGAAGGCAGCAGCTTCAAACTGCTGCGTGATGCGTTACTGCAAGGGATGGCGGAGACGGAATTACAGGCCGGCACCCGGCTGGCCGATATCGCCGACAAGCTGGGCTTTTCCGATGAAAGTGCCTTTTCCAAGGCCTTCAAACGCTGGACCGGCATGACGCCGGCGCAGTACAGGGAAAAGGCAGTTAATAGTGAATAGTTAACAGCGGCGCGGGGCAGCGCCGCAGTGTTTCAAACGCAAGAGGCCGCGACCAAAGTTTGGTCGCGGCCTCCTCGCTTTCAGCAATCACAAATCATGATCGCGCAGCTATTAACTGTTAACTGTTAACTGATCTCCGGCTCATGCCAGAAATCGAACTGCTGCGGAATATCCGCCATCGCCGTTTCGAAACGCGGCTCGCGTTTTTCCAGGAAGGAGGTGAAGCCGTCGCGACCGTCCCAGAATTCATTGGACCAGTAGATCATTTTTGACTCCACCGCATGGGCCTGCATGGGGTGGGCAAAGTTGGGATTGCGCCACAGCATCTGCTTGGCCAGGGCCGCCGCCACCGGGGAGCTCTTGGCGATCAGCTTGCGGGCAATGCAGCGCGCCACGTCCACCACTTCACCCTTGTCATGGGCACTGTGGAACAGCCCCGCTGCCACGCCTTCCTCGGCCATGAAGATGTCACCGCTGATCACCCATTCCATGGCTTTCTGGATGCCCACCACCCGCGGCAGGAACCAGGAGGAACAGGCTTCCGGGGTCAACCCCCGCTGGGTGAAGACAAAGCCGATCTTGCTGTTGGCCGCCACCAGACGAATATCCATGGGCAGGGTCATGGTGATCCCCACACCAACGGCGGCGCCATTGATCGCGCCAATCACCGGCTTGCGACAGTTGTAGATGGCCAGGGACACTTCGCCACCGGAATCACGAATCTGCTCCAGGGGCGGGTCCATGCCCTCGGCTTCATCGTAGCCGAACACATTGCCGCCCTCTTCCGGCTGCATTTCCATGCCGGCACAGAACACCTTGCCGGCACCGGTCACGATCACCGCACGCACTGCGTCATTGCGGTCCGCTTCAGCAAAGGCATGGACCAGCTCATCCTTCATGCGCAGGGTAAAAGCGTTCAGCCGATCGGGACGGTTGAGGGTAATGGTAAGAATCTGTTCATCCAGATCGGTGGAAATATGCTGGTAATCCATGGAGCCTCCATCGTTATTCTTTCAGGTGCACCACCTGCACCGGTAGACCCCGAGCATACCGCGATGGCAGGGCGTCGAACATGGCGCGCAGGGTGCGATTGAGGTGGGGTTGATCATAGAAGCCGGCGGCCACCGCCAGTTCGGTGAAATTCATGCCGCTACGCCACAAGGCCAGCGCTCGCTGGCACTTGAGGTGCAGCTGATAACGCTTGAGGGATACGCCGAGCTGTTCACGAAACAGGTGCCGGAACCGGGAGGCAGACAGATTGGCGCGCTCTGCCAGGGCATCCATGGCAGGCACCGCCTCTGCGGCACGCATCCGGCGACAGGCGTCAGCGATTCGAGGGTCCAGAGGCAGGGGGTCGGCAAGCGCCCGCAGGCCCTGGAGAAAGAGCCGGGCGTTTTCTTCACTGCCGTTGCGCACCAGAGCCGCAATCTGGGCACAGCACCAGCGTTGCTGCCTGTCATCCAGGCCACCAAGACGGGACAGGGCCCGCCAGGCCGGCTCATCCGGATCCAGGTGAACCACCGCCACCGGCCCCTGACTGTTGAGACTCTGAGGCACATCCGGGGGCACCAGCACCACCTGTTGCTGGCACGGGCGGCCATCCACCGTGACCCGAAGCGGCTGGCTCAACCCCACCAACAGGGAGGCGGCCACATGCTGGTGGGGCTGGTTATCGATGGCAGGCATCACCATCAGCCAGCCACCCTGCCAGAGAAACAGAGGAGTCAGCGGCACATCCGGTGACGATGAGGCGTTGTCATTCATAACCGCCGATCATGCCCGCCCGGCCACGGGCGGGCAATGGGCGATCAGGCCGATAGACGACGGCCAACGCCCAGCTTGTGTGCCAGCTCGATGCTGACAAACATGGGGCCGACCAGAAGAAACACCAGATCATCCACAAAGGAGGGTTTCTTGCCCTCCACCTTGTGGCCCCATACCTGCACCGCCCAGGCCAGCAGCCATAGCCCTGCCGCACTCCAGGCCAAGGACAGGCCGCTGCGATCCACCGCCACGATGATCGCCAGGGACACCGCCAGCCAGCCGGCCATCAGCACGGTCATGCCCAGGGACATGCGAAAATAAAACGGCATGCAGATCGCCGCCAGCAGGGTGCCGCCGTTGACCCAATAGGCCCCGGCCCCCTCCAGGCCCAGCCATTGCCCCAGCGGCAACAGCCAGAACAGCCCGAGGGTAGAAACAAAAATAGCTGGCACACAGAGGATATGAACCCACTGGTTGACCGGGTTCTGATGACTCTCGCCATAATCGGCCAGAAAGGTTTGCAGATTACGCATGACAGCTCTCCCGAGTTGTTGTTTTGAGCTGCCATGAAAGATAGCGCCCGGCCTGGACGCGGGATTGTACGCAGGGGTCATCACTGATCGGGAACAGCGCCTGCGTCTGGCATTCCTGCTGACTGGCGGACCCATCGCTGATTCAGGACCGGGTCAGTCGCAACCTCGCCGGCTGTCCTTGAGGGCTCGCAACACCTGCTCACGGGTGAGCAACCCCACCAGAATGCCCTTGTCGTCCACCACCGGATAGATCTTGGGCTTCTGGGTGACCATCAGCTCGGCCACGTTCACCGCCGAGTCCTGCTCATGCACGGTGAGAGGCTCGCCGTGCATGAATTCTTCCACCACCAGGCTGCCCTCGCAGTGATAGCTGGATATCAGCAACTTGCGCAGACAATCCTGCTCCGACACAAAGCCCACCACCTTGTTGTGATCATCCACCACTGGCAGACCGGTGAATTTGTGCTGCAGCAGAATGTCCACCACCTCAGTCAGCTCCGTGCCGGTTTTCACCGCCGCCGGATGTTTGGCCATCAGGGACCGCACCGTTAGTTCGCTCATGGCTGTCTCCTTGGATTGAGCCTTTATTGACTATACCACTGTGCTACCGTCAATAGCCTGTCGATAGCCCATGGGGAATATCAATGGATGACGGGGTGGCTACCGGTTCCTACAATGGGCCTTGCTGAGGAAAAGGAATTGCGAATGGTATCGCCCTGTTTACGGCTCTGTGCTGCTGTCATTTTTCTGGCCCTGTCCGCCGCGGCGCAAGCCAATGGCGTTGCTGCCTGTGAAGCCGCCGGCCAGACCCTGGAGCAGCTCCAGCAGGAAAAACAGCAGCAGGCAGAAGACCTGCAACAATTGCAGCGCTATCTGAATGGTCAGGTACCCGCTCCTGAAACACTGACCCATCTGCTTGGCCAGCCCCTTGGCGAAACCGCCGCCCTGCCCGCGCCGAAACCGGCCAAACGCAACCTGCCGGACAACAAGTGTCAGGCCCTGCAAAACGATATTGATACCCTGGTCGGACAGCTGGGCCGCCAGGACCAGACACTGTATGCCCTGCGCCAGCGCTTCATCGAACTTCCCGATACCCAGCGCCAGTCTTTCGCAACCCTGGTCCGGCTCTACCAGCATCTGGAGGCACTGAGCGACGGCCAGGATGTCTCCGAACCCGCCCGACTGGCCGCCAACGTGCTCCGCGAGCATGTGCAGCAGACCTGGGCAATACTTCCCATGCTTGGGCCGTCACCCAAGCAGGCGCTGCAACAGCTGGACCAGCTCTGGTACCAGAGCCCGGCCCTGACCCCTCCGCCCCAGCCCACCGCGCAATGGCGCGACCTGCTGCGCACTCGCCTGGAAATCCAGGGTCAGCTGCGCCAGTTGCGCGCCGACCTGTGGCAGCGCCGCTCACTGTGGAGCCAGATTGATGCCATGGGCGGCCCCTCGCAGGCTCCGGCATTACTCCGGCACGAAGGCGAACGCATCGGCCAGCGATTGCTGGATACGGCCCAGGTGATCAACCTGGATTTGCAGGAAACGGCCAAGGACAAACACTTCCTGCCGCTGGTGCAGAACAGTGTCGCGCTGATTCTGGGTATCGCCGGCTTCATGCTGTTGATTCGGCTGGCCCGGCGCACCCGCCAATGGACCCTCAGCCTGCACGAGTCCGTGGTCAGTGCCAGTGGCGAGCGCCGCTGGTTGCGCAACGCCAGCCGTCTGATCAGTGGCCTGGCGCCGATGCTTCCCTGGGTGCTTTTGTGGGTGATTCTGGACCTGCTCACCGCACCACTGGACACCCCTTCCACCCGCATTCTGGTCTGGCTGTTACCGCTGGCCCGACTCTATGTCATTTACGGCTTGTTCTGTCTGATCGGTGAATGGCTGGTCATCCGGGTGGCACAAAGCGCCAACGCCTACCTGAGCAGCGACCAGTCCCGACAGGTTCACGACCACGCCCGTTTCATTTCCCGCTGGCTGGTGTTGCCCTGGCTTCCCCTGCTGGTGGTCTGGGAGAGCCTGGGCCCGTCTCTGCTCTATTACGTCTGCCTGGGCATCTTGCTGGTGGCCATTTACTGGGGCCTGGGTCGACTGCTGGCACTGCGCCCCCAGGACTATCAGCGTTGCCTGCAGGCCATTCTGCCGTCCCGGCTGGACCCGCTGGCAGAAAAACTGCTCACTCCGGCGCTGTTCTGGCTGTTTGCCCCCCTGTTGCTTCCCGTTGCCCTGGCCAGTTTCCTGGTGGGTTTTGCCGATCGGGTGCTGGTGGATTTTGACTGGTACATGCGCTTCAAGGCCCGCCTTTTCCGGCTGCGCACTCGCATCAACAATGACGAAGAAGACCCCGGCAATGAGCAGCCGGTGGATGAACATTACGAACGCTGGTTCGCCACCGGTCTGCCGGAAGGCAGCAAGACGCCCTTCGTGGACACCGGACTGGTCGCCGCCATGGAAAAAAATATCCAGCGCTGGCACGAGGGCAAGACCGACGAAAATGCCCAGGTGGTGGTCGGCGAAAAGGGATGTGGCAAAACGGTCAGCATCGACCGGCTGGAGCGGGCGCTGGCCGAAAGCTGCAAGGGCCTCAATCTGATCACGCTCACGGTGCCCGCCAAAACCATTGAGCCGGACGCCATCCTCGCCCTGATCGGTGACGCCCTGGATGTGGATCTGGCCAACGAGGGCCCGGCAGCGCTGGTGAAAAGTGACGAGGAACGCCAGCCCACCCTGGTGGTACTGGACGAGGCCCAGAATTTCTTTCTCAAGGAAATCGGTGGCCTGGAAGGCTGGCGCACCGTACTCAGCCTGGTCAATGCGCGGCTGGATAATGTGTTCTGGCTGCTGATGATCAATAACCAGAGCTGGGCCTATTTGTGCAATGTGTTCGGCCGTGATTACCAGTTCCGTAATGTGGTGAAAGTGAAGCGTTGGGGACAGACTGATATCCGCTCACTGATTCTGGCGCGCAACCATCTCAGTGGTCATCGGGTTCGCTACGACGAGGTACTGCTGTCTTCCCGGGGGCCGGAAGCCGGCAATGTCCGCAACGCGGAGCAACGCTATTTCAGCCTGCTCTGGGATGCCTGTCGCGGCAATCCCATGGTGGCCCTGCGGCTCTGGCTGACCTCGGTGAAACCCCAGGGCCGGCAGGTGCTGGTGGGGCTGCCCACGCCACCCTCAGCCAGCATTCTCGACAGCATGGGCGAGAACGCCCTGTTCGTGTATGCCGCCATCGCCACCCATGAAAATCTGACCAGCCAGGAAATCAGCCATGTGACCAACCTGCCTGGTAATGTGGTGCGCTACGCGCTCAAGGGCGGCTTTGATGCCGGTTTCCTGAATAAATCCGAAGATGGCCGCTACCGGCTGAAACCCCTGTGGTATCAGCAGGTGATCAGTTACCTGACAAGGAAGAATTTGCTCAATGAATGAAGGCAATATCGTCAATGATCTGGCGGTGGTGGTTGAGCTGTTCAACATCTACGCCCTGTTGCTGCTGTTTATCGGCGGCTTTGTGCTGTGGGCACTGAACTGGGGGATCAGCAAGGCCAGTCTGAAGATCACCGAAAAGCTGCCCACCCGGCGCTTTCTGATTCTGCAGATCACCACCCTGATCGGTTTTGTGCTCTACACCGTGGGCACCGCCGCGCTGATCATCGGCGTGCTGCAGCCCCCCAAGGAATTCATGCTGGCCGCCGGTGGTTCCATCGCCGTGGCCCTGGGCTTCGCCCTCAAGGACATTGCGGCTTCCCTGGTGGCCGGCTTGCTGCTGCTGTTCGACCGCCCCTTCCGGGTGGGTGACCGGGTCAGTTTTGATGATGTGTACGGGGAGATCGTCTCCATCGGTCTGCGCACCGTGCGCTTGCAGACCCTGGACGATAACCTGGTGACCATTCCCAACTCCCGTTTCATCACCGATGTGGTGGCCTCCGGCAACTCCGGGGAACTGGATATGATGATCGTCACCGACTTTCACGTGGGCCTGGATGCAGACCTGGACGTGGCGAAAGGGATTATTGAGGAAGTGATTGTCACCAGCCGCTATGCCTACCTGAAAAAACCGGTGTCCTTTGCCATCGAGGAAGTGGAGATCGGCGATATGCTCGCCATTCGCCTGCGCTCCAAGGCCTACGTGCTGGACGTGCATTACGAGAAGGCTTTCCAGAGCGATATTGTGGTGCGGGTTTCCCGGCGCTTTCAGGAACAGCAGATTCCTCGCCCGCGGCGCGGCGGCAGCCAGCAATAGCTGGAAGGGACGATTATTTTTTCTCGTCCCGGTTTTTCGCCAACACGTCCTCCAGCTCCTCCCGGGGCATGTAGTCCAGGTCCCAGTGGCTGGTAAAGGTCTCCTTGATACGATGCCGGCCACGGTGGAGATCCTCCGGGGTGTCTCCTTCATGGGCCGGGTGGTAGTCCCGCCGCTCCGGGTCGGGCGTCTCATCGTGAGGATCACGATTGGGGAAAAGCATGTCTTTCAGGGTCTTAAACCAGCGCATAAACACCTCCGTGGTGTCTTGCCACCGTAACACGCCTGTGCGACAGGAAAACATGAAGACCCGGGCAGGGTCAGCGGGCCCAAGGTCATCCCCCGGCCCACTCTGTCGAACCCGTTACGCTCGCCTTCAGCCGGCCAGATCCGATCGATCCAGCATCCGGGACAGCTTCTTCAAACCCTGCTTGCGCAGGAAGGTGCTGTCGCGCTTGGCCGGGTGAAAATCCCGTTTGTAATAGGCCAGGTAGGATTTACCCAGTTTTCGCAACCAACCCGGTTTGCCGAGCAACCAGTTTACGCCGCCGCGCACGGAGCGCCAGTCGGTGGGGTCGTCCATGCCCTTGCGCAGCTGATGGTAGTGGAAAATGGTGAAGCTGATGAATTCCAGGGTGGTAAACGCCATTTCCGAGGTGCGCACCCAGTAGTTACCCACCTGCTCCTGGTACACATCAAAGGCGACCGCCTTGTGCTCACTTTCTTCCACCGCATGCCATAACCAGAGCGGCAACATGCGCTCATCCATGCCCTTCAAAAAGTCCGGATGTTCCAGCATCAACTCCGCCAGCATGGCAGTGAAGTGCTCCAGCGCACAGGTCTTGGCCAGTTGCCGTTGCGGTGACAGGTGCTTGGCCATGAAGCGCATGCCGCGATTGACGAACTCATCCACCTTGCGGGTGGGGACACCCTTGGATTCCATGAAATGGTTGAAGGCATCGTGCTCGTTGCCGTGGTGGGCTTCCTGACCGATAAACCCTTTTACCTGCTCGCGCAGCAGCGGGTCGCGGAGCTGCTTCTGGTAATGACGCACGGAGCGCACAAAAAAGCGCTCCCCTTCCGGGAAGGTACAGGACAGGGCCGTCAGCAAAATGGTCTTGAACTGGTCATTATCGAACCAGTACCGGGGCATGGCCGGATCGAAGGAAAAATCCATCTTGCGGGGCTGGATATCACTGTTATTCAGTTTTTTAGGCGCGCTCGGCGACGTCACAACCGCTTTATTGTTCATGGCAAATCCTCCTGCATAGGCTCACAGTATTCGCCAGCGCAAAATGGGACACTAGTGCAGGTTGCGCCATTTCCTGTTTCCGGCGGCCCGCAATGGCCGGCAACCGCCCTGCCTTTGTGTGTTGTCACACATCCGTTGTTCCTGCCCGCCACGCTCTCCGGTCTGGCTGTCGCCGTGTCAGGCTAGCGGGTATCCGCCAGGGGAGGATCGGTCTGCGCGGACGGGACCGCGTGCACCGCCTGGTCACGACCCCGCTCCTTGGCCAGATAGAGCCCCCGGTCAGCCTGACGCATCAGGTCACGGCCGCTGATGCTCTGATCGGGACAGCGGGTTGCCACCCCCACGGACAAGGTGACCGGGTGCCAACTGTCGCCAGCCGGGCAACCGGCATTGTATTGACGCAACGTCATCACCAGCCGCCAGGCCACTTTCAAAGAGGCATGCACATCTGCACCGGGCAGCAACACGCCAAATTCCTCACCACCGATGCGGGCCACCTGATCACCACGGCGGGTGATGGCACCAGTGAGCAACCGTGCCACCCGCTTGAGCACCTGGTCGCCCAGGTCGTGGCCGTGGGTGTCATTGATGGCCTTGAAATAGTCCAGGTCCACAATCATTACCGACAGCCAGTCCTGCTGCTGGTCTGCCTTGACCAGAGCGGCTGCCAGACACTCATCGAAGGCCCGGCGATTGGCAATACCGGTGAGGGAATCCCGGGACGCCTGGGTCAGCGCCAGTTGCGCGGTTTTCTCCGCTACCGCCCGCTCTCTTTTCAGCGCCGTGGTCCGCTGGATCATCTGGGAGAGTTGATGCATGCCGCCTACCACCAGCTGCCGGGGCAACAGCTCCAGCAACCAGCAATCGAGAAACTCACCCTCACGGGCAATACGGGTGCTGGCAATGTAGCTGTCCTGCAGCGGCGCCCGCAGGTGCAGTGCCAGGTGGGAGAATGACTGGTTGCGACGCATTACGCGCAGGAAGGCATCACTTTGCGAAGGGGAGGCCAACAGACTCTTGATGCTCTGCGGAGCACTGCCGGCCAGCAACTGTCTCGCTCTTCGGTTCAGCCATTCCAGGCTACCGTCACCATGCACCACAAACACCGGCATGGATAGCGCATCGATCAATGCCCGGCAATCCGCAGAAAGTGGCATCACTCACCGGAGCGAAAATACTCCCGCCCCGCCTCCATGTCGTTACCATCCAGGGAAACCACCACATGGCAGTGACCATCGCCATTGGCAATGGCCTTCTGGATATCCACCCGGGCATAGCCGGCATTTTCGGCGGCGATCACACCGAATACATTGGACGTCATCATGCACAGGGCGGGACGGCCGATGACCTTGTCACCGAACGGGCAGCGACGGTTGCCCAGCACCAGCTGTCGCTCGTCCGCATGGATCAGATAAAAATCGCCATCGATACGACGTTTGAGATCCACCAGCACGGCGGCAATCTGGTGACGATCCAGCTGGGTCAGTTTCAGGGATTGAAGATAATGCGCGTTCAGTTCGTCGCCGATTTTCTGGCCCACCAGAGAGATAAATCCCTCTGCCTGGTCCATACCGGTCACTTCCTGCAGCGACTCGGCCAGGTAGCCCAGCAACTGGCGCAAGAATCGATCCTTGTCCAACCCGATTGATGCAACCTGAATCCGTTCCAAGTTCTTTTCCATATTTGCCCCCGTCTTCCCATGAGCCGGTGACGGGTTGGTGATACCGTCGTTGGCAGCCATCTCCCCCAATGGCTTCTTATCTATGATTCATCGCCACTACTGTGACATCAATCACACAGTCACACTCGTGTATACCATTTACCCCCATTTGTGCGCCGCCGGTCCGCTTGCCCCGTCAGAAACCGACGAATGGGAATCAAACTGTCTGACGAAGAAACAAACGGGCAAAAATATCGCCCCCACTTTTCTCCCGATACGGCTGCCAGTTTGCCGGCACCACAGGCACCTCTCCGTGACGCCGGCTTTCCACATAGACCCAGGCCTTGTCCGCCAGCAACCCGTGAGATTCCAGCGCGGCACAGGCCGGTTCCGCCAGGCCCAGATCGTAGGGTGGGTCCACGAACACGAGATCAAACTGCAAGGCACTGCTGGCCAACCACTGCATGGCATCGGCGTTGTGGATGTGGATACGATCGTCGAACAGGGGCAACAACTGACGTTTGAGATCGGCGGCCCGTTCGCGTTTTTTTTCCACCAGCACGGCCCGCTGGGCGCCACGGCTCAGGGCCTCTGCGCCCAACACCCCGGAGCCGGCAAACAGATCCAGTACCCGCAGGCCGGGCAACTCGAACTGCAGCCAGTTGAACAGGGTTTCGCGCATGCGGTCCGAAGAGGGGCGCAGATCGCCCCCCTGATCCACGAACTGCAGCCGATGACCGCGACGCTCTCCGCCAATGATGCGCACCTGCCCCTTGCTGGTAGCGCCGCCTTTGCGAGTCGAACCTCTATTCGCCACTGTCCGCGTCCTTCTCCCCGCCGTTCTCATTGTCCTGATCCTCAAGGACCTGTGGTGCCTCGGGGCCGATACTGACGATGGCCAAATCGTCCACATCCAGGGTTCGGCGGAAGGCATCGCGGATATCTTCCACGGTGACCTGGCGGACCTGGCGGTTGAACCACTGCAGGTAATCCAGCGGCAGACCGTAAAAGCCGATGGCGCCGAGCTGGCCGATAATGTCACTGTTGTCGGCGGTGCTCAGGGCAAAGCTGCCCAGGATATTGGCCCGCGCCTGTTCCAGTTGCGCCTGGCTGGGACCGTCTTCAACGAACGTGTCGATCAGGTCCAGGGTCAGGGTCAGCGCCTCATCGGCATTCTCGTTGGCGGTCTTGAACTGCACCTGGAAGGGACCGCCCGCCGCCATGGCCGAGAAGCCGCTGCCGATGCCGTACACATAACCCCGTTTCTGGCGCACTTCATCGGTGAGAATGGACGCGAAACCGCCACCGCCGAGAATCTGGTTGCCCACATGCAGCGCCACGTGATCCGGGTTGCCCCGCCAGGTGGCCTGGTTGCCCAGCAGGATATGGGTCTGGGCGGAGGGGAAATTGATGTGCTCGCGTTTCCGCTCGCTGAGTGCCTCGGCCCGGGGCAACTCCGGTGCCGCCGGCCCCGCCGGCAGTGCCGCACTGATTTGTGCGGCGATTTCCTCGGCTTCACTGCGGGACAGGTCACCCACCATGGCGATCACGGTATTACCAGCGGCGTAATAGGTGTTATAGAAATCCACCAGCTGCTGGCGCTGGATCTTCGGCAGGCTCTCCATCGTCCCTTCGCTGGGCTGGCCATAGGGGTGGTCGGCAAACACCGTGCTCATGAATGCCTTGCTGACCTGGGGGCCGGGCACCTGTTGCTCCATGCGCAGCCCCTGCATGGCGCGCGTCCGCAGACGATCCAGGGCCTCCTCGGGAAAGCTGGGCGAACCGATCACCTGATTGAACAGCGCCACCACCGGCTGGCGATATTCCGCCGCCGACAGGGTTCGCAGGCTGATGATGCCCATGTCCCGGTAACTGCTGGAGGAAAAGCTGGCGCCACGATCTTCAAAGCCCCGGGCGATGTCATCCACACTCAAGGCCTCCGCACCCTGGCCGATCAGGGCACTGGTCAGGGACGCCACCCCGGGCAAGCCGTCATCCTGGGAACTGCCCGCCGCCATCACCAGACGAATGTCCAGCATGGGCAAGGCATCGCTTTGCACAAACATGACCTTGGCGCCCTGGTCCGTCTGCCAGGACTGGATATCCAGCTGCGGCGCCTGGGGCTCGCTGGCCGCCACCTGCTTTTCCGTGGTCGGGAAGCTGGCGCAGGCGCTGAGCATCAACACCGCCACCGCAGCCCCCATGATTGCTGGTAACCGCATCATTGCTCCTCCTCCTGCGCAGGCACGACATGGGCCACGGCCAGCCGTTCCGGTATCAGCCACTGGCGGGCCACCCGCTGCACATCTTCCGCAGTGACCTTGCCCAACTGTTCCTCAAATTGCTCGGCCAGTTCGATATCCAGACCCAGGGTACTGAGCATGCCCAACTCCATGGCCTGCCCCATCACCGAGTCCTTTTCGAACACCTGGCTGGCCAGCACGCCGGCCCGCACCCGCGCCATTTCATCTTCACTGGGCAAGGTGGTCTGCAGGGTCTTGATCTGCTCGCGCAGAGCCTGTTCTACCTGCTCGAGGGTGACACCCGGATTGGGAGTCGCTGTCAGCGTAAAGGTGCCATCGCCGCGCTGGATGCCGCTGTAGCCGGCACCGGCACCGGCCACCAGCTTCTCACCGCGCACCAGATCGGTTTCGATGCGGGCACTCATGCCACCGTCCAAAACACCGGCGAGCATGGTCAGGGCGTAGAAGTCCTGCTTCTGTTCTGCGGTGACCAGGGAAGGCACGTTATAGAGCATGTAGAGGGCGGGCACTTGCACCGCCATGGCCAGATCCAGACGCCGCTCGCCAGCGGCAGGATTGACCGTCTGTATTGGCCGCGGCGGGGTGGTACCGGCGGGCAGATCGCTGAAGAAGCGGCGCACCAGCGGCTCTACCTGATCGCGGGTCACATCACCGGCGACCACCAGGGTGGCATTCCCCGGCACATAAAAGCGGTCATACCAGCTGCGCGCCTGCTCCGGCTGCAACTGGGCCAGCAGCGAACGCCAGCCGATGATCGGGTGGGCATAACCGGTACCCGGCCGGGCCACCGCCTGGAATTTTTCCCAGGCCAGGGCATTGGGGTTGTCGTCGGTACGGGTGCGGCGCTCTTCCAGCACCACCTGCAACTCCCGGTAAAACTCGTCGTCGTCGATCTTCAGGTTGCCCAGTCGCTCCGCTTCCAGTTCCAGCGCCAGCGGCAGCCGCGACGCCTCGTACTGCTGGAAATAGGCGGTGTAGTCATAACTGGTGAAAGCATTGTCACTGCCCCCATAGCGGGCCACCAGTTTGGAGAAGTCCCCCGGCCCCAGTCGCTCGGTGCCCTTGAACATCATGTGCTCGAGCACATGGGCCAGTCCCGTTTCATAGGGCGCTTCGTCGATGCTGCCGGCCTTGAACCAGACCATCACGGTCACCACGGGTGCCCGATGATCCTCACGGATCAGCACTTTCAGGCCGTTATCCAGGGTAAAGGCATGGGTGGGCAGCTCGGCCCGGGCGGTCAGACTCCAGAGAATGGCCGCCAGTGCCACCATGAGTTGTCTCATGCATTGTCCTCATTGTGTCGCCCCCGGAAGCTGCTCCCCCGTGAGCGAAGTGTTAGGATAGCCGCGCGTTCGCTGTCAGGCTGCTGCAAGCCCGCCAGACAAACGCAAAGCCTGCAGGAGGGCGCATTTTATTTATCGCCGGCCGGCAGTCTGTCGAACTCAGGCTGCCAGCATACCGGTTTACTGCCCTGTCCTTGCAGCCTCATTGCAAAGGAAGAGGCCCGATTTACCCTCTTCGCGATTGGATAAGACTGAACATGAGCGACGAAGTTTCCCGCGACGACGACAACGCCCCGAAGCCGGAAGAAAAAAAGACCGGTTTCTGGAAGCGCATGTTTACCGGTGTGGATGCCGACGAACTGAATGAGACAGGAGCCGAGCCGGAGTCGCAAGCGACCCGCCCCGGAGAGCCCCGAACCGAGCCGACGCCTCCGGCCACGCCCCAGCCGGAAGCGGCCCCTGTCACCCCGGCTCCGCAGGCTGAAAATCAGGCCCAAACGGCGGATGACAGTGACGAGGGCGGCAACTTCTGGACCCGCATGAAGCAGGGCCTGGGCAAGACCCGCAAGGGTCTGGGCAAGGGCCTGGCAGACCTGCTGGTAGGCGCCAAGGAAATCGACGACGAGATTTTCGAGGAAATCGAAACCCAGCTGCTGGTCGCCGATGTGGGCGTGGAAGCCACCGATGTAATCATCGAGGCGCTGACCGGCCAGGTCAGCCGCGAGGAACTGGTGGATGCGGATGCTCTCTATGAATCCTTGCAGAACGAGCTGCGCAAACTGTTGGTTCCGGTTGACCAGCCACTGAAGATCGACGCTGATAAAAAGCCCTATGTGATTCTCATGGTGGGCGTGAACGGGGTCGGCAAGACCACCACCATCGGCAAGCTGGCCTGCCGCTTCAAGGCGGAAGGCAAGAACGTGATGCTGGCCGCCGGCGACACCTTCCGCGCCGCCGCGGTGGAGCAGTTGCAGGTGTGGGGCGAGCGGAACGACATCCCGGTGGTGGCCCAGCACACCGGCGCGGATTCCGCCTCGGTAGTCTATGACGCCGTCCAGGCCGCCCAGTCCCGCGGCGCCGACGTGCTGATCGCCGACACCGCCGGCCGTCTGCACACCCGCGGCAACCTGATGGAAGAGCTGACCAAGGTCACCCGGGTGATGAAGAAACTGATTCCGGACGCGCCCCACGAAGTGCTGCTGGTACTGGACGCCGGCACCGGCCAGAATGCCATCCAGCAAGCCGAGCAGTTCCGCGATGCCGCCGGCGTGACCGGGTTGGCACTGACCAAGCTCGACGGCACCGCCAAAGGCGGTATCCTGTTTGCCTTGGCCAAACGCACTGGTCTACCGATTCGTTTTATCGGTGTCGGGGAACGACTGGAAGACCTGCGCCCCTTCCATGCGGAAGAGTTTGTGCAGGCGTTGTTTGAAGATGTGGCGGGGTAGCAACACCCTTCGCCAATAGCACCGTAGGAGCGGCGCTTGAGGCGCGAAGCCCGACAGTTGCGAGTTTCGAGAAGCGAGTTTCGAAAAGACAGAACCTTTTGCTTTTCGCTACTTTCAACTCGCTCCTCGCAACCCGGGCTTGTTCGCGCCTCATACCCACAGGGCACAGTGAACGCGCTTCTACAACAGCATAACTGTCCGAAGGACTCTCATGATTCAGTTTGACCGGGTCAGCAAACGCTACCCGAATGGCAAAGACGCACTCAGCAAGGTGAGCTTCACGCTCCCTGCCGGGCAGCTGACGTTTTTGACCGGTCACTCCGGGGCGGGCAAATCCACCCTGTTGAAGCTGATCATGATGCTGGAGCGCCCCACCCAGGGTCAGGTGTTCATCGAAGGCCAGAACCTGAACGGGTTCGGCAACCGCCATATTCCCCTGCTGCGCCGCAAGATCGGCATGGTTCACCAGAACCACCAGTTGCTGTTCGACCGCACCGTGTTCGACAACGTGGCCCTGCCACTGATCATCGCCGGCTACGCCCGCAGCGATATCGGCAAGCGGGTACGCGCCGCCCTGGACAAGGTGGGGCTGCTGGACAAGGAAAAGCTCAACCCCATCATGCTCTCCGGCGGCGAACAACAGCGGGTGGGCATTGCCCGGGCAGTGGTCAACAAGCCGCCGCTGCTGCTGGCGGACGAACCCACCGGTAACCTGGACCCGGCCCTCTCTGAGGAGATCATGGATCTGTTCAAGGACTTCGCCCGGGTGGGCGTGGCCGTGCTGATTGCCACCCACGACCTGAGCCTGATCGCCCGCTACAACCATCGCCTGCTGACCCTGCGTGAAGGCCGACTGATCCACGATGGCGATGAAGGGGGGCACCATGGCAGCTAACAAGGGGCCCAGGAACGCCACTCCAATCAAGGCCAACCGCCAGAAGCCGGAGCGGGTGCGCCGGGTGGCCGGCGCCCACAGTGCCCGCACCTCCCTGCAGGACCGCTTCCGCAGCTGGCGCCAGCACCATCAGGACTCTTTCCGGGATGCGCTGCAGCGGCTCAACGCGGCCCGGGCCAGCAGTGCCATGACCATCCTGGTGATCGCCATTGCCCTGGCCTTGCCCGCCGGTCTGGCGGTGCTGCTGGACAATGCCCGTGCCATTACCCGCGGCTGGGACGGCAATGCCCACCTGTCCGTGTTTCTGGACATGAACATCAGCGAGCAGCGCCAGCGGCAGCTGGCCCGGGACTGGCAGGGCCTCGACAACATTACCCGCACTGAGGTCATCACCCGGGAACAGGCGCTGGCAGAATTCAAGGCCCTGTCCGGCTTCGGCGAGGTGCTGGAAGCCCTGCCGGACAATCCGCTGCCGCCGCTGATCGTGGTATACCCGGATGAGACCGACCCGGTTACTCTCCGCGCCCTGGAAAACCGCCTGGCGGAGGCCGACGGGGTAGATCTGGTTCAGCTGGATGTGGAGTGGGTGCGCCGTCTGCACGCCCTGATCGAGCTGGGCGAACGGCTGATTTCGGCCCTCACCCTGGCCCTGGCCGCCGCCGTGGTGCTGGTGGTGGTGAACACCATCCGCCTGGCCATCGAAAGCCGCCGGGAGGAAATCGTGGTGGTGAAGATCGTCGGCGGCACCGACGGCTTCGTGCGCCGGCCCTTCCTGTACTCCGGTTTCTGCTTCGGTTTCGCCGGCGGCGCCACCGCTGTGATCCTGGTACAGGTGGCATTGTGGTGGCTGGGCGGACCCATCGACGAATTGCTGGCCCTGTACAATAGTGATGAGTCACTCACCGCCATGGCCGCATCCAGCCTGATCGTCCTGCCCGTTTTCAGTGGCATCCTCGGGCTGCTGGGCGCCTGGTTGGCGGTGGGCCGGCACCTGGGGGATATCGAGCCGAATTTCTGAGTTGCAAGCTACAAGCCTCAAGCTACAAGGCGCGGTCAAGGCCCCATATAGCCCTGCAGGCCGTGCCCGCGCCCTCACAAGAGCTGCAGCGCGAAGGCCGTGCATATCCGCTGGCACCACCATACCCTCGTGTTGCAGCTTGAAGCTTGTAGCTTGCGCCCCCCCGGAACCTTCCCCCTTCATCTGCGTCCAATTCTCTGTTCATCCCCGGTTCACATGGCCGGTCTAGACTCGATACTTGCCCATCGACTGGCTTAATCCCCGGGAACCTTTTTACCTATTAGCACTCCAATCAACCGAGTGCTAATATCATGGCACACATGGATAGACATCGGTCTTCAACGAGGAGACAACGCGCATGACAACCCCTTCCACTCAGGCACAGGCGCTTATGCTGGCAGTACCGGGTAACAACCTGGACGCCTATATGCGAGCCGTTAATGCCGTGCCGGTGCTCAGCGCAGACGACGAACAACGTTTGGCAGAACAGTATTACTACGAGCAGGACCTGGATGCCGCCCGCAACCTGGTTCTGGCCCATCTGCGGTTTGTGGTCCATATCGCCCGCAGCTACACCGGCTATGGCCTGCCTCTGGGCGACCTGGTCCAGGAAGGTAACGTGGGCCTGATGAAAGCGGTGAAGCGTTTCGACCCTACCAAGGGTGTGCGCCTGGTGAGCTTTGCCGTGCACTGGATCAAAGCGGAAATTCACGAGTACGTCATCAAGAACTGGCGCATCGTGAAAGTGGCGACCACCAAGGCCCAGCGGAAACTGTTCTTCAACCTGCGTGGCCAGAAGAAACAGCTGGGACGCCTGAGCATGGAAGAGGCGCAACGGGTGGCTGACGATCTGGGCGTTACCGCCGCCCAGGTCAAGGAAATGGAAGGCCGACTGGGCGCCTATGATGCCAGCTTTGACGGCCCCACCAGTGATGATGATGACAATACTGTGGTTTCCCCGGCCGCTTACCTGCACAGCGATAACAGCGATCCGGCGGATCTGCTGGCCGAGCAGGATCAACAGGAACGGGAAAGCCGCCAGCTGGGCTCTGCTCTGATGGCACTGGACGAACGCAGCCGCGATATCCTCGAGCGTCGCTGGCTGGCTGACCAGAAGTCCACCCTCCAGGATCTGGCCAACGAATACGGCGTGTCCGCCGAGCGAATTCGCCAGCTGGAAAACAACGCCATCAAGAAACTGCGCAATGCCATCGCGGCGTAACTCCGCAGCAAGTCACATGCAAGGCCCCTTTCTAGGGGCCTTTTTTACAGACCCCAACGCGTTCCACTAGCCCCCTGTAGGAGCGCCTCTTGAGGCGCGAACCGCCCGCCAGCGTGGAAATCAACCGCAGGGCGATCAGGAATCACAGGGCTCGACAGATTTATACAAGAACGGTTGCAATAAATTTAAGCCGTTGTTGCCTCATTGCATCCGGTTCGCACTCAAGGGGTGTTATTCGCTGCGCTCACCCTTCGGGCCGCACTGCACTACGTGCGTTACTCCGTTACGCTCCGTTCCTACAGCGGCCTTGAATATCCCGACGGCGAGATAATTCCGGTACACTATGCAACCCGAGGCGTCACCCGACATGACCGCCACAGCGGAGCAATGCATGAAAATTCTGCTCGTACTCGGCGCCCTGAACGGCGCGCTGGCCGTTATCTTCGGCGCCTTTGGTGCCCATGGCCTGAAATCCCGCGTGGACGACTCCATGCTTGCCGTGTGGTCCACCGCCAGCGAGTACCATTTCTACCATGCTCTGGCCATGCTGCTTTGCGGGCTACTGGCCAAGGCATTTGGCGCCAGCGGCATGGTCACCGCTGGCTGGCTACTGTTTGCCGGCACCCTGGTGTTCAGTGGTAGCCTGTATGTGATGGTGCTCAGCGGTCAGAAGTGGCTCGGCGCCATTACCCCGCTGGGCGGCACCGCGCTGATCATCGGCTGGCTGATGCTGGCCTGGTCCCTGTTCAAGGCAGTTTGATCTCTATCATGAAGCTTACCGTCAACGGCGATACCCTGACCCTGGATGGCACCACCATTGCGGATCTGGTGACACAACTGAACCTGACCGGCCGCCGGCTGGCCGTGGAAGTGAACCGGGATATTGTTCCGAAAAGCCAGCATGGCGATTTCACCCTGAAAGACGGTGACGTGGTGGAGATTGTCCATGCCATTGGCGGTGGCTGACACTGCCCGACCCTATTCCATTCGCAGTAACCTGACTCCGAGGCCCCCATGTCCGACCTGCTGACCATTGCCGGTAACACCTATTCCTCCCGACTGCTGATCGGCACCGGCAAATACAAGGATTTCGACGAAACCCGCGAGGCCATCGAAACCAGCGGCGCGGAGATCGTCACCGTGGCCATTCGCCGTACCAATATTGGCCAGAATGCAGATGAGCCCAACCTGCTGGATTTCATCAGCCCGGACAAATACACCATTCTGCCCAACACCGCCGGCTGCTTCTCCGCCGAGGATGCGGTGCGTTGCTGCAAGCTGGCCCGGGAGCTGCTGGATGGCCACGACCTGGTCAAGCTGGAAGTGCTGGGCGATCAAAAAACCCTGTACCCCAACATTCCCCACACCCTGAAAGCCGCCCGGGAACTGATCGACGATGGCTTCAACGTCATGGTCTACACCAATGACGACCCGATTGTGGCCAAGGAACTGGAAAGCATGGGCTGTGTGGCGGTCATGCCACTGGGCTCACTGATCGGTTCCGGGCTGGGCATTCTCAACCCCCACAACATCCGCCTGATCATGGAAGATGCCAAGGTGCCAATCATCGTGGACGCGGGCGTCGGCACCGCCTCGGATGCGGCCATTGCCATGGAAATGGGCTGCGATGGGGTATTGCTCAACTCTGCGGTGGCCCATGCGCAGAAGCCGGTATTGATGGCGTCGGCCATGCGAAAAGCCATCGAAGCCGGGCGTGAAGCTTTCCTGGCAGGACGCATGCCCCGCAAGGCCTACGCGTCTGCTTCCTCCCCGCTGGACGGTATTAGTCGATAAAAAAATGGCGCCGATCTTGGGGGAGAGTCGGCGCCAGGGGGAATGGGTTTTCAATACCATGACTTGCAGGATCATAATCCCCCTTCGTTCATCAAGATGACGTGAACTCCTCCGGGCCACGGTTTTTGCTACAATCGCCCCCCGCTCAACTCACCTGGCAATCCCATGCTCGACTTCATCAAACAGGATAAAGACCCGGAAACCGGCAAGGTCATGCGCAAGGTACGCAGCTTTGTGTTGCGCGAAGGCCGCCTTACCGCCGGACAGCGCAACGCCCTGGACAATCTCTGGCCACAGTTTGGCCTGGAACGGGCGGACGGCATGCTGGACCCGCAGACCGTATTTGGCCGCGATGTGCCCCGGGTGCTGGAAATCGGGTATGGCATGGGACACTCCCTGGCGGATATGGCCCAGGCCGATCCGGACAAGGACTTTATCGGTATTGAAGTGCATCGCCCGGGCGTGGGCGCCCTGTTGATGGAAATCCAGCAGCGCGGACTGAGCAACCTGCGCAGCTACTGCGATGACGCGGTGGAGATTCTCGAGCTGTGCATCCCGGATAACAGCCTGGCCCGGGTGCAACTCTATTTCCCCGATCCCTGGCACAAGAAAAAGCACCACAAGCGCCGCATCGTCCAGCCCGCCTGGGTAGCCCTGGTGCATCGCAAGCTGCAACCCGGCGGCGTGCTGCACATGGCCACAGACTGGGAAAACTATTCCGAGCATATGATGGAAGTGATGAACGACGCCGACGGTTTCACTAACCTGGCCGGCGCCGGGCAGTTCTCACCACGGCCGAGCTGGCGCCCGGAAACCAAATTTGAGCGGCGCGGGGAAAAACTGGGGCACGGGGTCTGGGATCTGTTGTTTGAGAAGGGCTGAGCTGCAAGCGACAAGCCTCAAGCTACAAGGCGCGGGCCAGGCCATTCCGAACGGAAACGCTCTTCTGCCCGCAATCCCAACGGATTTTCCGCGCGGAGCAGTATGTTGCCGGGTTGGCAGCGGACCGAATCTCGCGTTGCAGCTTGTAACTTGAAGCTTGCCTTCCTCAAACCTCTTTCAGCAATCTCGCACTGACGACCCCTGTCGCTCCCATCATCCCCAGCACCAGCAAGGCCCAGTCATTACCCAACATCGCCACCCCGGCACTGATGCCACCCACTGCCAGCAGCAGAAAGCCGATAACGGTATTACTGACGGCGGTGTAGTCCGTTCGCTTGTTACCACCGGCCATATCGACCATGTAGGTCTTGCGGCCGATGCGCACGCCGGCATGGGCGATGGCGAGCACAAAGAAGGCCAGGGGATAGAGCCAGTGAAGCCAGTCAGTCTGCGGCCCCCAGGCGGCAAGCCCACCGGCCAGCAGACAGACCAGCGCCGCCAGCCCGCCACCGCGCACCATCACATTACGGCTGGAGGTATCGGCCATATACCCCCAGACGGTGGCGCTGACGGCACTGGCCAGGCTGGATGCCAGCACAAAGCTGCCCAGCAGGAGTGGCAGCGAGGCCTGGGCCTGGGCCACCAGCACCAGAAACGGCGAGGCCAGCGACGACGCCATCAGCAGGGCCCGGGTGATCACGAAACGCCGGAAAGGGGCATCGTTTTTCAGCAGGCCGAGACTGGCAACGGCTTCCTTGAAGGCGTTATTTCCCCCTTCGCTGGCCCCGGGAAATTCGTCCACGGTGAAGAACACCCCGGCAGCGATCAGCCAGGCCACCCCTGCGGCTGTCAGCAGTGCACTGTAAAAGGCCATGGTGGGATCGGAATCCCCCCGGAAAATCACCAGCGACAGGGCAAAGGTAATGGCCCCTGACAGGGTCGCAGACAACCCGGCAAGGCGACCGCGGCGGGATTTGGGAATACATTTGCCCTGCACATCTTTCATCGCCACCGAGCAGAAGCCCCGGCTGATGCTGAACAGGATCAGCAAGCCCACAATGGTCAGGCCCGCCTGCATGCCCTCCAGCATCCACACCGCGGCAGCCATCCCCAACACTGCCAGCCCCTGCAGTGCCGCTCCCAGAGCCCAGAATCCCTTGCGTACCGGATAGCGGCGCACCATGGCGCCAATCATCAACTGGGGAATCAGCGAGCCCGACTCCCGGATGGGAACCAGTAATGCCGCCAGGGACGAGGGAGCCCCCACCGCCGTGATCAACCAGGCCAGCACGGTTTTCGGGTTGATCAGCAGATCACCGATCTTGGTCAGGGTATTGGCGCTGATGATGCGAAAGAAATTCCCCGGCACCTCCCGGCAGGCGGCATCACTGATGTCCTTGCAGGTTCGCGCATCCTCCTCGTTGGCCACCTGGGCATAAAGGCGCTCGAGAAGATCCTGTTTTGCCATGCTTCACCCCATCTTGATCACTTTTTGACCCGGCCCTCACTGTGGCAGGCTTAGCGTGAACCCAACATATAACGACGGAGGGTAAGACGTATGTATCGGGTTTACTATCTCGTCCCCAACCTGCAACAGGTTCGCAACGCGATCTCCCGCCTGGACACCGCCGGCATCGGTGGTGAACGCATCCACGTGATGGCCCGGGATGCGGGCGAGCTGGATCGTCACGGCATCAATGCCACCACCCCCTGGGAAGATACCGACATCATGAGCAACGGCTACAGTGGTGCCACTCGCGGCCTGCTGATCGGTCTCATCGCCGGCTATGCCATTGCCTTTATCGACCCCTGGGGCGTGGACGCCCATCTGGGCGTATGGCTACTCACCGCCCTGTTCTTCACCTGCTTCGGCGCCTGGGCCGGAGGACTACGTGGCATCTCCCATGCCAACCACCATCTGTCCCCCTACCTGCAATCCGTGAAGAACGGCAACTATCTGATTCTCATCGATGTGGACCGCAAGCATGAACGCAATCGCGTCCACCAGGCTCTGGACCATCACATCGAAATCCGCAATCAGAGCGAAGAGGAGCATTTCTCCCCCCTGGCCTGAATCACAGGCAAATTACACGCCCTGCCGCCCGGTAGTCGATTGCACGGCTACCGGGCGGGCTTTAGACTTTGCGGCATCCTTAGCAAGCGAGTCATCATGCCGCAACCGATCCCCCAAGATGCTCCATGGTCTGCCGAAGACTCCGTCGGTCTGGTCGAGCCCAGAACGCTGTCGTTTGATACGGCTCTCGAACTGGAGTGCGGTCGCACTCTTTCGTCCTATGAGCTGGTCTACGAGACCTACGGTACCCTCAACGACGACGCCTCCAATGCGGTGCTGATCTGTCATGCCCTGTCCGGCCATCACCATGCCGCCGGATACCACAGCGAGGATGACAAGCGCCCCGGCTGGTGGGATACCTGCATCGGCCCGGGCAAGGTCATCGATACCAACCGCTTTTTCGTGGTGAGCCTGAACAATCTGGGTGGCTGTCACGGCTCCACCGGGCCGGCTTCCATCAACCCGGACACCGGCCAGCCCTGGGGCCCGGATTTTCCCATGATGACGGTAAAGGACTGGGTCAACAGCCAGGCCAGGCTGGCGGATGTGCTGGGCATCTCCCGCTGGGCCGCGGTGATCGGCGGCAGCATGGGCGGCATGCAGGCGCTGCAGTGGTCCATCGACTATCCGGATCGGCTCAGCCATGCGGTAGTCATTGCGGCGGCCCCGAAACTGTCCGCCCAGAACATTGCCTTCAACGAAGTGGCGCGCCAGTCGATTCTCACTGACCCCAACTTCCATGGCGGTCGCTATTACCTGCACGATACCTATCCCCGGCAGGGGCTGATCCTGGCGCGTATGGTGGGTCATATCACCTACCTGAGCGACGACGCCATGCGCATGAAATTCGGCCGCGACCTGCGTGCCGGTCGCTTTCATTTCGGCTTCGACGTGGAGTTCCAGGTGGAATCCTATCTGCGCCACCAGGGGGAAGTGTTCTCGCGCAACTTCGACGCCAACACCTACCTGCTGATGACCAAGGCGCTGGATTATTTCGACCCGGCCCGGGAATTCGATAATTCCCTGGAAACCGCCCTGGCAAAACCGGAGTGCAAGTTTCTGGTCATGTCGTTCACGTCCGATTGGCGTTTTGCGCCGGAGCGCAGCCGGGAAATCGTCAACGGCCTGGTCCATGCCGGCCGCGATGTGAGCTATGCGGAAATCGACACCCCCAAGGGGCATGACGCTTTCCTGCTGGACATCCCTGAATACACCAAGCTGTTCGGCGCCTACATGCACAGGGTCGCCAACGAGGTGGAAAATGGCGTAAACCCTGTGGAGGCAGGCAACCATGCGTGATGACCTGCAACTGATCAGCGACTGGATCCCCGCGGACGCCAGCCTGCTGGACCTGGGCTGCGGCGACGGCACCCTGCTGGCCCATCTGAAACAGCACAAACAGATCCGTGGTTATGGTCTGGAGATCAACCAGGACAACTTGGCGGCCTGCTTCGAAAAAGGCGTCAACGTGCTGGAGCAGGATCTGGACGAAGGGCTGGGCAATTTCCAGAATCACCGCTTCGATTACGTGGTAATGACCCAGGCTCTGCAGGCAGTACTGCGCCCGGATCAGATCCTCAACGAAATGCTGCGCGTGGGTCGCGAGGCGATCATTACCTTCCCCAACTTCGGTCACTGGCGGGTCCGCGCCTACCTGGGCCTGAAGGGGCGCATGCCAGTGTCTTCCGCACTGCCCTACGAGTGGTACAACACCCCCAATATCCACCTGTGCACCGTGCAGGATTTCGAAACCCATTGCCGAAAAAGCAACATCCGCATCCTGGAACGCCAGGTGATCAACCGCCACCATCGCAGCGGTTTACTGGCACGGCTCTGGCCCAATCTGTTCGGGGAAATTGCGATTTATCGGGTTACGGTATAGATCGATGCTTCCAACCCACCCGGAGGAGCGTCGCTGGCGGCGCGAACCCAGTTACGAGTAACGAGAAGCGAAAACCTTCAATCTTTAGCGGCTTCCGGGTTTTGACTTTCGAAACTCGCTTCTCGCAACTCGTTACTCCACGCTCCTACGCATTAACAGATACTGGAATTGACCATGGAAAAAATCGTTCTCGCCTCCGGCAACGCCAAAAAACTCGCCGAAATGCAGCGCCTGCTTGAGCCACTGGATATCCAGGTGGTGGCCCAGAGTGAATTTTCCGTGCCGGAAGCGGAGGAAACCGGCACCACCTTTGTGGAAAACGCCATCATCAAGGCCCGCAATGCCAGCAAATACACCGGCCTGCCCGCTATCGCCGATGACTCGGGGATTGAAGTGGAAGCGCTCAATGGTGCCCCCGGGGTGTATTCAGCCCGGTTTTCCGGGGTTGGCGCCACCGACGCCAAGAACAATGCCCTGCTGGTGGAAATGCTGGCGGATGCGCCGGACGTCTCCCGTGACGCCCGTTATGTGGCGGTGATCGTGCTGATGCGCCACGAGGACGATGCCACGCCATTGATCTGTCAGGGCATCTGGAATGGGGAAATTGTCCTGGAACCGGCGGGCGACCAGGGGTTTGGTTACGACCCTCACTTTTTTGTAAGGGAAAAGAACTGCACCGCCGCCCAGTTACCGCCGGAAGAGAAAAACGCACTCAGCCATCGGGGCAAGGCCATGGCCCAATTGATCCAGGCCCTGCAGTAAGCGTCGATAGCCCCCTTCACCCGTATATCGCGCTTGACTGCTAGCATGGTTTTCACTTGTTGCAGGGATGCCACTATGACAAAACAGCAGCCTGTCGCTGCCAGCATTCTGGCTCTGGCTACCTCGCTGGCCCAGGGCAGCGGCCTGGAAGGCACCTTCCATTCACAATGGCAAAGCCGCTATGTCACCGAAGGCCGGGACAACCTGGACAGCAATCCTCTGGTGACCGCCGGGGTTGATCTGACCCACCGGGACGTTACCGCCGGGGTCTGGCAAGGCTGGGCCAACGGCAGTGATTACCGGGAAAACAATCTCTTTGTTGAATACGCGCCATACGTGGAGCGCTGGAGCCCCTATCCCAACGTCACCTACCTGCAGTTCCATCCACAGGGGCCGGACGACGTGGAAACCGGTGCCGGGTTTTCTGCACCGATCCAGCCCTGGTTATCCCTGTCAGTGGATGGCACCTGGAGCAAACAGGCGTCCGGAGCTTTCTACGCCCTGACCGTGCACAGTCAACGCGAACTGGCCCCGGGATGGACAGGCAAGCTGTATCTCACCCAGACCTATGATGATGGCTATGCCAGTGAAGACTATAACGGCCCCAACCACCGGGAAGCGGGGGTACAACTGCGCTGGAAGGTACTGCCGGCTCTGGACCTGCACGCGGGCTGGCAACATAGCTGGGCCGGAGAAGACGTGCGCCGGGACGGTGGCGACGACCTGAGCTGGGGCCAGGCCGGCCTGACAAGCTACTTCTGAATACGGGCCAGCCAGCGATCCAGGGCATTGGCAAAACGCCCCTTGTCCTGGTTGGAGTAGCTGCTGGGCCCACCGGTCTGCATACCGGCTGAACGCATCTCCTCCATGAAATCGCGCATGTTGAGACGCTCGCGCACGGTATCCTTGTCCAGCCAGTGCCCGTGGGGCGTCACTGCCTCCGCCCCCTTGGCCACGACTTCCGCCGCCAGCGGAATATCCTGGGTGACCACCAGATCCCCCGGCTGACAACGGCGAACAATCTCGTTATCCGCCACATCAAATCCCTGCCCCACCTGAATGGCGCGGATCAACGGAGAGCGAGGCACCGCCACCGGCTGATTGGCCACCAGGGTGCAGGGAATCTGCACCCGCTGCGCCGCCCGAAACAACACCTCTTTCACCGGCCGCGGACAGGCGTCCGCATCTACCCAGATATGCATAAATCAGTGAACAGTTAATAGTGAATAGTTAACAGCGAAGGTCAAAAGACACACACCTCCACCCCGGCAGTTTGCTACCATACCCGAACCCAGTGAATTTTAGCTGTTCACTGTTCACTTTTAACTGTTCACTGTCCTCATGCCCCTCAAGAACCCGCCGCTCTCCCTCTACATCCACACGCCCTGGTGTGTACGCAAGTGCCCTTACTGCGACTTCAATTCCCATGAGCGGGGCGAATTGCCGGAGGCGGCTTATCTGCGGGCATTGTTGGCGGACCTGGACCAGGACCTGCCGCTGATCGGGGATCGGACAGTGGAAACCGTCTTTATTGGCGGTGGCACGCCAAGCCTGCTGTCCGGCGATTTTTATCGGCAGCTGTTTCAGGGTATACGGCAACGGCTGGTGTTGAGTGAACAGGCTGAAATCACCCTGGAGGCCAACCCCGGCACCGTGGAAGCCGGCCGATTCGCCGGCTTTCGCGAAGCCGGCATCAACCGGCTGTCGATCGGGGTGCAAAGTTTCAATAACACCCATCTACAGGCCCTGGGGCGGATCCATGACGCCAGTGCCGCAATCCAGGCCGCCCACCAGGCCAGGGAGGCCGGCTTCACCACCTTCAACCTGGATATCATGCATGCACTACCCGGCCAGACCCGGGCACAGGCGCTGGACGATCTTCAACAGGCCATGGCGCTGCAACCGACTCACCTGAGCTGGTATGAGCTGACCATCGAGCCCAACACGGTCTTCTTCCGTTCTCCACCGGATCAGCCAAGTCCGGACCATATGGCCGATACCGAACAGGAAGGCTTTGCGCTGCTCGCCAGCCAGGGCTACCAACGCTATGAAGTCTCCGCCTTTGCCAGGGACGGTCACGCCTGCCGCCATAATCTGAATTACTGGCAGTTCGGCGACTATCTGGGCATCGGGGCCGGCGCCCACGGCAAGATCACCGACACCCACCACGGCACCATTCACCGCTATCAGAAAACCCGCAAGCCGGAAGATTACCTGGCTGATCCGCAGCAGGCCCGTCGCCAGTATCACCCCGTGGCCAGGGAAGACCGGCTATTCGAAGCCCTGATGAACGGGCTGCGACTAGTGGAAGGAGTCCGGTTACAGACTGTAGAGGACAACACGGGGCTTCCTGCGGCACAATGGACTCATTATCTGGGGGAACTCCGGCAACAGGGCTTGCTGGAGATCACCGATCAGCGAGTGCATTGCACCGAAAAGGGCATGCACCACCTGAACGGGGTATTGGCAAGGCTGGCCGAGGCGCTGTCGTAAAGCGCTTGAACCACCCTGCAATGCTATTCAACATTGTTTCCATGCATCACGATAGATACCGACTATGATGAAGACACGGAGCGGGCGCGAACAGGCGCTGGCAGAACGCGAACAACTGTTTATCGAAGCCACTCGCCAGCAACTGTGCAATGAAGGCCTGCTCGGCATTCAAATGGCGGCCATTGCCCGCAGCTGCAATTTTGCCACCGGCACCCTTTATCATCATTTCGCCTCAAAAGAAGATCTGCTGATCGCCGTCTGCACGGAACTGACCACCACCCGCCGGGATTACTTCCAGCGCGTCGCCGACTCCGACCTGAGCACCCGTGACAAGATGCTGGCCTTTGCCGTGGCCTATGCCCTGTTTGCCCAGCATTACCCGGAACACTTCCGGCTGGAACAATATGTCATGACCGAAGTGGTCTGGCAGGCAGCGTCCGCCAGTCGCCGGGAACAGCTACTGGAAGCAACCCAACCCATCGGCCGCATGGTGGAACAGGTGGTCAAGGACGCGATCAAGGACGGTGAACTGGAAGCCCATGGCCTGGCGCCACTGGCTTTCAGCATCGGCCAGTGGTCCATGAGCATGGGCATGCACACGCTGATCCATGCGGAAGGCATTCTGGATATGTATGACCTGAAAGATCCCTACCGGATGCTGCTGCGCAATATCCAGCTGCAGCTCAATGCCATGCAGTGGCAACCGCTGGCAGATGACCCCTTTGATGATGGTGCGCTCGACCAAAAAGTCGACGACCTCTGTGGCACGCTTTTCAGCGATCTTTGCAGCGACAAAAATCACTGCCTATCTTTGGGCTAACCGACTGCTCTCTGCCACTTAATGAATGCATAAAAAAACCCGCGAAAGCGGGTTTTTTATGCAGGATGCTCACAAGGAGATGCCGCAGGCTAGAATTTCCACACTGCCGAAACGGAAGGCCCGTCAATACTGATATCGTATTCGTCATCACGATATTGCGTATATTCCGCGTTGATGCCGATGCGGTCTGTCAGATCCATATCCACACCGGCGGCATAGGAAACATCATTCCAGTTATCGCGCCCGGAGATAACGTTGCTGTCCAGACGCTCCCGGCCACCCGCCACGCCCAAGGCGGCATAAGGCGTCAGTGAAGTCGTGTTATCCCATTTCACGCGCAGGTATGCGCCGTAAAAATAGTCCTGCTTGTACTCCACGTCCGCGCCACGAAAAGTCTCTTCATGCTTGACGACGGTCGTACCCAGTCTCAACTCGGCACCAAAATAGAGAGAAATGTCCGCACCCAGACGGGCGACAAGATTACCCGTATCGAATTCACCATCGGTAAAGGAACGATCACTGTGATCCAGTTGCGCATAACCCAGAGCAATATACCCTTCGGCATTGGCGTTCGCAGATACCACGCCGATACCGCACAACACCAGTGAGGCACAAAGTTTTCTCATATTAACTCCTTTTAATCAGCCTACCGGCTTACTTGTTCTCTTGAGCTTCTTTGGTTTTTTTCTCAGCCATAAGCTGATCGTGCTGGGCCGGTGTGCAACCGAGGCAACGCAGAAAAGTACTTCGGGCTGGCGCTTTCACCAGCTTCTCTGCGGCTTCATCCTCATTCCCCCCCAACAGGCTGACTGGCAACGTCACAGTGTAGAGCACAAAGCCCACCGCCGTAGATGCCGCCATTATCGGGCGCGCAATCAGGGCATCCCCGATCATGGCCACCTCGCCTGGGCGATTATCCACGTCCCCCATGGATCGGGCATGGGTAGCAAGCGGCGTCATTGCACCCAGCACCAGGGTGGAGGCGAGAACAGATGCCACTACCGGGCGCTTTGCTCGCTTCATGGTGAATCCCTCTTGTATTTTTATAGTTAAAGTATCGCTGACATTGTTTCAGCTAAGTCGTTAATATTCCGACAATTGCATCACAATCTACACCTTTGTTCGTAGCCCAGCAATAGGCTGGATGGTCAATTCATGACCAACGGCCGGACCCGGGCCATGCGCTTTTCCCTAGCGCTGACATTGCGGACAGTAGCTGGTGCTCCGCTGACCGTGACGATCGGCCTTGAGCAGGGTCCCGCACTGCAAGCAAGGCTGACCCGCCCGACCATAGACATGGAGGGACTGGGCAAAATAGCCGGGCTGACCATCGGCGCGGGTAAAGTCTTTCAGGGTGGTGCCACCGGCCTCAATGGCCCGAGCCAGGACAGCCTTGATGGCATCCGCCAGACGCTGATAACGCTCACGTGAAATACGCCCTGCTGGCCGAGACGGGTGAATGCCGGCGAGAAACAGGCTTTCCTGCGCGTAAATATTGCCCACCCCGACCACCGTGGCGTTGTCCATAATGAAGCTTTTCACCGCCACTTTTCGCCCCCGGGAGCGACGGAACAGCCAGTCACCATGGAAATCCTCACCCAGCGGCTCCGGCCCCAGGGCCGCCAACAATGCATGGGGCTCAGCGCCCGGCTGATACAACACACTGCCAAAACGACGGGGGTCGTTGAAACGCAGCACCTTGCCGCTGTCCAGCAGCAGATCCACATGGTCATGCTTGCGCAATGGCAATTCCGCGTCCACCACTCGCAAGGTGCCGGACATGCCCAGATGGATCATCAACTGTCCGGCCTCCAGCTCAATCAGCAGGTACTTGGCGCGACGACGCAAGGCGATCACCGGACAATCCTTCAGCTCATAGAGCGCCTCACTGACAGGCCAGCGCAACCGGGATTCACGAACCGTAACGGCGCTCAGGATGCGGCCTTCCAGGTGGGGGCGAATGCCTCTGAGGGTGGTTTCCACTTCGGGTAGTTCGGGCATGAAGAAAGCAGTGAATAGTTAATAGTTAACAGTGAATAGTTAAAATTCACCCGCTTCGGGTATGGTAGCACCACCGGGGCCAACAGATGCGCCCTGTTTGTCGCTGTTAACTTTTCACTGTTCACTATTAACTGCTATGTCCGTTTCCTACTGGCTCGGTGTCGACACCGGCGGCACCTTTACCGACTTTGTGCTGCTCGGCGACGGCGAGCCGCGTATCCACAAGGTGCTGTCCACCCCCTCGGCTCCCGAGCAGGCCATCCTGCAAGGTATCGCCGAGCTTGGACTCAAGGACGCCATGGCCGCGGGCCAGCTGGCCATCGTTCACGGCACCACCGTGGCCACCAATGCGGCACTGGAAGGCAAAGGCGCACGCACAGTACTGATCACCAATCAGGGACTGGAAGACATTCTGCGCATCGGCCGTCAGAACCGAGCCGAGCTCTATAACCTGACACCGACGCCACCGCCCTCGATGCTGGACACAGTGAATGTTGAAGGCTGCCCTGCCCGGCTCGACGCCCGGGGCAAGGAAGTCATACCGCTCAGTGACGCGGACCTGACGCAACTGGTAGAGAAGGTGCTCGCTCATCAGCCCCAATCCGTGGCTCTGTGCCTGCTGTTCTCCTATCTCAACCCCGCCCACGAGCAACGCATCCGCCAGGCCCTGGAGGCAGCCGGACTGCCGGTCAGTGCTTCCCACGCCATTCTGCCGACTCGGGGAGAATACGAGCGCGGCATGGCTACCTGGCTGAACGCCTGGCTGGCCCCCAAGGTGGCAGATTATCTGCAGCGACTTCAGCAGGCCACAGACCCCGCGCCTCTGGCCATCATGCAATCCCATGGCGGCACCATTGCCTCCGACCAGGCCGCCGGGCTGGCGGTCAATCTGCTGCTGTCCGGCCCTGCCGGCGGTCTCGCCGCCGCCAGGCGCCTGGGGGAGCAACTCCGGCAGCCCCGATTGATGACGTTCGACATGGGCGGCACGTCCACCGACGTGGCCCTCCTGGACGGCGACCTGCGTCTTACCCAGCAGGGCCATATTGGCCCCTATCCAGTGGCGGTCCCCATGGTGGACATGCATACCATTGGCGCCGGTGGCGGTTCACTGGCCTATGTGGATGATGCCGGCCTGCTGCATGTGGGACCCCACTCCGCCGGTGCCGATCCGGGCCCCGCCTGCTATGGCCGAGGCGGCAATCAAGTCACGGTCACTGACGCCAATGTGGTGCTCGGCAGGCTGCAGCCGGACTTCGCTCTGGGTGGCTCTCTGACACTGGATACCGCTGCCGCCCGCCATGCCATGAAAACACTGGCGTCACAGCTAGGCCTGGGTGTGGAAGAGACCGCCGAAGGGGTGCTGGCACTGGCCAATGAGCACATGACCCAGGCACTCCGGGTGATTTCCATCCAGAAAGGTTTTGACCCGGCAAATTTTGCCCTGCTCAGTTTTGGCGGCGCTGGCGGCCTGCATGTCTGCGCCCTGGCAGACAATCTGGGCATGCGCAGCGCACTTGTTCCCCGCCGCGCCGGCGTCCTTTCCGCTGAAGGACTGGTGTACGCCCCTCGCAAGCGCGAACAGCTCCAGGCGTTGCCAGACGGCGCCGACGATACCGCCTTGAGGGAACGCATTGCCACCCTGCAACGCCAGGGCAGTGCGGAATTGATCCGCGAGGGCGTTGGTGCCGAGCAGATCCAGCATCACGTTTTTGTGGATATGTGCTATCAGGGCCAATCGTCGGTGTTACAGGTTCCCTGGCAGCCCACTGTCGCAGCACGGGAAGCGCTGTTTCACGACGCCCACGAGGTGCGCTTCGGTCACCGTCTGGCATTGCCGGTGCAGCAGGTGAATATTCGGGTACAAAGCCAGGCCACACACACACCGCCCGCCCAGCCACCACTGCCTGCCCGCACTGGCGAGGCAATCCGGCATACCCGGCTACCCGGCGTGGATCAGCAAGTGGCGATTTATCACCGCGACACTTTGGGCCCCGGCCAGACCATACAGGGGCCGGCGCTGATCGCTGAAGCCGTAGGAACAACCTGGCTGGCTCCGCAATGGCAGGCATCCGTGGATGCACAAGGGCACCTCTTGCTGACCCGCCCGGGGACCTGAAGAGGCCAGGCGGATTCGGCACCCGACCCGGCTTCAGCCCTGTCGTTGTTACCGTTCATCCGCCCCTGGCCAACCCTTGGCCCGAAAGTCCGAATTTGACCTATTCGGCGTCTTCTGCCTGTCACCCGGACTGGGCACAATAGGATCTCCGTTTTTACCTTGTGCGATTTTCATGCTGAATTATCTGAGCAACGGCCTGCTGGCCCCCAGCCTGGGTGCCCTGATCCTGATCACCCTGGTCATGACCCACATCACCATTGTTGGCGTCACCGTTTACCTGCACCGCTATTCCGCCCACCGTGCGCTGGACCTGCATCCAGTGCTGAAGCACTTTTTCCGTTTCTGGCTGTGGCTGACCACCGGCCAGAACACCCTTGAGTGGACCGCCATCCACCGCAAACATCACGCCAAATGCGAAACCGAAGACGACCCGCACAGCCCGCAGGTCAAAGGCATCCAGAAAGTGCTGCGCGAAGGTGCCGAACTGTATCGTGAGGAAGCCGAAAATCAGGAAACCCTGAACAAATACGGGGCGGGTTGTCCGAACGACTGGATTGAGCGCAACGTGTATTCCCGCTTTCCCATGGGCGGCGTCACACTGATGGCCGTCATCGATCTGCTACTGTTCGGTGCCGCCGGCATCACCGTATGGGCCATCCAGATGATGTGGATCCCCGTTTTCGCCGCCGGGGTTATCAACGGCATCGGCCATTACTGGGGTTACCGCAACTTCGAATGCCCGGATGCATCTCGCAATATTTCTCCCTGGGGCATTCTCATCGGTGGCGAAGAACTGCATAACAACCATCACACCTACCCCAACTCTGCCAAACTGTCAGTGCGCCGTTTCGAGTTTGATATGGGCTGGGCCTGGATACGCCTGTTTGAAATGGTGGGCCTGGCCAAGGTGAAAAAAGTCGCCCCCAAACCCGCTTTCGAGAAAAGCGCCAGCAAAGTGGACCTGGATGCCCTGCGCGGCATCATGCAGCACCGTTTCCAGGTGATGGCCAACTACCGCAGGACGGTTATCGTGCCGGTCTTCAAGCAGGAGCAAGCCCGCGCCTGCGACGCCACCCGCGACCTGTATGCCCGCGCCCACGCCCTGTTCCACCGCGACATCAGCCTGATCAAGCCGGGCCAGAAAAAACGTTTGCAGACCCTGACGGAAAGCAATGAAACCCTGGATGCCATCTACCAGTTCCGCCTGCGCCTGCAGGACATCTGGTCCCAGACCAGCCGCAACTCTTCAGAAATGGTGGAAGCCCTGGAGCAGTGGTATCACGATGCCCGCGAATCCGGCATTGCTGCCCTGCAGGAGTTTGCCGATCAGCTGACCCGCTATCGGCCGGCCGCGGTATCGCACTGATACTTCCTTCCATTCCCGGGAACCACAAAAAAGGCCGCACAATGCGGCCTTTTTTGTGGTTCCCGGTAAAGCATGCAAGACTCAATATCCTGCGGGCAAAGTCACAACCGAAACGATGTATCGCGAATACACACGAGCCTGAACATCATGGGGTCTCGTCATTTGTGGCTTTGCCGGGAAAGCAGATCACTGCTCCGGCTCTTCCACCGCAATATTCTCGATCAGCTGGATTCCATCCTGGTTTGCCGCGCTCACATTGACGCTGATGCCACCCAGGCCCACACCCAGCGTTCGCAGCAATGGATTTATCAACCCTTCAGCCAGACTGGATATGACATCACTCAACAACTCAAGCACAGGATCCAGAATAGGGTCTAGTAGCGGCGTCAAATTGATCAAGCCGAAGCTACTTCGAAGCAGCGACGCTTCATGAACCGTTATTTCCAGATCCAGGCCGGACAAACCATCGCCCAAATCGTTGTACTGGGACTGATCGCATCCCTCAATCGGGTCACAATACAAATCATAACGCGGATCCAGAAATACTGTTTCTTCAATGCCCGGAACCTCTCCGTCCACTTCCGCGTTAAGGTAAAGAATGCCTTCTATGGGAGGCAGCAGCCCGGACAGCAGCGACAACCTACCAACATTCGCTTCCAACCGCTCTGGCTGCAATTCTCCCGCCGCCGTCAGCCGCCCGGTTACAATACGCGCGATTTCACGCTCAAGGTTGACGCCAAACTCTACCGAGTTGGAGGTTCCCCGAGCACAATCAGCGGAAATCAGCTGACCCTCACCGCCCCCCGCATTCACCGCCAACGGAACGGTTAAATCCGCCAGAGAAAGGGAGAGGAGAGGGCCCAAGTTGATCGGCAACAACTCCACCTGTGCGGATAGCTGCAACGTCACGTCCGGCGCATAAAAACGGGTCACCCATTCGCCATCCTCATCCTGACGAGCCGGACCAACAGCCACCGTGGGTGGCTCGCCCACATTCAAGCCCAGGTCTACCGTATTGATATTGGCAATAAGCGGGACGGACAGGTTGTTAATATTGAGTGGCAACGACAACAACCCACCGGCTCCAGCCTGCTGCTGCTCAGCCAGATTAAGCACCAGGCTGATGACCAGATCATAGACCGGGAACTCACTGGACGACGGGACGGAAGCATTTTCTACCACACTGATAATGTCGCCCACTTTGATGGTCTCTATTCCCTGTGCAGTCACAATACTATCCAGCAGATCCGCAACTGGCGCGGTAGCTGTGCCCACATCACGAATCGCCGCCGCCAGTTCAGACGCATCAAGACCCAGAAGGTCGACCAGATCATTGACGCCAGTGGCGGTCAGCAAATCGCCCAACTGCACAGTGGCATTTTCTAGACTGTTGAGGTCGGTCGGGTCCAAACTAAAACCCGGCTGATTTAGCACAACACCCAGCAGACTGCCCAGCAAGGTGGCATCACCGCCCAAACCGACAGTGCCGCCGGCCGCGCTGACCGTGGCCACCACCTCCTTGCGAACCGCCGCATTCACGGAGAGAGAAATGCCACCAAATACAGACTTTGGCAACAACATGGAAATCGGCTCGGTGCGGGTGTAACTCACCAGTACCGCATTACTGCGCTCAATGAGATTCACCGGCTCGAAAGCCACCACACCGCTACTGCTGGCATCCGCAATCACGCCAAGCTGAACGTTCAGGTCCTGATCAGACCCCTCAAACCCCTGGGCAACCGCCGCAGCCAATGCGCGTTGCTGGACAAGCGCGGTACTGGGCGCTTGTCCACCGCATGCCTGAGCCGCACCGGCTGCAGCCTGGGCGGCCACATTTACCTGCGCCTGCATGTCGCTGCGCAAGCTGTACAGGCGTGCGCCATCCAGCGCCATCACCGTGAGGGCAATGACGATCAACAGCAACAGCGGGGTGATGACTGACAGGGCCCCGCGCTGCCGGAGACGGTTAATTATCGTCTCGGGTCTGTTCACCAAAACTGTCCGGAATCGCGGTACGGAAGGAATTTGCCAGACGGCGCTGGGTGTCCACATAAAGCGGAGCAGACAGCTCACTCTGGCCTGCCGGTCGGGAATCGCGCTGCTGGTTCAGCAACCAGTCAGTGACCGTTTCAGACTCATTGGTGACAACCTGTCCGGAAACACCAAAGCTGTAGGCTTGCTGAGGCTCCGCCGCCACCAAGGTTCCCGGCAACAACAGAATCAAGGCCAGTTTCTTCATTTTCGGGTCCTCCCGAACTGTTCACTGAGTTTCTCGGCATAGGCAATTTCCTCATCCGAGAACCCGTAGTTGGACTGTAACGCTTTCAGCCCCTCACGATCATCCGTCATCAGATAGGCTACCGCCAGATTCTGACGAACCGGGCCCTTGCCGTTCGCCAGTTCCAATGCGGTTCTCAGCTCGAAAGCCGCATCTTCGTAGCGCCCTACCAGCATCAGCGCATAACCGTAATCATTTCGCACCTGGGAGGTTGCCGGTGCCAGGCTGCGCGCCCGCTCCAGATGGGACAGCGCCGCCATGATTTCATGACGCTTGAGCAACACCATGCCCAGGCCATGACGGCTGCGGCCATCATCACAGCGATTGGCCAATGCTCTGTAGACCTGCTCCGCAGAATCCAGCTTGCCGGAGGCGGCCAGCAACTGGCCATAACGCAACCAGTGATCAATGGCGCCCATGGGTTTGCTTTCCAGCTGCGCCAACGCCGCATAATTTCGTCCTTTGGCCATCAAGGTATCGACCATCTCCAGATCCACACGCTGCTCTGGCTGCAGTGCTTCCTTGCAGGCAATTGACGACACATCCACTGTTCCCGGGGCCGACTCCGGCGCTGACTGGTGTGCGCATCCCGCCAGCAGTACCAGTGCTCCCCAAACCATGCCACGCATGTTGTTACTCCCTTTGTTATCGTGCCAATGCATCCGCGATGGAAATCACCGCCGGGCCGCCAATCAAGATAAACAGGGCCGGCAGCATGAATGCCATCATCACCACCGTCATCTTGGCACCAATCCGGTTGGTTTCCTCTCGAATGCGGTTACGTTCCACGTTCTGGGCTTCTTCAATAATCTGGTCCAGGCTGGCGGATACGCCCGCCCCCAGTTGACTGCTTTGCTTCATCAACACCACATAGCTGCGCAGTACCGGGATACGCTTGTTCTCACCCAGTTCATCCAGTGCCTGGGTTCGCTCCGCGCCGGATTTCATGAGCCGGTTAAAACGGTCTATCCGCATGATAAGAATGGGCAAAAGGGGACGCCCCTGGCGACCGATAATGCGCATTACACGCTCAAGGGACAGCCCGGCCTCCATCAGCATTCGCGTCATGTGGCAAAGCTCTACCGCTTCCAGGTTCTGTCTCAGCTCTGCCTGGGCCCCCATACCGCGGATCACCCGCCGCGGCACAATAAAGCCCGCCGCCGATGCCAACAGCCCGCCGAGCAGACCGAACACCAGAAAACCTACCAATGCCACCAGTACCGGCAATAGCCAGCAGGACAACAGATAAATAACCTGGGACTGCTCACGACTTTTTCCCATGCCCGCAAGAGCCTGCCGGATTTCCTGATAATCCCCCGACGCAATCGATGACTCCGTCAGGGCACTGGAGAGTGTCCATAACCAGAACCCCCGATCCTCATCCTCACGGTGATTGCCACTATCCTGCAAACGCTGGTTAACCCGGGCCCGCAATGCCCAGTCCCGGGTCTTGTAGACCAGCCACAAGGAGAGGCCCGACAGCAGGATGGCGAGGATCAGCAGCACATTATTCACGGCCCACCCCCTGGATCATCCGCCAGATGACCAACACACCGAACCCTTGCAAGATGCCAGCGATCATCAGCATGGTATGCCCGGTGTCCGTGTTCAGCAGGACCTCGGCATATTTTTCGTTGATCAGCATCATGTAGGCAGCCATGCCCAACGGCAGCAAGGTAAAGGCGCCGGCGGTAAACCGGGTCTCCGCCGTAGACGCCAGGAACTCCCGGCGCAGCTCCTGCTGGGAGCGTAACGAGGTGGCCACCTGCTCCAGAACCGGACGGATCGACGAACCAAACCGGGCGGACGTGCGCAGTGCAATGGACACCAGCACCAGGGAAGACACCTGGTAAAGCCGGGAAAAGTCATCAAACAAACCGGTGTAATCGCGCCCGGCCTCAATCGCACTGCGCAGCCTGAACGTCAGCGGCGCAAATACCGGCGGCGCATCCTGGAAGGACTCCATTAACGAGGCCTCCAGGGAACGGCCGGCGCTCATATAGCGCAATGTGGATTCCATGATTCCCGGCAGGGATTCAAAAATCATCCGGCGCTGCTGCTGGAAACGGAACCGCCAGTACATCCAAAGACTCGCGGCTATCAGCGCCAGCACCACACCAGCCGCAATGAAACCCGAAGAAGCCAGCACCATCACCACGATCAGGAAAATAACGATACCAAGCAGTGATAGCTGCACTCTGGACAGGCGGATATCCGCCCGCAATAACAGCCGTTCCAGCGGACCCGCCACCACTCGCACCTGACCGGGTTCACCACCGATTTCCATACGCTGCTGCAAACGTTGCCGCACGCGCTCAGTCAGCAAGCTGCGCTGCCGATAGCGGAACCAGACGAGCTGCATGAGCACAGTAACCACGGCAATAATGCCGAGCAGCTGCGCCATTCCCAGCAGCTCTACCGCACTCATGCCTGACTCCTGTACAGGTAGTCCATGTGGTAGAGGTCATCTTCCGTTGGCGTCAGCGCCACTACCTCGCTGACCCGGCGGCGGCCATCCGGCAGTCTTTCCAGCTGAATGATGATATCCAGGGCAGAACCAATCAGGCGGCCAATGGCGGTCTCGCTGGCCTCATAGCCGCTCACCGCCAGCAAGGTCTCGATGCGCACCAGCGCATCACGAGTACTGTTGGCATGGATCGTACTCATGGAGCCGTCGTGGCCGGTATTCATTGCCTGCAGTAATTCGATGATCTCGTTGGAACGCACCTCACCAAGAATGATCCGGTCGGGACGCATCCGCAGGGCATTGATAACCAGCTCCCGGGCACTGATTCGCCCCTTGCCTTCCGTATTGGCCGGGCGGGTCTCCAGGCGAACCACGTGAGGATGGTTAAGCACCAGTTCGGCGGAATCCTCAATGGTGAGGATGCGCTCCTGACGAGGAATGTACTGACTGATCATGTTCAGCATGGTGGTTTTACCGGTACCGGTACCACCACTGATGATGATATTGCGCCGCGACTCCACCGCCTTGACCATGATATCCAGGCACGCATCGGTGAGAGAGCCGCTGTCTATCAGCTGCTGGGCGCTTAGATGGTTACCGGTAAATTTACGGATACTGATACTGGGGCCGTCCAGCGCCAGCGGCGGAATGATGGCATTGACCCGGGAACCATCCGGCAAGCGGGCATCCACCATGGGGCTGGACTCATCCAGTCGACGCCCAAGGGGCGCCAGCATACGACGAATGACACGTACCACATGGTCATCATTGATAAAACGCACCGATGCTTTTTGCAGCACCCCTGCGACTTCGATAAAGACGCTGTCCGGGCCATTCACCAGGATGTCGTTGATGCGCGGATCAGCCAGCAAAGGCTCGAGCGGGCCATAACCGGTCACTTCGTCCAGGGTATCGCGGACCAGCTGATTGAGATCCTGGGTTGAGAGAGGCACCCGGTTCAGGGCGATATGCTGCCCCACCGCCGTACGGATAAAATCCGCAAGCTGATCACGGCTGGCATTGCCAACCTCGATGCCTTCCTCATCCAGCCGCTCAACCACCCAGCGATGGGTGCGATCCTTGAGCTGCTGGTATTCTGCGTCGATCCGTCCCGCCACAAGCGCTCCTGCTATCCGTTGCTACGCAGTCGTTGCCACCAGCTCCCACCAGCGCTCACATCCTGCTGTGATTCCAGCTTGTTAACCATGGTCTGCAGGCCGCGGCTATAGCGGCAACGGGGAGATTGCTCCTGAATCGGCAAGCCACTGTTCATGGCCATCAGGCGGTGACGCCAGTCCATGGGCAGCCCACCTAGCAGGTTTACCCCTGCGGTCTCTGCCAGTTCATCCAGTCCCGGGGGGACCTTGCCTTCCATCCCATCCACAACCAGGTGAACCTGGCTGTCGCGGCCCAGGTGGGAACGCCACTCATTGCCCAGGGTCCGCACCGCATGGGCCTGGTCCACCAGTGGCTGCATGGTGATCAGCAAATGACTAGCGTGAATGCCAAGGGCACGCACCCAATGGCGGCTCTCCAGGGTGCCCACATTGATCACGATACGATCAAACATCTGCATCAGATGATTGAGGGCAATAAACAGATCCGCGCTTCGATCCCCTTCAAGCTCACGGCTATCAATCCCGCCGGCCAGCAGTCGCAACCCCGGCCGATACTCTTCCAGTGCCGTACCGATCAGGGTTTCGTCCAGGGTCTCCGGGCTGGCCAGCAAATTTTCCAACGTGTATTCGTTGTGCACATCCAGATAGAAAATACCGCGCTCGGCGGGCTGGGTATCAATGGCCAGACACCGTTCGTTGGGAAACAGGCGGTTCAGCCCCAGGGCAACATTCTGTGCCAGAAAGCGGGTGTCTACCGTCAGGCTGGCTGACGCGACCAGGGTCAGGTTGTTGGTTGCGGAGCGAACCTGGTCATCATAGTGACCCACCCTCAACAACTGATGCCGGCGCAGGCGGTCACGGACATCTCCCGCCTCGCTCCCGGCCACAAAGCAATCCCGCGCTCCCGCACGCATGGATTGCAGCAGCAATTCCTGGTTGGCACGGGCGCAGACGGTGATAACGGTGACCCAGGGGCGAGCACTGGTCAGGGCCGTGATGATGGCCAGTGATTGATCCATATCCGCTTCGGAAATCTCCACCATCACCACATGGGCAGTGGTGGCCTCCAGCAAGCGCAGCACCCTGGTCAGATCGCTTCGGCTGACCTGCTCAAGGCGGAACGGCTCATCCACCACCCGCTCCAGCCAGGCCTCGATTCCATCATCGTCAACAACAGAAAGAACAATGTCATGTTCACTCATAGCATCACCAGCTCAGGCCGTGGCGAATTGGCTGGGAACCCCGGCGGCTTTCCGTGGCCATATCCAGCCAGCCAGTACTACTGCTGTGATAGCCCGCGCCAGGCAACGTCACTGGCGGCTCCGTACTCTGCTGGGGCGTCACCAGGTGAGGGGTCACCACCATCACCAGTTCCTTGTCACTTTTCTCGATGCGCGAAGAGCGGAAGAACGCCCCCAGCAGGGGAATATTGCCAATCCCCGGCAGACGATCACTGTTGTTGATGGTATTCCGACTGACCAGGCCACTGATGATAAAGGTCTCACCGGGCGCCAGAGACACCGTGGTTTCCGCACGCCGCACCCGCAGGCCCGGTACCGCCACGCCGCCGGTTTCCACCCCCGCAGAAAAATCCAGTTCGGACACTTCTGGCGCAACCTTGAGAATAATCTGCCCCGCATCGATCACCGTTGGAGTCAGGCTCAAGCCAATACCGAATTCCTTGAACTCGATCTGTATGCCGGTGTTGTCACTCCGAATGGGGACCGGGAATTCACCGCCGGACAGAAAGCTGGCGCTTTGCCCGGACAGGCTGGTCAGGGAAGGTTCGGCCAGGGTATAGGCAAAGCCCCCGGCTTCCAGCGCATTGATGGCAAGAACCGAATTGGGACCAAAGCCAAACAGATTGAAGCCATCGGAACTCAAAGGGGCCGGCACCACCCCTGGCACCTGAAACCCGGTCCCTGGCGGCGCAATTCCCACGGCTGACTGGCCATCATTGAAAACATTGCTGTAACTCATGCCCAGTTGATTGAGCTCCGAGCGACTGACTTCCAGCACACGGATATCTGTCTGTACCTGGGTACCAAAAGGCAGAGAGGATCCCAGCGTGGTCGCCACCACCACTGTGCTGCGCAGTGGCTTGGCCTTGCCTCTCAGCCACACCGAGATCACCGCCGAGCCCTCCGCCTTGGCGGTCAGCAACAATTCCTCCGACCCAGTCACGGTCAGTGCCGCCACCGTTGGATCCGAGGTTGCCACCTTGGCCACCGCTTCCGGGAAATTCAGGACTTTCTGGTCCCCGGGAGCCACTCGCATGGTGTCTTTCAGAGTGTCCGCCTGCGCCACTATGGCAAGCGACAGGGAGAACCACAGAACCAGTCGCGCCCCGGCTCTCTTCCACAACCCCTTAACGCACATAGGTGCTCCTTGACTCTGATCCCTCATAGACTTCCACTTTCTGGCCCGGTGTCGCCCGTGGTGCTGGTGCGCGGGCCGCCGGGAACAGATCCTTGTAGTAAACCGGTTTGGCTTTCTTTTCTTCGTCGCTGTCGTCAGCAGCCTTGTCCTCACTGGCCAGTACCGCCAATCGCAATGTGCCTTCCTCAGAAGCCAGCAGCAGTGTTGGCACCTTGTCCTTGGGCACAGCCAGCACCACGGTGTTATTGCGACGCTGGGCCTCGCGGTCCTGATCACTGCTGGCTGCCGCCATGGCCCCTTTCACCGCCAGCACCTGCAGGCTGCGCAACAGCACCATGGCCGCCGGGTCATCCCGGTCCGCTTCTTGAAACGACACCACCACATCGACCAGATCACCGGGCTGCAGCAGACCACCTGCCATCACCACATCATCGACCCCCACTGCCACGGCACGAAACCCTGCGGGCAGGGTGCTTGGCAGGGTGCCACCAGGTTCAAGGTGATTTCGGGAAAGGAGCTCGCCCGGACGGGCGTATTGACGTAATTCCTTGCCTGCCACCTTTTCATCGGCGGTCAGCACATTGGGAATCGGGGCCGGCGAGGAAACCACCGCCAGTGCCTCTTCATCGAGGGTGTCACCGATATTCAGGCTCTCGGTGACCACCCAGTACCGATAACTGGGAGCTTCCTGGTCACGGACCTGCCCCTCGGGCGACGCCTCACGAACTACCAGCGACGGTGCCGGGTCGCGACTTAATCCCACCAGCGCCAGTATCAGCGCAACCAATGCCACAGCCAACGCCGGCAGCATGTAGAGCAGTCTTGATCCCATGTTCTCTCCGGAACATCCCTGTCAAATGTTGCTTCTTGAGCTGAACCGCATCCAGTCAATCAGAACGCGGCGCGAGCCTCCACCCTCAAACTTGCCGGTAGCGGAGGAAAATCCCCCAGCACACCAAAACTGAGCACCGGCACTATCGGATTGGTTTCATAGTTGGGGTATACCAAGCTGCAGTTAAGCACTTGCACCCCCCCTGCAATGCTTTCCAACCCGCAGGCTGAATTCGTATTCAGTTTATCTCTCAAATTTTCCGGCAACTGCGCCACCAGACCAGCCAGCGCAGTATTACCGCGCTGCGTTACTGCAACCTCAAGGCTACTGGCCTGTATATCGGATCGATCCACATACAACGCCGTGGATACCGCGGTATCCACGGCTGCCTGCATGCGGTACTGGGTAAAAAAAGTCAATCCATATACCGCTGCGCCATAAAGCATTGCGATGACAAAAGGGAAGAGCATCAGAAACTCTAGAGCTACTGCTCCGAACTCTTTCCGATTCATCAGGTCAACTCCGGCCTAGCCGATACTAAGAGGACGCTGGGGCGCCACCACCACCTTGGCCTGCACTATCAAATAAATTTTGGAAGGCGTCTTGTATCGCACCGCTACCTACAGCGTTAATGCCCACACCAATAATGATGATCAAGGCAGCAGCCAATACAATATACTCCAGCGCACTGGCGCCACGCTGGTTGCGAGCACGCCCGGGCAGCTGGGTGTACAGGCGGATCATCAACAAACGAAACATTTCATTCAAGGTACTCATAGCGCTCTCCGTTGCACGTCCCTTAGTATGAACATTGCGTGAATGCATATGCGAAAAAGTGAACTTCTACTTTAATGCTATGCATATGTGAACTGCATCACAACTTTTGCTGCGTAACATTTTGTTGCGATGCTCCTCGTTTGTGCAAACGTAGCACCAGAGTGTCGCAAAAGGCATGTATAAAGCCCCATTCGGGCCTGCAAAACAGACGAACGGCGTTTAAAAAGCATAGAATTGCACTTGCTTGACAGACATTCAGGCGACTTTGTGATAGTAAGTATATATCTTGCTGAAAATGTCTTCTCCCGAACAACGATTCCGCCCTTCACGCGCCACTCATGCCACGCCTTTCCCTCTCCTTGTGAAAAATTCCGGACATAAAAAAACCCGGGACAAAGTCCCGGGTTTTTATGTCCGTTGCCAGGCAGGCAGCAAAAAGATCGTTACTTGATCTTCGCTTCCTTGTAGGCCACGTGCTTGCGCACTACCGGATCATACTTCTTGGTTTCCATCTTTTCAGGATGGAGACGCTTGTTCTTGGTAGTGGTGTAGAAGTGCCCCGTGCCCGCAGAGGACACCAGGCGGATTTTTTCACGAATAGGACCGGCCATGGGTTAGCTCCTTAATTAGCCTTAAACACGCTCGCCGCGAGAACGGATATCTGCCAATACAGCGTCGATACCCTTCTTGTCGATAATACGCATGCCCTTGGAGGTCACACGCAGGCGCACAAAGCGCTTCTCGGACTCAACCCAGAAACGATGGTGGTGCAGATTCGGCTCGAAACGACGCTTGGTCTTGATGTTCGAGTGAGAAACTCTGTTGCCCGTTACAGGGCGCTTACCGGTCACCTGGCAAACCTTGGACATTGTCTTGCTCCGTAAATCTTCTTGCGGGGGGACGGTAGAGCCCCGGAAAAGGCGCGTTTTATACCAATCTGCCGGTCAAGTTTCAAGCGAAATCTCGGATATTCCACCGGGTACACCAGAATTCAGGGGCTTACCGCAAGCATGCCCCCTGCCCAGATCCTTTACAGGGCTCCACGGGCGGCCAGAGACACCCATCCCCCCTCACCAATCACCAGATGATCCAGCACCCGGATATCCATCAACCCCAGGGCGTCCACCAGCCGGCGCGTGATGGCATGGTCGGACTGGCTGGGCTCGGCTACCCCGGAAGGATGGTTGTGAGCCAGAATCACCGCCGACGCATTATGCTCCATGGCCCGACGCACCACTTCCCGAGGGTAAACCGCCGCCGCATCGATGGTGCCCTGAAACAGCTGCTCAAAGGCAATGAGGCGATGCTTGTTGTCCAGGAACAGGCAGGCAAACACCTCATAGGGGAGCCCACGCAGACGAGCGGTAAGTAGCTGCCCGGCTTTTTCCGGGTTATCCAGTGGCAACCCCCGCTCCAGCGGCTCCGCCAGATAGCGGCGCCCCAGCTCCAGCGCCGCCAGCAACAGGGCCCGCCGGGCGGCACCCATGCCGGGCAACCTGGCCATTCGCTCCGGGCCTGCATCGAGCAAGGCCCGCAGCCCACCCCCCGCTGTCAACTGGCTTCGCGCCAGATCCACTGCGGTCATGCCCTGCTGCCCGGTGCGCAGAAAAATGGCCAGCAGCTCCGCATCACTCAGCGATTCCGCCCCTCGCACCAGCAACTTTTCGCGCGGCCTTTCATCCGTGGGCCAGTCAGTGATTGCCATGGAGTTTCCTTTCTCCCGTAACGCCTTGATATTCCATATCATTGTGAAGTGGGCAGCACTCATACCTTAGTGCTACCCTATGCAGCCTATGTAATAGCAGGGTTCCGGCTTCCACGGCACCGGTGATTTGCCCTTGCTGCTGTAAGCCACTGCCGTAACCGTCGCTATCGCTGCGCAGGATTTCGTCATGCATCGTCTGGTGAACAAACGCATTCTTCTGGGAGTTACCGGCGGCATCGCCGCCTACAAAGCCGCCGATCTGGTTCGCCGCCTGCAGGATGTGGGCGCCCAGGTTCGCGTGGTAATGACCCAGGGAGCCTGCGAATTCATTACCCCTCTCACCATGCAGGCCTTGTCCGGCCACCCGGTGCACACCACCTTGCTGGACCCCACCGCAGAAGCGGCCATGGGCCACATTGAGCTGGCCCGCTGGGCAGACCTGGTGCTGATTGCGCCGGCCTCAGCCAATTTCATGGCACGCCTGGCCCATGGCCACGGCAACGACCTGCTCGCCACCCTGTGTCTGGCCACCGGCGCCCCCATCGCTATCGCTCCGGCCATGAACCAGCAGATGTGGGCCGACACCAGCACCCAGAAGAACCTGCTGATCCTTCAGGAGAAGGGCATCAAGATATTTGGTCCCGGCAGTGGCAGCCAGGCCTGCGGCGAAGTCGGTGCCGGGCGCATGCTCGAACCCCTGGAAATCCTTCAGCAGGCCGCCGAGGTGTTTGATTACCAGCTACTCACCGGCAAGCATGTGGTGATCACTGCCGGCCCCACCCGTGAAGCCATTGACCCGGTGCGCTACATCACCAACAAGAGCTCCGGGAAGATGGGCTTCGCCCTGGCAGAAGCCGCCGCCGAAGCCGGCGCCCGGGTGACCCTGATCGCCGGCCCGGTTAATCTGCCTACCCCCTCCCGGGTAGACCGTGTGGACGTGACCCGGGCAACAGAGATGTATGACGCCTGCATGAAAGCCGTGGAGGAAGGATGTGATGTCTTTGTCGCCACTGCGGCCGTATCCGACTACCGCCCCACTGTCACCGCCGACCACAAGATCAAGAAATCCACCGAAGAAATTCATCTGACACTGGTGAAAAACCCGGACATTGTGGCGTCGGTGGCAGAACACGCCAAGCGCCCCTTTACCGTGGGTTTCGCTGCCGAAACCCGCGATGTGGTCGCCTACGCTCAAGGCAAGCTGGTCAACAAGAAACTGGACATGATCGCCACCAACGACGTCTCCGGCAGCAACGTGGGCTTCAACAGCGACAACAATGCCCTTACCGTCATCTGGCCCGGGGGTCACAAGGTGTTGCCACTGGCCTCGAAGGCGCAGATCGCCAAGCAACTGATCGAATTGATTGCCATACGGTATAAAGACTAGCGCTGAGGCGCGCCATACTCCCGACATCACTCGGCTGTGATGTCCGGCGCGCGAAGCGTGATCCCCGACCAACAGGAACCATCATGAAACTGCAATACCGCGTGCTCGACTCCCGACTGGGCGACAGTATTCCACTCCCCCATTACGCCACTGACGGCTCCGCCGGCCTGGACCTTCGGGCCATGGTCAAGGCGCCACTGCTGCTGGAACCGGGGCAAACCGAACTGCTGCCCACCGGCATGGCCATCCATATCAGTGATCCGGGCTATGCCGGCATGATCCTGCCGCGCTCCGGACTGGGCCATAAACATGGCATTGTGCTGGGCAACCTGGTGGGCCTGATCGACTCTGATTATCAGGGCGAGCTGATGGTGTCCTGCTGGAACCGGGGCAGCCAGCCCTTCACCGTGGAACCCGGCGAGCGGATCGCCCAGCTGGTCATCGTGCCGGTGATGCAGGTGCAACTGGAACAGGTGGAGACTTTCACCAACAGTGAGCGGGGCAGCGGCGGTTTCGGCCACAGCGGCCGCCACTGAGCCAACTGAACCCATGCCTTCAGCGTGGAGCAATGGCATGAAAGTCCGTCGTCAAAAGGCATTCCCGGGAGCAACACCGCATCAGGGAATACCATCGACTGAGAACCGTAGTACCGCGTGGCAGGGGCTTGCCTCCGGCGCCGCGCTGAAATCACGGGTTCGGGTCTAATTCGGAGGGGATATGGGCAACAACAAGAACAACAACAAACGCGCCGACGTCAGCGTCTTCAAACCACTGATGCCATTACTGATTGCAGCCCTGGTAGCGATCCTGGTGGCAGGGGGAGCCACCTGGTTCTATCAGACCAAGGTGGCCGAAGCGGCACAACAGCAAGACAACGCCAGCCAGCTTGCACAGTCCATTGCCAAGCTGACACACAACCATATCCAGCACTATCAGACGCAGCTGTCGTTACTGGCCGGCCGTAACGATGTGGACCAGGCGCTGTCCGACGACACCGTTACCGAGTTCAACGCCCGCCATCACCAGTGGGTTCCGGATGCCAACCTTCAGCTGGTGCCCCGCCGGGACGCAAATACCGACGATTTCAGCTATACCGCCCAGGAACTGCTCAAGGAAGTGCGGCTTGGTCAGTCCCCCGGCCCGGTGATCATTGCCGGCCAGCCTCCGACCCTGATTCTGGTGAAAGCCACGCGCATGCAAAATGGCGCCCTGCTGCTGCAACTACCCCTCAGCAACCTGGCCAGCCTTCTGCAAGACCTGGCCCCCGTCGGCAGCCAGTTGCAAGTCCAGTTCGGCGGCAGCAACCTGTTCAATCAGCCCGGCAGCAACACCGGTGCCAGTGTGGACACCCGAGTCGGCCCCGTCTCGGTGACGCTCACATTGCCGCCCACCGAAAGCAATCTGCTGGTGGTCAGCACCCTGGTTGTGGCCCTGGGCGTGGTACTGCTGCTACTTGGCACGCTGGTGGTCAACCGCCTGATGGCCCGCTTCCTCAAGCAGGATTGCGCGGAACTGGTCCGTTACTGCGACGAACTGGCCCGCCAACCCGGTGTCAGCGCCCGCAACCATTTTCACTTCCCCCTGTTCGCCACGGTCAATGACGCCCAGGCGCGCATGGCCGGCAAACTCCGCAAACGTGGCGGCCCGCATCGGCCGGCAGCCCAACGGCAATCCGAGGATCTGGTCGTCGTGGAAGAAAGCGACGACGGCATTCTGCTAATGGATGAGGAACAGGGCGAAGCCCTGCCAGACAGTATCTTCCGCGCCTATGACATCCGCGGTGTGGCCGGCGATACCCTTACCGCCCAGGGCGTCTATCTGCTCGGCCGCGCCATCGGCAGTGAAGCTGGCGAGGCTGGCCAACAGACCGTGCTGGTAGCCCGGGACGGACGCCTGTCCAGCCCGGAGCTGAGCCGATCCCTGATCAAGGGCCTGCTGGAATCCGGCCGCGATGTGATCAATCTGGGCCTGGTGCCCACCCCGGTGCTTTACTACGCCACCGAAGTACTGGAAACCCGAAGCGGCATCATGCTGACCGGCAGCCATAACCCCGCCAGCCATAATGGTCTGAAAATCGTTATCAACGGCGATACCCTCTATGGTGATCGCATCACCGCCCTTCAGGAGCGCATCCGCAACAAGGCCTTCAGCGAGGGCAAAGGGCGCGAGGAAGAACGCGATATCACTGACCGCTACCTGACCGATGTGACCAGCGATATCGTTCTGGCACGCCCACTGAAGATCGCCATCGACTGCGGCAACGGTGCCGGCGGGGAACTGGCGCCACAGCTGTTCAAACAACTGGGCTGTGAGGTAACGCCGCTGTACACAGAGATCGACGGCAACTTCCCCAATCATGCCCCCGACCCGGGCAACCCGGATAACCTCGCCGACCTGATCCGCATCGTGCAACAGGAAAACCTGGACCTTGGCCTTGCCTTCGACGGTGACGCCGACCGGGTCGCCGTGGTCACCAACAGCGGCGAAATCATCTGGCCAGACCGCCTGTTGATGTTGTTCGCCAAAGATCTTCTGGGACGCAGCCCCGGCGCCGACATCCTGTTCGACGTCAAATGCAGCCGGGCCCTGCCGGCCATCATCCGCAAGAACGGTGGCCGCCCCATGATGTACAAAACCGGCCACTCCCTGATCAAGGCAAAAATGAAGGAAAGCGGCGCGCCCCTGGCTGGCGAGATCAGCGGCCATATCTTCTTCGCCGACCGCTGGTTCGGCTGTGATGATGGCCTGTACGCTGGCGCCCGTCTGCTGGAAATCCTGTCCCTTCAGGATGACAGTGCCGGCCAGGTGTTCGATGGCCTGAAGACCGGCCTCACCACTCCGGCCCTGTACATTGATGTGAGCGAGGAGAACAAATTTGCCCTGGTGGACGCACTGACCGCCCGCGCCGAACACTTTACCGGCGGCCGCCCCACCACCATTGACGGCTTGCGGGTGGACTTCCCGGATGGCTGGGGCCTGGTGCGCGCCTCCAACACGACGCCTTCATTGGTAGCCCGCTTTGAAGGTCGCGACGAAGACGCCCTGGAAAGGGTCAAGGAGCAGTTCCGCAAACATCTGCAGGCTGTGGATGACACCCTGAAATTACCGTTTTGAGTTAGAATCAAGCCGTCGAGGAGTTGAAAGTTCAAAGTTGAAAAGCGCGGGCACGGCGTTTCGTATTCGGACAGGGACTGCCCGCGTTGCCACTACGCATAAAATGCGGAGAAAAGTATTTACCTGTTAGCGTGGTGCTGACTTCGCGTTTCAACTTTGCGCTTTAAACTTTCAACTCCCGGCTAACGCTACTGCCCAAGGAGACGTAATGGACACCAACAGTGCCCACGATACCGCCCGGATTCTGATCGAGGCGCTGCCCTACATTCAGCGCTTTTCCGGCGCCACGGTGGTGATCAAGTATGGCGGCAACGCCATGGAGAACGACGAACTGAAAAACAGTTTCGCCCGTGATGTAGTGATGCTCAAACAGGTGGGGCTCAACCCGGTCATCGTCCATGGCGGGGGTCCACAGATCGGTAGTCTGCTGGAACGGCTGGGCAAGGAATCCAAATTTGTTCAGGGCATGCGCGTCACCGATCAGGAAACCATGGATGTGGTACAGATGGTCCTCGGCGGCCTGGTCAACAAGGACATCGTCAACCTGATTCAGCACAACGGTGGCCAGGCCATCGGCCTCACTGGCAAGGACGGAAGACTGATCAAGGCACGCAAGATGCGCCTCAAGGCCCAGGACGAAAACAACCCGGCCCTGCAGACATCAGAAATTGTCGATATCGGCCACGTGGGCGAAGTTCAGGGCATTGATACCACCATTATCGATCTGATTGCCGGCAGCGATTTTATTCCGGTTATCGCCCCCATCGGCGTGGATGACAACGGTGTCAGCTACAACATCAATGCGGACCTGGTGGCCGGCAAGGTGGCGGAAGTGCTTCGCGCCGAAAAACTGATTCTGCTCACCAACGTGGCAGGCCTGAAAGATAAACAGGGCAAAGTCCTCACCGGCCTCAGCGCCGAACGGGTTGATGAACTGATCAAGGACGGCACCATCCACGGTGGTATGCTGCCCAAGATTGGCTGCGCCCTGGAAGCGGTGAAAAACGGGGTACACACCGCCCACATCATCGACGGCCGGGTTTCCCACGCCGTGCTACTGGAAATTCTTACCGATCAGGGGATCGGGACGTTGATCAGCAAGGACTAGAGACAAGCTACAAGCCTCAAGCTGCAACGCGGCTGAAGTTCAGTACAGACTCAAACCCTCTCGCCGCGCACATCGCCTACGAGAGGGGGCGCTCGAATGACAGCCTGACAGGCCAGCAGGCGGTGATACGCTGGCGCGACAGGAAAGACAACAAAACAAAACGACAACCAAACTTGAGCCAGGCAACAAGCAAGCGACGCCACCGCCATGGCATTTGGGGCGCGGGCACGGCATATGATATATATCTCAGCCACCCTCGCGTTGCAGCTTGAAGCTTGTTGCTTGCAGCTCACAAATCGGGAACGACGCTACATGACCGAAAAAAAACCGTCGCGAAAAGAGCAGATTCTGCAGTCGCTCGCCCATATGCTGGAAGCCGGCCCGGGAGGACGTATTACTACCGCCGGCCTGGCCAGGGAAGTGGGTGTCTCCGAAGCGGCGCTGTACCGGCATTTCCCCAGCAAGGCGAAGATGTTCGAGGGGCTGATCGAGTTTATTGAAGAGGCGATTTTTTCACGCATCAATCGCATCACCGAAGACGGCAATGCCACCAGCCAGGTGGAGCAGATCCTGAACCTGATGCTGGCTTTCACCGAGCGCAACCCGGGGATCACCCGGCTGCTTACCGGGGATGCCCTGACCGGCGAAAACGAGCGCCTGCATCAACGCATCCAGCAATTCTATGATCGGGTGGAAAGTCAGCTCAAGCAGGTGCTGCGCGAGGCGGAAATCAAGGAGGGACGGCGCACGCGAGCCACACCCACCATTACGGCCAACCTGTTACTGGCGGTGGTGGAAGGCCGCATTGCCCAGTTCGTTCGCTCCGGTTTCAAGGCCCGTCCCAGCCAGGACTGGCAGACGCAGTGGGAACTGCTGGTTCCCACCCTGTTCCGGGACCAGGACTAGCGGCGGGGGAGGATTGTCGCCAAGCAACGCCGGCAGGAAGAACAAGAGCGGCGAATCACCGGCCTGCGGAGCAGATTTCTGCAGAACGGGTTCAAGACTCTGCGTTCTCGATTTCCTTCAATCGCTGGATGATCGGGGCAAATTCTTTTTTCGCCGCATCAATGTCGATTTCAAATTCCTGCAGCTTTTCTTCCGTCATCTCAATCTGGCGTTTCAGTCGCTCAATGGCTTGCTGGACGACTTCCGGTACTTCCCGGCCCGCACGCTCATTCCGGGCTGCCACGGCAATCTCCTCATCCAGTTTCATCTGCAGCTGGGCCAGGCTGTTCTCTTCATAGCTGATGCTGAGGTTCAGCGCATCAATCTTGCGATCGCGGGCACGCACCGCATCCTCCGGGCCCGCATACATACGCAACAACTCCTTGTCTTCACGGGCCTGGCGCGCGCGCTCAAGGCGCATCTTGCGGGCCTCTTCATCATTCAGGTTAACGCCTTCAACGTCTTCCAGAATGCGGCCATGCTCATCCAGCAGCTGATAACCGCTGCGAATGGCATCGGGGGTCAAGGTTCGATTCAGATGCATGACCCCGTCAGCACTGAAATGCCGAAAATAGGCGCCTTCCGGCATGCGCTCACTGGCACGCTGGCCGGTACCCGCCAAGGCAGGCGCAGACACCATCAGCACCAGAATCAGAGCAACTCTTCTCATTATTATTCCACTCCATAACGCTCCCGGTACTGCCGCATACGGTACACCATGGGCTCACTGTCCGGTTGCTGCTCCAGCCAGTGAATAATATCGTTCATCGCCACGATACTGCCCACCGGCACCCCCAGGGATTGTTCCACTTCCTGAATCGCCGACAGACCCTTGCCGGCCTCGGAAGGCTCTTTGCCACACTCCTGGCGATCCAGCGCCACCATGACCCCCGCCATGGTCGCCTCGGTTTTCTCGAACAGGGCCGCCACTTCACGAATGGCGGTGCCTGCGGTAATCACATCATCAATGACCAGCACTCGACCCCGCAAGGGTGCCCCCACCAGCCATCCGCCTTCGCCATGATCCTTGGCTTCCTTGCGATTGAAGGCCCAGGGCAGATCCCGGCCATGGTGCTCTGCCAATGCCACCGCCACCGCGGCCACCAGCGGAATGCCTTTATAGGCCGGACCGAACAGCATATCGAATTCCTGCCCGGATGCGACGATGGCGTCCGCATAATAGCGACCCAGCCTGGCCAGGGCCTCTCCGGTATTGAACGTGCCCGCATTGAAGAAATAGGGGCTTTTGCGACCGGATTTCAGCGTGAATTCACCGAATTTGAGCGCCTCACGCTCCTGGGCAAAACGCAGAAAGTGCTTCTTGTAGTTCTTCATGGTCCGTCCTTACCAACCTAACACCTGTTGCTGGGCCTGAATGATTTCACCAATGCCTTTTTCCGCCAGGCCCAGCAGGGTATCGGACTGTTCGCGGGTGAAGGGGGCCCCCTCGGCGGACCCCTGAATCTCGATAAAGCCGCCCTGCTGGGTCATCACCACATTCATGTCGGTACCGGCATTGGAGTCTTCGGCATAATCCAGATCCAGCACCGGCTCGTCGTTGTAGACCCCCACGGATACCGCACCGACCAACCCGGTGAGCGGGTCATCCTTGATCTTCTTGGTTTCCAGCAAGTGGGTAAAGGCATCCACCAGAGCGACGCAGGCGCCGGAAATGGAAGCCGTGCGGGTACCGCCATCGGCCTGCAGCACGTCGCAGTCCAGGAAGATGGTGCGCTCACCCAGCTTTTTCATGTCCACCGCCGCACGCAGGGAGCGGCCGATCAGTCGCTGGATCTCCAGGGTTCGGCCACCCTGCTTGCCCCGGGATGCCTCGCGACCGGAACGGGTGTGAGTGGAACGGGGCAGCATGCCGTACTCGGCGGTGATCCAGCCCTGGCCCTTGCCCTTCAGAAAGCGCGGCACACCCTCCTCCACGGACGCAGTGCAGAGCACCTTGGTATCACCGAAAGCGACCAGCACGCTGCCCTCGGCGTGAACGGTGTAGTTGCGGGTAAAGCTTAATTCACGCAGCTGATCGTGGGCTCGGCCGGAAGGACGCATGGAAACTCCTGAAGTGTCTAGAATGCAAAAGGGCCGCCATTGTAGCAAAGGCAGGGACCGGTCTGCCTGCCTGGCGCATTATTAGGCCACACCGGGCCCTGTGGTCTAGACTATGGGTCCGTCCCAACAGCTGTTTCGAGGTTCATCCATGATCTGCAGTATGACCGCTTTTGCCCGCGCCGACCGTCATCTGGAAGGTTACAGCCTGGTCTGGGAGATCAAAGCCGTGAACCACCGGTACCTGGAAGTGAGCCCGCGTCTGCCCGATGCGCTGCGCGCCCTGGAAAACGGCGTGCGCGAGAAATGCCGCCAGGCCCTGGCCCGGGGCAAGGTGGAAGTGACCCTGCGCTACCAGCAGGACGACAGTGAGGCATCCCTGGAATTGAACGAGGAGCTGGTCAAACAGCTTTCCGACGTGTCCCGCCGGGTGGGCGACATCGTCCAGCACCCGGGGCAAGTGAATCCCATGGAAATCCTCCGCTACCCCGGCGTTCTCAGTACCCGCCAGCTGGATGTGGAGCTGCTGCAGAACGAGTCCCTGTCCCTGCTGGATGAGGCCCTGGAAGCCCTTGTCGACACCCGCCGCCGGGAAGGGGAACAACTGGGCCAGCTGATCGTCGACCGGCTGGATGGCATCGGTACCCAGATCGAGATCGTCAAAGCCGCCATTCCCCGCATCAAGGACGCTCAGCGGGAACGGCTGCGCACCCGCATTCAGGATGTGATCGACTCGCCGGACCCGGACCGGCTGGAGCAGGAACTGGTGATGCTGGCCCAGAAAATGGACGTGGACGAAGAGCTGGACCGCCTGGTGACCCACGTCAGCGAAGTGCGCCGCATCCTCAAGAAGGGCGGCCACATCGGTCGCCGGCTGGATTTCCTGATGCAGGAGCTCAACCGCGAAGCCAACACCCTGGCAAGCAAATCCGTAGACAGCGAAACCACAGCGGCGGCGGTGGAACTCAAGGTGCTCATCGAGCAGATGCGGGAGCAGATCCAGAATATCGAGTAAAATCCAGGTAAGTCCATAATCGTATTTAATACGTTGTTTTTAAAGAATTAAATTCGAAACTCAATCCATGGAAATCCACTGCCATCCACCACTATCCAGACAAAAGTGGTGGGCAAAATGGTGGGCAAAAACGTGACTTTTCCCTCCCTGACACCTATATTGACCTGAAATGGTGGGCAGCCATCAAGAGACTGCCTGCATACCATTGATAACAGAGAATTTTTCTCTTTAATCAACAAACAAAAAGTGGTGGGCAGCCTGTTTTTATAGGCTCAAACGCCACAAGGTCAAAATGAGCAAACTCAGCGCCACTCAGATCAAGTCCCTGGCAAAGCAGGCCCCCAAGAAGCATACCGATGGTGGCGGCCTCTATTTCTGCGTGCGCAAGTCAGGCACGCCCTACTGGATGCTGCGCTACAGCGCCCAAGGCAAGCGCCACGAGATTACCTTGGGCCAATACCCCCAGATGTCCCTGGGTGACGCCCGGGAAGCCGCTGTGCTGACCAAGCAAGGCATCCGAACGGGCACCGACCCAATCCAGGAAAGGGCCAAAGTTGTCCAGCCCGACATCCGCACCGTCAAAGACCTCTTCCAGGACTGGCATGAGACCGATCTGTCCCGGCGCCTGAAACACCCCAACATCCCCAAGCGCATCTACCAGAAAGAAATCCACCCGGTGATCGGCCTCTACCCGATTGCCGACGTCACCCCAAGGGATATCCGGGCAGTCCTGCAGCGCGTTCAGCGCAGCAACCGCCCCACCATCGCCAATGACACCCTGATGTACATGAAGCAGCTGTTTCGTCATGGCATCAAACTGGACCTGTGCCAGAACAACCCGGCCAGTCCCTTCACCGTCAGCGACGCCGGCGGCGTCGAAGCCAGCCGGGAGCGCACCCTGACGCTGGAAGAAATCGAACATTCCTTTGGGGTCTTCCGGGAGCACATCAGCAGCTTTGGTCGAGACAACTATCGGGCCTGCTGCTTGTTCCTGGTGCTAGGCGTGAGAAAAAGCGAGCTATGCGAGGCCCGCTGGGAAGAATTCGACCTCGAGGCCGGAATCTGGGATCTCTCCAAAGAGCGCAGCAAGACTGGCGCATCGATCACCATCCCTCTGCCAACCCAAGCCATTGAGTGGCTAAAGGTACAGCAAGGCCATGCCTGCGGCTCCCCCTATGTGTTCCCTGCCAGGCGCGCCAGCAAACGCCCCCACATGGGCCCTGACACCCTGAACCGCGCCATTTCCAAGCTATTTGGCCGAGAGGCTGGCCGGAAGGTGCAGCCACCCAACAAAATGGACGACTTGGAACACTTCACCATCCACGACCTGCGACGCACCTTCCGCAGCCTCGCAGCTGCGGAAGGTGTGCCGAGCCATGTGGCGGAGAGGTGTTTGAATCACAAGCTGAAGGGGGTTGAGGGGATTTATGATCGGTATGATTATTTTGAGGAGCGAAAAATAGCTCACCAGCGAGTAGCCAACGCCATAGAAGCCTTAATACACCGATGATGCACAGGTGTGTTTAGGCTGTATTTATTGACTATCGACAACCATAAGCCAAGACCCTGAACTACAACCTATACAAAGAATCGGGATTTTGATGGACTCGCTTGGACACCTCTGGACAATCAGCAGCCTGCATCACACAACAGCAAATGTGGCCACGAATCGCTGTCCTGCTACCCTGCGCCGCCCAATGGCTTATGCATAATCTTTTAACCTGATCCAGCTCCCTAGCGCCACAGGTTGTCGCTTCTGCCTCGGATTCATTTTTGCCAGCCAGGTTGTTTAGTCAATCTATAACCGCTCAAGATACTGGCCGCTTGCGAAAAGATGGCGCCGCTTATACGCAGGGAAATTTGTTGGAGCCTGTTGTGCTCGCCGCTGGGGGGGGGCGGCGGCGTTACACCAAATCGGCAGAAAGACAGCGACATCACTCGCATCGGTCGGGTCACGACTTGGATGCATGCGAATTATCAAAAGTCTTTCAAAGTCGGGGAGCTGACCGCTATGCCGAATATAAGCCCCGCGTTTTTCATCGGCATTTCAAGACCATCAGCCAGCTAACCCAGGTGCAGTTCCAGGAGCGGGTGCGTTTGCAGGAAGCCTGGCGGCTGCTATTCAGTGAGCAGGACGTGGCCAGCGTTGATTACCTGGTCGGTTATGAAAGCCCGTCCCAGTTCAGCCGCGACTACCACAAGCTTTTTGGTGCTCCGTCAGATCGAGACAAGGCGATGATGCGGTCTAGTTTGGCGATTGAGAGTGGGGTTTAGGTGCTCGTAGACATGGAGCTGGCCTACCCCCCTTTGGGGTACGAAATAAGAGATCTGGGAAGATATTGCATCGTGCAGTAAAGCGCAGTGTCGAAAATATAGTACTGCCTTAATTCATTAGCTAAGCTAATAACCCCTTCCTTAAATTGCCATCTAATCAGAACAATCCCCGCTTGCTACCGTGAATCCCATAGTCACTGACCAACCTAATGGATTCACAAGAGGGTAAGACCATGAAAGCTGTGAGCTTCAAGAACCGTAATGTCGATGTGGCCGCCAATCTGTACTTCCCGGAAGGCTTTGATGCGTCCCGGCAGTACCCCACGATTATCTGTGCGCACCCGATCAGTAGCTGCAAGGAGCAGACCTCCGGTGCGATCTATGCCGCCCGGCTGGCGAAAATGGGGTATGTGACGCTGGCGTTTGATGCGTCCTTCCAGGGGGAAAGTGGTGGCGAGCCCCGTTTTCTGGAAGACCCGGCGACCCGGGTGGAGGACTTCCGCTGTGCGGTGGACTATCTGGTGACCCAGGATTTTGTGGATGAGAGCCGCATCGGGGTGCTGGGTATTTGTGGCGGTGGCGGTTATGCCGTGCATGCGGCCATGACGGAGCGTCGTATCAAGGCGGTGGGCACGGTGGTGGCGGCCAACTATGGGCGGCTGATGCGCGAGGGGGATATGTCCCCGAATGCAGCGATCCAGACCCTGGAGGCCATTGGCCAGCAGCGTACCGCCGAGGCCCGTGGGGCGGAGCCGCTGATCACCGGCTATATTCCCAACTCGAAAGACGAGTGTGAGCAGGCAGGCATTACCGATATTGATGTGGTGGAAGCGGTGGATTACTACACCACGCCGCGCGGGCAGCAGCCGGGTTCCCCCAACAAGCTGCGTTTCTCAGGGCTGGCACCGGCAGTGGCCTTCGATGCGTTCCATCTGGCTGAGCATCTGCTGACCCAGCCGCTGCAAGTCATCATCGGCAGCAAGACCGGGGCCTTCGGTTCTCACCGGGATGGCTACGAGCTGTATGGCCGTGCGGCGTCGAAAAACAAGGATCTGCTGGTGGTCGATGGTGCCAGCCATTATGACCTGTACGATCAGCCGCAAGCGGTGGATCAGGCGTTGGCAAAACTGCAGCAGTTTTATCAGGATCACTTGTAACACATCGCGACAGCATCAAGGGCGGCCAGGTTGGTCGCCCTTTTTTATATTCGGTCGATTGGTTTCGAGAGCTCTCAGGTAAGGCGCAAGGCATCAACCACCATGGCAAAGGCAGTGGAGGCCTTGCGGCGGCTGGTGTAATAGAGGTGATAGCCGGGAAAGGTGTGGCTATAGCGATCCAGCACGGAGATCAGGCTGCCGTCGTCCAGTCCCGGCTGGGCCAGGGCTTCTGGAAGGTAGGCCAGGCCCATGCCGTCTTTGGCCGCTTGCAGCACTTGCAGGATGCTGTTGAATACCAGTTGTCCTTCCGTGTGGGTTTTCACTTCTTTCTTGCGTACCTGAAACAGCCAGGGGAAAACGCCGCCCTGGGTGGGCAGGCGCAGGTTGATGGCGTTGTGTGCCACCAGGTCCTGGGGTTTTTGCGGTGGCGTGTGTCGGTTGAAGTAGTCCGGTGAGCCCACCACGACCATGCGGATCGGCGGGCAGATCGGTACTGCAATCATGTCCTTGGCAATCAGTCCGGCGCGGCGTACCCCGGCATCGAATCGTTCCTTGGCAATATCCACCAGTCCATAGTCCACGCTTAGTTCCACCTTGATATCCGGGTGGTCACGCAGCAGGGGCTGCAGGGCTGGCCACAGCACGGTGGAGACGGCAAATTCATCGGCGGTGATGCGTACGGTGCCGGCGGGTTTGCCCTTGAGCGAGTGCAGCTCCGCCAGCCCGGCGTCGATATCGTCCAGCGCCGGCCCTACCAGTTCCAGCAGCCGGTCGCCGGCTTCCGTGGTGGTGACGCTGCGGGTGGTGCGGTTGAGCAGCTTCAGGTCCAGCCGCTCCTCCAGGTTACGCAGGGTCTGACTGAGGGCGGACTGGGACACACCCAGCCCGGCGGCGGCGCGGGTAAAGCTCTGTTCCCGAGCCACGGCCATAAAGGCGATCAGGTCGTTCAGGTTCTCTTTCATGACTAATTAGCTGCGCTAATGGCTGATTCGGTATTGATCATGAAAGCATGAAGCGCGGAGGGGTGCCAGATTTAGTGATTCATGCGTGTCACCGACGTCTATCACGGAAAGCAGAATCGTTCTACGGGCTCACTGAGGAAGCAATCCATGAAGGTGTAATCCACCCATTTTTCATCGCTCGTTTGAGTATAGAGTCACTGTAGCAATCGGGCCGGAGGCACTCCGCCAATGGCCGAATTGGGCCATCCGTTATTGTATTGCCACCGCCACTGTGTGGTTAATAGCTGGGCATGGGCAACGCAGGTGAACTCGTGGAGATCCAGCCACTCGCGCCATGTCGTTCGATTAAATCGTTGTCCCCGTTTCCACAAAACCTCAGGCCTGCATCTTCTTCAACAGTGCCTCACACACCGTCTGATTCATATAGCGCGGTACCGCATAAATGAAATGCGCTTCCTGCAATGCAGCCCTGGCAATGTCGGGAACATCTTCGCTGCGCAATGCGTCCAGCTTCTCGGGAATGCCAAGCTCCTGTTTCAGTTCGCGGACACGTTTGATGAATTTTCCTGCCAGCGCTTCATCGGTTTCACCGCCCTGCTCCAGGCCGCTGACGCGGGCCAGTTCGGCCAGGCGCTCAATGCAGGCGGGGGCGGAATATTCGAGTACGTGAGGCAGCACAATGGCATTCGCCAGGCCATGGGGCGTGTGATAGTGGGCGCCGAAGTTGTGGGCAATGCCGTGGGCGTAGCCAAGACCGGCGCGGTGAGAAGCTGGCCTTTACTACCTTGCTTTTACTTTTTGTCGTTACCGCATTCATCCCGGACCTCCTTAACAGGGAAGCCGGCCTGCGAACCGGCAGGCCGGCACCCTGTATGTGACAGTTCAGTCTTTACGGTACTCAGTCATTGCGATACATGGTTACCACACAGGCACCACCCAGACCGAGGTTATGCTGCAAGGCCACCCGTGCACCGTCTACCTGACGCTTGTCCGCCTGACCGCGCAACTGCCACACCAGCTCAGTACATTGCGCCAGCCCGGTGGCGCCCAACGGATGGCCCTTGGACAGCAGGCCACCGGATGGATTGGTCACATACTTGCCGCCATAGGTGTTGTCACCATCCCAGATGAATTGCTCCGCACCGCCTTCCGGGCACAGACCCAGGCCTTCATAAGTGAGCAGCTCATTGGCGGTAAAACAGTCATGCAACTCGACCACATTGATGTCTTGCGGACCAATGCCGGCCTGCTCGTACACACTCTCTGCAGCCGCGCGTGTCATGTCGTAGCCGACCATCTTGATCATGGATTTTTCGTCAAAGCTGCTGGCGAAATCCGTGGTCATGGCCTGGGCGGCGATATACACCGGATTCTCAATGCCATGCTTTTTCGCGAACTCGTCCGAGCACAGGATCGCCGCACCGGCACCACAGGTGGGAGGACAGCACTGGAAGCGGGTGAGCGGATCAAACACCTCGTCGGACGCCATGATTTCTTCCAGCGACAGCACCTGGTTGAACAGCGCGTAGGGGTTGTTGGCGGCATGGCGGCGCGCCTTCTCGGCGATCTTGCCGAAGGTTTCCCGTTTGGTGCCGTGCTGCCACCGGTACTCGCGGCCCGCGCCACCGAACATCTGTGCCGCCGGCGGCGCCTGGTTGAAACCCTGCGCATCCATCATCACCTGCGCATGCTGACTCATGGGGTTTTCGCGATCATTGAACTTGGAGCCCAGCGCCCCGCGTTCCATTTTCTCGAAACCGAGCGCAATCACACATTCGGCCAAGCCGCCCTCGATGGCCTGGCGGGCCAGGAACAGGGCCGACGACCCGGTGGAGCAGTTGTTGTTCACATTGACCACAGGAATACCGGTCAATCCCAGCTCATACACGGCGCGCTGACCACAAGTGGAATCGCCGTAGACATAACCGCAGAACGCCTGCTCCACATCGCTGTACTGGATGCCGGCATCCTTCATGGCGGCGAGGCCTGCAGCCTTTGCCATCACATGGTAATCATCGCTGGCACCGGGCTTGGCAAACTTGGTCATCCCGACACCGATTACATTCACTCTACGTTTCATTGTCGTTTCTCCGAATTCGGGTGTTACAGGATTTGTTCGAGTTTGCGTACCAGCGACAGATCACCGTCCACGCGCATGTCGCCTTTCTGGTACAAGGCCCGCAAGGCCACCTTGCCGGTAATCAGATCGGCCAGCTTGCCGTCGTCCAGTGTCATCACCGCCACGGCGTCTTTTTCGCCGCTGGAGACAGCAGGCGACGAATCGGACAGGTCGATAAACCAGGTACTGTCAGGGCGTTGTACCTTGATCTGCAATACACCGCCCTGCCCGCCGATGGCCGACAGTTTTTCCGCCAGCTGCTGCAGCACTTTTTCCGCCTGCGGTTCCTTCTGCTTTTTCGGTGGCGCGGCGGCGGTGTCCGGCTGGCCGGAGGCCAGTCTCTTGTCCCGCGCCTGTTCCACCAGCTTCGGGTCCATGTCCTGCAATACGGTGAGCTTGTTGGAGGCCATCACATTGCCACCGATCTTCAGCTCGCCACCGAAGAACAGTTTCTGCACGGCAGCAAGGTCACCGCCAAACAGTGTCGGTGCATGCCTGGTATCCAGTTCCAGCGTCACATCCGCCTTGTCCAGCTGGCCCGGACCGGCAGAACCCGGCGCGTTCTTCAAATCGATAAAGAAATCCTGATCCGGGTTGCTGAACGCAAACTGGAAGCTGGTGCCGGTCTTCTCGATCAGGTCCGGGTTATCGGCAATGAAGTGGCCGATGGCACTGAACACATCCGCCATGGTCGGTTCCTGCGATTCGGCCGGTGCTGCGGCAACCTGTGAACCACCACCGGCAGCCACACGCTTGTCGCGTTCCTGTTCGGCCAGTTTCGGGTCCATGTCCTGCAACACGGTCAACTTGTTGGAGGCCATCACGTTGCCGGAGATTTTCAGCTCACCACCGAAGAACAGTTTCTGCACGGCAGCGAGATCGCCACCAAACACGGTGGAAAGGTGCTCGCTGTCCAGTGCCAGGGTCACGTCCGGTTTATCAATCGTGCCCGGCCCTGCCGCGCCCGGTGCATTTTTCAGGTCAATAAAGAACTGCTGATCCGGATTGCTGAACTCGAACAGGAAACTGGTGCCGGTCTGGTCGACCAGTTCCGGCTTCTGCTCGATGTAGGTCGCCACTGCCGCGAACACATCGTCGGGCGTCACCGCCTGCTCCACCTGTGGTGCAGACACTTCCTCGGCGGACACCCGCTCCGGCACCGGCGCTTCTGCCGGAATCTCCGAGAACAACTCGATGGCGGCATTCTTCAGCACCACCTCGTTACGCTCTTTCACCCAGGTTTCGAAGATGATGCGGTTATCGGATTCCTTCCACATGCGTGTTTCCAGGGTTTCACCCGGGAACACCGTCTTGGCAAAGCGCACCTTGATGCTCTTGAAGTAACGGCCATCGTTATTGCTGAACGCCTTGATCACATGGCGGCCCGCGTAACCAAAGGTACAAAGCCCGTGCAGGATCGGTTTGTCATAGCCAAAGGCCTTGGCAAACGCCGGGTCCGCATGCAGCGGGTTCCAGTCACCGCACAGGCGGTACAGCAATGTCTGGTTGGCGTCGGTTTTTTCCTCGATCACCGCATCCGGTTCGCGGGCGGGCGGCACATTGATCTCGCCGGAATCGCCACGCTCACCGCCCCAGCCACCGGCACCTTTCACGAACGAGGTCATCTCGTTGTAGGCCACCTCGTTACCGTTCTCGTCGGTGGAAGTAATGGCGAAGGTGACGACTGCGTTCGGGTCCTTGTCCAGCGCCTTCTTGAATTTGAAGGTGTGTTTCAGCTTGGCATGCGGCGGCAGTGGCCGCTTGATCTCGGTGTACTGCTCACCATGCAGTAAGCGGTCAAAACCAAAGTTCATCCCCGGCAAGGTCAGCGCACCTTCCTTCGCCGCTTTCAGCATCGCGCCGATCTGCGGCATGACGCCATAGGTGGGCAACGCCTGGAAATTGCCGCCCAGCTCGTAGACGAATTTCAGTTCATCTTTATCGAGCGGGTCACGGGCGGCGCCAACACTCAGCGCGTACAGCGACAAATCATTTTCATCATAGGCCGATTCCAGCTCGACGCTTTCCTTGCTGGCCACATCCAGATCGATGAATTCGTTGCCACCCAAAGACGGATTATTGATGTTGTCGAGGATCGGCGAGAAGGATTCGTTGACGTTGGAGGGATGGTTCGCATCCGTAAAATCGGTGATCTTGTCCCAGCGACGGGCCACGTCATCAACGCTGAAGGCCTTGCCGAGCGGGAAGTTGTTGCCCTGGGTGCGCTCCCAGCGCAACTTACTGATGTAGCCGGCACCCACTTCGAAGATGCCCTTGGTCTCTTCGCAGTCTTCATGACACAACCAGGCCACCAGCGGACTGACCGCTTCCGGCTTCAGGTTTTCCAGCAGGTTCGGCGGCATGATGGTTTCTGTCAGCCGTGAAGCGGCGATCGGCGCAATGGTATTCACATGAATGTTCTTGCTGCGCCCTTCCTCGGCCAGACAGTTGGCCAGCCCGGCCAAACCAAGCTTGGCGGCACAGTAGTTGGCCTGGCCGAAGTTGCCGTACAGGCCCGCCGCCGAGGTGGTCATGATGATGCGGCCATAGCCCTTCTCGCGCATGATCGGCCAGGCCGCATGGGTGACGCTCATGGAGCCTTCAAGGTGGACTTTCAGCACCAGGTCCCAGTCCTTCTTCGTCATCTTGGCGAAGCTCACATCACGGAGGATGCCGGCATTGTTGATCACGATATCCACGGTGCCGAAGTGATCCAGCGCGGTCTGCACTATCGACTCGCCGTTTTCCACCGAGTCATAGTTGGCAACCGCTTCTCCCCCCATGGCCCGGATCTCTTCCACCACCTTGTCTGCGGCGGACGATGACTTGCCGTCACCGTGGGCACTACCACCCAGATCGTTAACCACCACCTTGCAGCCGCGCTCGGCCAGGGTCAGTGCATGCTGGCGGCCCAACCCGCCCCCGGCACCGGTAACGATGGCCACACGATCATCAAAACGACGTTCTGCCATGATGCTTTCCTCCTTTTATTCCCGGGCCCACTGCACGCGAGCCCGGAGGAATCTTTAGATAGAACGGGAAATGAGTTCTTTCATGATTTCGTTGGTGCCGCCGTAGATACGGTTGGCACGAGTGTCGATATAGGCGCGGGCGATGGGGTACTCGAGCATGTAGCCGTAACCACCGTGTAGCTGCACACAACGATCCACTACCTTGCTGAGCAAATCGGACACCCAGTACTTGGCCGCACAGGCCGCCTCGGGGGACAGAGCATTGCGCACCACCAGCTCCATACAGCGATCCACATAGACCCGCGCAATCTGGATTTCAGAACGCATCTCGGCCAGTTCAAAGCGGGTGTTCTGGAACGCCGCCACCGGCTTGCCAAACGCCTGGCGCTGTTTCACATATTCCACGGTGGTTGCCAGCGCATGCTCGGCAGCTGACGCACAGATGATGGCGATCATCATTCGTTCCCAGGCCAGCTCCTTCATCAAGGCAATAAAGCCCATGCCCTCGGCGCCCAGCAGGTTTTCCCTGGGCACCTTGACGTTGTCGAAGAACAACTCGCAGGTGTCCTGCCCGCGCATGCCTACTTTCTTCAGTGGCTTGCCCTTGGAGAAGCCCTCGCGATCCGCCTCAATAATCATCAGGGACACACTTTGTGCTCCCAACTCAGCCGGCCCGGTTCGCACCGCCACCACCGCCATGTCACAGAGGTAACCGTTGGTGATAAAGATTTTCGAGCCATTCACCACATAGTGATCACCCTCAAGGGTGGCAGTGGTCTTGATGCGCTGCAGATCGGAACCGGTACCCGGCTCGGTCATGGCCACGGCAGTGACCGCTTCACCGGTGGCCATTTTGGGCAACCACTGGCTTTTCTGTTCATGGGAGCCAAAGTTGTTGATGTAGTTGGCAACAATGTCCGAATGCAGCGCAAAGCCGCTGGCCGAATCACCCACCCGGGCCTGCTCTTCCATAAGAATCATCGAGTAGAGGCGGTCAACGCCGCAGCCACCGTATTCCTCGGGCATGGTGGCACACAGCAGCCCAAACTCACCCGCCTTGTTCCACAGCTCGCGATCGAGATGCTGCTGCTCTTCCCACTTCTCGTGATAAGGGGCAATTTCCGTCTCGAAGAAACGTCGAGCGGTGGCGCGAAACGCTTCATGGTCTTCATTGAACAGGGTACGGGGAATCATTGGCGACACATCCGCCGGTACATGCACGTCACTCATTACAGGTTTTCCACTGTTGATTCATAAACATGACAAGAACTCTATAACTTACAATACGTACGTTCAACTTGTTTTTAATCGTTCGCGCGCATAAGCTATATATCGTTTAGAATCAGCATCCTACGCCAGAGAAAGCAAACCCGACAACAGGCAGATAACGTCATGAAGGCACAGCGACGAACCCAGGAACAACGTAGCGATGCCATGCGAGAACGCATCATCCAGGCGGTACTCACGTGTCTTGAGAAGGACGGATTTGCAGGCACGACAGTGAGTCGCATCATCGAGGTCGCTGGCGTTTCCCGGGGAGCACCGCTACACCATTTCCACAGCAAAGCCGCCATGATTGCCGCTGCTGCCGAGCAACTGATTCGCCAGCAATATATTCAACTGGGCAAAGCCATTGCCAAGCTGCACGGCTCTGAGGACCGACTGGAAGAGCTGATCTTTGGCGCCTGGAAAAATGTCTTTGATCAACCGGAATACATCCCGTTGATGCAGCTACTGACCGCCAGCCAGCACGATCAGGAACTCGCCGCCATTTTGCAGCGCGTCTGGACATCCAGTTATTTCATCGTGGGTAACGCAGCCGATCACTACCTGGAGGCCACCAAGGAAGATACCGATGTGCGCTCGATGATGATGTTGACGCAATGGCTATTGCGCGGCATGGCACAGGACCTGCACATCGTTGCGGACAAGGCGCTGTTTGACCGTTATCTGAAGCTTTGGTGTGACACGCTTGCCCTTCACTTGCGAGCTAGGGCGGGCGTAACGACACCGCCCCCTTATCCACCCAGGTGGGATCTACCGCTGACTGATGTTTGACGGTAGCTATCTCAGCACGCCATGTTTATGTCAACGTATCGCTTATCCAATACTCGATATGTCACAGCATTTCGCCCCTGGCTAGCAGCGATAATGGCAGACAGGGGTATCCTCAGCTGAGCATACGCCAATAATACAAAGGTACCCGAGTATCACTACGACTGATGCACAGGTGTTTATGGGCAAAGTCAGTGGAATTTCCAAGACAGGGAAGAGGCTGGCTACACCAATTACTACACTTTCAGTACGGTTACAGAAGCCGGACTGAAATACAGCCTAACCAGCTGATTTAAATAAAAGTACAAAGTCGAAAAAGGTGTTGCCCAACACGGTTAGCCCATCAAAAATAACCTGAAGATGGGGCCCGAACCCCTAGCGAGTAGCAGTGTATCGCAGCCCTCACGACAAGTCATCGAACGATGGAAAATCGCCAGCACAGCCAGGATCGTCCCACTGAAGAGACTCCAACACTCTATAATATTTTCCTTTCCACACAGGCATCCACCTTAGGCCTCAATGAGTGATCGTACATTCAGATGTAGTGTCAAATTAACTATCTCACTACAATTTACCCAGCCGATGCTCTCAAGGAGGCCATGCCAGTGGATCCCTCCTTTAAACCGGAATCTCTATTGGGATACCACGAAAGGATGACCGGTTACTGATCGCACTTCGCATGCTTCAGATTAAAGACTTCAGCTCGATATCCGTATTACTCAATGCGTCAGCGCTAACGCTCTTGCGTTGCTGGACCAACTGCTTGCCCACCATGAAAGCAATGGGCAGATTGACCGCGTCAACAGCAATGACAGAGCCCTCGAGCAGATAGAACACCGCAAATCCCTTATCATTGGTGGTGCCGCGCAGCACCCGCTGATCATGATTTTGCGACAGCCCAACCATCTGTAAGCGGACGTCATATTGGTTCGACCAGAACCATGGTGCGCTATCGTAGGGCATCTCCTCGCCCATCAAGGTCGCCGCCGCCGTACGCGCTTGATCAACCGCGTTGGCAACAGACTCAAGCCGTTGCATCTTTTCGAAAAAAAGATTCCGGTGGCGGGTACAGTCACCGATTGCCAGGATGTCGCGATCATCAGTGCGGGTAAATTCATCCACAACAATACCGTCATCGCAGAGTAGGCCAGCGTTCTCGGCCAATGTAGTTTCCGGTATGACACCTATTGATACGAGCACGATATCAGCCGGAACATTGCCACCATCGGCCAAGGTCACGCCTGCCACACGCCCCTTATCACCCGCTTCGAAGCCAGTTACCGCCGTGCCAAGACGCACATCAACGCCAGCAGCAGTGTGCTTGGCGTAGAAAAACGTGGACATCTCTGGCCCCGTAACACGCTGCATCAAGCGTTCGGTGGCTTCCAGGACCGTGACATGAACACCTTTCTTGATAGCGCTGGCAGCCACTTCAAGGCCAATATAACCGCCGCCCACGATGACCAGACGTTTACCCGGCACTAATTGATTGCGCAGAGCATCGGTGTCAGCGATATCATGCAGATAGTGTATTCCTTTCAAATCTGATCCGGGCGCTTTAAGGCGACGAACATGTGACCCCGTCGCCAGAACCAGTCGATCGTATTTCAATGTGCTTTGATCCGACAACTTGATGCTTTTCGCGTATCGGTCGATCCCTTCGACGCGCACACCGAGCCGCAACTGCTGCCCCGCATTCTCATACACCGAACGCGGCTTCAGGTACAGAGACGACTGATCAACCTCTCCTGCAAGATAACTTTTGGACAAAGGTGGACGCTGGTAGGGAGGATGAGGCTCATCGCTCACCAGTACTACCTCATGCTGATATTTCTTTTGCAGCAAGGCTGTCAAGAGCGTACCGGCTGCATGTCCACCACCAACGATGACTGTCGTATCTTTCTTTTTGTTAACCATAGGTTGTCTCTTTTGTGCGCCTTGGAAGCGTATTTTCATATCCCAACACCGCAGGTGAGCAAGAGGCCGCGATATCGATCGCGCACGCACAGGATGCCTAACTGCTGAGCATCTCAGCATCCTCAAGGATCATCGCGGCTCCCTTCTCGCCGATCATGGTTGCCGGCTGGTTGGTGTTACCGCCGACCAGTGTCGGCATGATGGAGGCATCAACTACCCTCAAGGATCGCAGGCCGTGCACTCGCAGACGCGGATCGACCACCGCCATCGGATCCACACCCATCTTACAGGTGCCGACTGGATGGTAGGCGGACTCGCCGCTACGCCGCACCCATGCGGCCAGGTCCTCATCATTCTGCAGCTCCGACCCTGGCGACATCTCGACTTCGTGGTGCAAGCAGAATGCAGGCTGCGCCAAGATCTTACGCACCAGACGTACCCCGCGAACGAGCTGCTCGACGTCGGCGGATTCGGCCATGTAGTTGGGATCTATCAACGGGGCAGTGAACGGATCAGCACTGTGCAAACCAATCCGCCCACGCGACAATGGCCTAAGTCCGTAGATCATCACTATGTAGCCATAACCACTCATTGCGACCTTCATGTCCCTCCCGTGATCGGCGTACAGCATAGGGCCAAAGTGTAGTTGCAGGTCGGGTATCGCCTCCTCCGGCCGGGAGCGGATGAACCCGCCTGCCTCGGCGCCGTTGCTGGACAGCACACCGCGCCGACCGATCAGGTATTGCAGCAGTGCCCCCAGGCCCTTTAGCCAGTAGCTAGGATGCATCGAGATACTCTGGCGGCTGCGCGTTCTGGCGCGCACGAACACGTCGATATGGTCCTGTAGATTCTGTCCAACGCCCTCCAGGACATGACGCAATTTAATTCCGTGCCGGTACAGCTCCTCACGCGGACCGATGCCGGATAACATTAGCAATTGCGGCGAGTTGAACGTTCCGCCGCAGAGCACAACTTCGCGCCCGGCACTGACCTGCACCAGCCCCTTAGCGCTTCGGTACTCGACACCGGTGGCACGGGTGCCATCAAGCAGCACACGGGTAACATGCGCGCCGCTGCGAACCGTCAGGTTGGAACGCTCCTCGGCGGGTTCGAGATAGGCACGCGCATTACTGCACCGCATGCCGTCTTTCTGATAAGCGTAGTAGAACCCCACTCCCTCCTGCTCACTACCGTTGAAGTCCCTATTGAGCCGGTACCCTGCCTGCCTCGCTGCCTCAACGAAGGTCGCACTTAACGGGTTGGTGTAACGGCGCTCGGCAACATTGAGCGGACCTCCGAGGCCATGAAATTCAACCTCGGCCGAGTTCAGCTTCGGCTCGAAATGTTCGGATCTACGAAAGTAAGGTAGAACATCAGTGTATGACCACCCATCACAGCCCTGCCGCGCCCATTCGTCGTAGTCCCAGGCATGCCCGCGGATGTAGACCTGCGCGTTCATGCCACTAGAACCACCAAGCATTCTGCCCCGCGGCTGGAACAAGACACGGTCATGCATATGGGGCTGCGGTTCGGTATTGAACTGCCAATTGAATCGGCGGCTGAACATCAGCTGCAGGAAACCCAACGGCATGTTCACAAAAGGGTTACCGCGGCTCTCAGGTCCGGCTTCAAGCAGCAGCACCGAATAGCGGCCGCTCTCGGACAAACGGCTTGCAACCGCACACCCAGCAGAACCCGCGCCGACCACCACATAATCGAATGCTTCAGGCGCCACCCCGCTCAGACGTTTCATTAACTTTTTGCCGTCAGCTTGACCATCAATTTGGAATAGCCCCGCACGAAGTTAGACTGCACACGCTCGGGCTCGCCAACAACTTCAATATTCTCGAAGCGTTTCAGCAACTCTTCCCACAGAATGCGAAGTTGCAGCTCGGCCAAGCGGTTACCCATGCAACGGTGAATGCCGTAACCAAAAGAGATATGGTTTCGCGCGTCCTTGCGATCAATAATAAGTTGATCAGGGTTTTCGAACTTGCGTTCGTCCCGGTTTCCCGAGGCATACCACATTAACACCCGATCCCCTTTCTTGATGGTCTGACCACGAATCTCAACATCCTGGGTAGCAACCCTGCGCATATTCGCCAACGGGGTTTGCCAACGGATGATTTCCGAAACCATATTCGGAATCAACTCCGGTTTTGCCTTCAGTTTTCTAAATTCCTCGGGAAACTGATTCAAAGCCAGCACGCCACCACTCATCGAGTTGCGAGTGGTATCATTTCCACCAACAATAAGCAGCGCCAGATTCCCGATAAACTCCATCGGCCGATTGATCAGGTCTTTTGTATCTTCGTTGCTCTGCAGCATGCTGATCAAATCGAAACCCGGCTCTTCGCCAGCTGCGCGGCGAGCTTCCTTGTCACGCCACAATCTGGAGAAAGCCCTCGCCATGTCAGCGGCGTCATCAAACATGACATCTTCGTCGGTAAATTCCCCACCAGTGGCAGATGCCGCACCGGACAAGCGATCAGACCACTCGACTAGCTTGTGGCGCTCCTCATAAGGGAAATCCAGCAGCGTAGCCAACATGCGCCCGGTCAGCTCTTTTGATACTGCTGGCACCCAGTTAAAGGGTTTATTCAAGGGCAAGCTGTCCAGCACTTCGGCTGCACGAGAACGAATCAGTCCCTCCATTTCCTTTAGGTTTTTCGGCGCCACCACCCCTTGTACAGCCCGACGCTGTACATCATGCTTGGGCGGATCCATGGCGATGAACATTTCTACCGATAGTCCTTCAGGTGGATCACCCAGAATAATTTGCGGCTCTGAGGAGAACAATTCGTGACTCTTGTCCACGAACAAAATGTCTTCATAGCGAGTTATCGACCAGAAAGGACCGAATGGGCTCTTCTTCTGGTAGTGCACCGGGGCCTCATCACGCAACCGCTTGAAATAGGCGCGCCACTGATCTTGTCGATACAAAAATGGGTTACTGGTGTCGATGTCTTCGAGTGAGAGGGTATTGATATCGGGCACTGGCGTTTCGACGAAGTTAACCTGGGGACGCCGAGAACCAACGGTCTTTTTCTTTGCCTTCATCAACATCTTCAGCGCCTTGATCTGCAAATGCATCGGCACCACTTTGGACGAAGCGTTGATCATTTTAGTCTGGATAGCATTGGTTGAGCTTGTTTTTGTTGACATGGCGTCCTCCGTGCTTACATCTGGAATTCGGGCAAATGCACGGTCATGCCGTCCATCGCCTCCGTGGTTTCTATCTGACAACCCAGACGGGAGGTTCTCGCCCGCTCCGGGGTCATGGACAACATCTGCTCTTCCGCGTCACCGACTGCTCCAGTCTTGTCAAACCACTCATCCGCAACAATCATGTGGCAAGTGCCGCAAGCGCATTCCCCGCCACAGTCCCCATCAATACCAGGAACGGCATTATCGACGGCAATTTGCATTAGCGTAGAACCCACACCAAATTCCGTAACATGCTCGGTGTTGTCATGTTCGATAAAGATAATTTTTCCCACTGCGCGTCTCCTGCCAGTAATGTCTACTCTGAAGATTGGCGATGTTCTGCCACACCGGCGAGGACATTTCTTGACAGAACGGGGACATTTAAAGACAGTTAAGGGCGTTTTGAGAAGTGGCTGATGGCAATAACGATGCAGAAGAAGGATTCGCACAACATGCAAGCCGATATTCCCTCGAATTACTCACGCCTGATCGCCCGTGAACTGGGTCTGACTGCACGACAACTTCCCAAACTCTTGGGCGACACTGGGCTGGATATTGCACAGTTGCTCAGAGATGAAAGCCTGCTCACTGCGGCTCAGCAGATCCATATCCTGCGCAACGCATTGGAATTATCCGGCACACCAGAGTTCGGTTTACGGCTGGGCAGACGTCTAACCCCAGCAACCCATGGTGCGATGGGTTTTGTTGCCAATAGTAGTCCGGATCTGTATGCCGCGCTGCAAGCCGTTCACACTTTCCTGCCTACTCGGGCAAGCTTTATTCAAGTGGACTTGCAACAGACTGAAGACGATCTGGAGTGCGTTGTGAACTTCCAGGTGCCGATGGAAAATGATGTAGAGCGCTGCCTGGCGGATACTGTGATCAAGGCTTTTTTCGAGATTGGCGAGTTCATCGTAGGCCGCCCCTTGTATGAAGCCGAGGTCTGCTTCACCCATCCAGCCCCCGTCTACAAAGAGATGTACCGAGACTATTTGCCAGGTAAGATTTACTTTAACTGCGACCTATTCAAGCTCAAATTGCCAATGGCGTTGTGCCGAAAACCGAACGCATCTGCCAATCATGAAAGCTATCATCTAGCCTTGCAGCAGTGCGAATCTATGCTTGCGCGGCTGCAGACTCGTGAACCGGACTATCGGACTCGGCTAAAGAAAATGATGTTGTCTCGACCACCCGGAACACTCAGTGAAGAAGAGGCTGCAGCCACCCTCTTCATGAGCAAACGCACCCTGGCACGCAAGCTCAAAAGAGAAAACAGCAGTTTCAGGCAAATTCGCGAGGAAGTGTTATCCAGGCAGGCAGCAAGCTATTTATGCGACAGCCAAATGTCCGTTGAAGCCATCGCTACACTGTTGAATTATCACGACACGGCGAGCTTTAGGCGGGCTTTCAAGCGCTGGTTTGGTCTGACCCCTGATCAATACAGGCAAAGTACACATTAAGGATTATTACTCACAATAACGGCAAGCACAGTCATGAGCTCTCATTGAATAGAAAAAATCTATCGCTTGAGCACTCCATCCTTAATTACCGTCCACACAAAGTCTCCGATATCCTTGGCGGTATATCGGCCACCTTCGTTAAACCACGTTGCTACCCAGTTTAACGCTCCTAGCCCGATAAGGCGCAAAAGATCACGATCCACATCAGGACGAATCAGGTTTTGAGAGGACAAGGATTGCAGCATGGCAGACCAAAGAAGCTCGTATCTGTCTCGTAAATCAATCATTTCCTGGCGTGATGCACCATGCAAGGAGCGCCACTCAAAAAGGAGCACATAGACCATATCCGACCCACCAACCAGCAACTCAAGGTGGGCATTGATCCCCTGGCGCAACTGCTCAAGCGGCTCACTCTCTCCCCGAATTGCCTCAGACAAGGACGCCGACGCCTGCTCAAGCGCAAGCCGCATCAGGTCTACCAGGATGCTCTCTTTGGAGGGATAACGGTAATGCAGGCTACCAGGCAACATGCCACAAGCTTCGGCGATTTCCTTAACGGTGGTTTTATCAAATCCCTTTTGGCGAAACAGGCGAGCTGCTGCACCAAGCACAAACTCTCGGTCAGTCTCCGCCACCGGCGTTACCTGATTTTTCTTTCTTCCCACAAGCCACTCCCATGCTGTAAGCCTTTGATTCTAGCATTCCTTTTAAGGACGGCCCAGCCTTGCATACAGTTGTCGCCACCCCGGTTATACAGATAAAAACACGCTGTCTACCTATAAATATTGCATTTGGTTGGTTGAACAAATAAAGTCCGATTAATGGACTTTATTTGGGAGCTATCCAATGGCCCTAGAAAATCGCAAGATCGGTTATGACGAGGTCGTAACCCGTGACATTCACTTTCCCATGAACGTCGAAAACGTGGCCCGCCACTGGTTCGGTAATGATCCTTGGTCTACCCACTGGATGAACGCCATACTCGCCGCCGTCCCCGACGGCGAGCGCTGGGTGATGAACTCTGCCAGGCGACAGCTTGACAAGCTTGACGACCCGGAGGTTCTCAACGCCGCCAAGGAATTCATTCGTCAGGAGCGCATTCATGCTCGCGAACACGACGAAATGAATGCCATCGGGGTGCAGCATGGGGTTCCCATCGATAAGGTTGAAGGAGTATTTAAGCTGATTCGCAAGCAGCTCCAGCACCGCCTCAGTGACGACATGCAGAGCTCCATCGCTGCGGCTTTCGAGCACTTCACTGCCATTATATCCTCTGTACTCCTTGAGCATCCGGAGCTGTTTGACAAGACCCATCCGGAATTACGCGCCATGCTCTACTGGCACTTTGTCGAAGAAACTGAGCACAAGAGTGTCAGTTATGACGTGTTCGTCGATGCCAGTGGCGGCGGTTTTCGCAGTTATCGGTTGCGCGCCAGCGGCATGCTACTAGCCATCGCCCTGGGCTTCCCCATCATGATCGGCAACCAGACCTATCTGCTCTACAAGGACCGTCAGATCCTGAACCTGCGTTCAGCAGCGAAAATGGCCAAGATACTGTTCTGGCGCCCGGGCATTCTCTCCAAAGTGCTCGGTGGCGTGCCTCCCTACTTTTCACCCACCTTCCATCCCTGGGATGACGATAATCGTGATGTGATTCGTATCTGGAAGCGCGCCTACGAAGAAACCGGCGATGCGCAGAAGGCTTATCAGGCGCTGCGAAATCACCGGTCCACCAACATCCCCGAAACACTCTCTGCAGCACAACCTGAGCTCGCATGAGGACAGGCATGAAAAAGAAACCCTTGCCCCCATCGACCCAGGCAGCCGCAGTTATCACTGGGGCAGGCAGTGGCATCGGTCGCAGCTTCGCCTACGAAGTTGCACGTCGTGGCGGCTCAGTGCTGTGTGTTGATATCGATGCAGACCGTGCCGAACAGGTGGCCATCAGCCTGCGAGCACTCGGTACCCACGCCGTTGCCCAGGGGTGTGATGTGGGCGATGAAAAACAGATGGCGTCCCTGGCGGAAAATGCCGAGTCCTTGCTCGGCCGGCCGGTAACGCTGGTGATCAACAACGCCGGTGTAGGTCTCGGCGGCCCGATCGGTGAAGTGTCGCTTAAGGACTGGCACTGGTGTATGAACGTCAATCTCTGGGGCGTCATTCACGGCTGCCATTTTTTTGCCCCTCAGCTGCGGGACCTGGGTTACGGAGGCATCATCAACGTGGCCTCCGCTGCCGCCTTCGGGTCTGCCCCGGAAATGACCGCTTATAATGTCACCAAAGCCGGGGTGCTGGCCCTATCGGAAACACTCTCTTCCGAACTGGCAGGAACCGGCGTACAAGTCACCGCCCTATGCCCAACCGTGGTCCCGACCAATATCGTCGAGAATGGGCGTCTGCCTGAGCGTCGTCGTGATTTTGCTCGTTCAGCGATGACTCGCTATGCCCTGACCAACGCCGACCAGGTTGCTCGCCAGGCCCTCAATGCCCTCGACCGTGGCGACATGTACATGCTGCCACAGATTGACGGTCGCATTGCCTGGCGATTGAAACGCTTGACGCCAAGACTATACGCCCGCGCCATTGGCGGAGTTTACAGAATTCTGGCTGATTAAACCGCATTCATGGAATAAGGAACATTCAAGGAACCAGATATGGCCTCCATTCCCGCAAACATCATGAAGTTTCTTCTTCGCGCTGGGGTCAAGCGCGACATACACGACCCGGACAAACTGGTAAGACACCTGCGCAGAGTAATGAACGCGCCTTTGGCACCCTCACTACTGCCACGTGGAATACGGTTGCAGCGAAGCAAAGTTGCTGGAATATCAGGCCACTGGCTTAGTACCGCCGACCCCAAAACAACAATTCTCTACCTGCATGGTGGCGCGTTTATAGGCGGCCGACTTGATACCTATCATCACTTTTGTGGGCGCCTGGCTCACTCAATGAACGCGCGGGTCTTTCTCCCGGATTACCGGCTTGCCCCCGAACACCCGTTCCCGGCAGCGACGGATGATGCCTTTCATGTTTATCGTGAACTGATGGCTGATCCCCGCCCCATCATTATTGCTGGGGACTCAGCAGGCGGCAATCTTACTCTGGTTACGTTACTACGCGCCCGTGATCATGAGCTGAAAATGCCGGTCTGCGCCCTGGCCATTTCGCCAGCGTCGGATGCCCGAGGCGTCCTGATGTCTCGACAGGCGAACAGTGATACTGATGCCATGCTGTCCCATGGCATGATTGAGGTTGCAACGGATATCTATCTGGCAGGCGCGGATCCCGCCCACCCATATGCCTCCCCAATCACCCAAGACTTCACCGGCTTGCCGCCTATGCTTTTCACTGTCAGTAGCGAAGAGTGTCTGCGCGACGATACCCATGCAGCCGCTCACTGCGCCCGAGAAGCGGGCGTACCTGTGCAGCTTGTGGAACGTAAAGATATGCCGCACGTCTGGCCCGTATTCACCTTTCTGTTGCCAGAAGCAAAACAGGACTTCGCCACTATCGTCCGTTTTCTTCGCAGACATCTTGCCTCCACTGAAGTCAGTGAGAGGTCGTCTCACACTTCGAACGTTGGCATTGCGACAATTGCGGAGACATCGTCATGAACATGGCTGCTTTTGCAATCCAGAATGCTCGCCACAACGTTGCTCCTGATCATGAAGTCGTCATCATTGGCGCTGGCATTTCCGGCATTGGTGCCGCAATTCAGCTACGTGCCGATGGCATAAAGGACATTCTGATCCTTGAACGCAGTGAAGATGTGGGAGGCACATGGCGTGATAACCGTTATCCGGGGATCGCTGTCGACATTACCTCTTTCACCTACTCATTCTCGTTCGAACAGAACGCAAATTGGTCACGTGTATTTGCTCCGGGAAACGAGCTTTACCAGTACACCCGTCAGGTAACAAGCAAATATGGCATCTACCCACTTATTCGCTTTGGTATTGAAGTTACCCGCGCCCGTTTCGATCTAGCTAGCCATGTCTGGTTGATTGAACTTGGTGATGGTAGACAACTTCGTGCGCGCCATATTGTCTCGGCCTGCGGCGGGCTGATATCGCCCAAAATGCCAAATCTTGAAGGGCTTGAACAGTTTCAGGGCGACGTTATTCACACCGCCCGGTGGCCGGACGATCTGGATCTCAGTGACAAACGAGTTGCTGTAATAGGCACAGGCGCTACTGCAGTGCAGCTGATTCCGGAAATTGCCGGCAAGGCCCGCCAATTGGATGTCTACCAGCGCACCCCCATCTGGGTACTGAAAAAACCCGATCATAGCCTGCCCGGCTGGCTCAAGACTCTGTTCCGAACCGTACCGGGCCTGCAACGCACCCTTCGGGGCGCCACCGATACCGCCAGTGAAACCCTGATGGTGCTTTCAGCAATTTATTATCGCCAGGCCCCCTGGCTGGTCCGCATGTGCGAAAAGGCGGGCATAAACAACTTGCGCGAACAACTGCCCAACCGCAAAGACCTGTGGGAGAAACTGACACCGAAATACGGCTTCGGCTGTAAAAGACCAACCTTCTCCAACGACTATTTCCGCACCTTCGGCCGGGACAACGTCGAGCTGGTGACGACGCCGATCAAACGCATCACCTCCCGTGGCATCACCACCGAAGACGGCCGCTCACGACGCATAGATACCTTGATCCTGGCCACCGGTTACAAAACTTTTGAGAAAGGGAATATCCCCTCGTTCGAAGTCATCGGCAGCAACAACATTAATTTGGGCGACTTTTGGCATGACCATCGATATCAGGCCTATGAAGGCCTGACCATCCCGGGGTACCCGAACTTTTACATCATGCTCGGGCCCTATGCCCTTATCGGAACCTCTTACTTCAAAATGGTCGAGGGCAATGCCATCCATCTCTCACGTTGTATTCGCGAAGCCAACCGGCGTGGCGCCACCCAAGTGGAAATTCGACAGTCAGTCCATGACAATTATTTCCATAATATCCAGAAACGTCAGCAGAACACGGTGTTCCTTAATCACAATTGCACGCTGTCGAACAGCTACTACTTCGACCATCATGGTGATGCGCCGATGCTGCGCCCATCAACATCTTTAGAAATGCTTTGGCGGGCCAAACATTTGCCGATGGACCACTACCGATTCAGTGAATTGGACTCCCACGCAAGCCACACCCCGGGAAGGCAGAACAATGGGAATGGGAGACAATCGGATAAGCGCACCCCCTGACGCCCAAGTAAAATGTCGGGCCGCTGGGCGCGGCAAAATAAAACAACTCAGCCAATCTGTAGAAGCATCCTAATGTAAACGGCACCCAAGATAATTTTTCGATTCTTCTAACCTTACGCTGGTGCGGTGCGCTGGATAGGTTTTACCTAGTCGAGAACACTGACTCATCGGCAACAGTTGACCGTAGTTTGCCAAGCGATATTACAACGCCCTATTCGCAAACCTCGATAGTCCATACAAGGGAGATAAGCAGCGACACTGCACAGACATGGACTCAAGAGCCTAAATCTGGCAAATTAATTGGTTCAACAACCAAACAATAAAACCGACATCAAAACTGATCTTTTCAGGAGCTCAAAATGCCTTCAACAAAAACAAAACGGTTGCCTCTCCTTTTTTTCACTTGCGGTACCGCTCTACTCTCTCCGGCTTTAACCAATGCTGGCGCTGGCGACGGAGCTACCAACTATGGGCTGGGCCCCATGAATGCCGGTACTGCCCTCGCGTTCAGCCCTTTTGCATCCAACAGCTGGTCGGTTTATTACAACCCGGCAGCCATGGCCGGCTCACCGGAAGGCGAGCTGAGCGCCATCGTGCAATATGGTGACCAGGAATTACGTGCTAAATCCCTGGGGGGAGCCGCGCCTTTAGCACGCGAGAATGATGTGCTCTCCGATACCAGTTCCGAACTATTATTAATCGGTTTCAAAAGTCGCATAGCCGGCATCTCAAGTATCGACAATCCCATATATTTCGGGCTTAACGTTGGCGTCGACGAATACTCATCCAACCTGCTGCCATACCAGGCAAACACTAGCCAGGAAGGGCAGTTTCTACGCTATGAATCACAGCCACTTTATCTCGCGTTTGGTGGTGCTATTAGTAATATCCTGAGAGGAGTCGACGTCGGCGCATCTGCGCGCCTGACACTGGAAGCCAAAGCAAACCTGGAAACAGTCTCCGACCTTGGCGGCAACACTGATTCAGAAAAGCTTTCTCTCGAAGCATCTCCGTCACTATCGCCGGCCCTGGGAATCAACATCCGCTCTGGCGAATTTTTTTGCGGTACCAGTCAGTGCATGCCTTTCGGCATGGACAAGTTGGAATTCGCACTATTTTGGCGCGGTGAAAGTAGTTACGAAGTTTCAGTCGATGCCAATGTGGTTGTGCCAGGGGTTATACCCGAACCAGGTCTGAGTCTGGCACTGAGTACAATCGACACTTATCAGCCCGAGGTTCTCGGTGCGGCCTTTTTGCTTCCAGTAGGACAATTCGAACTGACGGCAGGCATCGAGCAGCACAAATGGTCTGCGCTTGGACGCGAGTTTGCGAGTGACACTGTTCGCGACCAGGCCAATCTGGCGTTTGACGACATCACTATCCCCCGTATTGGCATCAGTTATCAGTGGTCGGAATCCATGAAGCTCTTTGCTGGCGCAGCCTTGGAGGAGTCACCCTTAAAGTCCACCCGCTCCCAGGACGTCAATTATCTGGACACAGATAAAAAAGTTTTCGGGCTAGGCGCAAGTTATCGTATAGCCAGTGCCCCGGTGATTAACATGCCGCTGGAGGTTGCCTTCGCTTACCAGTATCAGATGCTGGATGAGGCTGATTTCGAATTAACCTCCATTAACGCTCCCACCGACCCGGCACCTTTTGAAACCGTAAGGGCCGATGGTGAAATAAACGTATTTTCTTCCTCCCTGTCGCTGAAATTTTAACAGCATAAATGCGATTAATACCTGGAGAAGAGCAATGAATAAAAAACAACATATAATTCGCAAACTGTTTATTAGCGTGACAATAGTGATAGCAGCCCAGCTGACGGGCTGCGGTGGCGATCAGGGCGATGTGACCAATCAATGGAGCACTCCGGATACACTGATTTTTTCCTACCCTTATCCCGGCCAGACAGAAGTACCACCCACCGCGCCTGTGGTTCTGCGTTTTTCTTCCGTTCTTGATCAAACGGTAATGGATGATATTGAGGCGCGCCTACAGTTGGTCAGCAATATGGATGACAGTACTGTCATTGTTGACTATCAGGTAGTAGACAACGGCAGGGGGCTGATTCTGCGCCCTCAATCTCGTCTGCTTCCCACACAAACGTACCAGCTAGTTGTCATCGGCGATGGTTTGGGGGCCATTGATAAAGACTCCCTGGCCCGCGTGCAATTTCGTACCGCTGGCAACCAGGCGGGCGCATCGGAAGCCATGGGAAGTGGCTCTTTCAGGCTCCTCTCAGCTACCCCTCTGGACCAGCCATCATTGCTTGACTCGATTGATGATGCCAGCCGCTCCAACGACATGAGCACCTTCAGAATGTCGTTCAATCAAACGCTGGACCCGACGAGCATAGAATATGGTGAAAGCGGATCTGTGCAGCTTCGTGACAATCTGGGCAAACTGGTTCCCGCATCCATGTTCCTGCAGGGCCGATATCTGACACTTGACCCCGCCCGGGATCTGAAACCGGTAGAACACACACTGACTATTACCGGGCTGCGAGCCCAAACCTCCGGTGCTTTATTACCGCAATACGAGCGTACTTTTATTCCTGACTCAACACTTCCCCGCGCGACATCAATCCTCAAGGTAGGCAGCCTTGGTGTTGAACAACCTGAATTGACCTCAACATTAACCGGCAACCCGATCAACCAGGTGCCCGTACAATCCTTTGTACTAGGCGACAAGTCATTTACCGGGTTGAGCGGAAATCTTGCAGCCGATCTGGGATTTGCACCGAATTTTCCAGGTGCCGTGCCACTGCGGGTGCCCGCCGGCTCCGTCCTCAACGGTTCTCCTGTGGACGTCAATATTCTAGGCGAAATACCGTCCGGCCTCGAGACGGGTGAAGTCACCATCACTCTGCTCAGTGACGCCAATGGATATCTGATCCCCAATCCATTCAGCGATTCTTCGTCTGTCCCTCGTTATGCTTTGCTTAATATGGACGCGGCAATGACCGCAGAAGGGCAGGAGTCGAACGCAGCTCTCAGCCAGAACCTGCTAAATGTGCAGGTGGCCGGGTTAGCCGTTGTTAAAGATGGCATATTAGTGCTGGATGCGGTCAGCGTGGTCGAACCCGAGGTGCTGGGCTTGGAGAAGGCATCAGGCTTGCTCTCATTCCGCATGGAAGCCTATGAGAACCAACGTCAGGCGCCATCACCAACCCAGGATACGCGCCCTTTACAACTTCAGTCTTGGGCACCAGGACAAACCTTCCAACCCAATGCCCGTCCCGGTGATCCTGTTATTCTGAACTTCAATAAGCCCCTGGACCCTGCTTCTGTATTTCTCGACGGGGCATTGCAAGTCTCAGTCGATGGCATAACACAGACCTACCCGATGAGACATGATGGCGCCACCGTCTTGATCGGAGGGGACGTTCTTCAACACGGAAAAGACATCCAGGTGACCCTGACCAGCCTGCTTCGAGATACGCAAGGCAATCCGCTTAACCAGGATCGAACCCTCGACATTCGTCTTCCGGAATTCACCCTTCCCAATGACAACGCCAATGAATTACGTGCACCACTTGTCTCCGCTGTTTTCCCCGGATACCCCTGCGCGCTGACCGGGGCTGTGCTGACCGGGCAACGCGAAAACTGGCGAAACGGTCGATGCGTGGGAGGAAAAAATACTGACCCGCTTTATCCCGTACCGAACCTGTTCAAGGACTTTAGTCTCCGGGTTATCTTCAGCCGCAGCATCGACAGCAACACGGTCAATAACAATACGTTTGTTGTTGAACACTTCGATACCGTTAATAACGTATGGCAGCCCGTCAATGGTCGCCATAAAGTACTTGCACAGCGAATCGAATTTTTACCGAACAGTCCCTGGCGGGTTGGTGACCTTTACCGTTATACCCTGCACTCCGAGGAAGGAGCGCCGAACTGTGGAGTCAACGCCATATGTTCAAATGATGGAGCCCCTCTGCAAACACGGCAAATTTCTCAGTCCAGCTCCACAGCGCCTGGCCTTAGACAAGGAGGTCCGGACCTGACCAATCACTTTGTGGTAACAGGAGAAGAGGACAGGATTACCCGCGTATCATTACGGTCACTACCTGTAGCGGATGTCAACGCGAACCTCAGTCTCGATGACAATGAGCAAGGCGCCGTACCTGATGGCAATGGCGGAGCAACTGCCTCCGCCAATTACCTGAAACTTCAACTCAAAAGCCGATCAGGTGTAATAACCAATGCCAGCATTGGCTGTGGTATAGGCGACGACTGCCCAGAAAACAAGTTTGCCTTCGTCGCCTCAGGCGCCTTGCAAGCCGGGGTAAGCCAGTATGAGTCGGATATCACCATCAACCGACGCCTCATCGACAGCGACCCAATGACATCAAATGAAGTCACCGGCGCCGTCATTGCCAAAGTCTTCCCCACTGTTCTCCCAACGACGAGTGTGTTTCTGGAAGCCCGTGCACTGGGATTAATCACGATACCGTTAGACACCGGCCCCCTGGTGCTTCGCTTGGCATATGAAAACAATCAGCCCATTACTGGCTATATCACCCGAACCCCTGATGGCCCCTGGTTTAGCACCACGTTTGATCTCATGGTGGATGCACCAGAACTGGAACCACGACTACTCATTGAACTTGGGCATGACATCCGCAGTAAAAAAATAACCGGAGTCACCCTGGAAGGGCCGCTACGTTTTGTTGACGATGGTCGCCTGATTCTAAAAGTTCGCAACCCTGACCCTCTCGTCATACCAGCCAACATTGATCTGTTTGGCATAGGTTTGGCCGGTGTCGAATTGGAGGTACCGCCCCTCGGCGTGGACCTTACTTTTACCTTTTTGCCTGTAAAAGATTTTTAACGCACACCCCTCGTGCATATGCACATTTACGCCCCCTTTAATGGGGGCTTTTTTATGGTAGGTCATGCCCCTACAAGGAATTCGTCAGCCAGACAACCCAGCGATAATTTCCTCAAGCAGCACTTCCCTTTTTATACATGAAACGTTAATATTTGGTTGTTTAGCCAAACAAAAGCGCATCTAATAATGCATCATCACGATAGTCCCACAACGCTTGACCGGAGTGCTTCAAGCAGCCCCACGCAGACTGGCAGGAACATACAGTTCCACGGAAAAGGGGGGTTGGTTCTTAGTGCAACCCGGTTCGGAGATCCAAAGTCACCGCAGGTGCTACTGCTACATGGCGGCGGACAGACACGTCATGCCTGGGTGCACACGGCAAACGTAATGGCAAGGGCGGGATACTGCGCAACGACCATAGACGCCAGAGGTCATGGTGAAAGCCAGTGGTGCCCCAAAGGGGATTACAGCGCCACTGCTTTGATATCAGATCTCCGCAGCATCATTCAGTCTCTTCCCTCATCCCCTTATATCGTCGGTGCATCAATGGGCGGCCTCACCGCCATGCTCGCACTTGGAGAGGAGCCCTCCCTGACCTGCCAAGGCTTGGTACTGGTGGACGTAGCCCCCCGTCTAGAACGCAACGGTGTTCGCCGTGTTATTGAGTTTATGCGTCGCCACCATGACGGATTCGACTCGCTCGAGCAGGTCCAAGATGCTGTCGCTGCCTATAACCCAGCACGAAAAGCGCCTGCAAATTCTCAGGGACTGCGAAGAAATCTGCGTCAGGACGCTAACGGCCGCCTCCACTGGCACTGGGATCCGGCTTTTCTTGATCATGCGGTAATTCCTGAAGCAGATGAAAGCATGTTCGGTCGCACGCGGCTCAATCGCGCTGCTAAGAGCCTAGAACTACCAATATTACTGATCCGTGGTCATCACAGTGACGTGCTCAGCGAAGAGGGGGCCCAGGAATTGTTAGCCCTGGTGCCACATGCCCAGTACCGGGTGATCAATCAAGCGGGTCATATGGTAGCGGGTGATCGCAACAGCATCTTTACCGGAGCTGTGCTGGATTTTCTTCAGCGCCTTAACCCGAAATTTATTCACATACGCTCCTCTGACCGGAGATTTACATCATGAAACATAAGCATCTCGACGTGCTGATCATAGGCGCTGGCCTTTCCGGCGTTGGTGCAGCTTGCCACCTGAGCCGCAAGTGCCCACATCTACGCTATGGCATCCTCGAGCGACGCAAACGCGTTGGCGGTACCTGGGATCTATTTCGCTATCCGGGCATCCGTTCTGACTCGGATATGTTCACACTCGGCTATAACTTCCGCCCCTGGACAGACACCAAGATGCTTGCCGATGGCCCCTCTATTCGCAAGTACATTGAAGAAACCGCTGAACAGCACCAAGTCATTAAACACATTCAATTCGGTCTCAAAGTAATCTCCGAGGACTGGAGCAGCGATTTCAATCGCTGGACGGTGACCGCTATCAACGAGGAAACCGGTGAAGAGCAAACCTTCACGGCTGGATTTGTTCTCAACTGTACCGGTTATTATAACTATGATGCAGGCCACACGCCGAAAATTCCCGGCATCAACCGCTTTGGCGGAGATGTTATTCATCCGCAACACTGGCCAGAAAACTATGATTATAGCGGCAAACGAGTTGTAGTAATCGGTAGCGGTGCGACCGCAGTGACATTGGTTCCGGCAATGACAGACAAAGCCGAACATGTGACCATGCTGCAGCGCTCACCCACCTATGTCGCTTCCGTACCGGAACAAGATCTCATCTCCAAAAACCTGCGCCGGGTGCTACCAGAAATGGTCGTTTACCGTATGGCGCGCACACGCAACATCCTGCTGCAGAGAACCGTATTTAATCTTTCTATTCGCAAACCCAAAGCGATACGAAGAATATTGCTGGCCGCTGCCCGCAAGCAATTGGGGCCGGAGATCGACATGAAGCACTTCCAGCCTCATTACAACCCCTGGGAGGAGAGAATGTGCGCTGTGCCAAAGGGAGACCTTTTCAAGGTGCTTCGTGAAGGCAAAGCCTCAGTAGTGACCGACCACATTCAAAACATCACCAAAACCGGAATAAAACTGAAATCTGGTGATTGGATACCTGCAGATATTATCATCACTGCCACCGGCCTGGATTTACAAATGTTTGGAGGCGCAGATCTTCGTGTCGACGGCAAGAATGTCAACATATCAAACTCCATCATGTACAAAGGGCTGATGCTGGAAAATGTACCCAACATGGCATTGGTCTTTGGCTACACCAACGCCTCCTGGACTCTCAAAGCAGATATTGCCTCCGAGTTTGTTTGTCGCCTTCTGAAGCATATGCAGAAGACGGGTACGGAAAAGGTAACTCCTGTCGACAAAGAAGACTGCAGGTCTGATATCAACTTCCTCAACCTTCGTTCCGGGTACATTCAGCGCGCTGATGAACGTCTTCCTCGACAGGGCATCAAAGATCCCTGGCAAAATCTCAACGATTATCTTCACGATCTTCCAGCACTTCGCTATGGGAAAATGGACGATGGTTACCTGAAATTCGAGGGAGCAAATCTTCATAAAGCAAAACGCAGTCTAGTCCAACATCTTCTGGGCAGCACACTCACCAGGGAGGCACAACGATGAAATCATTTTCCGGAAAAGTCGCCGCTATTACCGGCGCAGGATCAGGCATCGGGCAAGCCACGGCAATTGCCCTGGCAAAAGAAGGGTGCCATTTGGCCATTTCGGATATCAGCCGGGAAAGCCTCGACAACACTATCGAATTGCTGGCGGGCTACCCTGTCGACATCAGCACTCATGTGGTTGATGTTAGTGACAGGGAAGCTGTCTATAAATACGCAGAAGACACCGTCACGACGCATGGAAAAGTGAACCTCATCATGAATAACGCCGGTGTCGGCCTTGGTGAGACCGTCGATAAAATGAGCTATGAAAACTTTGAATGGCTGATGAATATCAATTTTTGGGGAGTGGTATACGGAACGAAGGCATTTCTTCCTCACCTGAAGCAGGCAGGTGAGGGCCATATCATCAACATCTCCAGCGTTTTTGGAATCATCAGTGTTCCAACCCAGTCCGCCTACAATGCTGCAAAATTTGCCGTTCGCGGATTTACAGAGTCACTACGTGAAGAGCTTGATATCGCGGGAGATCCTGTCAGCGCCACATGCGTTCACCCAGGAGGGGTAAAAACCAATATCGCCCGCAATAGCCGCATGGGCGATATGGGCAGCATGAGCATTGGCGACAAGGAAGATGTTGCCAACATGTTCGAAAAGATTGCCATGACCACACCAGAAGCTGCTGCCAAAACCATTTTAAAGGGAGTTCGCAAAAACCAACGAAGAATACTGGTCGGCGGTGACGCGATCATGTTGGACACCACCCAGAGACTGATACCGACAGGCTATCAACGATTGCTCGAAGTCATGTTTAAAAAACAACAAATCTCGAACAAAAAATCGAATAAGGGTATTGCCTGACATTATTCAATAAACCATTACATTCTATACTGGAGGCGATATGCGCTCGTCTAAAACTGTAAAAAACATTAAGAAACTCAGCGGCGCTGTGGTGGGCATTCCGCCGCGTCATATCAATTTCGCATTTCCGGAATCCATGCCGAAATATTTTTATGCCGGAAATGCTACAGCAACCACCTTCTTTGCCATGCTTTCCGGTTTTTTTCCACCCGGTGAGCGTTACTTCATGGAATCCGTAAGACATTTCCGTGGCCAGGTAAAGGACGAATCACTACGGGCTGCTATATCAGGCTTCATGGGACAGGAAGCCATTCATGGGCGTGAACATGACCGGCTTAACCAGATTCTCGCCGAATACGGATATGACATGCAGTCGCCGGATCGGTTTGTCAAAATCGGCCTAGCCATACTGGAGAAATTACCGCCTAGCACTCGGCTAGCCGCTACAACCTTTATGGAACATTTCACTGCACTTCTTGCCGAACAGCTCCTTGACGATGAGCATTTCGTACGCCAGGCAGACCCAGAAATGATCAAGATATGGCAGTGGCATGCACTCGAAGAACTAGAGCATAAATCCGTTGCCTACGATGTTTATGAACTTATTGGCAACAGCCGGACAGAGCGGGTAGCCGCAGCACTCGCCTCCATGGTGGTATTGTTGCCGATGTTGGGCATTACCTGGAGCTGGATGCTCGCGAAAGACGGCCAGCTTGGCAAAATCAGTGACAATATCAAAGGACTCAATATACTGTTCGGGCGTAACGGCTTTGTGTCGCAAATCCTGTCTCGTCTTCCGGAGTTCATTCAGCCCAATTTTCATCCAGATCAACACGATACAAAAGGGCTGGAAAAACTTTGGCGTGAAAAGCTGTTCTCAGAAGGCGGTCAACTCCATGACCTTTATAGTAATCCGGCTGCGTGATTAGATGTATATTAAACTCCGCTCGCCACCCACATGGTGACGAGCGGAGCCAATCCTGGTTCATTTCTTCACTGACTTGCCAAGTCAAAAAATATTACAATATCGTATCAATTCGCCTATTACGCTTCCCGCATTTACAGTTCCAGCCTACCTATTAAAACCCTTAAACAATCCATAATAGTAAGGCCAACATTAAAATCGAAGCGATCCGCTGCCGGTAGCACCATGCAGGGCAGGATCACAATCGGGTTGTTTGATCAACCGGGGCCCTACTCGTATAAAGCCACCAGGCGTCAAAACGGAATAGGGAGCGTTTCTGCATCATAGAGAATAACCTCTTTGACTGCGAATAATGGTTGCGAGAACATCGCAGCGCCAAGGCCCACATCATGAGAAAACCAGAGAGCGTCTAAAAACTCCGAATTATCGTCATTCTTACAACCGTGACGTGCTTATTCGGAAAAGCGAAACACATATCGTCAGCTCGCTGACGGCCCACGGCTCAGAAGGCATGACATTCAGCGACATTTTTCAATGACTTAAGACACATTATGCCGAATATTGCCTACGGCAATTCCGGTATTTTCAGCGGTTTAACAAACCGCGAACCATATACCGTTAGCTTAGGATGCTTGACTGCCTGTTCGTTAACTCACATCCTCAAGAATGAATTGTGCTGCTCGCTCACCAATCATCATGCACGGCGCATTCGTATTACCACTAATTAACAATGGCATGATCGAGGCATCCGCGACTCGCAATCCCCGCACACCGTTTACCCGCAGGCGAACATCTACCACCGCCTTTTCATCACTGCCCATACGGCAAGTGCCGACGGGGTGATAGATTGTTTCCGCCCGCTGACGAATATCTGCGTCAATCTGGTCATCACTCTCAACGCAAGAATCCGGCTCATCATCGCCGCCAAACGCAGAAACGAAAGACTGGCTGTGAAACACTTTTCTGGCTAGTTTCACGCCTTCACGGAGCACAAGAATATCGTCAGGATGAGAAAGATAGTTTGGGTCTATCAAAGGCGCAGCAAATGGATCGCTATTGGCCAATCGAATCTGTCCTCGACTCTTAGGCCTGAGTTGGCACACATGAATCGTACAACCAAACCCTGGCGTCAACTGACGTCCATGATCTCGAAGATAAGCCGGTAAAAAGTGTAGCTGAGCATCCGGACGATCCGGCTCGCTGAGCAGGCTGACAAAAGCCCCTGCTTCCGCCGCGTTACTGGCAAGAAAGCCGCGCCGATGACGAAAATACTGGTAGAAGGCACTAATCAGCCGAGGTATAAAAAACGGTGACATGCCGATTGATTGACGGCTTTTGTCCTTGATCATGACGGTCATATCAAGGTGATCTTGAAGGTTCTCCCCAACTTCCGGCGAGTCTTGCAAACAGGTGATGCCGATTTTCGATAGGTGCTCTCGCTCTCCAATACCCGACAACATCAGCAACTGAGGGGTATTGATCGCCCCACCGGACAGGATGACTTCTTTGTTCGTACGAATGACCGATTGAGCACCATCACTATCACAAATTTCGACGCCAATCGCCCTGCCGCAATCCAGTAACACCTTGGTTACCTGCACATCCGTCATGATGTGCAAGTTATCGCGGCCACGTGCAGGATCCAGGAAAGCACGCGCGGCACTCCACCGGCGCCCTTCTTTTTGTGTTACCTGAAACCGGCCAAAGCCTTTCTGTTCCGGCCCGTTAAAATCATCGTTTCGGGTATAACCCAGCTCTTCACCGGACTTAATAAACAGCGGGGTTAACGGGTTAACATCCCTGACTCGGGTAACATTCAGTGGCCCACCCACACCATGCCAATTGTCAGCGGAGTATTGTTCATTGTTTTCATGTGCATTGAATACCGGCTGCACATCTTTCCACGCCCACCCTGTTGCGCCTTGCGCTGCCCAGTCATCATAGTCTTGTTGTTGGCCTCGAATGTAGACCATGGCATTGATTGAGCTGCTGCCCCCCAGTGTTTTTCCTCGCGGCCAGTAGAGGCGCCTTTTATTAAGGTGACTTTGTGGCGCGGTGTCGTAGCCCCAGTTTCGCTTTCCTTGTTTAATTAGACCGATGAGTCCAAACGGAATATTAATAAAACCGCTATTATCGTGGGGGCCGGCCTCAATAAGACAAACGGAATACTTGCCGCACTCGCTTAACCGGTTGGCAAGAACACAGCCCGAAGAGCCCGCCCCCACGACGATAAAATCAAACGACTTCATTTTGCTTCTCCCCCGCCTGAATAAACCGTGACATGTGGTGCTCTCGGTCGCCATGACTCAATGATGCATGTGTCACCAGACGGAAGTAATGGCCAATGTTCAGCTCTTCCGTAACACCAACGCCACCATGGATCTGGATACCTTGCTGAGTGATACCAACGGCCCGGTTTGCGTAGTAAGCCTTTGCCGCCGCTGTCGCGCGCCCGCGCTCACCGACGTTTGCGCTCTCTCCTTTTACTGACACCATCAAGAGCATGGATTCCAGCTGCTGGAGATCAATAAACGCATCAACAAGGTAGTGCTGGATTACCTGAAAACTGCCAATCGTTCTACCAAACTGTTTACGCGTTCGAGCGTATTCCAGAGTGGCCTGATACACCTCTCGGCAGGCGCCGTACATACGTGCGCAGTCCAATGCGCACAGATAATCGAACCAGGCAGAAACCGCTTGCTTTGCCGCATCACCACGACACAAAACCATTTCGTCTGTGATGAGCACATCATCAAGCGTCAAACTGGCAGCACGGCTTCCATCGAGCAGTCGATATCTTTCAACGTCACAGGCGTCGAAAGGTAGCGCGACAATGACCAACTCATCACCAGACATAGCGGAGACGAGCACGGCGTCTGCAACGCCACCATCAGACACAACGTGCTTCTGCCCGGAAAGTCGTTCTCCGTTTAGCCTCAAGGAAGGGTTCAGCACGTGATAACCGGCATGCCGGTCATAAAGACCGCAAGCCACACGTGCCTCACCAGCAATAATGCGATCAAGCAACGCCAAGGATGTTGGCGTATTGGCGAACTCCAATAACTTGCCGGGGGAAACAATTAAATCGACAAAAGGGTCAAGACAAAGCGCGGCTCCTAACTCCTGAACAATGGCGCACACGTCAAGCAATGAGCCGCCATACCCTCCAACAGATTCAGCAAACGGAAGGCCAAACCAACCCAAATCATTCATGGCCTGCCAGCGATTCGCTTCAAGGTGATTACTCTCATTCAACTGTGCAATGTAGGTGTCAAATGAATAGTTGTCTTTAAGATAACGGCGCGCGGTATCCGCAATCATGGTGGTATTTTCGGGTAACTTGAAATCCATTTTTCACCTCACAATCCGAGCAACATCTTCGCCAACACGTTTTTCTGGATCTCGTTAGATCCACCATAGATGGTGCACGCACGCAGGAAGTTATAGCGGCGACTGGCCTGATTAAAAATTTGCTCCCCAATAGGCTCCTCGTTATCCCATGGCAAAGACATCAAACCTCCGATTTCCACCATCGCTTGGGAAACCCTTTGCTGTAGTTCCGTGCCTTTGATTTTCAGTCCTGACGATTCTGGGCCGAACGGCTTGCCTTCATCTGTGGCAGCAACGGTGCGAAAGTTGGTGTATTCCAGTGCCATAAGATCGACTTCCAAGCCAGCCAACCGACGCACCGCCAACTGCTTATCTGTTTCCGTTGGTAGCGCATCGATAGCACTTTTAAGGCGATTGATTTCGTAGTGAATATCCGCCACACCGGCAATGGTGGTGCGTTCGTGGGTAAGAAGAAACTTGGCAATGGTCCACCCCATTCCTTCTTGACCCACCAAATTTTCCACAGGCACTTTCACGTCGGTAAAATAGACTTCGTTAAGGTGATGATGCCCATCAATTGAATAAATCGGCCGTACTTCAAGCCCGGGGGTTTTCATATCGATCAGCAGGAATGAAATACCCTGCTGCTGTTTCACGGTGCTATCCGTTCGCACCAAGCAAAACATCATGTCTGCCCAATGGGCCTGTGTCGTCCAGATTTTTTGACCATTAACCAAATAATGGTCGCCATTACGCGTGGCTCGCGTTTTTAACGAGGCCAGATCTGAGCCCGCATTGGGCTCAGAATAACCTTGGCACCATAGCGTTTCGCCACGCTGAATGCCGGGCAACCACCGTTCCTTCTGTGCTTCAGAACCAAAGGTATATAACACCGGCCCAACCATGGCCACACCAAAAGGACTTGTTGGCGGAGCCCCTGCCGAGGCGCGTTCCTGATCGAAAATATACCGCTGGGTTGCGCTCCACCCTGGGCCACCAAATTGTTCTGGCCAAGTAGACGTGAGCCAACCTTGACTGCCCAGCAAACGCTCCCATCGTTGCTGCATATTCTTGTCTGGCATCGCTCCTCGGGCAGTACAGCGCCGAATATCATCAGGCACATTTTCCTTCATCCACTGCCGGATACTCTTACGAAATTCTTTTTCGTCATTACTGAAATCCAGATTCATGGAAGCCTCCAAGCCAATAAATTTCGCAATACAAGGTCATCAATTACTCAATTAACCTGTTTACCGTTGCTCTCCCAAAAGGGGGCTCGCAGTTCGTTTTTCAGCACCTTACCTGCCCCACTCACCGGCAACGACTCTGCCTTAAAATCAACGCTACGAGGCACTTTGTAACCTGCAATTCTTTCACGGCAATGTTCGATAATCTCTGCCTCACTGGCGTGCTCTCCTTCACGCAGCACCACGATTGCATGCACAGCTTCACCCCAGCGTTCATCGGGAATACCAATTACCGCGCACTCCTGTACCGCAGGATGGCTATAAATGGCACCTTCAACTTCAACAGAGAAAATATTTTCTCCACCGCTGATTACCATGTCCTTGGCTCGATCAACGATGAAGACAAATCCATCCTCGTCCATGTAGCCAAGGTCGCCGGTATGTAGCCAACCATTGCGCAAGGTATCAGCGGTTGTTGATTCCATTCCCCAGTAACCCAACATGACGTTTGGTCCCCGCGCACATATTTCGCCAACCGTACCTTGAGATACCACCTGATCATTTTCATCAAGCACCACCACCTCCACACCCAGTGCTGCGCGACCGGCGCTACGTAATTTTTCTCCGCCGGGAATGTGATGTTCTGGCCCGAGTGAGGTAATGATTGGGGAGGCTTCGGTCTGGCCATAGCCCTGAGCAAATGACACTGTCGGCATTTGTTCCATAGCACTAATCAATACCGCCTCTGGCATTGGCGAGGCGCCATACAGCATGCGTTTTATGCTGCTGACATCGTAATTGGCGATGCGCCCAGATGAGGCTAGAAGATTGACCATGGTCGGCACCAACAGGGTGTTCGTGACTTTCTCCTGCTCAATGAAAGCCAGCACTTCATCAACATCAAAGCGAGGAACAATGCCATGTGTCCCCGCAGCCAGTGTCACGGCAAACGTGCTGGCCATATCAGCCAAGTGGAACATGGGCCCGGCATGCATATATATGGTGTCACTGTCATAGCCCATCTCGGCAACCACGTTTAGGGCATTGAATACCAGGTTGTCATGACTCAGCATCACGCCTTTTGACCGCCCAGTGGTACCACCGGTATAAAACAGCCCCGCCAGATCGTCACCGCCAGCATTGGCGTCACGGATTCGATCGGCGTTGGCGACAAGGGATTCATAATCAATACACCCTTGTGGACACTCACCCTCACCCATGAAGACAACATGCTTGATAGACTCAAGCTGTGGCTGTAGGGATGGCAGCAATGCTGCAAAGGTGTCATCAACGAAAAGCACTTTAGAACCTGAGTCATTCAAGGTATAGGCGATTTCAGGTGGTGCGAGCCGAATATTGACGGGATTCACTGCCGCACCGGCCCACGGCACTGCATAGAAATACTCCAGGTAGCGATCGCTGTTTAATGCCAGTATGGCAACCCTGTCACCCGCATTGACGCCCAGACTTAGCAACCCGTTAGCAAGGCATGCGATACGGTCTTCAAACTCTCGCCAGGTTTGCCGCCGACCAGCAAAAACGGTAGCCGTACCTTGGCCGTTTAATTGAACCGCACGGCGTAAAGTCTGTGAAATATACATAACAGAACTCCTCTATTGAGGCAGAAAAGGAAGGGGGGAGGGTTGTTTATAGATTGGATTAGCTGGAAGCGAAGGCTCTCTTATAAATGAAGCGACCTCGGGAAACCTGGGCGCCATCAAGAAACACATCCACAACAACCACAATGAAGCGCTTTCCTTCACGAATAATGTTCGGCTTGGCCACCAACGTACCCGCAAAGGCCGGGCGCAAATAATCCAGAGTCATACTTGAACATACTGGCTTATTTTGTTCAGTCTGATTCGCTGTTAAGTGCGCGCCAGCAACAAGCTCCGCGAAGCTTGCGATAATACCGCCATGAAAAGTCTTGATCAGAGGGTTGCCAATGTGCTGCTCGCGAAACGGCATTTTATAGGTTGCTTCGCCATTATCGTCCGAAGCCGTCATACCAAGAAATTTTTCGTATGGTGATACATCGCCGACCACAGTAGAGAGAGCGGTTACCCTTTCTGTTTCGAAGCTGATGATTCCTTCATCATCGATTGTTTTTTTCTTGGAGGGGGCTCTCTTATTGCTAGGATTCACAGATTGATCAAAGGACGGGCCTGCCGTTCCTATCGCAAAACTGCCTGATACCGACGCCAGCAAATTGCCGCCATCACGCCCAAATGCCTCTCCACGGACATAAGCAATATTTTCTTCAACTGCAAAACAGGTGACATTACATGCCACCCCTTCGCCAGCCTCGGGTTTAGCGATGAAATCAACGCGCAAGTCAATTGTCGCAATTGGGCGCATGTCGCCGAGGCGCACAAAAATCGCCAAACCACATGCCGTATCAAGCAAGGTAGCGATGGCTCCCCGATGAAGCTTTCCCTGTTGATCACAAACCTCTTCCACACAAGGCATGCTCATTACCGCGCCATCTTTGGTAATGTCATCCATTGCGATACCAAAAACCCTGAACAACGGATGCCCTGAACCAAAAAAAGCCTTTGCGGCAAGCAGTTCTCTCGGGAGTGATGTCTCAGCTGTCATAGTTAGCAACTTTTTATCAGAATGTTGAAGCGGCATCCGCATACCGGGTCTCTGCAACACGCACAGATTCAATGGCGTCCGTTATTGCCTCTTCAGGGAATGTTTCACTTTCGGACCCCTTTCGCAGACAATCAGCCAGAGCGGACCATGCCGCAGCACTCGTGCGCATCAACTCGACCAAGCCTGCCTCATGTATTTCAGGAACAATTTCACTCGCTTCATCGAGAAATTCTGAATACATCGCTCTAAAGCCGCTGCCCCCCGTTCCACGCTTCTCGATCACTTGATAGGCGAAACGGAGCAACCATTGCCATTTATCCACTGCCTTCCAGCGAGGAAGTTCCTGGATCCAAGTTGTTAGCGCTTGAATACCGTGATTCCTGCTTCCTTGCAGGAGATTATCTGCATTCTTCACAATCGCACTGCGCACGTTATCGGCAGACACCTGAACCGAAACACTTTCGGGTGCGAACAATGAACCATGATGGATAAAGGGTGGCGACAAGGAGAATCTGGCTTCAACCAACTTGTCACGAGGCACCTCTAAAAGCCCTGGGCGCTCGGTATCGCTAACGAGCATCGTCTCGCCCTTCTCGGCTCGCTGCCAGGCGACGATGGCGTGACCGGGGAAATGTGTACTGCTCTTGAAATAAGGAAGGTAAAAAATATCAGTTAAGAGAAGCGCAGGCCGCCCCGCATCAAGATGGGCATCCAGCGCATCGGCGGCAGCACATTTATCTTGCCAAGTTTCCCAGCGAAACGGCACGCCCAGTGTAGAGAACACCGTTTCCTCAAATCCCATTGAACGGACATGGACAATAAACGGGGTGTCCGTGCCTGGTATTTCCACATAAGTAATACCAAGCCCGGCACCCAGCCCGAAGCAGAAAGCTTCCGTCAAATTAAGCCCATGAAACTCCAGCAGGTCTCTGATAGCTGAACTGCCACAGTGACGCCCAGGCCGATGTGTATGAGGAACATCGACGGTACTGGGGACATCCTGCTTGTCTCCATGCATCAGGCTGCCTCACTCACTGGAGCCGGACCGTAAATGGTTTCCGATGCCCGCATCGGATCTCCATGAGTCTCATACTCCGCCAACCACGCGGCAACCTTCTCAGGCATACCGGTATCCCAAGGGTGAAATCCAGGGCGGAACCAAGCGAGGAAATCAGGCAGCATGCCTGTGAGAATACCTTTTCGCCCATAAAGCTTGTTCAGGCCTCGCAGAATCACACCAGGCTGGCGCGTTACGCCATCAAGCTTGAGCATATTCCAAAATACTGGAGCCACGACAAGGTGAACCATCAGGGTCGCAACCACCAACGCAGACGCGCGCGTCAAGTAGCCTCCACCTGCTGCGCCCTGATAAAGATCATAGGCCACGGCCTTGTGCTCTACTTCTTCGACCCCGTGCCACAGAAATAGCGCTCTCATGACGGGGTCAGCCTCGCTAAACATCTCGCTCTTCTCGCTGACCATGGTTTCGCCCAGGGTTGCCGTAAAGTGCTCAAACGCCGCCGTCATGGCGAGCTGATACTTCTTCGGCAGGTACTTTTGTGTGGTGCGAATAAAGGTCCTTAGATTCGCAGTGACCTTATCCACATCCACGCCCTGGCTGGCCATCACATCGTTGAAACGATCATGGACAATCCCGTGCTGACCTTCCTGGCGAATAAAGTGACGAATATCCTCGCTCAGCTGATCATCTGTCACTTGATCCTTGAAGTTACGCACTGACTGGATAAAGAAGCGCTCCCCCTCCGGGAAATGCACTGAGAGGGCATCAAAGAAGCGGGTCAGCACGGGGTCACCGCCATTCCAGTGCCGTGGCACTGACGAGACATCAAAAGCGACTTTGCGCGGCTGAATTGATACAGAACTCATAATTCCTCCAAATAAACAGGCTGTCTACGTAGTGACATCCCTTGATCTTATTTGGCTGAACAACCAAATGTCAATAACCTTAGGTCGCAAGTCTCCTCTGTGAAGCAGTCATTATGCATAAAGCTGCATTTAAATGGTTTTGGAAGTGTGGTCCGACCATGGAAGATACGCTGTATAAAATTGAATCGGTGTGCTGTTTTTCGAATATTTATCTTTCCCGGAATGCCGATGAAACTTCCACCTTGAACTTTCGATGCCTGCGGGATGAGCTGAATCTGTGCAAGATTCTAGTTATTGCAATATCCAGAATCGCAAAGAAAGAAGCGCAAGACTAAGTGATTTATCGCTGAACGTTCTGGAATGCAATCCACGACGAGGAAGACAGCACAGCAATGCGAGACCAGCAAACCAGCGCGCGAACTAACGTGAACATACATTCCGGGTGATTAAAGGTATCTTCGGCTACAGAAAGGTGCCACCTTGGCCAAGCCTAGAATACCAACAGGCTATATACCTTGGCGGGGCCAATAACCTGTTCGGAGTGAAACGGGAGCTGCCGCGCCTGATTGCTGCTTTTCTTGAGCATCATAAAACCGAAAAATGCACGATATTCAGGCCCGCCCTAACTCGTATGAGAATTCACCAAGCAGGTGCTGTCGAGAAGATGAGAGGCATGTTAGGCCGCAGCTCACCAACATCGGCCAACTAAATAGAGAAGAGCGATCGGCGTAGTATCGAACTATCCAAATACTACACAGAAACTTCAACTACCCGCATGAAGAGAAATGCGGCCACTATCCCAGATTTTTTCAACCATATATCACCTCTATGAAGCCAGGAAGGAATGGCCTTCCTGACCCTGTCTCATGGAGGTTTCATGATCATTCAATGTCCGTCCTGCCGTTCCATCCGCGTTGTCGCCCTGCAGAATGGCCGCAAGGTCGGCGGCTCTGTAGGCACGGTTGCAGGTGCCGCCAGCGGCATTGCCATGGCTAGCAGCGGTGCTCGCGTGGGCGCTACGGTCGGCCTGGCGTTTGGCCCTGCCGGGTCCGCCATCGGCGGTATCGCCGGTGCCGTGTTTGGCGGTTTGGCTGGCGGCGTGGCCGGTGGTGAAGCTGGTGCTGCGCTGGGCGCCAAGCTCGACGAGACCTATCTCGACAACCTGGAATGCCTGGATTGCGGACACAGCTTCCGCCTCGATGCCGAGTAAGTCCCACTCTCCCCTTACCACTCACACACCCCTGAAGCCCGCCCAGTGCGGGCTTCTTTATGCCGCTATGGAGGCCTGGATGGATATTCCCACTTTCGTAAAGAACGAGCAGGGCCTGTACCACGTACAGGGCTGCGTGAAGCCTGAGGAGATCGTCAGTACGGCGGCCACCATTCTGCTGGATGAGCTAACCGGTCGGGAATCGCTCACTGCGCCCACCGATGTCGCCCAGTTCCTGCAGATGGCCCTGGCCCAGGAGAAGAACGAGGTCTTCTCCGCCATCTTCCTCAACAACAAGCACAAGGTGCTGGGTTTCGAGACGTTGTTCAACGGCACCATTGATAGCTCCGCTGTTTACCCTCGCGTGGTGGTTCAGCGCGCTCTGGACTGCAATGCCGCAGCCATCATCTTCGCCCACAACCATCCTTCCGGCTGCAGCGAGCCTTCGACTGCCGACCGGCAGATCACCAAACGCCTCAAGGACGCCCTAGCGCTGATCGATGTGCGGGTGCTCGACCACTTTGTGGTGTCCCGTTCTGGCTACGTCAGCCTAGCCGAGCGCGGCTGGCTCTAACCCTGCCCTTTGGGCATTTCTTAGTTATTAGGAGATTCACCATGGCACATCTTGTCGAAAGCATGGCCTATGCAGGCCGTACCCCCTGGCACGGGCTGGGCAACCAGCTCGCCGCCAAACAACCCCTCAATGTCTGGATGCAGGAAGCCGGCATGGATTGGGAGATCCGCGAGACTCCGGTCCGCTTCATCAGCAGCAAGGCTGGCGCCCTCGGGCAGATTTCATCCTTCCCGGATCAGAAGGTTCTGTTCCGCTCAGACAATCAGGCGCCTCTGTCCGTAGTGAGTAACCGCTTCAAGGTGGTTCAGCCCCGGCAGATCCTCGAGTTCTATCGAGATCTCACCGAACAATCCGGCTTTGAGCTGGAAACCGCTGGCGTCCTTAAAGGGGGCCGCAAGCTCTGGGCGCTGGCGCGTACCGGGCAGTCCGGCAGCCTGGCAGGGAATGACCAAACCAACGGCTATGTGCTGCTGGCCACCGCCTGTGACGGCACCCTGGCCACCACGGCTCAGTTCACCAGTATCCGGGTGGTGTGCAATAACACCCTGGCGGTAGCTCTCAATGGCGCAGGGCAGGCAGTGAAGGTCCGCCACAACACCACCTTCGATGCCCAGGCTGTCAAGAAGCAGCTGGGTATCTCCGTCTCTGCCTGGGATGACTTCATGTATCGCCTGAAGGCCCTGAGCGAGCGGCGCATCACCCGCAAGACCGCCGAAAAGGTCATGCGTTCGGTCTTCACCGATGTGAACTACTCATCGGGGGACATGCTGGTGAAGCCTAATGAACAGGCCATGAAGAAGGCCATGGCGTTGTATGACGGGGCCGGTCGCGGCGCGGAGTTGCCGTCAGCCAAGAACACGGCCTACGGCCTGCTCAATGCCGTGACCGAGTTCGTGGACCACGAACGTCGCGCCCACAGTACCGACAACCGACTGGATTCCGCCTGGTTCGGCAAGGGAGCCCAGATCAAGCATCGGGCTCTGAGCCAGACTCTGGAACTGGTGGCCTGACTGATTCCCGACTCATTCTTTTCCCTCGACTAAAGCCCGACCCGCTCTGTGCCGGTCGGGCTTTTTATTGTTTGGAGCCTGACCATGACAGAACGTAATCACGATAGCCGTGTAAACCCAGAAGCCAGACTTTCTGCGCCACCCCTCTCCCCGCATCTGGCCGCCATTTGGGGCGCCTTTCTCCATGAGGGGCTGATGCTGAACAACAACCGCAGCACCCGGCTTCTGGAAGTCTGGGGTAATGGCTGCATCGAGCTGATCAGCACCCTGTGTGATTTCATCCCGGAAATCTGGAAACAGGTGCAGCCCTACTGGTACGGCCCGCAAGGGTTTCCTGGGGTGTTCGAGTACGAGGTGGTGTCCATCCTGGGCGAACAGCTGGGCACCTATCTGCTCGAGAATGACGGCAATCTGCCACCCCATGACGACATCCAACAGATGATCACCGATCTGGTAGTCACCTTCTTCAGTCAAGGCGGCAGTCATGAGATCCCCTCGGATCAGACGCCCCAGACCCATCGGCTGATCAATCTCCATGATCGCTTTACCAAGCGGCTGACCCAACTGGAAGGAGGTCACTCATGAGTACACCCCGCGCTATCAAACCCTCATCCCGTCCGGCCCTGCGCCTGGTGTCCACCAAGGGCATGAACCGGGAACAGTGGCTCAAGGTCCGCAAGCAAGGTATCGGGGCCAGCGATGCCGCTGCGGCGGTGGGGCTCAACCCGTATCAGTCGCCCCTGGAGCTGTGGATGATCAAGACCGGTCGGGATGGCCTGTTACCAGCTCCTAATCCGGACGACATCCATACCCCGCTGTACTGGGGCAACCTGCTTGAACCCAAGGTGGCCGAGGCCTATGCCAAGGCGACGGGCAACAAGGTCCGGCGAGTGAATGCCGTGCTCCAGCACCCGGATGCGGACAAGTCCTGGATGCTGGCCAATCTGGATTATTCCGTTGTGGGCAATCCAGAGGTGCAGATCCTGGAATGCAAAACCACTGGCCTTAATGGCGCCAGGCTCTGGGCCGAGGGGGTACCGGAGTACATCCAGTGTCAGGTACAGCATCAGCTGGCCGTCACCGGCAAGCAGGCGGCGGACGTGGCGGTGCTGATCTGCGGGCAGGAATTGCAGATACACCGCATCGAGCGGGATGAAACCGTCATCAAGCAACTGATCGAGCTGGAGCGGGCATTTTGGCACTTGGTAGAAACCGATACACCACCCGACGCCGATGGCTCCGACTCCGCCGACCAGTCATTGCGAGCGCTCTACCCTCGTGATGATGGCGAAGCCCTGGATCTCATTGAAGACACCGCACTCAACGGCGACTTCAGTGAGATGCTGGATATCCGGGAACGCTTGGCCCGTCTGGCCGAACGGGAAGCCCGGCTCAAGCAACGCATCCAGCAACGCATGGGTGACGCCGCTCGGGCTTACTTCATCGACGGCCAGGTGAGCTGGAAGCGCAGCAAGGACAGTACGGTGCTCGATACTGACGCCCTGCTCAAGGCTCAGCCCGCGCTACTGCAGCAATTCCCCAAGCATCGGGCCGGCAGCCGCCGGTTCCTGGTCAAGGCCACCACCTGATCGTTCTCGCATCACCTCATTCAACACGCCAGCCTAAAAGCATAAACGCCGGGCCCTGCCCGGCGGCTGTGCGTTTTTTATAACAGGAGACTCCCATGATCAAAGGACTCGCCATTACTCCACCCGTAATTGGCCGTATCAGTATTGGCCGCATGGTGGAAAAGAACGGCAAGCGTCTGCCGGAGAAAGACGACCAATTCACCATTACTACCCAGATCCAGACCCGGGAGGGCTGGCTACCGCACCCACTGGATGAGGCTCTGCGCCAGGAGGGTCAGGGCAAGAAACTACGCAGCATTCCCGTCACCCTGCCCTTCAATGATCCGGACCTGAATCTGCGGGCGGAGTACACCTTCTTCGAGCGCAAGAGTGGCCGGCCCCTGTGCAGTGGCGACGGTGAGAGCTGTCGACGCCGCACCGACCAGGGCCTGGAACAACTGCCCTGCCCGTCACCCGACCTATGCGAATTCGGCGCCCACGATCTGTGCAAGCCCTACGGACGGCTGTATGTACGGATCGGGGAAGAGGATGAACTGGGCTGCTTCGTGTTCCGGACCACTGGCTACAACAGCATCCGCACCTTGGCGGCCCGGCTACGCTACTTCCACGCCATCAGTGGTGGCAACCTAGCCACACTGCCTCTGGAATTGAAGCTACGCGGGAAGAGCACCACCCAGAGTCACCGGGCACCGATCTACTACGTGGATCTGACACTGCGCGCAGAGCAATCCATGGTGGAGGCCGTCAGCCACGCCAGGGAAGCGGCCAAGGTCAGGGAAAGCCAGGGCATTCACCAGGCAGAATTGGACAAGGTAGCCCATGCCGGCCTGCTCAACGCTCAGTTCGAATACTCGGAGGAGGAAGGGTTACAGGTTGTGGAGGAGTTCGTGCCGGAAGGCACTGCCCCACCCGGCAATGCTCAACCACAGCCCGTACAGGGACTCAGCCAGAAGCTGGCCGGGAAACAGGCAGGTTAATCAATCATGGCCAGCAGGCCTTTGCGACGTTTGGCAGTCAGACGCCGGTAGCCCTTGAGTAGTTGGGCTTCGGCGTCATTGCGTACCTGGGCGTCATACTTGGACTTCAGCTCTGAGGCACCCTCAACCTGATCGCCGCAGATCAGATGATCCAGCGATACACCGAGGACCGCCTTCAACTTCGGCAGTAAACGAAATCCGGGCGAATCACGGCCATTTTCCCAGGCGGATATCGTGGATTTGGTCACATGAAGCTCGTCGCCCAACTGCTCCTGGGTCAGACCCAACGCCAACCTTGCCGCCTTCAGGCGCTCGGGAAAGCTCATCACGCCCACTCCATCAATCTGATAGAGCAACGCTACGGCAGTGCCATACCTCTGTCGTACCGGAATACTTGACCCTTAAGGTATAGCATTGCAATACTTTGCGAGTCTTGAATTACATAACACTCAAACTGAGACACACCTTCCAAACCAGCGAACACAGCGCCTGAGCGAGACCGCTCTTCCCAGGCACAGCACTCGACCTGTGCTTGGCTAAAAACCATGGAAGGACAGCCACTACAAGGAATGAACAATGGAAAATAGCACCACGGGGAACGAGATCTGGTTCTACGAACTCAACGGAGAAAGGAAGGGAGGCATCTCTGAAACCGATCTCATCACCCTGATCAGGAACGGCACACTGCGCCACGGATCATCCGTCTGGAAGAAGGGATTCGCGGACTGGACCAGCATCGAAGAAACCCAGCTACGAGAGCACCTTGATGACACGGCCCCACCGCCGCTAACCGGCGCCAAAGTCAACAACACCGTTGTATGGATTCTGGCGTTCGCCCCACTGATTGGTCTCACCCTGGAATATTTTGTGGCCTACATGGTTCACAGCAGCGAGTACCGTGCCGAGCAAGCCGTTGCCAGCGGCCATTTCATTTACATCACCCTGATTCTGAATATCGCCCTGTCTTTCCTGGATGAAAAGAGACTCAAGCAAGCCGGCACTGACACCAGCACATTTGGTGGATGGGTGTGGCTGGTGCCCGTCTATCTCTACCAACGATCCCAAGCCCTGAAGCAGAACCTGGCGTACTTCATCGTCTGGATCGTCTGCTTCCTCTTAATTGTGGTTGGTGCTTAAGCCAATCACCTCATGGAACGATTTTAAAAGGGAACCATCATGAAAAACCTCAAAGTAGCCCTAGCATGCATTTCCCTGGCAGCCCTATCCGGATGTTCTTCTGAAATAGACGTCATTCGGGAAGGGCGCCTTGAATTACTCCCTGAATATACGGTTGGCCAGGCGCTGGATAACCGTAAGCTTTGTGAGAGCACAGACTGGTCTGTCATTGAGGACGAACGGGGCCGAGATGTCGTTCGTTACACCTGTGATTTCAAGGACATAGAAAAGAATTACAGGGATACAGCAAATGAAATGATCGATGCTGCAAAAAACGACAGCAGGCTGATCACATTGCAGGAAAGGTTAAACGAACTCGAATCAGAAATAGCGAGAGAAAAACAGCTATTAAAGAAAGCCCAAGATCATATCGATAGCGGGAATTCTTGGACTGAAACGAAAACAGAAAACGGCTCCGGCTACACGGTTTGGCCTCGTGTCAAACAGCAATCAATAGCCGATATTGAGAATCACGAAAGAGAGATCCGGAGCATAAAAAACCAGATCTCGATGATTGAAAAAGAAAACCAGGACTCCCTCTCTCTGGCTCAGGAGACTCTTGATAAATACAAAGGAGCCAGGGCCTTTGAAACCATTGACTGGGTAGTAATGGAGGACGGCAGTTTCATGGTCCTTTCCGGCAGCATGCATCACACCAACATATTCAAGGGCGTCATCGAGGAAACACCCCACGAAAATATACAGTCCGCCCTCTACCTTATCTACAACGAAAACTTCGACACGCTATTTGCTTATGAAGATGCGCTACAGCAGATAGCGGAGCTTTGATCATACTTCAACAAGAACCATTCGCTGACTTGAACGGGCAGCAAATCTGCCCGTTTTATCAACTCCTCAAACAAGGAAAACTCAATGAGCAAAGATATTGACATCGAAAAATATACCTCCGAAGACATCACTACTGAAAAGCTCTCTGAACTCATTGCCAAGAAAGCTTCCTTTCAAATTGTCGCGGTCAAGAACATCAGCTCCGTGGTAAACAAAGTCGAGGGCGCTATTGAAAAGAAAGGACTACGTTGCCGCGTGTACACGGAATACAGAGCGGCCTCCTTAGCCAGCTTCGCTATCCCGACCGGCTTTACCCAGGTTACTGGCTTTGCCTCAGTGATTGGCATCGCCGCTCATAACCTCGCCACTTTCAACCCTGATTATGAGATAGGTAAGAACAAACCTGCCGGCAAAGTCACCGTCATTTACAAAAAGGACTGATTCTCCACAGAATCAGTTAGTCGATCAGCCCACTTCAGGTTGGTGCACAAACTCTTCTTATACATATTCGGGATGGCAAAACCCTACAACATCAAGAGAATTTGCGAACTCGAAACAACGGCAAAGAAGATCAGTAACCCATGTCCTGATTTTGGGCTTGCTCGGCTAGGGAACGCATGGCTTCCTGACTCTGCTCATCCCGTCTTACTTCGATCAAAAGCTGATCCCAATCATCGGGAGGGTGGCCATTTTTCAACATCTTGCGGAAAACCCGGTAGGCATCATCGGAGCTCTCATACGCCCGCTTGGTGCCCTCATCATTTACCCAAGCATAGACAATCACCTTGCTTGAGGCGTGATAACGAAAGAATAACCGGTATTGCTGAAAAAACTTCGCGCGGAACCAGTGCTTGTGATCAGCGCCAAGCGTACCACCCTGACGGTACTCCGGCCTTGCAGGGTCCTGCGGGATAACCTCGAATGCTAACTTGGCAATCGCAGCCAATCGCTTGGTAGCATTTTTCTTGGCGAACCCCTCGGCATTTTTTTCTTTGTGACTTTCGACTTGTCTTGCCAGGGTTTCAAGCTATTCCATAAATAATGGGTGAGCGTAAACCGCCCACCCACTGATAGTTAGAGTGGTCGATTGCCTCCCACTCATTCATCGTCTTCCTGTAAAGGCGCATCCAGATCAACCTCGACACCCTTCGTCAGCGACTGAATACGCTGCATTAACGCATCCTCAACCGCAAGGATGTGCTCCGGATGCTCGGCGATATCAATCGCCAGGAAATCCAGGAACGACCCCAGAGCCGGGTCATCGCCTTCGCTGGTAGCCCGGGTCAAGACCACTTCGCCATTCTGGCGGATGACATACTGAATTTTGTCTCGCTTGTTGAGCTTGAGAGCACGGCGAACCGTTTCCGGCACGGTGGTCTGATACCGATCTGTCAGCGTGGATTCGACTTCAAGCGTGGCCATGGCCGCCTCCTGCACTATGTGGGATGACACGCAAATGGTAATGCAACCGCATTACCAAAGACATCACCCTGCCTGATCCCTCTCTCCAATTCTCTCCAGAATCCAGGACTCCACCTCGTCCGAGACCCATCCCGTTGCACGGGCACCCAACGGAACCGGCTTTGGAAAGACCCCGTCCGCAATCAGCTTGTAAATGTAGGACCGTCCCAAGCCGGTGGTATCCATCACTTCTTTCAAACGCATGATTCTCATGAGCAATCTCCTTCATCTCATGAGATGCGGCATGTTGGTAAAATAAGACTGGGCGGACGACCACCCAGCCTCTCATCTCCTACCGGCTACAACGCAGATTCCGGCTTCCGTCTCCGAATTGCTTTGTCTCCTGCTTGGCAAAGTAGCTAAGACGATTGAATAGCCCCGCTATCTGGCTATCGCACTCCATAGACCCACGCCTGACCCAGTACACTCCGCCTTCACAGAAGTGCACCAGCCCCACAGCCTGCTCCATGCTCAAGCCCAGCGCCCTGGACCAGGCAAGTACGATTTTCTTGGCCAAACTGTCGGCTTCCCCGGCAGCAGGATCTACCGGCAAGTCAGGGTCGAAATCCTGAGCTCCGGCCCTGCACCCCTCTGGCATCCGCCCCAATCCCCGGTAGCACTCTCCATTCAGAAAGAGACACAGGTGGTAATGGTGATGGAAGGCATCTGCCGTCTCCTTCACACAGACATAGCCAACCTTGCAAGCAGGCCCTCGGCGCCCCTCTCGTCTACGCCGATCCATATCAGCATCAATCTGTGCTTGCAGGGACTGGATAAAGAAACCAAACAGATCGCCATCACGCATGTAGCCGTGCCTTGGCAATTTCAGATCCACCCTTACGGCCATTGTCCTGGCTTGGCGGTCTGCCTCTCGCTCCATGGCCTGATGAATTCTTTCCAGATACGGAATGAACAGCGGTCCCCGCTGTAGCTGGACGTCATATCCATTCCAGGGGCCAGAGTGGTGAAGGGTAAGGTTGGTGTTCTCGGGATGACGCTTTCTCATGATTACCTCTTAAGAAATGAGGAGGGAATTCTCCATAAGAGGTAGCTATCGAGTAATTATTAATGAAGTTATGTGCTTTGGTCATACTTATCAATGAGTTACGATATACAGTAAATATCCAAGAGGCCAACCTGCCTTATCATTACTATTACCGTTTCCACAAAGCTGAACGAGCCGCAGCATCTCTGAGCTGTAGACTGCAGCCCACTCAAAGGTTAAACCAAATCAATCGCCTTCAGTGGGAGGGGCTCCGGTGACCAAATTGCTGAAACTCGCATCTTCAGCCAGGCCGGATCCATGTGATTTATTCAGAGGATATCTCTTCCCGACACCTCGCAACCCCCATAATTCGGCCTGAGCACCTAACTCTTGCTCTTTCCCCGCATGCCTCCTGTACGATTGCCTATATAGCCGCCTTCCCAGATCAGGCAGCATGCTCACTTTCCAGCACTCCCCCCTCATCTCGTCAGGAATCCCTTCACCAGATAAGACAATAGGAGTAACCACGTGAGCGTCCCGCACTTCAAATAGTGGCAGTATAAGGCAACGTGCCCCTGACATGACCACCCTCCAGATCTCCGCATCCGAAACCAAAACTTCCCATACCCTGACTGCCTCGTGGATTGAAGCACAGACAATCGCATCCACCACAGCCAAAGGTGCCTGAGCCGCCTTGGTACCCAAATGCTGCCTTATTTCGGTCCGAAGCTCTCCATTTTCATCATTACCATCCCAGCCTCCATGATGTAGGCAACTATTAACAATCAGGCTGGCATATCGGTTGATGAGCATCTGCAGGTATCGGGAAAATCTCTCACTGGGAGTATCTCGAAAGTTCTCATGCAAGTTGCAAGGAGCCCTCAACTCTCCCCTTGCAGTAAAAGCCCTCTCAAACTCCATGGCCGTCTGGGTGCTAGGTAGTATTCCCGTATCACCTGCTCTCCACCTAGCCGATTTATTAGCCTCCCTCGCCTCCTTCTGCTGCAAACTACCAATCACTTTGGCTGCGTTGTACATACCAAAAGCCGTACGGTACCGATTCTCTTTACTACTTAGTTTGGCCTCCCTGATTAGAAAGCAGGCAGCGCCACCTATACCCATAAAGTCAGGGTGAGCGAGGTTAATGAAATATGCGCCTTTCGACATTCCCAACAAATACCTCCCGGTTACTCCTGCAACCCTGCTTCGAAGGTATCCACGCTGCATCAGCGTACTCAACTGGGATCTCAATCCGTCATCGGTCAGGCCCGCCAAGCGCTTCAGATCACTCCCCCCAACCCCATATACTGCGCCCGCTGAATTGGACCCAACCAGCAGCGCCGCCAGCACCAAACGATTGTAGGGAGTCAACCATTTCTGGCCTGGTTTGCCTGTATCATCTACGGTCGCAGTTAACACATGTTCAGCAAGACTGCGGAGCTCAACGACCGGCTGCTCACTTTCCAGACCAGCAAGCGCTTCCTCAAGCTGAGGCTCCAACTCCAAGCACCTCCTTCTTTTTCCCAGCCCCCCATCGACAAATCGTTTCTGTAACACCCCGCTCTCAGACAACTCCCGGATTGCTTTACTCACCACCCTGTCGTTTAGCTTAAAGCGCTCGACATAGTCCTGGACTGTAAACGCAACGCCACGCCCCTCATCGTCGCAAAGCAGCCGATACAAGAAGTAACGGGTTGGCCCTGCAATAGACGCGAGACCATTCCGCCGATCAAATTCCGCTGATGTTCCTAGCAACCCAAGCACGCAACCCCCCCCCCCGAAATATGTCATCTCTTTCTATTTGTCGTAATTATACCAGATGGCATGTTTTTAGCAGTACGAATATACGTCTATAATACGTCTTACTCGTACTATTTAATTTTTCGGGGTTTTCAGCATGGCAAGGTCAGAAATACCTCTAGAGGATTGGCTCACGAATGATCAAGAAATGCTGACTTGGCTTGAGCAGCACTTGAGACGAAAAGGCGCACCCATCCAGGTTTTAAACCCATATAACCTTCGCCCAGCGCTCCTCGATGCCGCTCATTATTTGATCATCAATAGCAGCAGCCAGAAGGAGCTCATGAACCTCAAGGCCGCATGGAGAAGATACAAATCAGACAAAAAGCACGGAAACCAGGTGGTCCAAGTCAGGCTCAGTCCACGCGTGAAAAGACAGCTTGCCAACCTCTCCAAGAGAACAAGTGTTTCCGAAACTGTTGAGAGATTAATCAAGGAGGAAGTCGGCTATTTCAAAGACAGGAATGCAGCAATCCAGAACGCTATTCAGGAGCATATTCAGCGTCACGAAGAGTCCGCCGCAGGCAAACTCGACCACCTGCAGAAGGAACGCTCGAAGCTGATATTTCATAATGAAGAGCTCCAGGCGGAGCTCTCGGAAACCCAGAAAGAGATGAGCAATATATTGTTTAGGCTGGTCGAGCTTGAGGTCGCCCTTAACATACAAGCAGGGGAAAGCCTTGAGCTAACACCAGATGAGAAACAAGAAGCCCTGCACAGACACCAGTCTCTGCTCGACTACTTCCGCAAGCAGTTAAAAGCGACGGCCTCACTTGCTCAAGCCGAGAACCACAGCAGCACCAATCAAGGACCCAGACCACAGAAAACCTGAGAAGGAACAGCCACAGCACCTGGTCTCAGCCCCTCTTGAGTAGAGGGCAGGCTTAACCTCCATACCCATCCCTCAAACCAGCAAGCTGCCGGTCAATCAGCTCAGCAACACCACTATCCACTCCGAAATCTCTGGCAACGACAGCGAAATCAGCGAGAAAAGTCACGATCTCCTCAATATCGCGCTGGGCCTGCTCCCATTTGGCGTAGCCCGCCCGCGCCGCCAGCGCTTGGATGGCTTTCAGCGGCGGATTCTTGCCGAAACCGGCATAGGCAGTGGCATGCTCCTGGTATGGGTGAGGGCTAAAGGTCACATCGTAGAAAGGGGCAGGCACCCAGTCGCCGGCATCATCCTGCAGGAAAGCCCAGTTCTTGCTGTGGTCGTCCTGGTTGCAGGCAAACAGGTTGAACATGGCTCTGCGGAACTGCAGCTTGCCGACCGCTGGCGACCGGCAAAGATGGCGGCTGGCCTTGATCAGATCTTCGTAATCCAGGCTGGGGGTACGGAAATCCGCATCCAGCAGGCCGCAGGCGCTGTGCATGTGGAGTCGACCCGCTTTTTGGGGATGGCTTATCCAATCGAACCGCTTTACCCCGAGCCAGGCACGGGCGCCGCTTTGCTCTGGCGCTTCGAACAGCCGCCACTCAGGCGGCTCCAGCCCCAGCTTTCCGGCCAGGTGCAGATAGACCGCTTCACAGAGCCCTTCTTCATGGCCGAGGGGCAGATTCCTGGAGGTAAACTTGACCAGCCAGGCCTCATCGCCTGGCCTCGCCACCGTGCGGCAGCGATCTGGCTCATCCGGGGAGATGTAGAACTGCGCCTTGGGTCTGGCACCACCGGAGCTACCTGCTGCCACCAGATCCGCCAGCACCTCTTCCGTCTGACCGTCAAAAAACGCCTGCGCCTCCAGACCCAGCTTCGCCAGGTCGATGTCGCCGGTTGAGGCAAGCTGGTATTCCGAGGTCGGCGAGAATGACAGGGCACCCATCCCGGAAGCCCCTACAAACGCCAGGCGATCCATGGCGGTGATCTGGGCAGGGAGAATGCCATGCTGTCGGAACACTCGGTCTTGCAGCAGGGAACCCCAACCATCAGGCAGACTATCCCCGAACAGGCCATGCAGGCCAGAATGCGGCCTTTTGGGAGCAAGCTGCAGCTCAGCGGTTGCCTTCAGGCCAAAGGGCGACAAGTTCCCGAAGCGCCCGAGATAATCGGCATCGTACTGAAAGAAGACACCCTGCCGGTTCTGCGCCAGCACACCAACCGTCACCGTCTGCCCCGTTGCCAGCGTGCGGGTTACCGTCAGCTTGCGGACCGGCTTAAAGGTCATCGCTCAATACCTCATCGATACTGAATGGCATCTCCGCTTGATCAGGGGAGTGACGAGTTAGCGCGTACAGGCGACGCAAATCGTCCAGACTCTGCCAGAGGAATAGCAACTGCCGGAACGAGATCTGGCCGGTAAGCTCGAATTTCTTGATGGTGGAGGCGGGCACCCCACTACGCTCAGCCAGCGCATCACGAGACAGCTTGGCCTGCTTGCGCAAACGTCGCAGATGGGTGGCAAATGCCTGCTGGACATCGGCATCGTCAAGTAAGGCGACCATATCACACCTATATGGATACTATTTTGTCCAATTATCGCATTTAACGGGAAAAATAGACACCATAATGCCCAATAATAGCCTCACGAGAGCACCAAAGACCAGAAATCGTACTGCCGTCAGCAACGACTCCTGCGCCAGCAATTTTGACCAAATCCCTACACTAACAGACGTGAGAGTCCTGGAGCCTTATTCAGCAATAAGGCCAGCGCCGGGCCCAATGAAGAATCCGCTTCCCAGATCTTCAGCCCCGATCCTTCTTCATGATTAGCTACCAGCCATCCATCCAGGTAACGCCAACGAATTGTCATCTTGCTCTCCAGTGAATACATTCACCAGAAACCCTATCGTCACGACCTGAAAAACCGAGCACGTGGACCCTGAATTCTCAGCAGCCCACCCCTCCCCCAAAAGGCCCCGCGTATTTGCTCATTAAGCTAAATCAAGGACTTAAAAGTGGTGGGCAGCATGGTGGGCAAAGCAAAAACCACCATGCAAAAAATACAATAAATCACTGATTTTTAAGTGCTTTCATTTTTTAACCAACAAGAAGATCCAGAATATTGAATAAGCCCCGCGCCATTTTCCTTTTTCAGAAACCGATATCCCGGTAATGCCGGGAGACTTTCTCGATGGCGATCACATAGGCCGCCATGCGGTAGTCGTCGATCTTCGGATTCTCGTTACGGGTACGAATGATCTCCTGCAAGGCCAGGCGCATGGAATCATCCAGCCCGGAGCGCACCAGATCGAACTCGTCGGCGCCGCGAGCCAGTTCCTTGACGATATGCTCGGGCACCTTGGTGTTGGTGGCCTGCTCGATGGCATCAATCACATGCTGGCCACGGGCTTCGTGGAAGCGCTTGTCCAGGCGTCCGAAGCGCACGTGGTTGAGGTTACGAATCCATTCGAAGTAGGAAACGATCACACCACCGGCATTGCAGTAGGCATCCGGAATAATTTCCACACCCTTTTCGCGAAGAATCCGATCCGCTTCAAACGTCACCGGCCCGTTGGCCGCTTCCGCGATCAGCTTGGCCTGAATACGCGGCGCGTTTCCGGCGGTGATGACACCTTCCAGTGCTGCCGGTATCAGAATATCGCACGCTCTTTCCAGCGCCTTGATGCCGTCTTCCAGATATTCCGCACCGGTAAACCCCTTCACACCGCCTGTTTCCACAATATGCTGGCGTACCGCGCCCACGTTGAGGCCGTCTTCATTAATGATGGCACCATCCCGTTCGATGATGGCGGTAATACGGCAATCGTCTTCGGTTTCCAGGAAATGCGCCGCGTGATAGCCCACGTTACCCAGCCCCTGAACAATCACCCGTTTGCCTGCCAGTGAACCCGACAGCCCGGCACGCTTGATTTCTTCCGGGTGTCGGAACAGTTCACGCAGGGCATATTGCACGCCCCGCCCGGTGGCCTCATTGCGGCCACGGACCCCGCCGTGCTCCACCGGTTTACCGGTTAGCGCGCCCATGTAATTAATGTCGTTGGGGAACATCTGTTTGTAGGTGTCCACCATCCAGCCCATTTCCTGCGGACCGGTGCCCATGTCCGGCGCCGGCACATTCTGGGACGGGCTCAGGTAGCCCTTGTTGATGAGTTCGCGGGCAAAACGGCGGGTGATGGCTTCCAGTTGGTGCCGCTCGTATTTTTTCGGGTCGATCACCAGCCCGCCCTTTGAGCCGCCGAAGGGCACATCGACAATGGCGCACTTGTAAGTCATCAGCGCTGCCAGCGCTTCCACTTCATCCTGATCCACAATCGGGGCGTAACGAATGCCGCCCTTGGAAGGCAGCCGATGATCACTGTGGGTGGCGCGCCAGCCGGTGAAGATTTCTGCCTTTCCATTGATCTCCACGGGGAAAGACACCTGCACCACGCTCTGGCACACCTTCATGGCATTGCCCATGCCCGCATCGAGCCCCATGATGTCGATGGCATGGTCGACCATGTGTTCAACGCTTTCCCGAAATGACATGCCCTTCTGGGCGTATTTGGTATCGCTCATGGCTGCTCCGTCAGTCCTGTTGTTCTTGGTAGAACCTGAACATTAGCAGCGCCTTTTCGGCAAGGGTGTTTATGCTTTGTTATGCCCTGTTAACGTGCACGGAGGTACCAGTCAGCGCGGCACCGCCAGCACCGCAAAGGTATCGCCCACATTGACCAGGGCAGGATGGCGACGGCCAATCAGCAAGCCATCGCAGGGGGCGCGATATTCCACCGAAGCGGCACCGGTACGTTCCAGGGAATGCACCCGGGCCAGCACATCACCGGCACGGACGCTGTCACCCAACGCCACAGCAAATTCCAGCAGGCCACGATGTTCGCTGATCCGGTAATACTCACTCCCGGGAATCTCCAGAGCCTGGGAGGCCACCACCTCCGGATCGCCGGGCAGGATGCCAGCAAAGCGCAGCAGGTTCTCCACCCCCCGCTCCGCCAGCGCCACAGTCTCGGGGGTAGTCGTGCCGCCGCCACGCAGTTCCGTACTGACGAACACCTTGCCGCTGCCCTCCACCACGCTGTCGTAAAGCACGTCGCCTTCCAACTCCGCCATGAACAGCGTGTAGGGCGCGCCGAAGGCGGTGGCGGCGGCGAGACAGCGGGCTTCGAATTCCCGGTCGGCCATGCGGTGGGTAGCGGCAAAGGGCAACAGATCCAGGGTGCGCCCCCCGGAGTGGATATCCAGTGCCAGATCACACAGCGGCACCAGATAGCGGGTGAGGTAATCGGCGATTTTTTCCGTCAGGGTGCCCGCCGGATGACCGGGAAAGGCCCGGTTCAGATTACCGCCATCCAGCGGCGAGGTGCGAGTGCCGTTCAGTACCGCGGGATGGTTGAGCATGGGCACGATAATCACCCGTCCGCGCATCTCTTCGGGTTGCAGACGATTGGCCAGCTTCAACAGGGCGGTGATGCCTTCGTATTCGTCACCGTGATTGCCGCCGGAGAGCAAGGCCGTCGGCCCCTCGCCGTTGCGTACCACGGTGATCGGAATCATCACATTGCCCCAGGCGGAGCCATCATGGGAATGGGGCAATTTCAGAAAGCCGTGCTGAACGCCGTCCCGGTCGAAATCCACAGTGGCGGTGATAGGGCTGTCTTGCATAACGAGATCGGATCCGGGGCTGGGAATGTTGGCGGAGGCATCGGCGACACCCCCGGGTAGTACCCCCTATGATGCGCGCATTTCCGGCATCGCGAACAGCGCAATTTTGCGCTGTTCGCCATACCCAAAACGGCATCGTGCTTCTCAGAAGTCGTCGGTCACCGCCCCTTCACTGGCGGAGCCCACCAGGCGCGCATATTTTGCCAGCACACCCCGGGTATAACGGGGCGCCGGTTGCTGCCAGTTGGCTCGCCGGCGGGCCAGTTCCTCGTCGGACAGGTCCACGGTGAGTGTATTGGCCTCCGCATCGATGGTGATGCGATCGCCGTCTTCCAGCAACGCCAGCGGCCCCCCATCGAAGGCTTCCGGGGTCACATGGCCCACCACAAAACCATGGCTGCCGCCGGAGAAACGGCCGTCGGTGATCAACGCCACATCATTGCCCAGACCTCGGCCCATGATCGCCGATGTGGGAGTGAGCATTTCGCGCATGCCCGGGCCGCCACGGGGGCCCTCGTAGCGGATCACCACCACATCGCCGGCAACCACGGTGCCGTCATTGATCCGTGCCTGGGCTTCCTCTTCCGAACCGAACACCCGTGCCGAGCCGGAAAAATGGGTGCCCTCCTTGCCGGTGATCTTGGCCACCGCCCCCTCCGGGGCCAGGTTGCCGTAGAGAATACGCAGATGGCTTTCCGCTTTCAGCGGGGCCGTCAGGGGAGCGATGACGTCCTGGTCTGACGGATACGGCGCCACCTCGGCCAGATTCTCTGCCAGGGTGCGGCCGGTGACAGTCAGACAGTCGCCATGCAGCAGACCGGCTTCCAGCAAGATTTTCATCAACGGCTGAATGCCGCCGATGGCCACCAGCTCGCTCATCATGTACTGACCGCTGGGGCGCAGGTCCGCCAGCACCGGTACCCGTTTGCCGATGTCCGTGAAGTCGTCCAGAGACAACGGCACCCCCACCGTGCGCGCCATACCCAGCAGGTGCAGCACCGCATTGGTGGAACCGCCCAGGGCAATCACGATGGTGATGGCATTTTCGAAGGCCTGCCGGGTCATGATGTCGGAGGGCTTGATGTCCTTTTCCAGCAGGTGCAATACCGCCGCACCGGCCCGCTCGCAGTCTTCCCGCTTATCCTCGGACACCGCATTCTGCGCCGAGCTGCCAGGCAGGCTCATGCCCAGCGCTTCGATGGCTGACGCCATGGTATTGGCGGTGTACATGCCGCCACAGGAACCGGGGCCCGGAATGGCGGTTTCCTCAATCTGCTTGAGCTCGATCAGGTCCATGTCACCACGGGAATGGGCGCCCATGGCTTCGAACACGGAGACGATATCGGTGTGGCCCTTGCCGGGCAGGATGGTGCCGCCGTAGACAAACACGCTGGGGCGGTTGAGCCGGGCCAGACCGATCAGACAACCGGGCATGTTCTTGTCGCACCCCCCGATCGCCACGAGACCATCAAACCCCTCGCAACCGGCCACCGTCTCGATGGAATCGGCGATCACCTCGCGGGACACCAGCGAATACTTCATCCCCTCGGTGCCATTGGCGATACCATCGGAAATGGTGATGGTATTGAAGATAACCCCTTTACCACCGGCGCCGTCTGCGCCTTCACAGGCCCGCTCTGCCAGTTCGCCGATATGGCTGTTGCAAGGGGTCACCTGGCTCCAGGTGGAGGCAATACCCACCTGGGGCTTGCGAAAGTCCTCGTCGGTAAAGCCTACCGCCCGCAACATGGCGCGGCCGGCCGACTTGCCCGGGCCATCCACCACCTTGGCGGAATGGCGGCGGCGCGGATCGTCCTGGGGGTCGCTCATGTTCTCTCCTTGTCCGGTGCCGGGAAGCGCCTGAATCATTGCAGACATCTTCCCCATGGAATGGGTTGCAGGGGGAAACGGTAACCTGTGACGGCTCGCACTGCCATCCTCTGCTGGAGGACACGCATAAATTCAAAAGCACCACATCCAGGCTCTACCCCAAAGAACACGCCGCTTTCTGCCCGGCAATCCACCGCCGGCCTGTCGCCTTCGCAAACGCCCTCAACCGGCACATTGTCCCCATTGCCAGAGGCGTCCGCTGCTTTCTCGGGGCCATATGTCGCAACCAGGCAGTCTCATCAATTCCCAGCCGCTGGAGCACATCGGCAGCCTCGGCGCTGATCGCACCCCGTTTATCTTCACGCAGAGCACGACCTGTCGCATCAACCAGTTGCAGATAATCCATCAGGCGAACCCGGCAAAGCGTGCCCTCATCGTCTGTTTCAATGTGCTCAGCATCTACCATAGGGACTAGGCGTGGCTTTGCACCACCCTTCTGGCCAGGCTTCTGGCTCAGTGCCTGTGAACGCTGTTGAATGGAGGTGTGCTCTGACTGTTCCGGGGTGGCAGCCATCCCCGCGCGTACCGGGTTCAGGTCGACATACGCCATGCAGCTGAGCAGGGCTTTTTCATCCAGCAGGGCCTGACTCTTGTAACGGCTTTCCCAGAAACGGCCCTTGGTGTTGTCTTCTTCGTTGGCCTTGCGGGCCAGGTGTTCATTCAGGCATTTCATGAACCAGCCAAGGTCAAACAGCCGGGAGCGCCAGCTTTCGACGATTTCCACTGCCTTCAATGTTTCTGCCTCTACCGTTTCACCACGCAGCCAGCGCCTGACCAGTAATGGCCCGGAAAACAGCCCCATCCACCGCTCCGCCACCTCTTCCACTGACCAGGTCTCTGCACGAGCCCGATCCACCTTCAGCACCACATGGTAATGGTTCGACATGACGGCATAGGCACACAGATCGATGGCAAAAATCTCCACCAGAACCGCCAGCCTGTCTACCACCCACTGGCGGCGATGCTCGTAGTCTTGACCGGAATAATGATCCTGGCCACACAAAAATGCTCTGCGAACGCAGCGACAGATACAGTGGTAATAGGGCGTCTCATCCAGAGAGATCTGGGAAGATCGGGCTCGGGTCATGGAAAGGCCTTCTTGCTGTTCCACAACTCCACAATACTGATCAAAAAGTCAGCCAACCATCAGAAAGCCGCTACTGAATTTGTAGGAAATTCTCTAATCCGTGCGTGTCCCGTTGTGTGCTCGTGTCCCGTTGGTTGGTGGTTGTTTGAATTGGTTCATGCCCCCGATTATTGCAAGTCCTCCTACACCCACTCCCAGTTGAAAGACACAAAGGTCTTTCCATCCGAAGCATAATAGCCACTTTTTCCCCAGGCATTGAGCCGCTGCATCAGCATCGCAAGCTTGTCTTTCGCATCAGGCTGCGGCTGCAAGGAATCCTGGCGGATTGCCAGGTGGATTAGACCGTTAAAAGCCGGATTTTTGACATCCTTACTAAACACGCAGCGACCACGGGCGATGGCGAGATTTTTTAGTTCCGACTCGCCATAGCGGAGTATGTCATCTAGGCAGGGGTAATCCGTAGTCAACACATATTCTTCCCCCCCCCATTTCTCCGCAGAGATTCCACAAACGACACCTCCGCGTCACAGACAAAATCTGAATGAATATCATCTGGATCAAACTCTACCAAAGCCCCTCCCTCGTTACCCCAAAAGCTGCGAGTCATAGGCACATAGAGCTTTCCTTCAGAGAACCGGGGTTCCAGGTTTCTATCAACGGCATAACCTATCGGCAAATCTTCATGACGCAAACATTCCAATGTTGCCAAATCAAAAATCCAAAACTCTTTACAATCGGCACTTGAATCAAGCAAGTAGCTAGTGTTGAAAAAGTAAAGGTGCGCCCCGTCTGAAACGAGCGTACTTTTTAATACAGACTGGTACATTTTGTTTTGTTGATAACGCTGATTACTTTCCACACCGAACACATTTTCCAGACTTTTGACGATATCGCCACTTTCCGGGTCGAGCACATAAGCCGACCCTTGAGAAGAAACGTAGACATATTTCTCGTCTGACCAGATACTGTTTACAACCTGTGGAAACGTCACCTTCCATAGGCATTTCCCTGACACTTGCTCCAGCAGGGCCACATCATTGTCGCTGCCGTTAGCGTCTTTTCCATCAAGGTAACCAAGATTTAATAAAACGGTATCAGCCACTGGACCTTCAGCAATATTCACAGGGCAAAATGCAGCATCAAGGTGTTTTCTTTCAATTGACCATAGCTCATTTAACCTAGAATCAAGCGCCACGAACCGATGCCCCCTAGGGGCTTCATGAACACAAACACCTGATGGGAAAATACGGGAGACACCAATATTCTTCGACTTAATATTTTCCACCTCTTTACTATCTATTGAGTAGTGAAACGCATAGTTATCCCCCTCATAATCATAATCCTCGGCATCGACTATATTAACGGCATCAGGAAAGAAAAGAACATCATTGCTTTCCGAGTCAAAAGTTTTTCCTGGGAAAAGTTTCAAATAACAGCGCATCGCCTCTTCAAATTTATTTTTATCAACAACATCAGGAGCAACAAAATAGCCATCTAGACTAACAATCACACTTCCTAGAATTGGAGCACTGGCCAAACCAACATCTTTACCTAGCATCGCTGAATGACCAAGAAAAGCATCATAACCTCGCCCAAAGCCTTTGCGATAACTGAATCCGCCACCGCTCCAAGCTGACAGGGTTCTTTTTCCCACATCAAAACCATGCAAATTAGTCGGAAAAACATGAATAGTTAGCATCTTCAAAACTCCACAAAACCAACAAAGTCATCCAGCTTTTCTTTTAATTGGTCTAGCTTCCTTTTCAGTTCCTTGTCTCGCAAATTTCCAAGATGCTTCCTAAAGTTTTCTTTATTCTCATCAATCGCATCTTTCATTGTCTGAACAATCTCAGCTTTCATACCGGCAGCACGTGGGTCAAAATCTCAATGCCCGCTTCTTCCATTTGCCAAATCAAGCACTTAAGGGACACGCACAAACTTAAAACCAGAAATCAATCAGTTACCAACTCTCACTTCTGAAATAGCGTTTAGCCCCCCCAAACACTCATGCAAAAAATCAATCTGTTAACGATTCAACCTTCTAGAAGCTTGTGCGCCCCACCGGGCCACACCGACTCGCTCCCTTCGCCATGGAATGGGTCGCAGGGAAAACTGTAACCTGTGACGGCTCGCCCTGCCATCAGGCCCCATATGACGCCCCCCGCCTTTGCGCCTATAATGCGCCCTTTATGGGAATCACAGGACACTGCTTGTTATGGCCGACAAAGGCACGCTGTATATCATTTCCGCCCCGTCCGGCGCCGGCAAGACCAGCCTGGTGGCGGCGCTGGTCGACAAGCTGGAGCAAGTGCGCATCTCCGTCTCCCATACCACCCGCGCCATGCGTCCCGGGGAAGAAGACGGGGTGAACTACCACTTCACCGACCGCGACACCTTTGTTCGCCAGGTGGAGCAGGGCCGGTTTCTGGAACATGCCGAGGTGTTCGGCAACCTGTACGGCACCAGCGCCGACTGGGTGGCCCAGACCCTGCGCAGCGGCGATGACGTAATTCTGGAGATCGACTGGCAGGGCGCCACCCAGATCCGCAAGCAGCTGCCGGACTCGGTGAGCATCTTTATCCTGCCGCCGTCCCTGGAAACCCTGGCCGAGCGCCTGCGCGGGCGGGACACCGACGACGAGACGGTGATCCAGCAACGTCTGGACGGTGCCCAGGAGGAGATGAGCCATTACGGAGAGTTCGACTATCTGGTAGTGAACGATGATTTCCAGCGCGCTCTGTACGAACTGGAAGCCATCCTGGAAGCCCGCCGGCTGATCACATCCCGGCAATCCGCACGGCTCGCGGCCACCCTGAGCAATCTGCTGGGCAAACGGTAGGCTGCCCGGCGGCGCTGGACTTGCTCACCAATTCACCAGTAAAATCGCTCCCCCTCGCGAATTTCAGGCGCTGCCGCCATCGGCATCGCCACCCTGTAGGAGAACAGCATGGCCCGTGTAACCGTTGAAGATTGCCTGGAAAAACTGGATAACCGCTTTGAGCTGGTACTGGTAGCCGGCAAGCGCGCCCGTCAACTGCAGACCGGTGGCAAGGAACCCCGCGTGGCCTGGGAAAACGACAAACCCACCGTGGTGGCCCTGCGTGAAATCGCCGAAGGTCACGTGACCTCCGAATCCGTGGACAACCCGATCGCTGACCGCAGCGCTGACGTGGACGAACTGGCCCTGCTGACCCAGTCCTTCGGCGAGTAATACCGTCTCTGGCAAGTGCCCGCCCGGGCGCTTGCCGGTATTTCCCTGTCTGCCACTTTTCCCCTCCGCGACCCACCCGGAAAATTCATTGCCGGTGACTATCGCCCTTGTCATAGACAAATCCCCTCGCCAAATCTAAGCTTGAAGTCATTCCTGATCATTACTCCGCCCCGGGCGTGACGAGGACTTTTGCCCACCATTCATAACCTGGAAAAACGGTTACGCAGTTACCTGGACGACGATCAGATCGCCCAGGTCGTACGCGCATACCATTTTGCCGAGCAAGCGCACGAGGGGCAGTACCGCCGCACCGGGGACCCGTACATCACCCACCCGCTGGCCGTGGCCAACATCCTCACCGACATGCACATGGACCATGCCTCACTGATGGCTGCCATGCTGCACGACGTGATCGAGGACACCGGCATCTCCAAGGAACAGCTGGCCGGGGAATTCAGCGAAGAAGTGGCCGAGCTGGTGGATGGCGTGTCCAAGATCGCCCAGATCAAGTTCGAGTCCAAGGCGGAACAGCAGGCGGAGAACCTGCGCAAGATGATGCTGGCCATGACCCGGGACATCCGCGTCATCCTCATCAAGCTGGCCGACCGCCTGCACAACATGCGCACCCTGCACGTGATGCGCGCGGAAAAACGCCGCCGCATCGCCACCGAAACCTTGGAACTGTATGCGCCCATCGCCTTCCGGCTGGGCATGTACAACATGCGGGTGGAGTACGAGGACCTGGCTTTCCACGCCATCTACCCCATGCGTGCCCGCCTGATCGGCCAGGCGGTGAAAAAGGCCCGTGGCAACCGCAAGGAAATCCTCACCACCATCAAGGCCAGCCTGGAACACTGTCTCGAAGAAGAAGGCATCGAAGCGCGGGTGCTGGGCCGCGAGAAGCACCTGTTCAGCATCTATACCAAGATGAAGGAACAGCACAAACCCTTCGCCGACATCATGGATGTGTTCGGTTTCCGCATCATCGTGGACCGGGTGGATACCTGTTACCGGGTGCTGGGCGCCGTGCATAACTACTTCACCCCGATCCCCGGCCGCTTCAAGGACTATATCGCCATTCCCAAGGCCAACGGCTACCAGTCCCTGCACACCACCCTCAAGGCGCGCTCCGGCATTCCCCTGGAAATGCAGATCCGCACCGAGGAAATGGAGGCCATGGCCAATAACGGCATTGCCGCCCACTGGCTATACAAGGCCGACGATGAGCCCGGCTCGCCCACCCACAGCCGCACCCAGAGCTGGATGCAGCGCCTGCTGGAACTGCAGCAGAAAGCCGGCAACTCCATGGAGTTCATCGAGAACGTGAAGGTGGACCTGTTCCCGGACGAGGCCTATGTGTTCACCCCCAAGGGCGACATCAAGGAACTGCCCGGCGGCGCCACCGCGGTGGATTTTGCCTATGCGGTACACACCAAGGTCGGCAACAAGTGCGTGGCCGCCCGCATCGACGGCAAGCTGGCAGCGCTCTCCACACCCCTGGAATCCGGCCAGACAGTGAAGATCATCACCGCCCCCAACGCCACCCCCAACCCGGCCTGGCTCAACTTCGTGGTCACCGGCAAGGCACGCACCAACATCCGCCATTTCCTCAAGCACCAGCGTCGCGAGGATGCGGTGGAACTGGGTGAGCGGCTACTGGAGAAAGCCCTGCACTCTTATGACATCGGCATGGACGAGCTGCCCATCGAACGGGTGGTGAGCGAGCTGGCCGGAAACGGCTATGTGGAGCTGGACGACCTGCTGGAAGACATCGGCATGGGCAATCGCCTGGCGCCGCTGGTGGCCCGCAAGCTGGCCGGCGCCCGCGATGACGATGAACGTCAGCATGAGGACGACCGTCGCCCGCTGGCCATCCGCGGCAGTGAAGGCCTGATGGTCAGCTACGCCAAGTGCTGCCTGCCCCTGCCCGGCGATACCATCATCGGCCATCTGAGTGCCGGTCGCGGCATCGTGGTGCATCGGGACACCTGCAAGAACCTGCTTGCAGAAATGCGAAACGCCCCGGAAAAATGCATCGCGCTGAGCTGGGACAAACAGGTGGAGCAGGAATTCACCGCCGCCCTGCGCATCGAGCTGATCAACAAGCGCGGCGTCCTTGCCACCCTGGCCAACAGCGTCTCCGAGCTGGGCTCCAATATCGACACCATCGACATGGCCGAAAAGGATCCCACACTCACCACCCTCAACGTGACCATGACCGTCCGGGACCGGATTCACCTGGCCCGCATCATCAAGAAGCTGCGCACCCTGGACAGCATCGTGCGGATTCACCGATTGTAGAAACCCTCTGTCCTCACTACAGAGGGCGCTTTCTCTCCAGAAACGCTGGCGTTCGACTTGGTGATATTGCGAGTTGCGAGAAGCGGGTTTCGAAAGGCGACAACCTGTCAGATGATGCCTTTCGAAACTCGCTTCTCGTGACTCGTTACTGTTGAATCGCGCCGCCAGCGACGCTCCTACAGGCCGGCTGGAACCGCCCATGTTGCGTGCGAGCCTGCTGCGTGCAAGCATAGCCCCTTTCCTGATTTCGTCTGTCAGCGCCATGGCGCTGGCAGCTCAACCAAGTGAAGAACCAACCATGTCCAACCATTCCGTGATCAGCACCGACAAGGCGCCCCAGGCCATCGGTACCTATTCCCAGGCCATCAAGGCCGGCGCGACCGTTTACCTGTCTGGCCAGATTCCCCTGGTCCCCGACACCATGGAACTGGTGGACGGCGACATGGAAGCGCAGATCGAGCAGGTATTCAGCAACCTGACCGCCGTGTGCGAGGCCGCCGGCGGCAGCCTGCAGGACATCGTCAAGCTGAACATCTTCCTCACCGACCTGAGCCATTTCGCCCTGGTCAACGAAGTGATGGCCCGCCACTTCAAACAACCCTACCCGGCCCGGGCGGCTATAGGCGTAGCTGCCCTGCCCAAGGGTGCCGGGGTGGAAATGGACGGCATCATGGATATTGCCTGACCAGGCAAAAGCCGCATTCGCCCTGCAACACGCCCGCTACTTGCGGGCGTGTTTCGTTAACAAACCTGATCCCGACGGGGGAAGACAACGGCGGTCAAAAAGCGCACCATCTGGGGACAACGTCATCCGCTATGGAGGGACTGCGATATGGATACCGCAACCCACGACTTGCCCACCCTGTTCGCCCAGCTCGGCCTGGAAAACAGCGATGCGGCCATCGAAGACTTCATCCATCAGTACGCTGGCACCCTGAAAGACAGCATGCACCTGCACCAGGCGCCCTTCTGGAACGACGCGCAGGCGCGCTTTCTGGCTGAGGCCATTCGTGAAGACGCGGATTGGGCCGAAGCGGTGGACAGCTTGAGCGCACTGCTTCGGCATTAGCCATTTCCAGGCAATTCCCTGACGCCAGAATCCTGTTACGCCAGCTGCAGGACCTGGGCAATGCGGTCGAAGAAAAAGCAGTAGATCAGCAAGGGAAAGGGGAGGCCCAACAGAGAGCCAAGCAGGTAATCCCGGCGTTTCACCCCGCTCAATGCCAGGGTGTAGTTCAGGGCAGGCATGGTCTGGAACAACAACCGCAGCAACATCACACTGCGCACCGGGTGACTGTCCAGCCGGGCGAGGATCTTTCTTGCCAGGGGTTTGTCGATATCGCGCAGGGCGCTGCCGCCCACCCCCTGTACCACCTGGAAGGTGACCAGGCAGGATACGCAGGCCGCCACATACGTCACCAGTCCGCCAGCCACTGTGCCCAGCGCCAGTATGGCCGCCGCCAGAAACGGCCAGCCCGGCAGCTGTATCAGGTTGCCGATGGCAAACGCCAGCACAAACAGCAGCACGCCCACCAGCAGATTGGCTTCCAGCAACGTCCGCAAAGCCGTGAGGGAAAACTGCTCGCGCAGCCCGGTAAGTTCCACAATGAGCAGCACGGAAACCAGCATCACAGCCAGCAGGATCAGTCGTCGATAACGTGTCATGGCAAGGGGGGAAGCCACATCCGGATTCCTGTTTCAGGTTTAACCAACAGTGTACCCGATAGGTGCGCCACGGAAATGTGAAGCGAACCTGCGCCTGGCGGGGGGATTGGAGACAGTCGCGAGTGACGAGAAACGAGTTTCGAAAATCAAACCCTGTTTGCCTTTCGCTCCTCGAAACTCGTGACTCGACACTCAGCACTCAGCACTCACGAGCAGGCGTTATTCTCCCTGCTCGTCCATTCTGGCTTCAGCCCAGCGCCAATTCGGAATCGAGCACGGCCTGATAGCCTTCCGGCAGCACATCTGCCCAGGCGTCCAGACCCGCGCGCAGCCCCTCCAGGCTGTCCGCCACCAGGTTGGCGTGGCCCAGCTTGCGGCCCGGGCGCACGCCCTTGCCGTACCAGTGCACCACACCCGGGTGTTGCAGCCAGGCGCTTTCGAAGGGAGTGCCGATCAGATTCACCATGGCAGTGGGACCGTGCACATTCAACGCGTGCAGGGGCACGCCGGCCAGGGCATGGACATGCAAATCGAACTGGGACCAGTCCGCGCCTTCGTGGGTCCAGTGACCGGAGTTGTGCACTCGCGGGGCAATCTCGTTGACCATCAGCTGGCCATCGGTTTCGAAGAATTCCACCGCCATCACACCGGCATAGTCCAGCTCTTCCATGATGCCCTTGAGCATCTGCTCCGCCGGCTTCTGCAGATCGGCACAGGCATTGGCCGGGGCCAAACTCAGGCGCAGGATGCCGTCCACATGCCAGTTGCGGGTGAGCGGGTAGAACAGGGTTTCGCCGCGGGTGCTGCGGGCACCGACAATGGACAACTCGCGGCGGAAAGGGATTTTTTGTTCGATGATGGCCTTTCCGGCCAGTTCGCTGACAGGCACCGCGCCCAGATCACCGCCTTCGCCAATGATCCAGGTGCCGCGCCCGTCATAACCGCCGGTGCGTGCCTTGACCACCACGCCGCCAAACTTTTCCACGGCCGCAGCCAGATCTTCCGGCTGATCCAGGGTTACCCAGGGAGCAGTGGGAATGCCCAGCTTGTCGAGCATGGACTTCTGGGTGAACCGGTCCGGGATCACTTGCAGGGCGCCCCGGGCCACACAGCGATCGCTTGTTGCCAGCTCCGCAGAGAGGCCTGTTTCCGGGAAGGCCTCGCGCTCCACGGTAATGACCGGGTAACGCTCCAGACACTCCTCCCAACTGATTGGCACCGCCAGATCCGAGGTGCCGGGCAACAGCAAGGCCCGCTCCGGGTCGTAACGATCCACCACCAGCCCCAGCCGGGCCGCCGCTTCCGCCATCATCAGGCCAAGCTGGCCTCCACCAAGAACAAGCACGCGATTCATCAGCCTTCACCCAGCTCAGCATTGGCCAGCACGTCAGCGGCCCGGGTGGCTTTCCAGTCAGCGATCTTCTGCAGTTGCTCCGGGTTACCCGCGGCCAGCATCTGTGCCGCCAGCAGACCCGCGTTCCAGGCACCGGCCGCGCCGATGGCCAGTGTGCCCACGGCCACGCCCTTGGGCATTTGCACGATGGACAACAGGCTGTCCCAGCCGGACAGGGTGCGGCTTTTCACCGGCACGCCGAGCACGGGCAGCGGGGTCAGGGAAGCGATCATGCCTGGCAGGTGCGCAGCGCCACCGGCACCGGCAATGATCACCTGATAGCCATTATCGTGGGCGCTTTTGGCGAAATCATACATGCGCTGAGGGGTCCGGTGGGCAGACACCACTTCCGCCTTCCAGCCCACGCCGAACTGGGTCAGGGCGTCACAGGCTTCTTTCATGGTTTCCCAATCGGACTGGGAGCCCATTACCACGGCAACCGGTGTGCTCATTCGCTTCACTCCATCGCGCCCACCACGGGCTTTTGCGGGGTTTTCGCCCGCCACAGAAAAATTTGAGGCGCACACTTTACTAGCGCGTGCGCGGGAGGCAAGTCCGCTTTAGGGGCAGTGAATAATTCATAGTTAATAATTCATAGTTAAAAGTGAAAAATAAACCTTAAATTCAACTGGTTACCGATATTTCTGGCACTTTTCCCCGGTTTTTGGTGGATGGCGCCGTTTATCGGCTGATCAGGGCAGCGTAACCATCCTGGTAACCCGGATAGTGCAGGGTGTAATGCCCCTGGCGAATGTACTGGCTGCGAATCCGCTTGCCAGCGGGCGCGTCGTCGGGCACCGCCAGGGTCAGCCCCTGCTGCTGGGCCAACCATTGCAGCACGTCCAGGTTACGTCCACCCACGTTGTCGGTACCGATCACCAACGGCGGCATTTCCTGCCCTGCCAGCCAGCCATCCGCCACGTTCTTGAGCAGGCCCACACAATCATCCCGGTGAATGCGATTGGTCCACTGGGCGGCCGGTAATGCTTCCTCGCCCCGGGCCAGCCGCGCCGCCTTGTCGATCTGCCGGTAACGGCCCGGTCCGTAGATGCCGGAAAACCGCACCACGGTACAGTGGCTGCGAATGCTCAGCTCTTCTTCCGCAGCCAGCAGCACCTTGCCGTTATACCGGGTGGGTCGAGGCGGTGTCAGCTCATCCACCTCGCCCGCCACCTCACCGAACACCGCCGTACTGGACACAAAGATCACCGGCGGCAGCGGCTGCTGCCCGGCCAACGCATCCAGCAGGGTCTGTGGCGCCCGGACATAGGCCTTCAGATAGCCTTCTTCGCTGTACTCGGAGGGCGTCATGATGATGACGACCAGATCCACCGGATCCGGCGGCAACAGGGCCGCACCCTCCAACAGGTCCTGACTGTACAACTCCACCCCGGCGGGGCAACGGCTGCCCCGGCGAATAGCGCTGACCCGGTGTCCGTCCGCCAGTAACTGTTCCGCAAGGCCGGTCCCCAGATCTCCCAGGCCAGCAATCAGAATGTGGGACATAAATGAAAAACCAATTGATAGTTAATAATGAATAGTTAATAGCGAAAAACGCACTTGATCCAAGGTAGGCGCGCGTCTGCTATTACCGCAGCTCTCCGACCCTTTCTCGCGAGCTATTAACTATTCACTGTTAACTATTCACTGCCATGTTTTCTAGGCACAATGGCCAGTAATTGGATAAGCGAATCAGTGCCATGACATTAACAGAACTACGCTATCTCGTCGCCCTGGCCCGGGAGCGCCATTTTGGCCACGCTGCCCAGGCCTGCAACGTGAGCCAGCCCACTCTCAGTGCGGCGATCAAAAAGCTGGAAGAGCAGCTGGGTATGCCCCTGTTCGAACGTCGTCCACGGGAAGTGGTGGTTACGCCCCAGGCCGAACCCATTGTCGCCCAGGCCCAGCGGGTGCTGGAACAGGCGGACTTGCTCACGCAGATGGCCATGAGTCAGCAGGACCAACTGGGCTCGCCACTGCGCGTTGGCGCCATTTTTACGGTGGCCCCCTACCTGTTCCCCACCATGGTCCCGAAGGTACGCGCCGCGGCACCGGAAATGCCCCTGTTTATCGAGGAAAACTACACCCACGTGCTGCGGCGCAAGCTGGAACAGGGCGACCTGGATGCCATTATTGTGGCGCTGCCTTTCTCCGGCGGCGGCCTGGTGCGGGCACGCATGTACGAGGAATCCTTTTCCGTGCTGCTGCCCGGCGATCATCCCTGGACCGCCCAGACCGAAATCGCCCCGGACCAGTTGCTGGACGAAACCCTGCTGCTGCTGGGGGAAGGCCACTGTTTCCGGGACCAGGTACTGGAACTGTGCCCGGCCATCGATTCCCAGCGCCAGCGCAATCTGGTGCAGATTGAGGGCGGCTCCCTGGAAACGCTGCGGCACATGGTCGCCAGCGGTCTGGGCATCACCGTGCTGCCCAACTCTGCCCTGCACCAGCATGGCTACGACAAGGCCACGTTCGCGGTACGCCCCTTCAAGGCCCCGGTTCCGGCGCGGACCATTGCCCTGATCTGGCGGGACAGCTTCCCGCGGCCGAAAGCCATTGAGGTGCTACGCCAGGCGGTGCCGAAGGAAGGGCTGGCCGGTTAATCATGGGTTGGATGATCGCTCCCCGTAGGAGCACCTCTCGAGGTGCGAACCTGTTTGAAGACGATCTCCCAAGTACCGTTCGCACCTCGAGAGGTGCTCCTACAGCGGCGCGGTATAATGGCCAGTGACAGTCTCTCCGCCCTGCCCATCACCCGCCTGAAAGGCGTCGGTCCCGCTGCGGCTGAACGGTTGGCGAAACTGGGCCTGCATAGTCTGGAAGATGTGCTCTTCCACCTGCCGTTTCGCTACGAAGACCGCACCCGTATTACCCCCATCGGCAGTCTGCGCCCGGAAACCGGGGTGGTCATCGAGGGCGAAGTGATGGCGGCCGATGTGGTGTTCGGCCGCCGACGATCGTTGCTCTGCAAGGTAGCCGATGGCACCGGCATGGTGACCCTGCGCTTTTATCATTTCAGCGCCGCGCAGAAGAACAACATGGAGCGGGGCAGGCCCATTCGCGTGTATGGCGAACCCCGCCCCGGGGCAGCCGGGCTGGAGTTTTATCATCCCGAATATCAAATTGGCAGCACCCTGCCCCCCCTGGAAAAAGCACTGACTCCCGTCTACCCCACCACCGAAGGGGTCAGCCAGAAACTGCTGCGCAACCTGGCCGGTCAGGCCCTGCATTACCTTCAGGGTCACCCTCCGGCAGAACTGATTCCCGCCACGCTGCTGGATCAACGCGGCCTGCCCTCGCTCACCGACGCCCTGAGCAAACTGCACAATCCACGCCCGGATGATCCGGTCAACCTGTTGCTGGACGGCAAGCATCCGGCAGTAAAACGACTGGTCATGGAAGAAATGGTGGCCCACCAGCTGGGCATGCTGCAGAAACGGGCGGGCCAGAAAGCCTTCCATGCGCCGCGCCTGCACGCGGATGCATTATTCGAACAACTGCAGGCCAGCCTGCCGTTCTCTCTCACCGGCGCCCAACAGCGGGTGATCGGCGAATTACTTGGCGACATGGGCAACCCGCACCCCATGTTGCGCCTGGTCCAGGGGGATGTGGGGTCCGGCAAGACGCTGGTGGCCGCCGCCGCCGCCCTGGCCGCCATCGAATCCGGCTACCAGGTGGCCCTGATGGCCCCCACGGAATTGCTGGCCGAACAGCACCGGGACAACTTCCGCCACTGGCTGGCACCGCTGGGCATCCCGGTGCACTGGCTGGCCGGCAGCCTGGGGGCCAAGGCACGCCGGGAAACCCAGGCTGCCCTCGCCGACGGCAGCGCCCCTATCGTCGTCGGTACCCATGCCCTGTTTCAGGAGACGGTGCAGTTCCATCGTCTGGGCCTGACCATCATCGACGAACAGCATCGCTTTGGCGTGCAACAGCGCCTGGCCCTGCGGGAAAAAGGCCGTTTCGATACCCCACACGGCATCCAGGTGCCCCACCAGCTGGTACTCACCGCCACCCCGATCCCCCGCACCCTGGCCATGAGTGTCTATGGTGACCTGGATACCTCGGTGATCGACGAAATGCCTCCGGGACGCAAACCCATCGATACCCTGGTGCTACCGGAAGGACGCCGGCCCCAGGTGATCGAGCGTATCAACGATGCCTGCCAGCAGGGCACCCAGGCCTATTGGGTATGCCCGCTGATTGAAGAGTCGGAGGAAATCCAGGCGCGGGCGGCGGAGGCCTCGTTTGAGGAACTGCAGGCCGCCCTGCCCGACCTTACCGTGGAACTGGTGCATGGGCGTATGAAGGCAAAGGAGAAGGCAGAACGCATGGCCCGATTTGCCAGTGGCGAGGCCCAGTTACTGGTGGCCACCACCGTGATCGAGGTGGGTGTGGATGTGCCCAATGCCACCCTGATGGTGATGGAGAATGCGGAACGGCTGGGACTGGCCCAGCTCCACCAGCTTCGTGGCCGGGTGGGCCGGGGCGGCGAGCAAAGCTACTGTCTGCTGCTCTACCAGACGCCCCTGTCGCTCACTGCCAAACGACGCCTGGCGGTAATGCGCGACACCACCGACGGCTTCGTGATCGCCGAGGAAGATTTGAAGCTGCGCGGCCCCGGCGAATGGCTGGGCACCCGCCAGACCGGTGACATGGCATTCCGCATTGCCGACCTGGTCCGCGATGAGTCCCTGATGGAACCCGCCCGGGAGGTGGCCGACAACCTGCTCCGCGGCCACCCCGAGAATGTCGAATCACTATTGCGGCGCTGGCTGAAAGGGGGAGAAAGCTATGCCGACATTTAGGGAGCCTCTCACCCCTCCCCCCCGCAACGTTATGGAGTCACCCTGACTGTCACCGTCCCCACCCCCGCATAGCTGACCACCCGAAGTATCTGATCCGCGGATCCGGGAAGCACCTGCCCCCCTTCCACAGACACCTGATAGCCATCGGGATAATGCCGTTCCGGGACAAAGATTTCGGTGACAGAACCGGGCGCAAAATGGCCGTTCCCGTCGGCACGCTGAGTGGAATAGGTCAGATGGAAAACCTTGTTCTTGCGATCGAACCCGTAACTCTCCGGCACCCCGGCCACACGCTGCGGGTAAGCCCTCACCAGCACATCCAGTTTTTCCTGATTCAGGTTTTCAGGCAGTGGCGGGTCTGAGGGATGGGTAATGATCCCCTCTTCCGGACGCTCGCAGCAAACATCACGATTCCACCATGCCCAGTACTGCCAGGACACACGATTTTTTGCAGCCAGCGTGATCAACCGCTCAATCGTTACCAGGTCATTGGACGCGCCAAACTCGCTGAGGATGAGGGTATCGTTCTTTTCCCTGGCCTGCCTCTCTGCATTGGTGAACACCAACTGCTCTTCGATCCCACACCCCGGATCGGTAAGCGGCAGCCCCGGCAAACCCGGCGTTTTGGCCAGGCAGTAATTGTGAAAGGACATGCCAGCCTGGACGTCTTCACCAACGCCACCGTGTGCGGTATCTGCGCCGTTGTTAAAGGTGACGAAGGGTTCATAGAAAATAATCGCGGTATCGTCTTCTTTCCGAACTGCATCCGCGGCCAGACGACTGACTGCGGTCAGCTTTTTGTCCTGATTGTTCAGCAGGCAACCCAGCGGGTTGGCACAGAGCGCCAGCGCAGTGCCTGGGAAAGGCTCGTTCCACAGGTCATAACCCAGCAATCTGTCGACATCCTTGATGCGGGCGGCCACTCGGCGCCAGGCTTCGGCGAACGCCTCATGCATAGGACGACCCGCCAGGTCCTGGTCGTTATCCAGAAAGTGATCATAGGCACGCCACAAGGCGGGCATCAGGAAGTAGTTTCCCGGGAAACCCAGGTCGGGCTGGTTGGGCAAGCCGTCATCAAACACGGTCCAGTCGGGAAAGCCCTCACCACTGAATTTTTCGTTATACATGTCCTGATGGAAATCAAACAGCACCCACAAACCGGCATCGGATGCGGCCTGCGCTGTACGGTATAACGATTCCAGATAATCGGTATCGTACTGACCCGGTTCCGGTTCAAATGCCTTCCAGATGAATCCTAGCCGAATGGTGTTGAAACCCTGGCTGGCAATATAGCGCAGGTCATCCTCGCCAAAGCCGATGGCTTCTGGCGTATAGGGTGGCAGTTTACTGATCTGGTTCACCCCCTGAAGAATCACCACCCGGCAGTCTGCATCGATCACCCATCGACCGGCCTGCCCCAGTCTTCCTTCGGCAACCGTGCCCTCACAGGAGGAACGGGGAGCCACGGGTGAAGGGGTATCCACTACCTCCGGCTCCTGGTCATCATTGTTCGGGTTGACGGGGGGCGCACTGGTCCCGCCACTGCCACCGCCACATGCCACCAGAAACGCAAACGGAACCCAGACAAGCGCCTTCAGGCCCCACCGGCAACGTCTTTTTATTTGCATAGCCTACTCCGACAAATCCGCAACATGACGTATACAAATATGGCTTTGATGCCGCCTGACCGTCTTGCCAGAATCGGACAGCTTTTAGCAAATCACGACACCCTATGCGCTGCATTGATGCCACCTACTCACATTTGCTTTTCGACCACCTGACAAGCCGGGGGATCGCGGCCGAAAACGTGCTGGGCAAAATGCCAAAGGCCGGAAGCCGGATCGCGGAAGATCGCTGGAAAGAGATGCTGGAGAAAGGTGCCCGCACGGTAAGGGATTCCGCCTTCGGCCTGTCTGTGGCTAACCATTTCTCGTTACGGTATCTGGGGCCGGTTGGTTACCTGCTTCTGAGCAGCAACAACGTCATGGATGCCCTGGCCAAAGGGCAGCGCTACCATGTGCTGATTTCAGAAATGAACCCGGTAAAGGCACATATTGACGCGGATCATCTGGTGTTAAGTTGGCCTCTTGAGCATGGCTGGAGTGGCCAGTTATGGGATGAGCTGGGGCTGGGCACCACCCTCAAGTTGATTCAGGCCATCAACCAGAAACCCGTATTTCCATCCTCGGTTGAATTTGTTGGCCCCCCTCCCGCGAACCGGGCGCTTTATGAACAGTTTTTTGGCTGTGATGTGTTATTCGACCAGGCAATGCCCAAACTGGTTTTCCCTGTCAGGAATCTGTTTTCCCCCCATCCCCAAAACCGACCCATATCTCCATGACATTCTGGACAATCAAGCGCAACAACAGCTCAGAAAGTTGACCCTGGAGAATGAGGAAATCGGTCTCTATCGCAAACAATTGCTGCAGATCCTCACCCGAGAGCCGCCATCACTGGAAAAGCTCGCAGCAGAAAACGGCATTTCTGCCCGTTCAATGCAAAGACGGTTACGGGCGCAGCGCATCTCTTTTCAGAGCCTGCTTGATCAAACCCGCCACACACTGGCAACCAATTACCTGCGTGAGTCCCGGCTTGGTCTGTCAGATATTGCCGGCATGGTTGGCTATACCGAACAAAGCTCATTCACCCGGGCGTTTGCCCGCTGGGAAGGCATGTCTCCGGGGAAGTATCGCCGACAGCACCACGAAGACGACCGGTAACGGACGCAGGGCATGACGATTCTGACAACAATTTTTCCTGGCACCACTAGTGGAACCGGGAACTGCGGCGTAGTATCGCCGCCGCTTCCGACATGCCAGGGAGCCGTTTGGATACCAAGGATGTCATCACTTTAGTTTGAGGAAGAAAAACCATGGCAAAAGGCCCTAAACCCCTGCGCAACTGGGCGGCGATGGATCCGCTGATGCGCAAAGGTGGCGCTCACCAGGTCGCCAGGGAACAAACCCGACCCCGCATGGACTGGCGCCAGGCGCTGGATGATTTCGAGGACTGGCAGGATAGCCTGCCGGAAACACAATGCGGGAGCGTCAAAGAAGGGCCGGACGGCCCTTCTTTTTTGCCTGGCGAACAGGCAGGAGGAGGCTGTGATCAGTCCGCACAGATCCAGGCCTTGGCGCTGGCCGTGTCATCGCGGGCAAAGACTTTGACATCGATGGAGGGCAGCAGCTTGTCCGCCAGCAACGCCAGGCGCCGCATCCAGTCCTGATCGGTGACGACAGCCTCTCGCTCGAAATGCTGCCAGTGGCGCAGGCCGAATTTCAGATCCTGGAACAGGGCATCCATGGCCACACCACCAAAGGTTTCCATTTCCGCATAGAAACGCACCTTGTCGTGTCTGGCCAGCGCCGCTTCCAGAGCGGCCGCCACGGTATCGAATTCCGGGCGGGTGATCTTCCCGGAAATCCTTGCCCCGACGACCCGATCATCGTCGAACGGAATCAATGTCAGCATGCCAGCCCCTCCCAGTTTGCTGCACGACCCTCAGTTTTCCTCAGGGCTCTCCGTGCTTTCTGCTACAGGTGCATTCAGCGCCTGCCAGCTCTGTTTAACCGCGTCCCAACCTCGGGAGAATTTTACCTTGGCAGCCTCCCAGTTGTCGGCACTGGCTTGCTGTAGCGCCTGATAACGGGACTCCAGCTCTGCACGTTGCTCTTTCAGCGTGGCCATGGCGGACTGTTTGTCCAGCCGTGCCTGTTGGGAAAGTCCCTGCCAACGGCTGTCGATCTCACTTTGCAGCAAGGTGATCTGCCGGTCCAGGTCATCCAGCGCATGGCGGGCAGCACGCATGGCATCGTTTTTCTGCTCCACCGTAAACGCCTGGATTTCTTCCAGGGTATCTTCCATCTGGGCGGTAACTTTCTCCGGATCCGGGGTCTTCACATTGGGGACCCCCTCGGTATTCGCCCAGGAAATGGATGTGGTTACCAGCATGAGTGCGGCGGCTGCGAGTAAACGATGTGTCATTGGAGCACTCCTTGTATTGCTTGTCGGTCTCTCTCTTCCGGTAGGACAAGCAGAATCCCGGGAATACTCCTGAGGAGATGAAAAAAAGGGGTAAAACGGGCGGGCCGGGCAGCCCGGCCCCGAGTGTGCGTCAGGCGTTGAGGATATATTCCAGCATCTCTACCACCTGTTCAGGAGTGCGTGCCACGGCGTCCGCGGCCGCATCCACTTCCTTGAGCGGATGGTCATGTTCCTCATCGTGGAGAATGATCATCGGGGTCCCCAATGCCGCCGTGTAGCCCGCATCGAAGGCCGCATTCCACTGCTTGTATTTGGGCCCGAAACGCACGATCACCAAGTCGGCCTGATCGATCAGTTTACGGGTCCGAATACCATTAATGCCGGCGCCCAGCCGATCTTCCCAGAAACGCTTTTCTTCCGCGCCAAGAATATTGACCCCTACCTTGTCGCTGGCTTCATGGTCGGTCACTGGACCGGTAAATTCGATATCCAGCTCTTTCTCGGCACAACCCTGAATGATCCGTTCGCGCCAGTCGGTGTGGATCTCTCCGGAAAGGTAAACCGTCCAGAAGCTCATTGCGTTTCTCCCTTTGATACAGTGTCTGTGAAACCGGCTAGCATAGCAGGCTAGCAAAGAACCTGTTACGGGCCCGTTATTTCATCAACCTGTCCGGTTCCCGGTTGCAAAAAGCAAGGCTGCTGCCGTTAAATGCCCCCATTCCGAACTTTGTGAAAAGGCGACCCCATGCGCATCAGATTTCTGTTTCTGCTGGCGGCTGCAATGCTGGCAGGTTGTGATAACAATACTCAGGATAGCGATTCCCCTGATGCCAAGGCGGACACCACCAGCCAGCAGTCTGACAACGTACCGGGCAATACCGGTGAGCTGATACGCATTCTTCACACCCTGAAAAAGACCGACGAGCAATGCCAGGGGGACGGCTGCCCACGGGTTGAGCTGGAATGGATCACCTTTGAGAACCAACCGACCCTGAACGATGCGATCACCACCCAGCTGGCCGGCATGCTGGTCCAGAACCAGGGCAGCAGCCCCCATGACGGCACCATCGAAGGGCTGGTGGATGCGTTTCTGGCCGATGCGTCGGACATGGCCATGGCGTCCCGACAGGGTTGGGAGCTGAACGCCACCATCAAGCGCCAGGGTCGCCGCGGTGACCTGCTGACCCTGCGTCTGGACAGTTACGAGTACACCGGTGGCGCCCACGGCCAACCCGGGGTGCAGTATTTCCATTGGGACCTGGCCCGCCAGCAAGAGCTGGGACTGGATGATCTGCTGGAACCCGGCCAACAAGAGGCTTTCTGGGAGCTGGCCCGATCCCGCCACCAGCAATGGCTGGATGAGGAAAACCTGGATCAGGCCTTCCGTGACAGCTGGCCCTTCGATCGCACGGACAACGCCTACTTCAGCAAGAACGGCCTGGTGCTACACTACAACGTCTACCACATCGCCCCCTATGCCATGGGGCAACCTGAACTGACCATTCCGTATGAAAAACTGGACGGGATTGTGCGGGGGAAATACCTCAACCCGTAATCACTCAGCGTAGGAGCCAGCCTGCTGGCGAAGAATAAGGTACGAGTGGCGAGGCTCGAGTAACGAAGTTCAAAACCGGTTTTGATTTTCGAAACTCGCTTCTCGAACCTCGAGACTGGCTTGATTCACCCTACAAAGTCAGCCCCAATAACAACACCAACTCGGTAAACACCACACTGGCCCCCAGCGCATCCCCGGTATAGCCACCGAGCTGCCGCTTCAGGCTGACGCCCCACAGCAACGCTACCAGCCCCACCGCCAACAAGGCAGGCAGCCACACCGAGAACAGCAACGCCACCCCCAGGATGAAAAGTGTGGCCAGTAGCAATCGCTGGCTGCTGAAGGCTTCCGCCACCGGTTTGCTTTTACTGGTAGTCGGGTCGGTCACATAGGGCAGAAAGCGCATCAGCAGCAGGGGTGTTAGACGACTAATGGCAGGCGTTACCAGTAGCGCCAGCCAGACCGGCTCGGCCTCCAATAGCAACACGGCCTTCAGGCCCAGCGCCACTATCAGCGCCACGGCACCATAGGTGCCGATACGGCTATCCTTCATGATTTCCAGCCGCCGGGCCACGGTGTAGCCACCGCCCAGCGCATCCATACTGTCCGCCAGGCCGTCCTCGTGGAAAGCACCGGTAATCCACAAATGAAACGCCAGCACCAGACCGATACACACCGGCGGGCTCCAGAACACCACCAGAGCGCTGAACAACGCCGCATAAAGGCCGCCCAGCAACAGTCCCACCAGGGGGAAATAAACACTGGCACGATTCATCAGACGCTGGGAATAATCGATCTTCACCAGCATGGGAATCCGGGTCAAAAAGCCCAGCGCCAGCCAGAAGGCCTGCCATTCCTGTTTCACGGCAACTCCCTATTGAATGGGTTGCCGCACGGGGGCGCGGCATAATTCCAGCCACCGCTCGATACCGGGACTGCGGTATTTCTGGCGATGCAGCACAAAGTAGAAATCACGGCTGAAATCCCGATGGGGCACCGGCAATTCCACCAGCGAACCACGCCTGAACGCCTCACGCAGACACACCCGGGACAGGCAACTGATCCCCAGACCCGCTTCCACTGCCCGCTTGATGGCTTCGGTGTGCTCCAGCTCCAGGGCCAGATCCAGCTCCGGTACCAGACCATGCAGGCCGCGCTCAAACGTCTGCCGGGTGCCAGAGCCGGATTCCCGGACAATCCAGTGAGCCTCCCGCAAGTCCTGATCTGTGAGTGCTTCCTTACCGGCAAGAGCATGATCCGGGCTACAAAACACCACCAACTCATCCTCTCGCCAGGGCAACAACTCCAGGTCCGGGTGGTTCAGTTCGCCCTCAATCAGCCCCAGATCCAGCTCGAACGCCAGCACCCGCTCCACGATAGTCCGCGTGTTGGCCACCTCCAGGTGTACCCGGGCGCCGGGCTGCTCCGCCATATAATCGGCCATGATCCCCACCGCCAGATAATTGCCGATGGTCAGCGTGGCCCCCACATTCAAACGGCCCAGATCTCGGTGACTGAGCAGGTCGGCCTCCAGCTCCCGGGCCTGGGCCAGCAACGCCTCTGCCCGGGGCCAGAACTGGCGGCCCAGCTCATTGAGTTTGAGTCGCTTGCCGGCCCGTTCGAAGAACTTCAGGTCGTAGAGGGCCTCCAGCTCCTTGAGGGCACCGGAAGCGGCGGACTGGCTCATGCTCAGGCTCTCTGCCGCCTTGCTGATGTTCTCGTGGTGCGCCGTGGCCAGGAAGACCTGAAGCTGACGCAGGGTAAATTTCATGGCCACTCCCTCCGGTAGAGTCAGACGTGGAACGCCCATATCGGCAATGCCGATATAATACATCGGAATTACCCATTTTACCGATAAACAGGTTTCGTTTAAATTTCCACCAACTGAGATTTTGGAATAAGCGCTGATTTAATTATGTCTAATTTGAATACTGAGACCGTCACAAGCGTACGCCACTGGAACGATACCCTGTTCAGCTTCACCACCAGTCGTGATCCGGGTTTCCGTTTCAAGAACGGCCACTTCACCATGATTGGCCTGGAACAGGACAATGGCCGCCCGTTACTGCGCGCCTACTCCATCGCCAGTGCCAACTACGAGGAAGAACTGGAGTTCTTCAGCATCAAGGTGCCGGATGGCCCGCTCACCTCCCAGCTGCAGAACATTCAGCCGGGTGACAAGATTTATGTGAGCCGCAAGCCCACCGGCACCCTGGTGGCCGATCACCTGCTGCCGGGGAAGAATCTGTGGCTGCTGTCCACCGGCACCGGTCTGGCGCCGTTCATGAGCATCATCAAGGACCCGGAGGTCTACGACCAGTACGACCGGGTGATCCTCACCCACGGGGTCCGTCATGTGTCGGAGCTGGCTTACCAGGACACCATCCAGAGCGAGCTGCCCAACAACGAATTCTTTGGCGAATTCGTCAAGGGCAAGCTGCTCTACTACCCGACGGTGACCCGCGAACCCTTCCGCAATCAGGGTCGCCTCACCGACCTGATGACCAGCGGCAAGCTGTTCGAGGATCTGGGCCTGCCGACACCGAGCCTGGAAAACGACCGCTTCATGCTCTGCGGCAGCCCGGCCATGCTCAAGGATACCCAGGCCATTCTCGATGGCTGGGGCTTCAAGGAAACCCGCGGCGGGGAACTGGGTGAGTATGTGATCGAACGGGCGTTTGTGGAGAAATGAGTTAGACGCTGACACGCTTCACGCAACACGCTCCGGGCCGCCTTCGCGGCCCGTTTTTTTGAAGCCCGATACCAACCGACAGCACGCTTCCTTGTTAGCATGAGCAGGATGTTACCAGGGAGGGACATTCATTCGATGCAACCACAATCCATCGCCATTATCGGCGCCGGTACCGCCGGCCTGGCTACTGCTGCCCTGCTTGCTGAACAAGGCCACCACATCACCCTGATCGAACGGGCCGAGGCGCTGGCACCAGTAGGAGCCGGTCTTTTGCTGCAGCCCACCGGCCTGTCAGTGCTCAAGGACATGGGACTGTACCAGGCCATGCTGGGATATGGCGCCCGCGTTGATGCCCTGATCGGTCACACCCGCGATGGTCGCCGCATCATGAACACTGCCTACCGAAGCCTGGACGACCACAGCCACGGTCTAGGCATTCATCGCGCCAGCCTCTGCCATGTGCTGGACTGTCACCTGCAGACACTGCCCCATGAGCGTTTGATGGGCTGCACCGTCAGCGCCGTGGAGGTGGCGGAAGCGCACACCACGGTAATCGCCGACAACGCAGGGGAGCCCTGTCGGCGATCTTTTGATGCGGTTCTGATCGCCAATGGCAGCCACAGCCGCCTGCGGCCAACGGATTGGACCCGCTATGACAGGCGTTACCCCTGGGGCGCCATGTGGGCTATTCAGCCCATGGTGGAATCATTTGCGGCGCCGCTGCTGCAACAGCGCTATCACCGGGCGAGCCAGATGGTCGGCATCCTGCCCACCGGCTGCTGCCCGGAACAGCCGAACCAACCCCTGGCCAGTTTCTTCTGGAGCCTGCCGGTGGCGCAGATGCGTCACTGGCAACATCGGGATTTTGATTTTTCCGGTTGGCGTGATCAGGCACTCCAGCTGTGGCCACAGCTGGAGACTCTACTGGCCCCACTGACCCATCAAGACCAGCTACTGCCCGCCACTTACCGGGATGTGATCATGCATCGTTGGGGGGAAAACCGGCTGGGCATCATTGGCGATGCCGCCCATGCCATGAGCCCGCAACTGGGTCAGGGGGCAAACATGGCCCTGCTCGATGCCCGGGCCATTGGCCAGGCGGTTGCGGAATCAGACGCCTGGCCCCAGGTCTGGCGTCACTATCACCGTCAACGGGAACCACAGATTCGCTTCTATCAGCGTATGAGCCGCTGGCTGACCCCCGCCTTCCAGTCGCACAGTCGCACGGTATCCCGCGGACGGGATCTGTTCTTTCCAGCCATGGAAAGGGTGCCATGGCTACGCATACAGATGGTGAAGACGGTTGCTGGACTGAAACAGTCCCTGCTCGACTGACCGGCATGTCGTAACCGGCCATCCGCCATTTTCCACCTTTGAGTGCCGAGAATGTAAAAGAGCGCGCCAATCGCTACATAAAACCAATGAAAAAGTACTAGAAATAAACCTTCGCACTTAGACAAAATAATTACATAGTGATCGAAGGGGGCAACATGAACACTGCAAGCCGAGCGGGGATTACCGTACTACTGGCACTTTCAGCCTCAGCCGCCATGGCCAGCAATACGATTTCATTCCAGGGAGCGGTTGTTTATGCGTCTTGTCAGCCAGGGACGCAGAGCCAGGTGGGGTATACGGACGTCATTGTAGACAGCTGCGGCAATCAGGCATTGTCTGCTGACCAGCACATAGGCAGGACTTATCTCGAGCCGGTGTCCGGAAACCGTCACGCCCAACCGGAGGTTATCAGCCGGTCAGAGTCTCTCCACGAACGTATTGCCGCTTCGGAGACGGGGCCCGTCAGCATGCGCTATGTCATTGAGTACCATTAATGGTACTCAATGGTGAACGTGGCCCTGCCATTACCGGTGCCTGCGCCGACCGTGCCTGACTGCGTCTGGATATAGTAGGCACGCATGGGCAGAACAAACTCCGCGGAGTCGTTGATGGGCGTGCGCCCAAGGGCAACCCCTTCACCCAGAGTCACGACCTGTTCGGTGCCACCCAGGGTCTGGTTGAGCTGAATGCCAATACCGCTGGCGGATGCCGGGCCAGCATCAATGGCCAGCACGCCCGGCAGGTTCGAGACGTCCCGGGTTCCATCAAACCTTACCTTGATGAGCCCCTGATCCATGCCGGCCACATTGCCGCCCTGGCATCGCATGCGAATCTCGAAATCTCTTGGATTCACCCTGGACCCGACCCCGCTGAAATCACGGTTGGACACCGAGCCAAAGTTGACGGCGATATTCTTGGATCCCGCATCAACCTGACAGGATGACGTCACAATGGTGACCCCCTGCCCGGTCAACGTGGAAGTCAGAACCGGCCTGTTGATGCCGGAGCCATCCAGATAATAGGTGGTAAACAATCCGGGCGGCCCAATGGGGCCGGCACCGGTGACCGCCGCCGTCTTCACCAGATCCACCTTGAAATACCCGCCAATCAGGTTCAACTGCCGATTGCCGCTGAAATTGATCTGATGGGGGTAGTAGGTGGAGATATTGCCCGCTTCCCGATAAACCCGAATTCCTACGCCCGGCACATCCGTCTGATAGACATTGGAAAACCCGGGGACTGCAGCGGGATTACGGACAAACTCGCCCCTGGAAAAGCCACCATAATTACAGTAGCCGGCATTATTTTTGCCAGTGATTGGCCGTTGCAGGGTCTGGATCACCGCGCCGACGGGCAAATCCGGCTGAATCAACACACGCCCCCAATCCATCTGTACGTCCTGAGGGGTGAATCCGGACGACACATAACAGGCGGCATGGCCCGCCATACTCAACAAGGACAGCAGGGCGACCGCTATCAGGTACCCTGCCAGTCTGGCAAACCGATCAGTGACAAATCGCATTGGTTTTTTCAAAACCGAACTCCTGTTCCGGGGACACATCACCAAGCTGGTAAGTCAGCCGGCATTGCTCCCCACCCCACTTCACCGTCAATATCCCTTGTCGCTGCTCGCTGCGTACAAAAATGACGCTGCTCTGGCCGACCACACCGACTTCATTGCCAGACGTGTCAAAGACCCGGGCAGCGAACGGCAAACTGATGCCATCACGTCGGTGCGCTTTTATCAGAATCGGTAGCCCTTTTTCTGTTTCAAAGGTCACCCGGGTAATGGAACCGGCATAGGGCGCCAGCTCACGACTGGTCCCTTTCAACTCCACATTTCTGTCAATGCCATTGGGATCCAGGGTAATTCGATTCATCCGGTACGGGGTCACGTACGGCAAGACCGCATAGCCAAAGTCATCCACTTCCACACCCGAGGCACTCACCACGCCAGCCCCTTTTGCATCTTTGGCTTCAATCAGCACCATGGTGTCGCCATGTTGCGGGGTCATGGTGATGCCATCCTTGTGGGCCACAAAGGCACCCCGCGCACCGGCAGAGGCTTGCTGGTAATCATCGCTATAGCTGTAGGAACCATTAATGGATGCAAATCGGCTACGGTATTCCGCGTTCACACCAACGGTGGACCCATTTTGTTCGTTGTCCGTTACCCGCATGCCATAGTTGTACTGGTTACGGTCACCGCTATAGTCGTTGATGCCGGCACGGCTGGACACGTAGCCGTCATCATCCAGAGATACACCGCCATCAATGTACTTCCCGGTGTAGCCTCCGCCTATCGGCATGGTGAAAGAGAGATCAAACTGGTTATCCGATTCACCGTCCTGGGTGGTCGTCCGAATCGCAGAAATCCCATAGCTGATTGAGCGGAAGCGGTTGTTATACCCCATCTGATATTGCTTGGTTTCCCCGTCAGTATCCCAGAAGTCACGCACGGACCCGGTAAAGTACAAGGATCCATAACGACGCCCGAGCGCCTGGTTCAATGTCAGTTGAAACTGACTCTTTTGGCTTCTCAGCGCATCCAGACTCAACTGTTGCTCGTCAAACTCTCTGGCAAACATGGCATCCGAAAGACCATAGAAGCCTTTGGTGGAGTAGCGGTAGGCGGCCAGCGTAAAGTTGGTATTGGTCTGGTTCAGCATTTTGGAATAATTGATGCGAACACTGTTACCCAGCTTGTCCTCATTATTCCTGAATTCCGTCTGCGACCGGGTCACATCAAACGAGAAAGCCCCCAGCTTGGTCGACAAACCGGCGCCCACCAGAACAGATCGATACCCCTGGCTGACCGTACTGCCCAGATAGCCGGTAATATCGTGATACAGACCGCGCTGGTAGGTCGCTTGCATGAACAGAGGCTCATCCTCAAGTTCGTCATTGCGCAGCTGCGCCACCGTAACGCTATGTCGACTGATACCTTCTCGAAGCAGTTGTGCAATGGAGGAATAGGGAACACTGAAACTCCGTTGCTGACCGTCCGCTTCCGTGACAAGCACCTCCAGATCGCCACCAAACCCTGTTGGGTAAAGGTCATCAATGACAAAGTTACCGGGCGATACCGTGGTGCTGTAAAGAAGATTGCCGTTCTGACGAACTTCAACCCGGGCATTGGTTGCCGCCACGCCGCGAATGACTGGCGCGTATCCCCGCATGGAGTCGGGCAGCATACGGTCTTCGCTGGCCAGATTAATGCCTCGATAGGCCACGGAATCGAACAGCTCTCCACTGGTAAAGCTGTCACCAATGGTCAGATTGCTACGAATCTCCGAGAAAGCACGGCGCGCAAACGTTGAGGTTTTTTGCCAGTCGTATCCGTCACCGGAACGCCTGGATACGCTTGAGTTATGTCTCAGCTGCCAGCCGGCCACATTGACACCGGAGTTGAGACCAAGATAGAGGTTGTCACTGCTTGAAATGCCGGAACCGGACTCGTCGGCACGGATGGTAGTGGCATTCAGGTCATAGCCAATAAAGCCGGCATCAATGCCGCGATCCCACAGCTCCGGATTGACATAGCCCCTGGCTTCGCGGCGCATGTTCTCCTGAGGAATGGTGAGATCCATACGCAGAGAGGAAATCTCAAGGCGGGATTGTGCTTGTCCTATCCACTCCGAGAGCGGCTTGCACGTTTCGATATCCGTCTCTGCCGCGTCCATGGATTCAACATCGATGCCGTAGAACGCAAGCTGCTCAACGGTGAAGCAGGTTTCTGCACTTTTTCTCCCGGGTACTGACGAGAAAACGATGTCCTGCTTGCCAAACCACTGTCCATTCACATACATGTCCAGACGGTATTGACCGGGCGATACGGGATTGCCATGGCTATAAAGAGAGGTATCCATATCCCTGGCTGAGCCCATCAGGAACGATGAGTTAAAAGACGCCGTCTTTTCCTGTGCATAGGCATTCCCACAGCAAAATCCGCCCGTCAGTATGGCTATACCGATAGCGAAACTTTTCTTGAATGATAGCGCCGACAGCATTGGCATCCTTACCAGACCTCTAGGCCGTTAATTCTTTTATTGGCGGGCAATATCGATACTGGCTTCCACTGCGCCGCCAAAATCATTTATCGATGTAAAGACCGCCTTTGTCCCTTCCTTTACATCGTTTTTGAAACCAATTTCGAAATTGTGGGATGAGAAAGGCGAGAACATCATCCCTTGTTCAACTTGATTTTTTTCGCCGCTTTCATGGGCGAGTTCCAACTTGACAACACTGATGTGGTACGGCGTTGGATTGGAACAGCGCATCACTCTTTGCTCTGATTCGAAATCACATTCGAGAGAGTGACTGGACAAGTTAGCTCGACCCGACAAACCATCAGGACGATAGAAAATTTTCAGTCTGGAACGAAATGCCAATTGCATCAGGTTCTTGTCTTCCGCACTTTCCGGTGCCGGAGGAACCTCAAGCACATTCAACCAGAACAGGGATTCCCGGTCAGAGGGCAAATCCCTGCCGGTAAATGTCAATCGCAATGCCTGTCCAGATCCCGCTTCAACACGGGAAATAGGCGGCGTAATGATGAACGGTGCCGACGTGGTATCCGGTGTTGCATCCTTATCGCCTTCGTCTACCCATGACTGGACCAGCGACGGTGAATCACCTGTGTTGTGAAGCTGCACAGTCACCTCGCGGGCTTTTTGTGAGTAAACCACACGGGTGCCATCGATAATCACACTGGCACTGGCCCACTCTGCCAGCAGCAAAAGGCTGCTCAGCAGGAACAGTTTCATTTTTAATAACATTGAATTACCCGGCCAAAATAGTTGGCAGCCCCCGGGGAACGGGAGCTGCCATCACGTCATCATTGGTAGATGATGGTGTACTGGATGGAGCTATTGACCGTACCGGCAGTAGCTGCACCGGTAGCGTAGTACTCGGCGTAGTAGTTCAGGTCAGCGGCACCACCTGCGGTCACGTCAACCCACTGGGAGTTGTCCTGCGCACCACCGGCACCGGCGGCTTGAACAGGAATGAACAGGCTGTTTTCGCCCAGCAACTGGATCTGAACGTTAGTGGCGGCATCGGCAGCGTTAGCCTGGTTAACCAGACGGCCCGTGTCGAAATCAACGGTGGGGCCCGGCTCGAAGTAGGTCGCGACCTTGCCATCGCTGCTGCAGTTGGACAGGTTGATAGAGAAAGGCGTACGGCCTGCGGTTTGCGCGGCCGCATTCAACGTGGTGGCAGACACGGTCGGCAGAGTGACGGTGAAGTCTTTGCCGGCAGGGGTGGTGATTTCACAGGTCTGGTCGGTTACCAGGCCGTTGAATGTAATGGTTCCGTCGACCGCCAGGGCCGGAGCAGACAATGCCGCGATGGCAGATGCCAGAATAAGCTTGTTCATGCGCATGAAAAGTTCCCTCTTTGGATGGTCATTACCGAATTCGCCATTTGTTCAGTGAAACAGGTCACATAACAGACAGCGGGAGGAAACTTAGCACGCGGCAAGATATTTTAAATGTAAAATCGGATACGAAAGATTACTTTTTTACACATTCTAATAACGAATAATCACCTTGGCACCAAGGTATTCACGCCTAGTGCGTAGTTTTTTTCATAGCGACTACGTCTTTTTCCCTAAAATACCCTGTTTTAATGAATTCCGTTCATTCCTCAGGGGGTTTCTGACGCAGACACGCAACCCCATCTCGCTCATGTAATCATGGCCCGCCAGGAAAGGAAAAAGAGAGGGATATCGGCAAAATGAAGGGCAGGAATGGAAAGGCGGGGCAGTGGCCCGGGAAGGAGCCAAACATCCCTATGCCATTTTACTGACGACAATCACAGGCTTGCCGGTGGTGTTTTTTTGCCCGCCAAACTATTTTTTTGGCGGCTGCAAAGTGACCGGTTGCGCCAGGGCATCGATCGTCTCTGGAGGCTTGGCATCCAGATCCTTTGTCGCCCCGCAGGCGACGCATTCCATCCATTGCCTGTCGCCGTCGATGACACGCTGGATCTTGTCCATCTGCCCACACTCCGGGCAGGTGGCGCCGGCGATAAATTGGCGTTTCATAGAAAACCCTTTGAGTCTCGAGTTGCGAGTAACGAGTTTCGAAAACCCGGCGACGCGGGGTTTTTCATTTCGAAACTCGCTCCTCGTCACTCGCTACTTAACAGCACCGGCACAAAAGACTCTCTTGAGAGATTCTGTGCCCTCTGTGGTAAAAATCAGCCGTTAATGCCGCAATGGCGCAGCAGCGGCTCCACGCTGGGCTCGCGGCCGCGGAAGGCCTTGAACAGCTCCATGGGTTCGCGGCTGCCCCCCTTGGCGAGAATTTCGCTACGGAAGGCACGGCCTGTGTCTTCGTTGAACTCGCCCTCTTCCTCGAAGCGGGAATAGGCATCCGCAGAAAGCACTTCGGCCCATTTATAGCTGTAGTATCCCGCCGCATAGCCGCCGGCAAAAATATGTCCGAAGCTGTTGGGGAAACGGTTGAAGGCGGGCGGTTGTATCACGGCCACCTGCTCACGCACCTCCTTCAGGACCTGATAAATATCCATTCCTTGCTGATATTCCGCGTGAATGCGCATGTCGAACAGGGAGAACTCAAGCTGCCGCACCATCTGCATGGCACCCTGGAAGTTTTTGGCGGCCAGCATTTTTTCCAGCTTTTCTTTGGGTAACGGCTCACCGGTTTCGTAATGCCCGGAAATCAGGGCAATACCTTCCTCGGTCCAGCACCAGTTTTCCAGGAACTGGCTGGGCAGCTCCACGGCATCCCAGGCCACCCCGTTGATGCCGGAGATCCCGGACACATCCTGCTCGGTAAGCATGTGATGGAGACCGTGACCGAACTCGTGGAACAGGGTCACCACTTCATCGTGGGTGAGCAGCCCGGGTTTGCCGCCAGCGGGCGGGGCGAAGTTACAGGTCAGGTAGGCCACCGGGGTTTGCAGGCTGCCGTCGGCACGGCGGCGGCGAATACGGGCATCGTCCATCCAGGCACCACCACGCTTGCCGGTACGCGCATACATGTCCAGATAGAACGCAGCTCGGACACTGCCATCGTCATCTACCAGTTCATAGAAGCGCACGTCCTCGTGCCAGGTGTCCACGTCATCACGTTGACGGAACTGGATACCGAACAGTTTCCCGACCACCGCAAACATGCCATTGATCACGGTGTCCGCCGGGAACCAGGGACGCAGCTCTTCTTCGGAAATGCTGTAACGCGCTTCGCGCAGGCGCTCGCTCCAGAAACCGATGTCCCAGGGTTCCAGCTGGTCGGCACCCTGCTCTGCCGCAAAAGCCCTTAGTTCCGCCAGCTCCCGTTCCGCCTGGGGCTTGGCCCGCTTGGCCAGATCTTCAAGAAACCGGATCACCTCGTTCACATCCCGAGCCATCTTGGTGGCCAGGGATTCTTCGCCAAAGTTGGCAAAGCCCAGCAATTGAGCCTGCTCGTGGCGCAGCTTGAGAATCTCATCCATGATGGCCGCGTTATCGAACTGCCCGGCGTGGGGGCCCTGATCGGACGCCTTGGTGGTCCAGGCCACATACATTTCCTTGCGCAGTTCCGCATTCTTGCAGTGGCTCATCACGGCGATGAACACCGGCGCATCCAGCGTCAGCAACCAGCCTTCCTTGTCTGCCGCCTTGACCCTGTCGGCGGCCCCGGCCTTGGCGCTGTCCGGCAAGCCCTCAAGTTCCGCTTCATCCGTCACGAGCTTGGTCCACGCCTGGGTGGCATCCAGCGTGTTATCGGAAAATTGGCTGGTCAGTTCGGAGAGTCGTTTGGAGTTGGCCATGTACTGCGCTTTCTTGTCGTCCGGCAGATCCACCCCGGAAAGGCGGAAATCGCGCAGGGTATTATCAATGTCTTTCTGCTGGGCTTCGCTGAGCGAGCTCCATTCATCACTGTCTCGCAGGGTCTGGTAGGCGGCACACAGCTGCGCGTTCTGGCCCACCTCGGTGCCATACTCGCTGAGCAGCGGCAGGCAGCTGTTATAGGCATTACGCAGGGCTTCATTCTGGGCCACCGCATTGAGATGCCCGGCGGGACCGAAGGCCTTGCCCAGGCGGTCGTCTTCCTCATCCAGGGCCTGCACCAGATGGGCATAATCGAAGTTACCCTCCGCCAGCACCTGCTGGATGCGCGCGCGGCCATCGGCCACCAGTTGCTCCACAGCGGGCAGTACATGCTCCGGCTGGATTTTGGAAAACGGCGGCAGTTCCGGGTAGTCAATCAGCGGGTTGTTGCTCATCGGTGTCTTGTCCTGCGTCGGTTGGCGCCGCTGGCAGAGGCTGGCGAGTGCTCTCATCCGGCTGCAGCAGCGTCTGGAAAATCAGCCACTTGCTCAGCAGGAAAACGCCAAGCAAGATCAGTATGGCAATCAGTATACGGGTGGGCGGCTGTTTCATGGGCCTCCCTGACGACCACATTCGGCTATCGAGTTTAACAGTGATGGGGATTCGCCGCTTTGAAGACAAGGCCCCGCAATTGGGGAAACGGGTATTTGTGGACCCGGATGCCACCGTGATCGGTGATGTGGTGCTGGGTGATGATTGCTCCGTGTGGCCGCGGGCCGTGATTCGCGGCGATATGCACGCCATCCGCATTGGCGCCCGGGTCAGCATTCAGGACAACGCGGTGCTGCATATTACCCACGACTCCCGCTTCAATCCGGGCGGTTTCGCCCTGAAAATTGGTGACGATGTGACTCTCGCTCACCAGGCCATGCTGCATGGCTGCACTCTGGGTAATCGGGTGATGGTGGGCATGCAGGCGATCATCATGGACGGTGCGGTGGTGGAAGACGACGTGATCGTCGCCGCCGGGTCGCTGGTGGGTCCGGGCAAGCGGCTGGAAAGCGGTTACCTCTACCGCGGCCAACCGGCCCGCCAGGTACGTGCGCTTAGCCAGGAGGAAAAAGAATTTCTGCCCTACGTGGCCGGGAATTATGTGCGGTTGAAGGATCGGTATCTGGGGGCGTCAAGCGACAGCACCGTGCTGTAGGAGCGTCGCTCGCGGCGCGATTCCGGTGCTTATTCAGGCTTCGTATTTCTTTATTAGCAAACCTGTCGAGCTCTAATAGCCCTGATCGCCCTGCGGTCGATGTCCTTGCTTCGCAAGGTTCGCACCTCAAGAGGTGCTCCTACAGCGGCTTCGTAGAAATGACGAAGTCTTGGGAACTTCCCAACCTTTACCTATCCAACGAGTGTAGCTTGTAGCTAAATCTTCCACATAAACGACATATTCCCAAAACTCAGAATATCGTCGCTTTGACGAATCGGTGATGACGACCCCTGCAAGGTCAGGGTGAAGGAAAAATTGTCCAGACTGATGCCGCCACCGAGCACCAGCCCGACAATGCCGTCCCGGGATTCCACGTCATAGGGGCCGCTGTTTTCTTCCAGGTAGGAGTAACCGATATACTCCCCAAAGCTGGCAAAAAAGATTTCCCAGCCAAACCCTTCCCCATCGAACAAGCCCACCAGGGAACCCGCAGTGCCTATTCCCGCGTAATCGGGGATAAAGTTGCGCGGCAGATTCTGGCCAATCCGCCAGAATCCACCGGCCCTGGCCGTGCCGTTAAAATTATTGGCATCCACCCCCCAGGCATAGCCCACCTCACTGTCCAGCCAACCTTGTGTGTACCTGAAAAGCCGATGAGCATGAAGAAAATAGGCGCCACCAATCGCATCATGACCGAGCTGATTGTCCCAGCCCCGGGGCTCCTCGGAACCGGTGATCTTGTGCACCACCTTTTGTGATTGCTCAGCGCCGGAATCCGGACCCACAATGCCGACCCGCACGCCATAGCCGAACAGGCTGTTGCCATTCCAACTGAACAAGCCCAGCTCCAGATTGCTGTAACCCACATAGGGAAGATCATTGAAGTCGGGCATTTCTCGACTGATATCCGATGGCGTGATCATGATCTGCTCCAGACTCAGGGTCAGCGCATGTTTTTCATCAATCACACTGATGCCGGGCAGCGGGTCCAGCAGCGACGCCAGGCCGCAGGTGAAACTCCCGTTGCGATCGCAATGTTCATGTGCATCGCCAACCCAGCTGACGCGAACCCCATTGGTGTACTGCCCGTCGGAGCCCACAAACAGATCGTTATCCCAGGAAAAACCGAAGGTGGACGCCTTGGCAACCAGAGGTAACAGACAAGAAACGATCAACAGAAGGCGCAGGGACATATCCATACCTCTCACGGAACGGCATTGCCCCGCATGAAAAATCAGAAACGCCACCGTCGCTGCATGACCAGAAATGCAAAGGATGCAGACCAGGTGATCAATATCAGTCCGTTCAACGCCTCGACCCCGGCAATCAAACGTAACGTGCCCAGCGGATACAGGTCGCCAAGACCCAGGGAGGTATAGCAAGCGGTGGAAAAATACAGATGATCCAGAAAGCTGCCATCAACCGCACCGGCCAGGTTCATGGCGGTATCGCCCTGGTCCAGAATCAGATAGACCCAGGCATAAAGCGTTACCTCAACCATGTGGGCAACGAACATAACCATTACCACCAACAGGATCTCGCCACGGAAATCCGGCCAGCGTTTGAGCAATGCGGACAATCCCGCCAGGGTCCAGTAGTGCAATGTTACGGTGGTCAGCACCATGGCCAGGCTGACCATGGACGCAAACACCACCTCACTCATCACCGCGCTGTCCGCCATCATGCTAGCGCAGCCCGGCAATCACCGGCGCACTGTCCGGACGCCAGCCTCGCCAGATTTCGAAGGCCTCGGCAGCCTGTTCCACCAACATGCCCAGGCCATCGGCGGTGGCGGCGGCGCCCTGCTGTTGTGCCCAGACCATAAAGGGTGTCGGCTCGCTGCCGTACACCATGTCATAGGCCACGGCATCAGCCGCCAGCAATCCCTCGGGAAGAGCCGGCATGTCACCATGGAGGCCGGCAGAAATGGCATTGATGACCAGATCGAACTGACCGGTGAGGGTATCCAGTCCGCTACCCAGCACCGGGGGATTCTTTCCATCCATAAAATCGCGGGCCAGGATCGCCGCCTTCTCTTCCGTGCGGTTGGCAATGCGCACCAGCGTCGGCGCTTCCGCCAGCAGGGGACCCATCACGCCGCGCACCGCACCCCCCGCACCCAGCACCAGCACCCGCTTTCCCTGAATGTCCCAGCCCAGATTGTCACGGATATCCTTGACCATGCCGGCCCCATCGGTGTTATCGCCATGGAGCTGCTCGCCATCCCACCACAGGGTATTCACCGCCCCCGCCAGGCCGGCGCGCTCGGTGACCGCGTCACAGAGATCGAAAGCCTGCTCCTTGAAAGGCACGGTCACATTGGCGCCAAGCCCCCCCTCGTTACGAAAGGCTTTCACCGCCCCGGCAAAGTCTTGCAGCGGCGCTTCGCGTTTTTCATAGCGCAGATCCTCATCACGCTGGGCGGCAAACGCATGATGAATATCCGGCGACCGGGAATGGGCCACCGGATTGCCGAACACACAATACAAGGCCGTCATAACCACTCCCGATGGATCAGAAATTTCCGGTAGAGCTCGCTCTCCGCACTGTCCGGCTGCGGGTGCCAGTCATAGTCCCAACGTACCAGGGGTGGCAGCGACATGAGGATGGATTCGGTGCGCCCACCGGACTGCAGTCCGAAGAGGGTGCCGCGATCATAGACCAGATTGAATTCCACATAGCGACCGCGGCGATAGAGCTGGAACTGACGCTCCCGATCACCGTATTCATGGTCTTTTCGCCGCGCCACGATAGGGCGATAGGCCGAAATGTAGGCGTCACCGACGCTGCGCATCAGCGCAAAGCTGGTCTCGAAATCAAAACGATTCAGGTCGTCGAAAAACAGTCCTCCCACCCCGCGGGGCTCGTCGCGATGCTTGATATAGAAATAATCATCACACCAGCGCTTGAACTCCGCATAGAGGCCTTCACCGAAAGGATCACAGGCCGTTTTGGCAGTCTGGTGCCAATGCACCACATCCTCTTCGAAGCCATAAAAAGGGGTAAGATCAAAGCCACCACCGAACCACCACACCGGCGCTTCGCCGTCTTTCTCGGCAACAAAGAAACGGACATTGGCATGGCTGGTGGGTACATAGGGGTTCTTCGGATGGATGACCAGCGACACCCCCATGGCCTGAAAACTGCGGCCCGCCAGCTCCGGCCGTGCGGCGGTGGCGGAAGGCGGCAACTGGCTGCCGAACACATGGGAGAAGTTCACGCCGCCTTTTTCGATCACGGCACCGTTTTCCAGCACCCGACTGCGGCCACCGCCTCCCTGCTCCCGATCCCAGCTCTCTTCACGGAAAGTGGCGCTGCCATCTTCCTCGGCCAGTTCCTCGCAAATGCGATCCTGAAGGCCCAGCAGGTAGTCTTTCACCGCCTGCAGTGATACCTCTGACATGCCGTCTCCCGGTTTGAATACGTGGCTTAAGCCCGCAAGATGCGGCCACTTTCCAGATCAATGATGGTAGAGGGTTTGGCGGCGCGGTCACAGGCACCACTGACAATAAAGTCCAGGCGTTCGCCAAGCTGACGGGCCACCTGGAACTGATTGCGGGCCGCCGGGCGGCCACTGATATTGGCACTGGTGGAGATGATCGGATGGCCCACCGCCCGACACAGGTCACGGGCCAGGGGATGATCCGGTACCCGCACCGCCACCTTGCTGAAGGCACCGCGTACCCAGGCGGGGACGTTCTCCCCGGCCTCGACCAGATAGGTGCGCGGCGCCGGCCATTGCCCGGCCAGCTGCTCATGCTCACTGCCTGTCAGCCGCAGGTAAGGGGCCAGCTGGGACAGATCCGCACCGATCAGAATCAGGCCTTTACTTACCGGACGCTCCTTGATCGCCAGCAGATGCATGACCGCAGATTCATTAAAGGGATCACAGCCGAGACCGTAAACCGACTCGGTGGGATAAGCCACCACCCCCCCGGCCTGAATAATCTGTGCCGCGCTATGCAGATGCTGATACATGACGAGCTCGCCCTGAGAGAAAGACGGGAAAATACCTTGCATCACAGGCCGGCTCAAGTCGCAGCCGCAATGGCATCCGGGTTTACAGGGGAACCCGCGTCACACGGACCGCGGCAAGGGCGTTTTTTCCCTCCTCCACTTCCGTGGTTTCGCACTCCACCTCTTCGCCGGGGAGGAACTCCCACTCCTCGTCCTGCGGCATGGTGCCGATAATCCGGTAGCGCCTGCCGTCAACATGGACTGCCTCCACCGCACGCCACTCGCCCTGTCCTCGCAACAGGGGCACATAGATCTCGAACATGGCACACCTCGAACACAGACTCTGAACTTCCACCCTCCGCCCCACGCCGGAAAAGGTCAAATCCGAGAATCCACTGCCATGCCCGGACTAGGCCGCGCCACTGCGCTTCAGGTACCCCCCGGCCACCCGCTCCACCCAGCCCTCGAGTTCCAGGTCGGCAAGCTGCCCGGCCAGCTCGGTTACCGGCAATCCCGTGCGGGCTTGCAGGGAATCCAGAGAGTTGAGGCCGCCGGTCAGATGCTGAAGCAACCCGGGCTGATCCGGCGCCCGGATTTCAGCGGCTTCGACGCTGCGCCGAAAGTCACCGAAGGCGTGGAAAATATCCTCTCTGCTCTCCAGCCAGCTGGCCCCGTCACGCAACAGCTGGTGACAGCCCTTGCTCAGGGGATTATGGATACTGCCCGGAATGGCAAACACTTCGCGCCCCTGTGCCAGCGCCGTTCGCGCAGTGATCAGGGAACCGCTCTTGATGGCCGCCTCCACCACGATGGTGCCCAGGCTGAGCCCGCTGATTACCCGGTTACGCTGGGGAAACTGGCCGGGCAGGGGAGGTGCGCCAGGGGCAAACTCCGTGACCAGCGCCCCACCGGTCTCCACGATCTGCCCGGCAAGGAGCGCATTTCGGGGTGGGTAGATTCGATCCGGCCCGCTGCCCAGCACCGCCACCGTGCGGCCCGTACTGAGCGCACCGCGGTGAGCCGCAGCATCCACACCCAGGGCCAGCCCGCTGACAATCACAAAGCCACCGGCGGCCAGATCCCGGGCAAAGCGGCGACTGTTATCCAGCCCATCCGCAGAGGCATTACGCGCACCGACCACGGCAAGGCCGGGCGCATTGAGCGCTTCCACACAGCCACGTACCGCCAGCACCCCGGGGGGATCGGCAATCTGGGCAAGCAGGGATGGATAGTCCGCATCACCGAGGGCCAGCCAGCGCCATCCCTGCTCACGCAGGTGCTCGTAGTGCACGGCCAGGGAGCCGGTATTGTCCAGCAGTTTGCGACGCGCTTTCAGGCCAGCGGGCAACAGGGGCAGGAAATCGGCCAGCGCGGTGCTGTCGATGGATTGCTGTTTGAGTGCACGGCCCAGGGCCGCGGACGACGGGGAAAACAACGCCTGCAACAGCAGGCGTTTGTATTGTCCGTCCATCGCTCACCTCCTTGTGTGCGTTGACGGGTTGTCAGGGGCCAGGACCCCGGCGGTGAGCGCTACCGCAAATGGATTGTCAGTAGCTACCTGCCGGACTCTCGGCGATATCGTTCATGTAGATGGGGCGTGTGGACTCCATGATCAAGCCATAGCTGACCTTGTCAAAGACCCGGAAGATCACCATGGAGCCGGTTCTTTCTCGGGGCAGCCGCACCATATCGCCACGCTGGCGATCACGGACGGCTTCACCCTGACCGAACACATCCAGCACATTGCCTTCTTTCAGGCCATCGCGCAGCCCCTTGTTGACCACCACCACGTCGTTACGCGCCACGCTGCTGATACGGTCAAAGAAGCGAATCACCTTGCCTTCGATCTTCGTGTCTGGGGCCGACGGATAGAGCACGGAACGCACCCGGCGATCCTCGGTGGAGAAAAGACGATCATCGATGCGCAGATCTTCACTGGAGCGGGTAACCCGCAACGTCAGCATATCTTCATCATGGTCGGCCACACGGCCCAGACCGATCTGACGGGCTTCATAACCCAGCACTTCATTGGTGTCCGGATCGACATATTGCTCGCCCACCCGGTAAAAGCCGTAGCCGCGCTGCAGATCCGCCCATTCATCTTTCACATCCCGGGCATAAACGGTATCCCCCTCACCGAAAATCACCCGACGGTCCCGGCCCCCGACAATATACGGCGCCTCGGCAATCTCCTCACGGCTGACCACCAGGCCTTCCTTCAGGTAGGCGGCGATGGCACCGGCGGGGATCGCAGGAATCGCTTCATCATTGGCGATTTCACGCACTTTCGGCGTGAGTTTGACGGTACCATTCGGCAGGGTCTTTTCTTCCACGCCCCGTTTCACGGAGAGACGTGGCTCGCCATCCACATAGGTCAGGCGAATTTCATCGCCAGGATAGATCAGGTGGGGATTGCGGATTTCTTCATTGATCTGCCAGATCTCTGGCCATTGCCAGGGTTCTTCCAGAAAACGGGCGCTGATATCCCACAGGGTATCGCCGTTCTTGACGAAATATTTGCCGGGATGCCCGTCTTTGAGCATGACCTGGGCAGCCGCCAGGCCGGATAAAGACACTAACAGCCCGAAGGCCAGGGCGCGCTGGACCGATTTCATCATCATCGGATTCCTTTTATCATTATTGGACTCATCCCCAAGAGCTGCCGTGGGCCGGTTTTTACGGACACGGTTTCTTTTGGATATTAGCAATGCGATCATATATTTAGCAACCGAAATTCGAGTGCTATCGCAACTTCCGAGAAGGTACATGGCCAAACTGGAAATACTGGAATTCCCTGACCCCCGACTACGCACGGTAGCAAAGCCGGTGGAAAAGGTAGATGACGAGCTTCGCAAACTCATCGACGACATGTTCGAAACCATGTACGCCTGCCCGGGCATCGGTCTGGCGGCCACTCAGGTGAACGTACATCAACGGCTGATCGTGATGGACCTGTCCGAAGATCAGTCCCAGCCGCGGGTTTTCATCAACCCGGAGATCACACCGCTCACCGATGAGCTGGCCCCTTATGAAGAGGGCTGCCTGTCGGTCCCCGGCTTTTACGAGAAGGTACAACGCCCGGCCCGGGTACGCATCAAGGCCCTGGACCGGGACGGCAACGCCTTCGAGGAAGAGGCGGACGAACTTCTGGCCACCTGCATCCAGCATGAGATCGATCATCTGGACGGCAAGTTGTTTGTGGACTACGTATCCCGGCTGAAACGTGATCGCATCAAGAAAAAGCTGGAAAAACTGCACCGTCAGCAGGCTTGAGAGAGTTGCAAGTTGAAAGTTCAAAGTTGAAAAGCGCGGGCAAGTGCCAGGTTAGCCTGCTTGGCGTGCCCGCGCTCTTACCTCGCAGCGCGGGCAAAGCCCGTGATTCCATGGCACCGCTCTCGAGCCGCGTTTCAACTTTAAACTTTTAACTTTCAACTCATCCGAACCACAACCACCCGAGGCTCACCTTGAAACCCTTACGCCTTGCCTTCGCCGGCACCCCGGATTTCGCCGCCGCCAGCCTGCAGGCGGTACTCGACAGTGACCACCAGGTGGTTGCCGTACTGACCCAGCCGGACCGGGCCGCCGGGCGCGGCAAGAAAGTCCAGCAAAGCCCGGTCAAGGTACTGGCCGAAAGCCACCAGATTCCCGTGCTGCAGCCGGAAAACCTGAAGGGCGAGGACATCCGCCAGCAACTGCGTGATTTGAATCTGGACGCCCTGGTGGTGGTGGCCTACGGCCTGATCATTCCCCAGGCGGTGCTGGATATTCCCCGCCTGGGTTGCCTCAACGTGCACGGCTCCCTGTTGCCCCGCTGGCGCGGCGCCGCCCCTATCCAGCGCGCCATCACCGTGGGCGACACGGAAACCGGCAACACCATCATGCAGATGGAAGCGGGCCTGGACACCGGCCCCATGTTGCTAAGCGAAAGCCTGCCGATTGGCGATAGCGAAACTGGTGGCGAGCTGCACGACCGACTCGCCGCACAGGGCGCCCGCCTGCTGGTAACCGTACTGAACGATCTGGAGCACTACCTGGCCAACGCTACCGCGCAACCGGACGACGGCGTCACCTACGCCCACAAACTGAGCAAGGCGGAAGCACGGCTGGATTTCCGCTTGCCCACCCGCGCGCTTTACAACCGCATTCGTGCCTTCAATCCCTTTCCGGTGAGCTGGGTACCCCTGAACGGTCAACCCATGCGTATCTGGAAAGCCAGTGAAAGCCCCCAGCCCGGCCACGACAGCGATGAACCCGGCCACATCCTCAACGTGGACGACAGCGGCATCCAGGTGGCCACCGGCGATGGCGTGCTGATTCTTGAAGAACTGCAATTGCCCGGCAAGCGTCGCATGGCCGTGGCGGACCTGCTTCGCGGCAACCCGGATCTGTTCAAGGTCGGCGAACCGCTGGGTGACTCCATTGACAACGTCTGACCCGCGCCTGACCGCGGTACGCGCCCTCAACCGGGTGCTGCCCGGCAAAGGCGACGGGGAAAGCCTGCGCGAAGTGCTGCGCGACTTTCCCCTGCAGGGCGCCGACGGCGGCCTGATGCGCGATATCTGCTTTGGCGTCTGCCGGCACCTTCGGCCCCTCAACCACTGGCTCAACCAGCAACTGGACAAACCCCTCAAAGCCAGCGCCCAACCGGTGCGGCTGGCCCTGCTGGCCGGGCTTTACGAGCTCTGGTTCAGCGACCGTCCGGCCCACGCCATCGTCAACGCCTACCCCCAGCTGTGTCGCAAACTGAAAGCCCCCTGGGCCGCCGGGCTCAGCAATGCCATTCTGCGCAAGGCCAGCAAGCTGACGATTGACGATGCCGTCGCCGACGCCAGCCCCAACATCCGACTCAGCCTGCCGGACTGGCTGTTCAGGCGCTGGCAACAGGACTGGCCCGTCGAGGCCGAAGCCATGGCCCGGGCCAACCTGCAAACACCGCCTTTCACCCTGCGGGTCAATCGCCGCCAGCAGCAGCGGGCCGGCGCCATTGCCGCCCTGGGTGACGGCGCCCGCCCCGGCGAACTGTCCCCCTGGAGCATCTACCTGAGCCCGGCACGGCCGGTATTCCAGCTGCCCGGTTTTGAACAGGGCGCCCTGTCGGTCCAGGACGAAGCCGCCCAGTTGCCCGGCGAGGTGCTGCAATGCCCGCCTGGCGGCCGCATTCTCGACGCCTGTGCCGCCCCCGGCGGTAAAACCGGGCAGCTCTGTGAGAAATTCCCGGATGCCGACGTGGTCGCCCTGGAACTGGAAGGCAAGCGGCTGGCGCGCATCCGGGAAAACCTGGCCCGCCTCAACGCTGACATCACTCTGCTGCAGGGCGATGCCAGCGACCCGCAGAGCTGGTGGGACGGCACCCCCTTCGATGCCATCCTGCTGGATGCCCCCTGCTCTGCCACCGGCATCCTGCGCCGCCAGCCGGATGTAAAATGGCACCGCAAGGCGTCGGACATTCCTGCACTGGTTGATTTACAAGCGCGCATGCTGGATGCACTATGGCCGCTGCTCAAACCCGGCGGCATGCTGGTGTATGCCACCTGTTCGGTACTGCGGGACGAAAACGACCACCAGGTCAGCGCCTTCCTGCAACGCCAGCCACAGGCCCGGGATGTGACGCCACGGCCGGAAGGGGCCACAATGGTGAGCGCGGGATGGCAGCTGTTCCCGCAACATCATGGGCCAGACGGTTTCTATCTGGCGTGTTTGCGCAAGGAATCGGGGGCGCTAGCGTAGTCCATGAAGATTATTATTCTCGGTGCCGGCCAGGTGGGCGGCACCCTGGCCGAAAACCTGGCCAACGAGCGCAACGACATCACCGTCATCGACACCGATGCGGAACGCCTGCGCGAACTGGGTGACCGCCTGGATATCGGCACCGTGCACGGCATGGGCTGTTACCCGGCGGTGCTCAAGGACGCCGGCGCGGAAGACGCGGACATGCTGATCGCGGTCACCAACTCGGACGAGGTGAACATGATCGCCTGTCAGGTGGCCTACTCCCTGTTCCGCACCCCCTCGAAAATCGCCCGTATCCGTACCGCCCACTACACCAGCCGCGCCGACAAGCTGTTCAACGAAAACGCCCTGCCCATCGATGTGATCATCAGCCCCGAGCAGGTGGTCACCGACTATATCAAGCGGCTTATCGAGCACCCCGGCGCCCTGCAGGTGGTCAACTTTGCCGGTGGCCGGGTACAGCTGGTGGCGGTGCGCGCCTACTATGGCGGCCCCCTGGTAGGTAACGAGCTGCGCGAGCTGCGCAAACACATGCCCAATGTGGACACCCGGGTTGCCGCCATCTTCCGTCGCGGCCGGCCCATCATTCCCGAAGGCAACACGGTGATCGAAGCGGACGACGAGGTCTTCTTCATCGCTGCCAAGAACGATATCCGTGCGGTAATGAGCGAACTGCGCCGGCTGGAGCACAACTACAAGCGCGTCCTGATTGCCGGCGGCGGCAACATCGGTTACCGACTCGCCAAGAGCATCCAGCACCGCTACAACGTGAAAGTGCTGGAGCGCAGTCCCGGTCGCGCGGAATGGCTGGGTGAAAAACTGCACCAGACCGTGGTACTCCAGGGCCTGGCCACGGACCGGGACGAACTGCTCAAGGCCAACATCGAGAACACCGATGTGTTCTGTGCCCTGACCAACGATGACGAAGCCAACATCATGGCCTCACTGCTGGCCAAACGGCTGGGGGCGCGCAAGGTGATGACGCTGATTTCCAACCCGGCCTATGTGGATCTGGTCCAGGGCCACGATATCGACATCGCCATCTCGCCCCAGCAATCCACCATTGGCAGCCTGCTCAGCCATGTGCGCCGTGGCGATGTGGTCAACGTGTACTCCCTGCGCCGGGGGGCGGCAGAAGCCATCGAGGCGATTGCCCACGGGGACAGCAAATCCTCGAAAGTGGTGGGCCGGGCCATCGAGGATATCGACCTGCCGGAAGGCACCACCATCGGCGCCATCGTGCGCGGCGAAAAGGTGCTGATTGCCCACGATGATGTGGTCATCGAACCGGACGACCACGTGATCCTGTTCCTGATCGACAAACGCCGCACCCGGGACGTGGAAAAACTGTTCCAGGTCGGGTTTACCTTCTTCTAACGGCCGAGGCCACGCCAGCGCATGCATTTTGCACTGATCTCGAAAATTCTCGGCCTGCTACTGGTGGTGTTCAGCTTCACCATGATGCCGCCTGTCGCCGTGTCCTACTGGTATCAGGAAGGCAGCGAAGGCCCCTTCCTGGTGTCGTTCGTGATCACCCTGCTGCTCGGGCTGGCCCTGTGGCTGCCGTTCTTCAAGCACAAGGAAGAGCTGCAGACCCGCGACGGCTTCCTGGTGGTCACCCTGTTCTGGTCCGTGCTGGGCGTCATCGGGGCCTTGCCGCTGTATATCAGCAACGACGTGCCGGTGGGCTTCACCGATGCGGTGTTTGAATCCGTTTCCGGGCTGACCACCACCGGCGCCACCATTCTGTCAGGCATTGATTTTCTGCCCAAATCCATCCTTTTCTACCGCCAGCAACTGCAATGGCTGGGCGGCATGGGGGTGGTAGTACTGGCGGTGGCCATTCTGCCCATGCTCGGCGTGGGCGGCATGCAGCTGTACAAGGCAGAAATTCCCGGCCCCATGAAGGATGCCAAACTCACCCCGCGCATCGCCGAAACCGCCAAAGCCCTGTGGCTGCTGTATCTCTTTATCACCGTCGCCTGCGCCGTTCTTTACTGGGCGGCGGGGATGACCATTTTCGATGCCATCTGTCACAGCTTCAGCACCGTGGCCACCGGCGGCTTCTCCACCCATGACGCCTCCATGGCCTACTGGGACAACCCCTGGATCGACTGGACCGCCACCCTGTTCATTCTTATCGGCGGTCTCAACTTTGCCCTGCACTTTGCGGTCTGGCGGGGCCGCTCATTGATCGCCTATGTGCGCGATCCGGAATTCCGCTTTTTCATGACCTTGTTCCTGCTTTATACCGCCCTCATCACTGTCGGGCTGCTGGCCTTCGAGGTGGATGTGACCGCCGATGACGCCCTGCGCCATTCCGCCTTCCAGGTGGCCTCTTTCAGCACCGGCACCGGGCTGACCAGCACCAACGCCGCCGCCTGGCCAGGCTTTATTCCCTACCTGCTGATCTTCACCAGCTTCATCGGCGGCTGTGCCGGCTCCACCGGCGGCGGCATGAAGGCAGTGCGTGCCGCCCTGGTGTTCCACCACAGCATCCGCGAGCTGCGCCGGCTGATCTATCCCAATGGCATGTTCGCCTTGCGCTTTGGCCGCCACTCGGTACCCGACCGGGTGCTCCAGGCCGTATGGGGCTTTGTGGGGGTCTATATCACCCTGTCGGTCATCTTCACCTTGCTGTTCACCCTCACCGGCATGGATCTGACCACCGCGGTCAGCGCCGTTGCGGCCAGCCTCAACAACCTGGGCGTGGGTATCGGCCAGGTGGGTGGCGGCTTTGCCAACATCACCGACAGCGCCAAATGGATGATGACGGTACTGATGGTGGCCGGGCGACTGGAAGTCTTTACCTTGCTGGTGCTGTTTACGCCCATGTTCTGGCGACAATAAAAGGCAGTTAATAGTTAACAGTGAATAGTTAATAGTTGCGCGGGGGGAGCCCTGCCAACGGCAAGGCCGTGCCCACCAGGAAAAGCCCACCCAACCTTTCTACATTACCGCTTAGGAATGGAGCGTAGCGGAGTAACGCACGAAGTGCGGCCCGAAGGGTGAGCGCAGCGAATGAGGCCGCTTGAGGCAGGAAGGGGTTAACAGAAGCACCGCTATTCGCGATGCAAGCATCGGCTCCCGCAGTGGCTTTGCAGAAACGAAAAAGCCCCGGCATTGCCGGGGCTTTTGGTTTGCGCTATCCGCTGTGTCACGGCGTCATACTACTGGCTCTTCTCAAGCAGCCTGCAGAAATCGATCAGCAATTGGCGGTTCTTTTCATCGAGTGCACGGAAGTGACGCTGCAACTTCCCCATGTCGGTTTCCCAACCTGCAGGGGCAGGTTCGCCCACCCGGTTAGCCGATGCCGCCTCTTCATATTCCCGGTATAAATCAGACACGCGAGTGTCCAGGGATTTGGCCAACGCCTCCAGAAGCGCAACGGAAGGCTGCTGCATGCCGCGCTCCACCCGTGACAGATTGCTGGGATCAGTACCGGCTCGATAAGCCACCTCTTCCAGTGTTTCTCCCATCTTCAGACGGTAACGCTTGAGTATCTCGCCGATTGTCATGGCTGGATTTTCCAAAGCTGTCGGCATTGACACCATGCAAATCCGCACCTAGTATTTTGCGTATTACGCAAATCATCCGGTAACCACGACGGAGCAAGGGACGCACACGATATATCAAGGCGGAGGCAAGGTAAGCAGGATGCTTGGAAAATGGTTTGGCCAACGGAAGGTGCCACCACGACCTCAGTTCATAGCCCGGCAAGAACTCCACACCCTGGACCTTGAGCGCTACACTACGGTCTACGCCTATGGCTGCTCATCGCAAGTCTCCATGCTGATATGGCGCAGCAATACGCTTTGCTATAACCGCATGTTGACCGCCAACCCTGCCTCACCGCAGGAGGGCGAATTATTCATAGCCCTGCCAAACCTGCAAGACAGCCACCTGCAACCGCTGCTACGCCAGCTTGCCGCGCTTGACCCCCTGGACGAACAGCGACTCTGTGTTCCTCTGACTATTACCCCGCTGAAAACCCTTCACCGGCGGTGGCTGGCGTTGCGCAACAAGACCCTGGGTTACTAGCAAAGTCATTGCCCGTAACCGAAAAGGCCCCGGCGAATGCCAGGGCCTTTCGGGTTCAGCTATCAGTGATCCGTTGGCAATGCGTCATTGCCTTCAGGCGATATTGTTCACCCGCTTGGATTCACGGAACAGCTGGTCCAGCTCGCCTTCGTAGTAGGCTTCCACCCGCGGGTTCATCACTTTCTTCCACAGCGGCGGAATCATGGCCAGTACATACATGGTGGCGTAACCGGCCGGCAGCTGCGGACTCTCATCGTAATGACGCAGCACCTGGTAACGACGCTTGGCATAGGCGTGGTGATCGCTGTGACGCTGCAGCTGGAACAGGGCCAGGTTGGTCAGCAGGTAGTTGGAGTTCCAGCTGTGGGCCGGCGTCACCCGCTCGAAGCGACCTTTCTCGTTCACACGACGGTGCAAGCCGTAGTGCTCAATGTAGTTGATGATTTCCAGTGCCAGGGCAGCGAAGAAGCTCTGACCCAGGAAGAACACCACACCCTGCCAGCCCCACAGCAGCCCGAAGGTCACCGCGAACAGGGCAGAAATGCTGTACCACCAGATCAGCTCGTTATGAATGCTGAAATTCTTTTTGCCCTTACGCTCCAGATATTCCTTCTCCAGACGCCAGGCATTCTTGAAGTTGCGCACAAACGCTTTCGGCAGAAAGTCATAAAGAGACTGGTTATAACGGCTGGAAGACGCGTCATCCGGGGTGGAAACATGCACATGGTGACCGCGAACGTGCTCTACCTTGAAACCGGCATAGGTCACGGTGGACAGCAGCAGGCCGCCCATCCAGTTTTCCACCTTGGGGTCCTTGTGAATCAACTCATGGCCCAGGTTGATGGCGATGATGCCGCCCACGGTACCGATGGAAACGATCCAGCCGATCTGGCCCAGCAAACCATAGTCATTGGTCATGAAGACGTGGCCTGCGTAGAACAGCACCGCGATCCACACAAAACCCATGGCAATGGCTGACACCCGGTAGAAGATTTCTTCACTCATGGTGGGCACTTGTACCGCCTCATCGGGATTGGTCGGGTCTTTGCCGACCAGGAAATCCAGAATCGGGATAATCCCGAAGATGAAGATGTACATAAACCACGCCCAGTAGTCCTGGGTACCGCTTTCAACACCCACGTAGGCCGAGAACGGTACCAGCGGCACCATCAGCGCCCAGAACGTCAGGTAGCCGTATTTTTTCATTTTTAGCATTACGTCAGCATTCATGCTCTCGAACATGGCTCATACCTCGCTAGTTCAAGCCAAAAGTAACAGTCTTCAATGTGACGGTTAGATTATCCCTGATTTCTTGAATTGTCAAACAACTCAATTAGTGACATAGTAATGCCCTCGGAGGATAATTCTCGCCGAAGCCGAAAAGGACCGTTGTCATGTCGTTGAAAGCCGTCAGCCTGAGCGAACAGATTGCCCAGCACCTGGCCGAGCAAATCATCACCGGCACCCTGGCCCCCGGGGCACGATTGCCGGAAAACGAGCTGGCCAAACAGCTTGATGTGAGCACCAACTCACTTCGTGAGGCCTTTCGTGTGCTGGAAAAACAGCATCTGATCGAGCTGCAACCGCGCAAGGGCGCGCGGGTCTGCGACGTGAGCGACGAGCAAGTCCACGACCTTTACGACTTCCTGTTCATGCTGCTGTCGCGATTGGCCGGCCAGGCCGCCAGCAACTGGATGCCGGGCCAGATCGAAGATCTGGTGGAGATGCTGCCGCAGCTGGAACAGCACTATCAGGGCAACGATCTACCCGCCGCCCATCAGCTGGCATTCCGCTTTGTTGAACTGGCCACGGAACGTTTCGCCAACAACCGCTACCTGGCTGACGACATCATCGACCTGATCCCCCTGCTGAAGCGCTATACCTTTATTGCCCTGCAGGAAGAGACCTCTGAATTCGATGTGTCCCTGCAGCTATTCAAGCGCTTGCTGATCAATGTGGTGGGCCGCAATGCCGAGGAAGCGGCGGCGGACATTCGCGAATACGGTGACAACCAGTACCAGATCGTACTGCGCGCCATCGCCAAACGCCGCAACGCAGCGTAAAAGGCAGTGAATAGTTAATAGTTCGCGAACTCACATAGACGCCAACTGCCTGCATAGAAAGCCGCGCCCAAGCCCATGAGCGCGGCTTTCCACGTTTAAAACCAGACACAACACCGGTCCCGCGCTGTTAACTATTCACTATTAACTGTTCACTGATTCCCCTCCCCCACACAATCCCCACAAAGCCTCCTTGTTGGCTTGCCATGCTGGCCCCCATCACAAGGAGGCCACCATGAAACTGACGTTTTTCTTCTCGCTACTGCTGCTGACACTCACCGCCCAGGCGGACTGGCAAGACGAGGCTGCCACCGGCGCCTTGCTGCTGGCGGATGACCGGGGACATATCACCGCCGCCACCCTGCTCGACACTGACGCTCACATCACCGTCAGCGGCCCGCTGGCGCGGGTCACGCTCACCCAGCGCTTCCACAACCCCAGCCAGCAATTTCGTGAGGGGCGCTACCTGTTCCCGCTGCCGGAGAACGCCGCCGTGGACGGCATGGTGCTAACCATCGGAGACAGACGCATCGTCGGTCGCATCGACAGGAAGGCCGAGGCGGAAAAAACCTACCGCCAGGCCCGCGCCAGCGGCAAGAAAGCCAGCCTGTTCAGCCAGCAACGTCCCAACCTGTTCACCACCGCCGTGGCCAATATCGCCCCCGGCGAAACCGTGCAGGTGGAACTCCATTACCAGCAGACCCTGAACGTGGACGGGCACCGCTTTCAGTTGCGCCTGCCACTGACACTGACGCCGCGCTTCACCCCAGCCACGGAAACACCCCATCCGCTGGATTCCCTGCTGCGCAATACGGTGGCGAACCCCGGCGGCAACGCCGAGGCCGGCACCGCGTCGGTCCACATCGATCTGGACGCCGGCAGCCGCCTGGCCACCCTGGGCAGCCCCAGCCATGCCATCCACTCGCAACGCCACGGGCGGCGCTACACCATCACCCCAAAAGCCGGCCCGGTACCCATGGACCGGGACCTGCTGCTCAACTGGGAACTGGAAGACACCGGCGAACCGCTGGCCACCAGTTTTTATGAGCAAATCGACGGCGAGCACTATGCCCTGCTAATGGTGGTTCCACCGGAAACCGGCCAGGCGACCACCCTGCCCCGGGAAACCCTGTTTATCATCGACAGCTCCGGCTCCATGGGCGGCGCCCCCATGCGCCAGGCCAAGGCCAGCCTGCAACTGGCCCTGCAACGTCTGAAGCCCGGTGACCGTTTCAACATCACCGATTTCGACAGCCAGCACACCCTGCTGTTTGAACAACCCGCCACCGTCAACGACGCCAGCCGCCAACAAGCGCAAGACTTCGTGGACAGCCTGCAGGCCAGCGGCGGCACCCACATGCTACCCGCCCTCAGCGCCACCCTGAGCCAGCACGCCAGCGACGGCTACCTGCGCCAGGTGATCTTTATCACCGACGGCGCCGTGGGCAACGAGCACGGTATCTTCCGGGCCCTGCACCAACAGCTCGGTGAAGCGCGCCTGTTCACCGTGGGCATCGGCGCCGCTCCCAACAGCCACTTCATGACCCGCGCCGCCCAGTTCGGCCGTGGCAGCTTTACCTACATCAACGACCAGAGTCAGGTCCAACAGGGCATGGATACCCTGTTCCGCCGGTTGGAGTCACCGCTGATGCGCAACCTGCAGGTAGCGCTCCCGGACGGCATCGTCGCCGAACACTGGCCGCAAAAACTGCCGGACCTGTACGCCGGCGAGCCACTGTTAGTGGCCATGAAACTCTCAGCCCCCACGGACCAGATCACCGTCAGCGGCTACCGGGACCGGCACTGGCAACAACAGGTGGCGTTGCCTGCCAACGACAACCACCCGGGCACCGGCAGTCTGTGGGCCCGGCGCAAGATCGCCGACCTGATGGACCGTATCACCCTGGGCACCCCGGAAGCGGACATCGCCCCACAGATCACCGACGTGGCCCTGCGCCATCAACTGGTCAGCCGCTACACCAGCTTTATTGCCGTGGAAGACACCGTGTCCCGCCCGGCCCACGAGCCACTCCTGCACGATACCGTTCGCAGCCAGGCTCCCCATGGCACACAACCCCCTGCGGCCTGGCCCGGCACGGCGACACCGGCACCGCTATTGTGGCGGCTGGCCGGCGTGCTGCTGATCGCCACCCTGTTGCTCTGGCTGCGCCAACGGAGAGAGAACCATGGCACGGTATGAGCGCGGCCTGCTGGCACTGAGCCTGACCGCTCTGCTGGGACTGGCAGGCTGGGCCAGCTGGCTGGACGGAAAAGCCTGGCTGGCTCAGCACCTGATTGCCCACGCCTGGCAAACCACCCTGGACCAGGGCGTACCCCAGCGCCCCTGGCCCTGGGCGGACACCTGGCCGGTGGCACGCCTCACCGCCCCCGCCGGCAAAACCCTCTATGTGCTGGAAAGCACCAGCGGCGAAGCACTGGCGTTCGGCCCCGGCCGACTGGCCGGCGGCATCGGCAGCGACCAGGCCCTGACGCTGGCCGGCCACCGGGATACTCACTTTGCCTTTCTGGAAACCCTGGAAAACGGCGATTCGCTCACCGTTCAACGGGCCGACGGCGCCAGGCAACGCTTCCAGGTCAGCAGCCAGGAAGTCGTCGACAGTCAGGCGCACCCATTACAGATCCCCCGCAACGACCGGCAGCTGATCCTGATTACTTGCTACCCCTTCGACGCTCTGACCCCCGGCGGCCCCCTGCGCTACGTCGTCATCGCTACGCTTACGCCGTAGGAGCGTCGCTGGCGGCGCGATCCACGAGCTCATCAACCACAAGGCCTCAAGAAAAAACCTCTGAACGATAAAAGGAATTCGCATGTTTATCGCCCACCTCCCCGCCGGCTACCTTTTGGCCCGCCACCTGCTGAAAAAAATCCGCACCCTCCCGGTCTCTCCCAGGGCGCTCACCCTCACCGCCATGGCCGGCGCCATCGCCCCGGATCTGGACATGCTGTACTTTTATTTCATCGACAACGGCCAGACCCACCACCACAAATACCTCAGCCACTGGCCCATCCTGTGGATCGGCCTGCTGTGTATCTCTGTCTTGGCAATGGGCCAGATGAAAAGAAAACCGCTCCCCTTTCTCGCCCTGATCTTCTCCCTGGGCGGCTTGCTGCACATGCTGCTGGACAGCGTGGTGGGCGACATCTGGTGGCTAGCCCCAATCGTGGATCAGCCCTACGCCCTCTTCACCGTCCCCGCCCGCTTCCACCCCTGGTGGCTCAACTTTGTGCTGCACTGGTCGTTTTTCATTGAGCTATTGATCACTGTCTGGGCGGCAAGAGCATCGTCATCGACGGCCCCTTCACAGAAACCAAGGAACTGATCACTGGCTACACCCTGATACAGGCCGAGTCCCGCGAAGAAACCCTGGCCTGAACAAAACGCTTTCCCAACCCGGCCACCGATGAAGGCATCGGGCAGATTGAAGTGCGGCAGATATTTGAGAAAGAAGATTTTGGTGACAGTGAAGCGATTGCGCGATTTGGGAGGATGGGGAGGATTGATTAAACCTGAGAAGAATCACCAGGCAGGAGGGCACCACCTCCGTTGGAGCTTTGCTCGCAAAGCGAATCTCTGAAGAATGGACAAGCCCCTTCGCTTTGCGAGCAAAGCTCCAACGGTACCCGACCGCTCATCAAGTCAGTACCATCCAGACACTTCCGGATCAGACTAGCAGGCTTTCAGCCCTGGTAGTCACTGCAACGCCCAAGTTTCTCGCTGGCGAGATAGGCACAGAACGCCTCAACGTCATCGTTGGCATAGGTATTGGCAATCAGCTCACCGGGAATCAGCCCCTCATCCCAGCGGGTCGCGATCATTCTGTGGGTCTTGTCTTCCTCACCACCGGGGTAAATATTCACCTCGGCGGTTGTCTGGTGAATATAAAGATCCCGAAGCGCCCGGGAACAGCGAAACTGCCCGGCGTCCGCATCAGCACTACACGCATAGCCCGCTTCGGAGAAAAATGTATCTGCTACTGAGAAGAGGCGCTCAGCGGTCAGATTTTCTGCTTCCTGTGGAGAAATGGTCCTGGGGGTATCACCTGTCACATTGGTACAACCGGATAGCACCGATAATGAGAGAAGGAATAGGACTGTTCTTGTCATGTCAGAGAATTCTCTTTACTCGCCGGCATATTGGTCTGACCACTGGCGGTGGCGACTCACATTTCTTACTGGCCAGTTTCTCGTGATGCCAACCGATGGATAAGTTTGCCACGACAGATAAGGTAATAAGATGCCATGGAGAAAAGCATAAGCTGGGATATTGCCGTTATCCCCTTGGACAGTGCCGCTTTACGTAATGAGTCAGCGAAAGAGGCAATTTCAGCTGATTGGCTGGCTGCATCGGCAACATTAAGGTGGGCATAGATAGCACCAATCGCTTCAGGAATCGAAATGATGGCCAGCACCAGAAGATAGATACCAAATATTCTGATCGCAACCCAAATCCATTCGTCTTTGTTCATTTTTCGTCCTTATTGCGTAGCGCCTGCCATCATTCTCTTGTTGCATACATGGCATTGCTAAAGGATCACTAACGCGCCACATCATTAATTTTCCCGGCAACCGTCCTCGCTTTCAGCACAAGAAAAGCCCCACTTATGACCTCAAAGGCCGTAGCAAGCATGTTGGCTTTTATCTCAATAGACATCCGAGCAACACCCAAATCCTGCCCCATAATAATTACCGAAATGTAGTACAGAGCATCAACCATACCGTACCAGAAAACAAACAACCCAATCGCAGCAACAAACACAGACAACAAGGAGACAGGAGGCATCTTTTCAGGCTTGGCATCTATACCGCCCGACGCCATCAAACGACCAATACCCTGAGCGGAGAACCAAAGGATGAACACAAAAGCCCAGCTTGTTAAAGCCACGACCAAAACAGGCCATACCGAGGCATCATTGCCATAGGGACTACCCTGATAGAAAAACTGAAATACCCCAACAAACTCTCTAACGGCTTTAAAGAAAAATAAAATAGCTACAAGCCTAACCCCAATCGCCACATAGGAACTGAGCATCCTCCCCCCCCTTTAACCCCGTTATAACCGGTGCAGACTTTCTGCGTCCGGCGCCGCAGGCGCGTACTTTATAACCTTGTTAGTAACCATGCTTTGCATAGGACTCAATCCAAATTTTCTCAATATAGTCCTTGTTTCCGTTTTCGGTAACTTGGCGAGCCGCCTCATCAGGGGTGAGTGAATTTAGCCAATCAATGCCGTGACTAGAAATTTGGTCGTATATTTCTTCTAACGTAGCCGATGGATTCACTTCACCATAATCAATATCAACGGTGTCATAGTGCCCAAGATTGCAACTATGATAATGGTAACTTATTGATTTTCTGAAAATGCCAACCTTTAATTTCGATAACTTTAAGGGATTTATCTTAAATGGATACAAGGCAGGGTCCTCAACAAACCCCTGCACATCACGCCCGTCCAAATCAGGCAGGAAATTGTGCCTTACAACTGCAAGATACTTAGCCTGCTGCGTCAAATTTGACCATTTATCTTTAACTCTAAGAAGCGCTAGGCAAGCCTCATTTTGATTTATGAACAGATGATCGCCATGAGCCTTAAATCCAATAAGCTCAAGTCTGTCTATTAATTTTTCTTTAACCAGGCCACGGTATTCTTCGATTTTCATAGGCTACTAACGCCTTGGTCACGCGCTCGTCGCGTGCACCGACTTGTTACGTGAACGCCCGGATCGAAGCTCGCCATAGGCCTCTTGGGCATCCTCATCAATATATATGTGTACAGGCTCCGCCCAATGAGCATTTGAACCACGCACCTTAACACCAGAGACCCAATATTCTTCGCCTGTATCTTGGCAGAAGAAATTTCCCGACACCCCACCACCCTTAATTCTTGTGAGCGTCCTACCTCGATAATGGACGGAGCGACCGGACTTGGAGAAACGGACCCAGCCTATTCTGGCCGGATGCCCATCGATATCTCCTTCCTTGTTTTCCAGGTACATCAAACGCACCTGCTTACCCTGTGTGAGCTGGCTCATTCTCAATCCACGTAACAGCGTATTAAGACGAACGAATCGACTTAACTCCATTCGACATAATTATTTCTGGCTTATCACATTGGCGACGAATAATTTGATATTGGTTAGTGACTTACCACCATATTGAGAGCATATCCCAACTGAAAAATCGCGAACGTTCGACATAATGTCAGTACGAGCGTGCTTTTTGGCAAAGCCCCTACCTTTTGAAAATCACTTTATATCAACCTGTTAGCATTTTCTGTAAGCCATATCCTACAAATTCTGAGCTGGCTCTGGTGAAAACAGGGAGGTGGGCGTGTTTGTGGTGGCTGAGTTGTTCGCCATGCGAGCATAGCTCCTACAGGATAAGAATCTGGCGGGTATAAAAAAACGCGGCCGTAGCCGCGTTTTTTGGGTGCTGAAATCCTGAGGATTTATCGCCCGATAATTTCTCGGGAGATGATTTCTTTCATGATTTCGCTGGTGCCGCCATAGATACGCTGGATGCGGGCATCCACGTAGTCGCGGGAGATGGGGTATTCCTGCATGTAGCCGTAGCCACCGAACAGCTGCAGACATTTGTCGGCGACCACACCTTGCAGCTCGGTGGTGGTGAGCTTGGCAATGGAGGCGTTGGTGGCGGTGAGTTCGCCACGGTCATACTGGTCGATGCACTGCTCGCCGTAGGCGCGGTTAACCACCACCTGGGCGTGCAGATCTGCCAGCACGAAGCGAGTATTTTGCAGGCTGGAAATCGGCTTGCCGAAAGCCTGGCGCTCTTTGGTGTATTCGATGGTGCGCTCAATCATGCCTTCACAGGCGGCGATGGCGCCCAGGGCCAGGATCAGCCGTTCGCGGGGCAGTTCGTTCATCAGGTTGGCGAAGCCTTTGCCTTCACCGCCGAGAATCTGGTCGGCGCCCACTTTCACGTCTTCGAAGAACAGCTCGGAGGTATCCGCAGCGTGGTGGCCCATTTTTTCCAGGTTACGGCCGCGGGCGAAGCCCGGCAGGGAGCAGTCCACGGTGAACAGGGTCATGCCCTTGGAGCCGGCGTTGGGGTCGGTTTTGGTGGCGAGCACGATCACATCGCAGTGCTGGCCGTTGGTGATGAAGGTTTTCTGGCCGTTGATGCTGTAGCCGTCACCGTCCTTGTCGGCGCGGGTCTTCATGCCCTGCAGGTCGGAGCCGGCACCGGGTTCGGTCATGCCGATGGCGCCTACGGCTTCGCCGGTGACCATCTTCGGCAACCAGGCCTGCTTCTGCTCTTCGGTGCCCAGGTGCAGGATGTAGGGAGCAACGATATCGGAATGCACGGAGATGTTGGAGGCCAGGGCGCCGTAGCCGGCTCGGGAGGCTTCTTCCACGATCACCGCCGACAGGCGGAAATTGGCGCCGAAACCGCCGTATTCTTCCGGCACGTCCACACACAGCAGGCCATTTTCGCCCAGCTTGTTCCACAGTTCACGGGGGAACATTTCGGCTTTTTCCCACTGGTCGTAGTGGGGGGCCACTTCGTTTTCCAGGAATTTTTTGACGTTGTCGCGGAACAGTTCGATTTCGTTTTGATCAAGCATTTCACACAGTCCTGTTGGTCCAAGGCGCCACCCCCAGACGGAAGGTGACAAAACAATGGGCCACATTCTAACGGCCCAGGGTGAAGGCAACATCATCCCAGGGTGACTGTCCGGTCCGCTGTATACCGCAGTATCAGGGCGCGAGGCACGAGGCACGAGCACCGAAAGGCGGAACCCGGGGCGTCGAAGCTCACTTCTCGCCCCTGGAATCTGATGGCTTCAGGACTACGGGCAGAGGCAGATTCAGAGAGCCCCGTTTCGAGTAGCGAAAAACAACTCAGGGAACCTGGCGCTTTTCGCGACTCGAAACTCGTCCCTCGCTCCTGCCTTATTGCGGCTCGATGCGAATCTCCGCCTTGAGGGAATTGGCCACGAAACAGTTGCGGTGGGCCGTGGCATGAAGCTTGTCCAGGGCGGCGGCCTCCGGTTCCTGACCATCATCGAACACCACCCGCGGGCGCAGCACGATGCGGGTGATGGCCATGTGCCCATCCGCGGCCTTCTCCACGGTGCCAACAGGTTGATCGATGTAGCTGAGCACCTTGAGGCCCTGTTTGGCGGCAACCGACAGGAAGGTGAGCATATGACAACTGGAGGTGGCGGCAATGACCGCCTCGTCCGGGCTTACCCGGTTACCGCTGCCGAAGTAATCCGGTGAGGCCGAGGCCTGCACCACTTCACCGCCGGCGAAGGTCCATTCGTGTTCCCGGTTGAAGTGTTCGTAATCGAACGACGCGCCCGGCTTGAGATGCCAGGCAACCGTTGCACCGTATTCACTCATGATTTCGCTCCCTCTGTTGCATCACGGTTTTCTGTTCTCCTGCTTTAAGGAGTCTCTGAATAACTCCTTGCGTACTCAGCGTGGCCTGAAGGGTGCAGCTGCTGTGTTTTGTTGCGACGGACAGGGTGGTTCCCTTTGCTAGCGACAAAGCACAGCAGATGTGCCCTTCAGGCCGCGCCCTCCGGGTCTTCCAGGCTGGCCCGCACTCGTTGTTGCGCTTTTTCGATGGATGGACATACACCTTCAAAATCGCGCCTAGATTGCGAGCCAGCCTGAAAGACTGAGCATGCAAGGAGTTATTCAGAGGCTCCTTAACCATGATCCTCGTCGACGGGAATCGCAATACTGTTTCAGATCAATGTTCTGGTCGCGGTGCCAGGAGGCAGCGCTCCACCTGATCCAGCACGCGGTTGCTGTACAACAGGGCGCAGTGACCCAGATACGGCACATTGATGTTGGCTTCAGCGCCGTCGAGCACGGCGGTGGACACCGGCAATACAAAGTTATCCAGGTTCGAATAGATGGAGAAGAAGCGGGCACCACCAGGGCAGCTGCCGCCTTCCGCCAGCTCCTGCACAAAGGGACTCTGGTAGCGCATCTGCGCCGCAGAGCCCTGGGCCGGGAACAGGCCGGCAATCCGCGAACCATAGTGGGGGCTGCCCAGGGTGATCACCCGATCAACCTTGCCGGCCAGGCCCAGGTTTTTCAGGGCGTAGCGAGTCAGCGGCCCGCCCATGGAATGGCAGATAATATGGGCTTTTTCCGCCCCGGTGGACGCCAGGATCCGCTCCACATGGTCGTTGACCTGCTGGGCCAATTTACGCGCATTGATGTGCGGCGGGGTGTAGCTTACCGAGTAGACATTGCCCCAGCCGCGCCATTTCAACCGCCATTGCATGAACAGGAAATTGGCGCTGTTGCCGCCGTAGCCATGCACCAGAATCAGCGGGGTCTCCCCGTGGTGGCGGCTGCGCACCGGCGATGCATCGTGGATCAACCGCAGCGGATAACTGAACACCAGCACGGTGAGGCTGGCGGCTTCCTTAATGATGCCCACCACGGTCGGTAACAGACGCAGCGGCGGCTCATCGGGGAGCTGGGCCTGTTCGGGAAAGCTGCGTCGGTCGTAGAACCAGCACAGGTAGAACAACAGGGTGATGGACACTGTGCTGAGCACCGCCAGTGTCAGAAGAAAAATGATCAAACCCATCCTGTGATTACTCCGTTGTTGTTTTTACCGACGCTAGGCCAGTGGCGGGGCGGATGAAGCGCCGCTGGTATGACTGTCGGACAAGGCGTGAAGAGAATTCACAATTGGCCGCTATCTCACCCGTTGGAGCTTTGCTCGCAAAGCGAAGGTTTGAGATCCCTCCCAGCTTTCGCTGTGCGAGCAAAGCCCCAACGGCGGCACTCTTCAGCTAGGCAAGCAGGCCCTGCTCTTGCAGCCAGGTGGTGCAGTGCGCCACCGCTTCGGCCAGTTTGTCGTTCTGGCCGAAGTAATAGTGATTGGCCCCGGCCACCTCACACAGGGTGGCCTGCCCTGATTGGAACCCGTCGAACAGCCGGCGGGTATGGCTGGGGGTACAGGCATTGTCTGCGGTGTTACCAATCACCAGGGCGGGCACCCGGATGCGACCGGCACAGGCCGGCCCGTTGGCGCGGGAATCGTCGTAGCTCCACTGGCTCAGCCAGCCACGCAGGGTGTTGAAACGAGCCAGGGCCACCGGACCGTTGTTAACGGTTCGCGGGTCGCCCAGATAACAGGTCCCGGGGGGGCGCTCATTGGGGTCCTGCTGCGGGTCCAGCCAACGGACGTCGCACATGGTGCGGTGGACGATAAAGCCGTATTCCTCGTTGGGCAGGCCGCGGTTTCGAAAATCCGCCAGTTTCTCTTTCACCCAGCTGGTGATACGCCGGTTGCGGTCGATCTGCGCCTGGCGGAACCGGGCCACGAATGCCTCGCTGTAGGGCGGCTGGTTGGGGCAGTCCGGATGATAAATATCCAGCTCCCGGTCCCGCTGCTCCGGATCGCTTTCATCCAACACGGACGGGTCCAACCATTCGGTCATGGTAATAGCCCGGGACACATGGGCGGCGAGCAGCATGATGCCGTCTGCGGGGATCAGTTTCCGGGCCGTCAGGTCGTAGGGGTCTCCCGCCGGGGTCTCGGTAATCTGCGGATCTTCCGCTTCCGCCTGGTAAAGCAGACTCAGGGAGCCGCCGCCGGACCAGCCCGCCAATACCACTGTTTCAAAACCCAACCGCTCTTTGGCATCGCGCACACAGGCGCCAAGATCGGCCACCACTTTCTCCATCAGCAAGGCGCTATCGGCGCCCCGGTAGCGGCTGTTGCAATAGATCACCGACACCCCGGCTTTCGCCAGCGCCGACACCATGGGCAGGTAGGCGCCACCGCCCACCGGGTGCATGAAAATCACCACCGTCTTGCCGGGTCCGCTTTTGGGTGTCAGCAGGTGGGACTCCAGGGCCACCAGATCCATGGGGCCTGCATAGGTGTCCTTGAAACGGGATTGTTCACTGAAGGTGACCAGATAGGGGGTACGGTCATAGTGCTTGCTCATTGCTGCGCATCCTTGTCGCTGGGGTTCTTGATCTTTGAGAAATCCGTTTTGCTCATGTCGATGCCGCGCAGGTCCAGGGCGGCAGCACCGAAATTGCGCTCTTTCAGGGCCCGGGTTTTTTCGGTCCATTCCTTGAGCACGCGGTGAGCGTTGGCGGCATCCTTGGCCACCACCGCCTCGTAGTCCGGATCCTTGATGGTGATTTCCAGGGGAATGCCGTTGGGGTCAAAGAAATAGATGGAGTGAATGAACTCGTGGTCGATGGGCCCAAAGCAGGGGCGACCGGCCTGATTGATGCGACGGCGCCAGGCTTTAAGCTCTTCCCGGGTGTCCACTTCAAAAGCCAGGTGCAGGTCGAAGGCGCTGCGCGGGCGGAACAGTTTTTCATCAGCCCCTTCCGGGGCGTCGAAAAAGGCGATGAAGTTGTCATCACCCATCTTGAAGAACAGGTGCATGTAGTCGATCTTGCGCCCGGTACCCGGCTCCTCGTCGAAGACCATGGCCAGGGTCAGCGGCAAACCCAGCACGTCCTCGTAAAACCAGCGGGTCTGCTCCGCATCGCGGCAACGGTAGGCACTGTGGTGCACATGCTTGAGCATGGCACACTCCGGCAGGCTGCTCATGGTTGGCTCCTGATTGTTGTTAGAATTCGGATGCCATTGTTGCCACAGGCTGGCCGGGAACTGAAAACCAAAACCACCAAGAACCTGTCAGTTCTGGACATTCGCGCTGGACCGGTGACAGTGGCAAACTGTCTGCCCCTTTTATCGGCAGCATGGCAACGCAAATGGCAGACACGGCAATCATCAACGAAGTTGGCCTTCGTGACGGCCTGCAGAATCAACCGGTTACCGTGGACACGAACACCAAGGCCCGACTGGCCCGGCTGCTGGTGGATGCGGGCATGCGCTACCTGGAACCGGTGAGCTTTGTCAGCCCCAAGGCCATTCCGCAAATGGCCGACGCCGCGGCCCTGACGCCCTTGCTACCGCAGGGAGAGCATCTGCACTACACCGCCCTGGTCCCCAACCTGAAGGGCTATCAGCTGGCTAGGGAGGCGGGCTACCCCACGGTGGCGCTGGTGCTGTCCACCACGGATTCCTTTAACGAACGCAACCTGCGCATGAGCCTGGAGCAGGCGGCGCAGAGCTGCGAGACGATCATCCAGGCCGCCAGGGAAGACGGCATTGCCACGCGCACTTATATCTCCGGCGCCTTCGCCTGCCCCTACGACGGCCCGGTGCCGGAAAGCCTGCCCCGGCAGCTGGCCGAGCGCATGTTCACCGCCGGCAGTGACGAGGTGGCCATTGCCGACACCATCGGTGCCGGCAACCCGCAACAGATGAAAGCCATCATGGCGCCACTGATTCGCGACATCGGTGCAGAGCGCTTTTATGTGCACCTGCACGACACCCGCGGCCTGGCCGCTGCCATGGCCTGGGAAGCGGCCGATCTGGGGGTGAGGAAATTCGACGCCTCCGTGGGCGGGCTGGGCGGTTGCCCCTTCGCGCCGGGCGCCACCGGCAATATGGCCACCGAAGACCTGGTCTACCTGCTGGAAAGCTGCGGGCTGAATACCGGTATCAATATTGAAGGGCTGCGTGAAGCGGTGGCGCTGGCCGCCGAAGCCACCCAGCGCCCCCTGGGGGGGCGCATTCTCGACTGGATGGCCTCCCAGGAAAAACAGGGCAAGACGCCCTGCCTGTGGTAATCAAAAAAAATTCGCACCGAACCCTTTGTAAAAAACGCCGGGCAGTACGAATGCCCGGCATTTTTTGAGTCCTTACCTTGCTTTTCAGGGGGTGTAGGGATAGCGAAACTCGCCTGACAACGAGATTGAATTATCGTTACCCGGCAAAACGGGTGCCATATTCCTGGCTACCAGCGTGGCGATATAGCTCCCCTCTACCATTCCGTCACCGACACTGGTGACATTGATAGTGCAAGACGCCCCTTCAGACAGATTCTGTGTGCCTGATTGAGTATAGGTGGCACCGTACGGAATATCCGCGGGGGTAGAGATCGTCATGGTCGGTTTCAGACCGCCCACATCCGTGTTGCAGGTAAAGCTGCCGACCTGCATGGGAATATTGGACCACACCATCCGCATCTGGTTATTCGGGGATTCCAGATCATCAAACAGGCGGAAGAAGTAGCCATTGTTGCCATTGGACGACACTTCCGATGCCAACAGGAACCGCTCGCCGGCCACAAAATGGGTGCTGCCCTCATCGATGGTCATGCTGATGCCCTGCGCCTCACTGCCCAGCACACCATCATCACCGTTATTGTCGGCATGGAAGGTCTGGGTGGTGAAGTTGCGGAACTTGCCGTGCACAACCAGGGTCCGCTCCGCTTCCGGCAGCTCGATATCGCCTGTCCCCAGGCCGGAGCCAAAGGCAGCACCGCCTCCGTTGCTGGGCCCCATCAGGGTGGCGGTGTACGAACCGATATACTTGCGCCCGGCATTTTGCTCGATGGTAACGGTGCAATTACCCCCGTTGGCACTCTGAAACTTGAACAGCGGATCGCTAACGGTGATCCAGCCCATCTTCAGGGTCACTTCGGTGTCACCATCGTCGCAGCTGTATTCGCCTGCCGCGGGGTTGTTGTTGCTGCCGGCCTGCAGTTCGAATTTCAGCGCATGATCCGGATGTGAGCCATCCAGCAGGGGCCGGCCACCCAGGAAATGTCCGGAGCGCATCTCACGGGTACCACTATCGATCGTCATGTCCCAACGAATCTCGTCCGCCAGGGCCGGCGCTTCGCCTTCAGTACCGGTGTGGATATAGATCCGGAACTGGCCACCGCTCAGGGTGATCTGCTCATCGTCCTTGTCGTTGCCCAAGGTGGCGCTGATGATGCGCCCTTCCGTGGCGCCATTACTGAAGTGGTAGTCCACATCCAGTTCACATTCGGTGGCGGTCCAAGTTTTCTGAGCCAGCGGGGTGGCGGCATAGTCAACCGTCAGCAAGGACACGCCCGTGCTGGCGCTGCACAACTGGGTCCCCAAGGCGCCATGGGCCACGTTCACCTGGGCCCAGATCAGATCATCACCATTAAACGGCTTGGTATCGATGGTGTTGAAATCACTGTCATAGTTATGCGCACGGATCTGACGCTTGGCGGTGGTTGCCCCGAACGCTTCAATAAAGGGCTGCTCCATGGCCCAGATCTTTCCGTCATGCACAACGGCAACCCCATTACGCATGCCGAGCAACTCGGCACCTGGCTCGGGCTCTGGCTCCGGATCGTTGTTCTCTTCCTGAATCAAGGCACGCGTGGTGGCGCCGGCACCGTCATCATGGATGATTTCGATGACTTCAAGATCCGCATTGAGATATAGCCGAACCCGCTCATCGCTATCTGACTGACCATAGTTCACAGCCACCCGACGATCCGCCTCGACGCTCTTGCGATCGTAAATGGCAACAATGTCGGCAACGACAAAGCTGGTTCCGGTATCAAAATCAATATCGCCCTGGGCTGAAATCGTGACGGTGCCACGCTCATGGTCACGGGTAGCGGTGCCACAGCTTGCGCAGTAGCCGGGGTTCCCCTCGCCGGTGCCGACTACCGTATAGGTACCGGCATAATCCGTCAGCACATCCAGGTTCACTGGCAGTTCAGGGTCTACCGGTTCTTCCTTTTTCGGGGCGTCCGGGAACTGGTTCAGGTTACCGTCTTTCACCAGGTTCAGCAGGGCGCTGTAATCGGCAATGGAGGGGTCATCATCAATGGCCTCCTGGATTGCATCCAGAACCTGGTCCCAGGCATCGCCAATCACCAGTTCTGTGCTGAACGGATCCCCACCAGGCAGCACAAAACCGGCATTGGTCATAGCGGCGAGCAGCTCGGTTTTCTTGCTGGCAATGGTGCTGGCATCTGGCCAGTTGGCCGGTGTGGCAATCCAGCTACCGTCCGCCAGGCCGGTAGTAAGTGCCAGCACCATATCGGTGATCGGGGTGATATTAATAGTGCCCGGTTGACTGGCATAGCTGCGCAAGGTCACCGATGGCGTCCCGCCAGTAACAGTTAATACACAAGGCAGCGCTGTGCTGGCAATGTTGCCCGTCCATGATCCATCAGCATTGGTGATGACGGTGGAGGCAAATCCACTACCATCGACACATTCAGCGTTTACGGTTCCGGCCTGAATAGCGGCACCTATTGCCGCGGTACCGGTGAGGCTGGAAGAGGAGGGTATGGGGGGATTTTCGCCCCCCGAGCCACTACGATTACTGCTGCTGTCACCACCACAGGCAGTGACCGCCAGGACAATACCCAGCAGCACCGCATGAAAAATGAACGTCCCTATTCCTGTCTTCATACCCGATACCCACGCTGATTGATGAAACGATTTCAACATCATAGGGCTGACAGGAAATTTTCAGCACCCCTCAAACACGGGGGTATAGAACCAATAACAACAACGGATCAGGAAGGATTCACCAAACCCATATGAATCGCCTTGAGAGTGGCTTCTGCCCGGGTATTCACCTGCAACTTGGCATACACATTCTTCATGTAACCTGCAGCCGTGTAATGGGAAATGCCCAATTTTTCTGCAGCATATTTGACACTTAATCCCTTGGCTATCAGGGTCAGAATATCCCTCTCTCTTCGGGTGAGCGTCGCCTCTCTTTCACTGAAATCCGGATGAAACTGCTCAAGTAATCGGCGTGCTATAGAGGCAGAAAGAGGCGGCCGCCCCGCCAGAATGCCTGCTAGCTGCTCGCCAAATTCCGGCTCGGCATCATCTTTCAACAGGTAACCGTCAGCGCCAGCGCGCAAAGAGCCGAACAAATGCTCGGCATCATCAAAAATGGTCGTTACCACGCATAGTGAATGACGATTCACTTCCTTAAAAGGGCGCACCAGGGCTACGCCATCACCATCCGGCAATCCCAAGTCAACCAGTGCAAGGTCGTAGGGTCCTGCTGCTATTTTTAGCCTGGCATCCGCCAGAGTAGCCACCTGATCAACCGTTTCCGGAGTCAATAAATTCGATACCTGTGTATGCAGCCAATCCGCCACATCAGGCAGATCTTCCACAATCAAAACCTGCCTGATTGCATTCATTCTTGAGCTCCAAAAACCAGGGAAATAAAACTGTGATTCAACACACAGAAATCATATATTCTTCAGCATTGTAAAAACAATTTACTCGAAGAAACGTAGTAGTAGTCGCTAGAGGCCCCATGAATCAACCCCTCAAAAAAGGGGCCGGCGCCACTTTACATATAGGTAACATGCATGCTTTCGCTCAAAACGCGCATTATTGCCGGACTAGCCCTGGTTTCCTTTTATGGCTTTATGATCATCACTCTGGCGCTGGCGCTGCCCGGTAGCGACACGACGTTTCAGATAAATGGTGATCGCATTCAGGCACAGCTGCCGGATGGAAAATCTGTGATTGTTACAGCTTTCACTAACGGTGAGTCAATACAGACTGCGGATGTATCACTGCTCATCGAAGAACCGGATGTCCTTCCTCACTATGCCGATTTGAACACTTTTTTTGACAGCCATCAGACTCTTTACAAATGGCTATCTGCAGGCACCCTGAAAATCGTCAGCGACACCGGGAAAGAATATTCCATGGAACGCCGGTCACGATCACTTACCCAGTTATCCGGCCTGTTCTGGTTACAACTCTTATGCGGACTGGCCGGCATGATTATCTGCCTGCTTGTCTGGATTCCAGCAAAGCGAGAAATCGCCATACACTCCTTTGCCCTAACCGGGTTGAGTTATGTGCTTTTTTCATCCGCGGCCGCTATCTATAGCACCCGTGATTTTTTCATTCCAGGAACGATGTTTGCCTGGTTATCCGGTATCAATCATTTTGGCGCTCTGCTGTTTTCTGCTTCCCTGGGCGCCTTTTTGTGGAATTACCCCCGAAAGGCCCCCGGCCATTGGCTCACCACGGGCTTTTATCTCGCCTTTACCGTTGCCATTCTCATTGACCAGTTGCAGTTGGTGAACAGCCCCGTTGAAGGCTTCCACTCCTGGGTCATGGGTATTTTCCTGATCGGACTGTCCGGATCAATTTGGCAATGGACAAAAACAAAAGAAAAACCCCATCATCGTTCTGCATTGGGATGGGTAGTGATTTCAATTGTGACCGGCACGGCTTTTTTTGCAGGTGGCATGATCCTTCCTGCTATCTTTCAGGTCGCCCAACCCGCTTCACAGGGCCTGCTGTTTACCACTTTCCTACTGATGTATCTGGGTATGGCTCTTGGTGTTGTTCGACATCGGCTCTTCGATCTGGAGCAATGGTGGTTTTCTTTATGGTCCTGGTTACTGGGCGGTCTCTTCATCATGTTGACCGACTTGGTTCTGGCGATGCTCCTCAGCTTGTCTGGCCCGATCACACTGACATTGTCCGTCGCCCTTATCGGCTGGCTATATTTTCCGTTACGTCAGCTACTCTGGAAAAAGCTATTTCTGCGTAATCATCAGGAACTGGACGAATGGCTCGCACAGGCACTACCCGCGATGCTGGATGCTCAAAACGTATCTGATTCACGGTCCGGTGTGGAAGAAGCGCTTCAGGCGGTATTTGATCCCCTTTTCATGGAACCCGCTCCTCTGGCAAGTTCCCAGATAACCATTATCAATAAAGGCCAAAGCCTCAGCGTTCCCGAACCCCTTGAACAGCGATCCTGGTTACTGCATCACCCAAAGCATGGCGAACGCCTTTTCAACCGCCAAGACACACTAATAGCAAGCCTTGTGCTATCTCTACATCAACTGGTCAGCCAGGCTAAGCTTGCGCACGCTAAAGGTGCCAGAGAGGAACGGCTTCGCATTCGACGAGACATGCACGACGATCTGGGAGCAAAACTCTTACAGCTTTTACATCGTTCAACAGACACCACCAAGCCGCTGGTTCGTGAAGCCATCCATGATTTGCGCGATCTTCTTAAAGATATGGAAGGCGAGTCCTTGTCACTTGAGGCAGCCATAATCCAGTGGCATGAGGAAACCGCTCAGCGCTGCAAAGATCATGGCACTACGCTGGAATGGCATGGCAAACCTAACTCGATGGTACTGGCCGCAAGCCAGTTCAGCGAGCTAACCCGAATTTTACGGGAAGCTGTTACCAACGCATTGAAACATTCATCAACGTCTGTTCTTACCGTCTCGATAGACAGCCGAGAAAACATACTGACGCTGGTAATCGAAAATGACGGCGCGCTTACATCAAGCCAATCAACAGCTATTCGCGGCCTTGATATCATGGCCGGTCGAGCACGCAAGTTAAGTGGTCGCTTTGAGCATCACAATGTTGATGGCCAGTGGAAGGTAGTGCTGGAAGTCCCGCTGGCCAGTTCTTCTAACTGACCCGATAAATACAAACGGGCCTTTTTCAGGGGCCCGTTTGTATGCACTGGAGGTTTAGCGAACTGCCGCTGCCTTGGCAGCAGCCATGCCCATGAAACCGCTAGAAAGGGTGAAAGCCTCCGCCTGGTAGACATCCGGAAGTACGTTTACTTGATAACGGGTGATATCCCGGGCCACACTGCTGGATACGCCGCCAAGGGCACTGAGCATGCCAAGCGCTTTGGTCACGCCAGAAGTCACCTTGTCGCTCGTAGTGGTCACGTTATCAATGCTGCTGTAAAACTTTGCAGGGCTAGCAATTGCCTGCTTGGCAGCGAAAACCGGCTGATGGTGGGGCAAAATCGAACATACATCTGCCGGATTCATCAGTGATGCGCGCGCGCACTTTATGTTTCCGGCAGGCTGGAAACGCAAATCGCCGGTAACCGCCAACTCTACCTTGCTGCTTACTTTAGCATTGTCCTTATTGCTGAGACCCGCCCAGCTCTTGTGACCATCGCCCTGCAATTCTGCGAAATCCACCAGAAGGTTAATATTTACACCACTTATGTTAAGCTCTTTCATCAGCTGCGCTTCGAGCTGTGCGGTTGACTCGCCCGATACAGACTTGAATGATTGCGCCAATCCTTTACTCGCTCCAATATATCGTGAGTCGGTTACCGCCTCACCACTACGCGCCAACACCAGATAGCGTGTACCGCCATCGCCCTTATACTCAAATGGACTGGCTCGTCCTCCCGCCTGAATGTTCTTGTAATGCGAGTTGGCTTTTATGATGTCATGGGAAACCAACTGGAAACCGGCATTGCTCAGCTGCTTCTCCGCATCGTCACAAGCGCGATCAGCAATACGCTGAAGATCCCGCTCTTCGATACCCTGTGCCGTATAGGTCACGGAAACTTTTACATCCGAACGACTAACAGTACCAATGGCGCGAGTATTGCCCGCTCTAAAGCCACCACTGGTGGAAGCAGATGCTGAAGTAGTCATGCCGAACATCACATTGCAGGACAATACACCTACCTTTTTAACATCCTTCATATGCTTTTCGCTATCGGCACCGATAAAGGTATCCGCCTGGCTGACTGCGCTTCCATTGGCGTCATAGGTTGCCGCCATATCTGTGGATGCACACCCTGCCATGAATGCGCAAAAAAATAATGATGATGCTTTATTTATCTTCTTTGATGATAGATTTTTCATTTTTTAATTCCGTTATATTTTAATATTTATTGCAAATAAACGCCGGAAAAATCCGGCGTTTTGAATGATCAAAAACTATTGTTTTACCGCATCTCTCAACTCAAAAAGTTCACCACTCACCCATGCACTCAGGCTTTTCACTGTCATATCTTCGTTGAAACGAACCTGAATTTTGCCGGCGCTGACATTGACAAAATCCTGGGCATCGATATGCATCAGGAAGGCACCATCGCTTTCCTCCACTCCCGGAATCAGAAAATCATTATTTCCGCCCCACTCCAGTTCCTGGGGGAAGGTGCCACCGCACAGCTGGGTCTCCCCATCCAGGGTAAAGTGCCCTCCTGCGGTAATGACCATGGTGTTTGTAACTGTACTGAAAGGACCAAAGGGTCCATTGCATGAGACCTGTGCCGAGCCGCTCCAGGTACCTGCCAGATCTACAAAAATATCTGGTACGCCTGATCCGTAAGCCTCCATGCTGTTGCGAAACTTAACTTCACCATTGCCCCCTGCATTGCCCTCAATCAAGCCACTATCCCACTCCGCAAAGGTATTCAGAAACTCTGTAATTCCTGTTCCTTGATTGATGAAAAGCTGGCCAGGCATGTAGATAGGACCAAAGCCATAATCCTCTTCAGAGAAAGGGGTAAGCGCACCCGTCAAGGCGCCGCTCGACTGCAAACTGGAAATAATGCTGCCGTCCGCGCCCTTTAATTCCATCATCCAGTCAGCCGTCGATCCGCTGATGGTTAGCGAGCCTTCGCCATACCATTGCGGATTGGATTCCGGTGTTTCATAAATGGCAACCGGCCAGGTCGCCGTCATCAATGCCAGAAATTCGGCTTGTGTAGGGTTGGCATTGGCACCGAAATCGGCACTATCGATACTGGCTTGCACCTCGGGGGAAACAGTCTCTTCCTGAATCAATGCACGGGTCGTTGTGCCTTGGCCGTCATCATGAATGATTTCCACGACGTCCAGATCACTATTCAGGTAAAGACGAACCCGCTCGTCACTATCAGACTCGCCAAAGTTCACCGCTATCCGTCGGTCAAAGTCGATATTTTTTCGGTCATATATGGCAACAATATCCGTAGCAGCAAGGTTAATTCCATCGTCAAAGTCGATATCACCCTGAGCCGTGATGGTGACCGTGCCACGACTGTGATCGCGATTGGCGATACCGCAACTGCCACAGTAACCAGGATCACCCGTACCCGAACCAATCACGGTATAGGTCCCTGCATATCCGGTAAGCACATCCAGGTTGGCCGGCAATTCCGGGTTATTCTGTTCTTCGTGATCCGGCAGGGTATTGAGATTACCTTCGGCCAAAAGCTGGGCCAGCGCGTCATAACCATCAATGGCGCCCGCAGGATCTTCCACCAGTTCCCGAATCGCATCGAGTAACGCATCCCAACCCGTACCATCGGCATCAAACTCTGTATCGAAAGGATTGCCCTGCAGACTGTCAGGGGCATATCCCTTTTCTTTTAGTGCGTTGACAAGTTCGGTAGCGGCAGAATTGACCTCGGCTTCGCTGGGCCAGTTCGCAACAGTAGGCTTCCAATCCAGTTCTGCATCTGTTTTCGCCATAACCAGAGCAAGTTGAGTGAGCGGACTGATATTGGTCGTCCCCGCCGTAAAAGCCATACTTGTCAGTTCAATCGCAGGCGTGCCACCACTCAATTCCAGCAGGCAAGGCAACTGGTCGTTTTCGACCTTGCCACTCCATTTGCCATTGCTGTCAGTGGTAACAGGGGAAAGGGTGAAACCGGAGCCATCCTGACAGGAGGCCGTGATAGTCGCATTGGCTATCGCCTGACCGATGGCTGCAGTACCTTGCAGCGTTGCTTGAACGGGCGGCATACCGCCTCCAACCGACGGAGGTGTTCCTTCTTTGCGGTTGCTGCTATCACCACCACAAGCGGTAAGTAGCAGCCCCAGACCGATACACCCGATAACCGGCAGCCATTTGCCACCTCGATCTTGAGCGATACCCCTCATGACCAATCCCCTAGTGTTTTGAGTAATTGGTCACAATCCTAGGCCGCCGCTTGTCTGCTGTACCCCCCATAAACAGGGGGGAGGGGGGCTCTTTTCGCTCAAACCCTCCAGCAGCTGTTAGCGTGGCGCACATCTCCATACAAAAGCCGGAGGCAAGGACATAGTCTCGGAGAGAGGCGCGCGCATTCTTGACTGGATGGCCTCCCAGGAGAAACAGGGCAAGACGCCCTGCCTGTGGTAATCCGTCAAAGTCGGAAGTCCATTTCCCCGTTTGATCCGTTGGCGCTTTGCTCGCGGACTGAGAGCCAGAAGCACCGCCCCCAAACGGGTTCCCGAGGCGGGAGCCTCAGGCGCCGATGCCGGCCCGCTGCTCGCGAATCAGGTGGTCCAGAAGGGCTTTGTCCTGCTGTGACACCCGCCAGTGGATATCGGCCTGCTCCATCAGGGCAACCAGATCCTCCAGGCTGAAAGCACCGATCTTGCCCGCCAGCAGCGCATCCATCCGCGCCGCGGATAAATCCAGCCATCGACAGGCATGATCCCGGCTCCAGCCCTTGTCGGTGATGCCCTCTCGCAGATTCATTAGCAGACGGCTGCGCAACTCCATTTCCCGGGCCTGCCGGCCATCGTCTTCCAGGTGGCCCCAGCCCCGCTCAAACCACTGTGTCTGCATAGCGTCTCCTTCCGGTACCGGCCCGGCAGGGTCGCCGGACCCTCCCCTCAGGCTACACCGCAGAGCCACAGAGACAACCCGGCGGCGGGGATCAACCCTGTCGTATCACCATGCAGGTGGCCGTGGCATAGGCATAGAGTTTGCCGTCCTCGTCTTCGATACGGCCTTCGCTGATCACCAGGTTACGCCCCACGTTGATCACCCGGCCTTCCGCGCGCAAGGTCTTGTTGAACGGCAACGGCCGGCACATCTTGATGTTCAGGTCCGTGGTGCCGTAACTCTCCCCGGCCGCCAGCACGGTGTGGGTGGCACAGCCGGTGACCGAGTCCAGCACGGTGGCGGCGAAACCGCCGTGTACACCGCCCAGGGGATTGGTGTGGCGCTCGTCCGCCGTGGCCAGAAAGACCACCCGGCCCGCTTCCACCTGGTCAGGTTCCATGGGCATGGTTTCGGAGATAGGCGGGCGCGGCAGTTTGCCGGCGGCGAAGGCCTGCATGATTTCCAGGCCGGTCAGCGTTGCAATATTCATGGCATGTCCTGTTGGTCATAAGGAATGGCCGATATTGTAGGTTCCTTTTTGGAACTTACAAGACGATACAGGCCGTATCCCGGCAAACGGCAGCGGGCGGAACAAAACGGCGCCATAGAAAAGAGGCGGCCCTGGCATCAAGGGCAGGGCCTTTACGAAGGGGGATTGCGAGTTTCGAGGTTCGAGGAGCGAAAGGCAAAACCGGTTTTCTTTTCGCTTTTCGCTCCTCGTAACTCGTAACTCGTAACGGATTGTTCCCTTACAACGTCACCGTCCGGCAACAGTTCCTGCCCGCCTCCCGGGCGGCAGCCAGGGCAGTTTCCACCGCCTGCAGGGCGGTGTCCGTGGAGCCGTAGTCGTCTTTTTCCGCATCACAGGGCATCAGGGTTGCCACCCCCAGACTCACCGTCAGCAGGGTGGGCAGGCCAGGCAGAGACAGCACCGCCTGACGGCAATCCTCCGCCACATCCTCGGCCTGGTTGAGGCCGGCTTCCGGCAGCACCATCAGGAACTGCTTGCCGGTGAAGCGCCCCAGACAGCCACTGTCCCCGCCCAGTCCGGCCAGGGCCTCGGCCACCGCGACCAGCGCATCATCGCCGACCGTATGCCCGTGTTGCTGGTTGAGCTGACCCAGGTTGCCTACTTCCACCAGCAATAACGAGAGGGGCTCACGGGTTCGCAGGCCCAGGGTCAGATTCTGACGCAACTGCTCCAGAATCACCGGCCGATTGCTGAGGCCGGTGAGCGCATCCCGACGGGCCAACCCGGCCAGTTCGCGATTCAGCTGTTCCAGCTCATCCCGTTGTTCGCGCAGGGCGATTTCCCCATTCACCTGGGCGGTAATGTCTTCCAGCTGCGACAGGAAGTAGCGCGGGCTGCCGTCACTGTTACGCACCAGCGACACCGCCAGCAGCACCCACACTTCATGACCGTCCTTGTGGGTATAGCGTTTTTTCATGCGGTAGGAGGTCGCTTCACCGCGCAGCAGGCTCTCCACGTATTCCAGATCCCGGTCCAGATCATCCGGGTGCGTGATGGCCTGGAAATCAATCTCGAGAAGCTCGGTGTCGCTGTAGCCCACAATCTGACTCACCGCCTCATTCACCCGCAGCCAGCGGCCATTGGGAGCCACAATGGCCATGCCGATGGCGGCGTGACGAAACGCCCCCTCGAACAGGGCGACACTGGCTTCCATGTCTTCCGCCGCCTGCACCCGCTGGGCGTCCTGCCAGCTTCGCTCAAGACCATGGCCCAGTGATTGGGCCATGCGCTCCAGCAACTCCACTTCCTCGACACTGAAGGGCTCCGGGCGGGGGCGGGTGTCGCTAAAATTCAGGGTACCCACGATATCGCCTTGCACCCGCACAGGGGTGGCAATATAAGCCAGCAGGTTCAGGCCTGTGTAGGCAGGGTGCGAACGCATGGATTCGAGAGCCCCCACGTCGTGCAATGCCACCGAGCCCTGCTTGGCCATGACACCGGCGCAGTAGGTATCCCCCAGGGCAAACTGATCCCCGGTGCGGACGGCATCGTTCGGCGATTGCACCGCCAAGACGTGATACTGCTCACCCTCAACGCGGCTGATAATACCCACGGACAACCCAAGCAGGCGGCAACCCACCTCCAGATACTGTCGGTATAGCTCGCTGCTGTCCGCATCACTCAGCAACGACAACCGATGCAGTTCCTTCAGCCCTGCCAGACGCAGGTCTACCCCCTCATCCATGATACTGATCCTGTTCAGGTAACATTTCCGCAGTCGTTATTTGTATACGGCTACGGCCCGCAAGTAAAAAGCTTGCGCAGAGTTTGTTGTCGCCACACAAAAAAGGCGCCCCGGGGCGCCTCCTGGAAACGCACGGCTCAGCGTAGCTGAAACAGAATCTGCAGCAGCTGGATACCCAGCAACACAAACAACGGACTCAGGTCGAAGCCCCCCATGGGCGGCAGCAGTTTGCGCACCGGGGCCATGATCGGTTCGGTGATCTGCACGATTACCCGCACCACCGGGCTGTAGGGGTCCGGCGCCACCCAGCTGAGCAACACGCGAATCAGTACCGTCCAGAACACATAATTGAGGATCAGGTTGGCCAGTTCACGCAGCGAATGGATGACCAGTGCCCCACCGATGCCGCTGGGCAGCCCACCCACCAGGATGCTCTGCAAAATCACCGTCTTGAGGATGATCAGCACCACCACCAGGACCAGGGAAGCGATATCCAGCCCACCGTAACCGGGAATCACCCGGCGCAGGGGCTTGAGCAGCGGATTGGTGGCCTTGAGCACGAACTGGGAGATGGGATTATAGAAATCCGCCCGGGCCAGCTGCAGCACAAAGCGGGTCAATACGATGAAGATGTAGGCACTGAAAACAAAGTCCAGCAGGAAAAACAGGGCGCCCTGGGGGTTCATGGATGGCTCCGTGGTTCGCGACAGGGGAAGAGTTTGGGGCACGCAGGGAAAAATTCAAAGGGGGAGATGTATGTAGGAGCGTCGCTGGCGGCGCGATTTTGGCGTGGGTTATCGCGCCGCCAGCGACGCTCCTACAAAAGTTGTTCAGCCCGCCAGCTCTTCCGAGCGCTCCCGGGCGGCTGCCACTGCGGCCTGAACCTGCTCGCGGAACCCCGCTTCCTCGAAGACATTCAGGGCCGCGGCGGTGGTGCCACCGGGGCTGGTGACCTGCTGGCGCAGCACATCCGGGCCCGCTTCACTGGCCACCGCCAGTTGCGCCGCCCCCCAGGCGGTCTGCAATACCATCTGGCGTGCGGTGGCCGGGTCCAGCCCCTGGGCCTTGGCGGCTTCGATCAGGGATTCCATCAGCAGGAAGAAGTAGGCCGGGCCGGAGCCGGACACTGCAGTGACCGCATCCAGTTCCTTTTCCTGGGCAAACCAGAAGGTCAGCCCCACGGAACCCAGGATTTCCTTGGCCATGGCTTTCTGCTCATCGCTCACCCCCTCGGCGGCATACAGGCCGGTCGCGCCCGCCTGTACCAGCGACGGCGTGTTCGGCATGCACCGCACGGTCGGGGTCTCCCCCAGCCAGCTACGCAGGTTGGCCACGGTGACGCCGGCGGCGATGGAGATCACCAGCGGCTGGCGATCGGCAATCAGGTCGCGCAGATCCTCGCACACGGCCTGCATCATTTGCGGCTTGACCGCCAGCACCAGCACGTCCACTCGCCCGGCTACATCCCGGTTCTCGTTGGTCACATGGACCCGGTGCAGCTGGGAGACTTCCTCCAGACGATCGCGGGAAGGGTCGCTCATCCAGATACGGGCGGGACGAATTCCTTTCGCCACCATGCCGCCGGCCAGGCTGGTGGCCATGTTGCCAGCGCCAATAAATCCGATGCTTTGTTGTGCCATAACTGCGCAATCCTTGTCGTGTGTTGTAACGCGTACGCTTGTGGTTGGGCCAACGGCGGGGCTTTCTGCCGTCAGGGAGTGCGCGGACCAAACAGGGCGGTGCCCACACGGACGATGGTGGCGCCTTCTTCGATGGCTACGCCGAAATCCGCACTCATACCCATGGAGAGCGTATCGAGGGACGGCATTGTATTGCGCAATTGTGACAGTGTCATGGCGAGCTGTCGGAAAGCCCCCCGGCTGTTGTCCTCGCTGTTTGCCCGGGGAATGGCCATCAGGCCCCGCAGGCGCAGGTTGGGCAAGGCGGCAATCTGGTCTGCCAGAGCAGGCACCGCCTCCAGCGGAATGCCGCTTTTGCTGTCTTCATCGTCCACATTCACCTGGATACAGACATTCAGCGGCGCCAACCCCGTCGGCCGCTGGTCACTGAGCCGGCGGGCCACCTTCAGGCGGTCCACGGAATGCACCCAGTCAAAATGGGCCGCGATATCGCGTGTCTTGTTGGACTGGATCGGCCCGATGAAATGCCACACCAGATCCTTGCCCTGCAGCGCCGCGATCTTGTCCAGGGCCTCTTGCAGGTAGTTCTCGCCGAAGTGCCGCTGCCCCTGGTCAGCCAGACGGGCCACTTCATCCGCTGTGCGGGTCTTGCTGACCGCCAGCAACTGCACACTGTCGCTGGCGCGACCGGATTGCTCACAAAATGCATTTATTTGCGTATTAACTTGCACCAGTGGGCTTTTGGAGTCTGTCATTATTGAACGGCTCAAGAGGTCGGGTTACTTTAGGCATGCGACGATTTTCTGAGGAAGCCGGTTTCAGGCTGCCGACATAATAACAAAAGGGCGCTTCAGGCTCCCTTTCAATACCAGACAACCCAAGTAGACACCCATGGATATTACCGAGCTGCTCGCCTTCAGCGCCAAAAACGGCGCTTCCGACCTTCACTTGTCCGCCGGCCTGCCACCGATGATCCGCGTGGACGGCGACGTGCGCCGCATCAACCTGCCGCCCATGGAGCACAAGGAAGTCCACGCGCTGATCTACGACATCATGAACGACAAGCAGCGCAAGGACTTCGAGGAATTCTTCGAAACCGACTTCTCCTTCGAGGTGCCCGGCGTGGCCCGTTTCCGGGTTAACGCCTTCAACCACAACCGGGGCGCCGGTGCGGTATTCCGGACCATTCCCTCGAAAGTGCTGACCATGGAAGACCTGGGCATGGGCAAGGTGTTCCAGAAGATTTCCGAGATGCCACGGGGCATTGTGCTGGTGACCGGGCCCACCGGTTCCGGTAAGTCCACCACCCTGGCGGCGATGATCGACTACATCAACGATTCCCGCTACGAGCATATCCTCACCATCGAGGACCCCATCGAATTCGTGCACGAATCCAAGAAGTGTCTGGTCAACCAGCGGGAAGTTCACCGTGACACCCTGGGCTTCGCTGAGGCACTGCGCTCGGCCCTGCGGGAAGACCCGGACATCATTCTGGTGGGGGAAATGCGGGACCTGGAAACCATTCGCCTGGCGCTGACCGCGGCAGAAACCGGTCACCTGGTGTTCGGCACCCTGCATACCACTTCCGCCGCCAAGACCATTGACCGGGTGGTGGACGTGTTCCCCGCCGAAGAAAAGTCCATGGTCCGCTCCATGCTGTCGGAATCCCTCCAGGCGGTGATTTCCCAGACCCCGATGAAGAAGAACGGCGGCGGCCGGGTGGCGGCCCATGAAATCATGATTGGTACCCCGGCGATCCGGAACCTGATCCGCGAAGATAAAGTGGCGCAGATGTACTCCGCCATCCAGACCGGTGGCGCCCTGGGCATGCAGACCCTGGATCAGTGCCTGCAGGGCCTGGTGCAGAAAGGGCTGGTATCCCGTGAAGTGGCGCGGGAAAAAGCCAAGAGCCCGGACTCAATCTAACGAGGGGAATGACAGATGGAATTCGAAGAGCTCCTCAAACTGATGGTGCAGAAAGGCGGGTCCGACCTGTTCATTACCGCCGGCGTGCCCCCCAGCATGAAAGTGAACGGCAAGATTTTGCCGGTCACCAAGAGCGCGCTGACCCCGGACATGACCCGGGATATCGTGTTCGGCGTGATGACCGAACAGCAACGCAAGGAATTCGTGGCGCACCACGAGTGCAACTTCGCCATCTCTGCCCGGGGCGTCGGTCGTTTTCGGGTGTCCGCTTTCTACCAGCGGAATCTGGTGGCCATGGTCCTGCGTCGCATCGAGACCAAGATCCCCAATGTGGATGACCTGCGACTGCCGCCAGTGATCAAGGAACTGGCCATGACCAAGCGGGGCCTGGTGATTTTCGTGGGCGCCACCGGTACCGGTAAGTCCACCTCGCTCGCCTCCATGATCGGCCACCGCAACAAGAACTCGAAGGGTCACATCATTACCATTGAGGACCCCATCGAATTCATCCATCAGCATCAGGGCTGTATCGTCACCCAGCGCGAGGTGGGCATTGATACCGAGTCCTTCGATGTGGCGCTGAAGAACACCCTGCGTCAGGCGCCGGACGTGATTCTGATCGGCGAGATCCGGACCCCGGAAACCATGGACAAGGCCATCGCCTTCGCGGAAACCGGCCACCTCTGTCTGGCCACGCTGCACGCCAACAACGCCAACCAGGCGCTGGACCGGATCATCCACTTCTTCCCGGCAGACCGTCACGGGCAGCTGTGGATGGATCTCTCCCTGAACCTCAAGGGCATCGTTGCCCAGCAACTGATTCCCACCCCGGACGGCAAAGGCCGCCGTGCCGCCATTGAGGTCTTGCTGGGTACGCCGCTGGTTCAGGACCATATCCGCAAGGGCGAAGTGCACATGCTCAAGCAGCTGATGAGCAAGTCCCGGGAGCAGGGCATGCAGACCTTCGACCAGGCACTCTATGATCTCTACTCCGCCGGGGAAATCACCTACGAAGACGCCATGCTCCACGCGGATTCGCCCAACGACCTGCGCCTGATGATCAAACTGGGCAACGAGACCGACGCCTCCAGCCTGGATGTGGCCACGCGGGGATTGAGTATCGAGGACACGGAATAAAGGTAATAACCCGGCCCATGAATAGGCTGTAGGAGCTATGCTTGCATGGCGAACCACCCGCACGCAGGTTCGCCATGCAAGCATAGCTCCTACAGATACCCGTTATCTGTGACGGGATGGCCCGGTAACCGCAGGGACGCTTTTTACTTTACCAATGGAGGGGGAAACCCATGCAACAACAAAAAGAAACGCACCTGACACCCATCGGTTATCTGCTGTGGTTTTTCGGCGGCATCTTCGGTTATCACCGTTTCTACTATGGTCGCCAGCTCACCGGCCTGCTGTGGATGTTCACCGCCGGCCTGCTGCTGATCGGCTGGATCGTGGATGCCTTCCTAATTCCAGGCATGAACCGGGACGCCAACAACCAGTTCAAGAGCGGCGAGACTGATTACAGTGTGGCCTGGGTGTTGATGCTGTTCCTGGGCATCTTCGGCGCCCACCGCTTCTACATGGGCAAGATCGGCACCGGGGTACTCTACCTGCTGACGCTGGGCCTGCTCGGCTTCGGTGTACTCTATGACCTGTTCACCCTGAATGGTCAGGTCTCCGAGCGTAACGGCGAAACCGCCCAGGGCGAGCCGGTTCCTGCCTGAAGAGAAACAAGCCGCAAGCTACAAGCTGCAACACGGGCAAGTCCATTGCGGACCAGAACTGATGAGGCCGCGCCCAAAAATTGGGCGCGGCCTCTTTGCTTGCAGATCAAAAAACGAGCCAGTTCGCATTGTAGCTTGTAGCTTGCGGCTTGAAGCTATCTTTTAGTAATGCGGCGGCGGTGCATCCTCAATACGTGACGCGGCCATTTCCTCGGACAGGTCCAGCACCCGGTCCACCAGTTTGCGGCACACCTTTTCCAGCTCGTCGATTTTTCCCTGCTGGTCGCTGATCACCTTGTTCAGGTGCTGAACCAGGTCTTCCTGGTAGGCCAGTTTGGTTTCGATATCGAGAAAACGATCATCGCTCATGGGAGTCTCTCTGGTTGTCTTTACGGCGGGGCAAATCCCCACTCGCTCCGTAGGAGCGTCGCTGGCGGCGCGATAACCCAAAACCTGAAAGCGGTATTCACCACAGAGGGCACAGAGATCACTGAGGAAAAACAAGGGGTTTTCTCTCTGTGCTCTGTGCCCTCTGTGGTGAAATGGCTTTTGATCCTGGCTTTTGATCGCGCCGCCAGCGACGCTCCTACAGGGAGTATGGAGTCGCCCATTGTACTTGCCCGAAAACAATATTACCGCTAAGGTTTGCCCCGTCTTGGGGGAGTAGTCGCTCGGTTTTCACCCCTTGGCGGTCATCAACATAGTTGCGCCTCATGCGCATGGTGGCCGCGTCCGCATCCTGACGGATTGACGAGACCTGAGACATCGCTGGTATTCCGCAGGGGCGGGATTGACCGGTGGTGTCTCTGTGTCGCAATCCCGCCCCTCTGGAAACGTTCATGGAAGCCCTGTTCAGCTCTTTCCTGCTGGTTGCCCTCGGCGAGATCGGCGACAAGACCCAACTGTTGTCGCTGGCCCTGATTCTCAAATTCCGCAAACCCTGGCCGATCCTGGCCGGCGTGGTGGTGGCTACCTTGCTCAACCATGGCGCGTCCGTGTGGTTCGGTGACTGGCTGGCCGGGGCGATTCCCGGAGACTGGCTGCGCTGGATTCTCGGCATCAGCTTTATTGCCCTGGGCCTGTGGATGCTGATCCCGGACGGTGACGAGAAAGTGGATGATGATCCCCGCTTCGGCCCCTTCCTGACCGCCCTGTTCCTGTTCTTCATCGCCGAAATCGGCGACAAGACCCAGTTCGCCACCATCGCCCTGGCGGTCCAGTTCAAGGATCAGTTCTGGCCGGTATTGGGTGGCTCCACCCTGGGCATGATCGCCGCTAACCTGCCAGTGATCTGGTTGGCTCACCAGTTCGGTGGTGAACGCTTTGAAACCTGGGCCCATCGCATCAGTGCGGTGCTGTTTGTAGGCTTCGGGCTCTTTGCACTCCTCAGCTAATGCCCTCCCCCTGTGGGAGCGGTCGTTCGACCGCGAAAAGAGACGCGAGTAACGAGGCACGAGTTCCGAAAAGCAGAACCTGCATCAATATTTTCGCTACTCGCTTCTAACGACTGGGGGATCGACCGCTCTCACGGCAGGGCGAGTATTACGCCCGTCGTGCAAGCTTCAACCCTGCTACAATCAGCCTGATTTTTTCCGTGCATGCCTGTTGCATGCCGCTTGCTTGCGAGTCCTTTCATGGCCCTGACCGCCACCATTTATAAAGCCGAATTGACCGTGTCCGACATGGACCGGGACTACTACGCTACCCATAACCTGACCGTGGCGTTGCACCCGTCGGAAACCGAATCGCGGATGATGTTGCGGCTGCTGGCCTTCGCCCTGAATGCCCACGAAGACCTGGCCTTTACCCGGGGCCTGTCCAGCACGGACGAGCCGGACCTGTGGCAGCGCAACCCGGACGATACCCTGGAGCACTGGATCGAACTGGGCATGCCCGACGAGAAACGCCTCCGCAAGGCGTGCGGCCTGGCGCGACAGGTGACGATTTACACCTACGGTGCCCGCGCACCTCAGGTGTGGTGGGACACCATGAAGAGCAAGGTGACCCGCTTCAGCAACCTGCACATCATTCACGTAGACCCGGACAGCGAAGCAACGCTGGCCCCGTTGATGCAGCGCACCATGCAACTGCAATGCATGATCCAGGATGGCCAAATCTGGTTTGGCAGCACCGAACAATCCATGGAGATGGGCCTGACCACCTGGTTTGGTGCCAGCCCCCATCACTAAATCTTCACGCAGCACACAAGCGCTTCATGTTACTAGTGTCGTCGCGATTTCTTTGACAACGGAGACCCCATGTCAGACCTGATTCTGCACCACTACGCCCTGTCCCCCTTTTCCGAGAAGGTGCGGGCCATGCTCGGCTATGCCGGTCTGGATTGGCAATCGGTCACCGTGCGGGAAATGCCACCACGGCCCCAACTGGCTCCCCTGGCCGGGGGTTACCGGAAGATCCCGGTGGCGCAAATCGGCGCGGATGTGTTCTGTGATACCCGTATCATCAGCGAGGAAATTGCCCGGTTAGCCGACAAGCCGGAACTGGTCGCCGCCAACGGTGACGCCCAGGTGCAGGAATTTGTCGCCCGGGTGGACCTGGACATCTTTCTCGCCTGCATCATTTCCGCCGGCAACCTGACCCTGCTGCGCAAGGTGCTCAAGGAATCGTCGCTGCTGGATCTGGGCCGCCTGTTGTGGGATCGCATCGCCATGGGCAGCAAGGCCAAGGTGAAAACCAACAGCCCCAAGCAGATGAAGCGCATGGTGGAAGCCCATCTGACTGATCTGGAAGGAAAGCTGGAATCACAGCCGTTCCTGTTTGGCGACACCCCAAACGCCGGGGATTTCTCCGCCTACCACAGCCTGTGGTTCCAGCGTGACCTGGCCGAACAACCTCGCTTCAAACGGTTTCCCAACGTCAATGCCTGGATGGATCGTCTGCAGGCCTATGGCCAGGGCAACAGCACCCCGATCAACGCCGACCAGGCCCTGGAACAGGCCCGTGCTGCCACCCCCCGCTCCCTTCCCGATTCCACCCAGGACCAGGCATTACTCGGCAAGACCGTAAGCGTGGTCCCGAACGACTACGGTCGCATTCCGGTGGAAGGCACTCTGGTGGCCAGCACCGATGAGCGCTGGATCGTGGCACGGGACGAAGACGCCGTGGGCCGGGTGCATGTGCACCTGCCCCGGCAAGGTTTTGTGATCCGCGCCGTCTGACGGTATTGGCCACTCTGGTCTGACATTTCAGCAAGCGTTTCGGCTGCCACCCGTTTTATTCCAATGTCCGGGTGGCATCCGTGCTACCCTGTCTGCCGTTTCACCCCACCGCTTAGTGGGGTCTTCTCGCTGTTCTCCGGTGCCTCAGGCCGACCTCATCGCCATTGCCCCTCTAAGCCTTGTGTCGCCAGAGGAGCCACCATGAGTACCGTTTCCCCGATTTCGTTGCGCCCACGCCCCTATTCGGCCCAGGCACCGCCCGCCGGCGCTTCGTCCTTGCCTGCGGTGCTTCCTGCTGCCTTGCCCGACTCTGCCCTGCATAACGCTCACACCCTGCCCCACCCCGCCATCAACCGCACCGCCACCGCGATCATCTACTGCGAAGGCCAGTTCGGTGACATCGACGGCAAAACCGCCAATGGACTGATTCGCCACTCGGAAAAATATGCCGTGTTGTCGGTGATCGACAGCACCCGGGCCGGGCTCGACAGCGGCATGATTCTGGACGGCACCGCCAACGGCATCCCGGTCTGCCGGGACATGGACGACGCCCTGAGCCAGACCGCCACCCTGCCGGACTTTCTGATTTTTGGTATGGCGCCGGCCAGCGGCCTGCTCTCCGACGCCCAGCGCCAGGTGGTGCTGGCCGCCATGGGCAAGGGCATGAGCATCGTTAACGGCCTGCATGAATTCCTTAACGACGACCCGGAATTCGCCGCCGCCGGCATCGCCCACAAGGTGGATATCGTCGATGTGCGCCGGCCCCGGCCGAAGAAGTTTCTGCGCATGTTCAGTGGCGACATCCATCAGGTAACCTGCCCACGCATCGCCGTGCTGGGCACCGACTGCGCCATCGGCAAGCGCACTACCGCCACCGTACTCACCGCTGCCCTCAATGCCATCGGCCTCAAGGCGGTACTGGTGGGCACCGGGCAAACCGGGCTGATCCAGGGCGCCCGTTACGGTGTAGCGCTAGATTCGGTGCCCTCGCAGTTTTGCGCCGGGGAACTGGAAGCCACCATCGTCGAGGCATTCCAGAACGAGCAGCCGGACGTGATCATCATCGAAGGCCAGGGCGCCCTGAGCCACCCGGCGTTTTCCACCACTTCCTTTATTCTGCGCGGTGCCTGCCCCCACGCGGTGGTGTTGCAGCACGCCCCGGCGCGGGCGTTCCGCTGTGACTTCGACACCATGGCCATGCCCGACCCGGCGGACGAAATCACCCTGATCGAAACCTTTGCCGACACCCGTGTGATCGGCCTGACGATCAACCACGAGCACATGGACGCCGCCCAGCTCTGCCTGGCCATGGATCGCTTCGCCCATGAACTGGGCATCCCGGTCACCGATGCGCTGAGCCGCCCCGACCAGCATCTGCTGGACATGGTGTTTGCCGCCTTCCCGGCCCTGCAACAAGGCCTGGCGGGAGCACCGCAATGAGCACCCCGCGACTGGACATCAATCTGGACAAGATCAGCCACAATGCCCGCATGCTGGTGGAAGATCTGGGCGACCGGGGCATCGCCGTCACTGGCGTCACCAAGGCCGCGCTGGGCTCCCTGGACATTGCCAAGGCCATGCTGCGCGCCGGCATGAGCGGGCTGGGGGATTCGCGCATCGAGAACATCGAGGCCATGCGCCAGCAGCGCATTTCTGCCCCCATCATGCTGATCCGCTCGCCCATGCTCAGCCAGGTGGACCGGGTGGTACGCAACGCAGACATCAGTTTCAACACCGAACTGTCGGTGGTGCGCCGACTGTCCGCCGCCGCCGAGGAAGCCGAGCGCAGCCACGGCATCGTGCTGATGGTGGAACTGGGGGACCTGCGCGAAGGCATTCTGCCCGAAGATCTGATCAGCGCCGCCCGCGAGGTGGTGCGGCTGCCCAACCTGGAACTCACCGGCATCGGCACCAACCTGGCCTGTCACAGCGGCATGGCCCCGGATGCGGATAACATGGGCGCCCTGTCGACCCTGGCCGAGGAAATAGAAACCGCGCTGGGAATCCAGCTGCGACTGGTCTCCGGTGGCAATTCCGCCAATCTGGACTGGGCTCTGGGCAACAGTGCCACCGGTCGCATCAACCATCTGCGCCTGGGTGAAGCCATTCTGCTCGGCTGCGAGCCCCTGCACCGCCAGCCTGTTGACGGCCTGCACACCGACGCCATCACCCTGGTGGCGGAAGTGATCGAATCGAAAACCAAACCCTCCCTGCCTTGGGGCACACTGGCGGAAACCGCCTTCGGCGGCGACGTGGTTTCCACCGATAGCGGCGACATGGCGCGGGCGATTCTGGCGGTGGGCGAACAGGACCTGGACCCGGACGGCCTGCTGCCACCAGAGGGGCTGACCATCCTCGGCGCCAGCGGCGATCACCTGCTGCTGGACTGCGGCAAACTGCGCCTGCGGGTGGGAGATGAAGTACGTTTCGGGGTGAACTACAGCGCCCTGGTGCGGGCCATGACATCACCGTTCGTGGAAAAGAAAATGATCCGCGGCAAACCGGTAACCCAGCACCGGAAGTAGTGCTCGGTTGTCGAAAAGATAAAAGGCGGAAAAGCGGGTTTTACCACAGAGGGCACAGAGAACACTGAGGGAAAGCGTTGTTTCTGTGGCTTGGGGTGACATGTTGCTTTTCAGCGCGGCTTCGCTTGCAGGCAGACCCGCAGGGCACAGAAAGCTCCTACACTCTTCGCGTAGGGTGCACTGAGCCTAAGGCGAACTGCACCATTCCTGCGGTGGAAAAAACACTTCCACCACAGAGGACACCAAATCCACCGAGAAGGTTTTTATCTCAGTGTCCTCTGTGCCCTCTGTGGTAAAAAAAATCTTTACGACCTACATGCTGCGCTGATTCACCCGCTTCATCAGTTCTTCGGCGCTTTCCTTGCGCTCGGAATAACGATCAGTGAGGTAGTCGCTACGGTCGCGGGTCAGGTAGGTGAACTTCACCAGCTCTTCCATCACATCGACGATACGGTCATAGAAACCGGACGGCTTCATGCGGTCGTTTTCATCGAATTCCAGAAAGGCTTTTGGCACCGAGGACTGGTTGGGAATAGTGAGCATGCGCATCCAGCGGCCCAGCACCCGCAGCTGGTTCACCGCATTGAACGATTGAGAACCGCCACACACCTGCATCACCGCCAGGGTCTTGCCCTGGGTGGGACGCACTGCGCCCAGGGACAGGGGAATCCAGTCAATCTGCGCCTTCATGATGCCGGTCATAGCGCCATGGCGTTCCGGCGAACACCACACCATGCCTTCACTCCAGGTCACCAGATCACGCAGCTCCTGCACCTTGGGGTGGCTGGCATCCTCACTGTCCGGCAGCGGCAGCCCATCGGCATGAAAAATCCGCGGCTCCGCGCCCATGACTTCCAGCAGACGCGCAGCCTCGGCCACCACCAGCCGGCTGAAGGAACGCTGGCGCAGGGACCCGTACAACAACAGGATGCGTGGCTTGTGGGTGGATGGCTGATCCCGGAATACATTTTCTGTGGCGGGGACCTGGAAACACTCGTTATCGAGATTGGGTAGATCTTTCATCGACGCTCTCATTGTTTGTAGGAGCCCATGCTTGCATGGCGAAGGGTTCTGTTTCCTGAAAGCAGGTGTGAATCTGACAGACTTTCGCCATGCACGCATGGGCTCCTACAGGGTTATGCAGGATTTTCTTCGAACCAGTGTGAGGTGCGATTCACGATCGCCACCAGTGTCAGCATCACCGGCACTTCCACCAGCACCCCCACCACGGTGGCCAGGGCCGCGCCGGAGTGCAGGCCGAACAGGCTGATGGCCACGGCCACCGCCAACTCGAAGAAATTGCTGGTGCCGATCAAACAGGCCGGGCCGGCCACGTTGTGTTTCAGACGCAGACGGCGGGCGGCCCAGTAGGCGATCACAAAAATGCCGTAGGTCTGGATCAGCAACGGAATGGCAATCAACACAATGGCCAGGGGCTTGGCGAGAATGGTTTCCGCCTGGAAGCCGAACAGTAACACCACCGTGGCCAGCAGCCCCATGACGCTGATCGGTTTGAGTGTGTGGACAAAACGCGCCACTTTTTCCTCACCGCCTTTTGCCACCAGCATCTGGCGAGTGAGGAAACCGGCGATCAAGGGCAGCACCACATAGAGCACCACGGACAACAACAGCGTATCCCAGGGAACGGTGATATCGCTGACGCCCAGCAACAGAGCGGCAATGGGCGCAAAGGCAAACACCATGATGATGTCGTTCACCGACACCTGCACCAGGGTGTAGTTGGCGTCGCCCTTGGTCAGGTGACTCCACACGAACACCATGGCGGTGCAGGGCGCCACGCCCAGCAGGATCATGCCAGCGATGTACTCAGTGGAGGTCTGCGGATCCACCCAGCCGGCGAACAGCACCTTGAAGAACAACCAGCCCAGCGCCGCCATGGTGAACGGCTTGATCAGCCAGTTGACCACCAGAGTGAGCAGCAACCCTCGCGGGTTCTGGCCCACTTTCCTGATCGCCGTGAAATCAATCTGGATCATCATCGGGTAGACCATCACCCAGATAAACACCGCCACCGCCAGGTTCACATGGGCATACTCAAACGCTGCCACCGCCTGAAACAGAGGCGGCACTGCCAGCCCCAGGCCGACCCCGGCAATAATCGCCAGGCCCACCCAGACACTCAGGTAACGTTCAAAGAACGGCATCAGAGATCCCCCATGTCCCGGTGGATTTGCTCGCCGCAGGCCACCAGGCCTTTCTCGTTAAGGTCATCCAGCGAAACGGCGAACAGTGCCTGAAACCGTTTTTCCAGTTGCTGGTAGGTGGCCTCAAAGGCCGCCGCAATCTCCTCGTCCGTGCCTTGCGCATGGGCCGGGTCCGGTAGCCCCCAATGCAGCTTGGGCACATTCCCCAGCCACACCGGGCAGGCTTCACCGGCAGCGCTGTCGCAGACGGTAATGATCAGATCAATAGTCTCATCGGCCAGATCGTCCATGGACTTGGAGGCCGGGTTTTGCGGAGTAATGCCATGGCGGGCCAGTACCGCCAGCGCTCCCGGGTTCACCTGACCGGTGGGATGACTGCCGGCACTGAGCCCCCGAAAACGGCCTTCGCCCAGGGCGTTGATCAACGCTTCACCAATAATGGAACGGCAGGAATTGCCGGTGCACAGCACCAGAATCGTCATGGGTTGCAGTTGCATGTCATTTCTCGCAGCAGGCAGGCTCAGGAAGGTTCAGAGACAGGGCGTCGCAGGCCGGTGATACCAGGCTTGCCAACGTCTGTTGGGCCCAGGCAGGCAGTTCCGGGTTGATGCGGTAATGCATCCAGGTACCCTGCCGCCGCGCCACCACCAGCTCGCACTGGCGCAGCTGGGCCAGGTGTCGCGACACGGTGGACTGCGGTGCCTCGAGGGCATCCACCAGATCACAGACACACACCTCTTCCTGACCGTGCAACAGGCAGACCAGACTCAGACGCAGGTCATCGCCGAGGCATTTGCACAGCTGGGTGGGAGTGAGCATGGCTTGCCCTGTATTCGTATATTCGGAAATACGGATATTAAAGCTGCAAGCGACAAGCTTCAAGCTGCAACGCGGGAAAGTTTTGTGACGATGGCGGAAAGGAAAAAGGCCGTGCCTGAAGGTTAGGCGCGGCCTTTGAAGGATGCTGTAGGAGCTATGCTTGCATGGCGAATCCGAGCCTTGGCGAGGAAAAAGCGGTGCAGTTTACTCGCCCTCTCCTCTGGAGAAACCTGTCACGTTCGGAAATGCCTGATCGCCTTTCAGGCGATTCCGCGCTACGCGCGGTTCGCCATGCAAGCATAGCTCCTACAGCGACTTCGTCGCGGGGTTTTGCTTGTAGCTTGCCGCTTGAGGCTTGTAGCTGCCTTTACTTCTTCAGCTTGGCTTCGATCTCGTCCACGGTGATGTGGCGGACATCCTTGCCCTCCACCAGGTAGATAACCTGCTCGCCGATATTGCGGGCGTGGTCACCGATACGCTCGAGGGCACGCAGGGACCAGATAATGTTAAGCACCCGGGTAATCGAGCGCGGGTCTTCCATCATGAAGGTGACCAGCGAACGCATGGCGCTGCGGTATTCCAGGTCCACCTCGTTATCCTCGGCGGCCACGGCCAGGGCTTTCTTGGCATCGAAGCGGGCAAAGGCATCCAGGGTGTCGCGCAGCATGTTGCGCACGTGGTTGCCGATATGGCGCACTTCCACGTAACCGCGCGGCGACTCGCCCTCTTCCGCCAGCTGCTGGCCCATGCGGGCAATCTTGGCGGATTCATCACCGATCCGCTCCAGATCGGAGACCGCCTTGGTGACGGCAATGATCAGACGCAGATCCGACGCGGCGGGCTGACGCAGGGCCAGCACTCGGGTACATTCCTCGTCGATCAGCATTTCCAGCTTGTCGACCTTGTCTTCCGTATCCAGCACCTTCTGGGCCAGGTCGGAATCCGCATGCAGCAATGCCTGCAAGGCATCCACCACCTGCTTCTCCACCAGGCCGCCCATCTCCATCAGATTGTTGCGGATGGATTCCAGCGCCTCATTGAACTGGGTTGAGCTGTGCTCACCAAAATGCATGCGATCCATTATGTCTTGCTCCCCTTAACCGAAGCGGCCGGTGATATAGGCTTCCGTCAGATCGTGTTCCGGCTTGGTGAACACGGTGTCGGTGTCATTCATTTCGATCAACCGCCCCAGGTGGAAGTAGGCGGTACGGTGGGATACCCGCGCGGCCTGCTGCATGGAGTGGGTGACGATGGCGATGGTGTAGGACTCGCTCAGCTCGGAGATCAGCTCCTCAATCTTGGCGGTGGCGATGGGGTCTAGCGCGGAGCAGGGCTCATCCATCAACACCACTTCCGGGCTCACCGCGATGGTGCGGGCAATACACAGACGCTGCTGCTGACCGCCGGACAGGCCGGTACCCGGCGAGTGCAGCCGGTCCTTCACTTCGTTCCACAGGCCGGCTTTCTGCAGGCTGTTTTCCACGATCTCGTCCAGGTCGTATTTCTTGTTGGCCAGACCATGGATCCGCGGCCCGTAAGCCACGTTGTCATAGATCGACTTGGGGAAGGGGTTGGGCTTCTGGAACACCATGCCCACCCGGGCGCGCAGCTCCACCACATCCAGCTTGGGATCGTAGAGATCCTGATCTTCCAGACGCAGATCCCCTTTCACCCGGCAGATATCGATGGTGTCGTTCATGCGGTTCAGGCAGCGCAGGAAGGTGGACTTGCCGCAGCCGGACGGGCCGATCAGGGACACCACCTCGTTCTTGCCGATATCCAGGCTGACGCCGTGGATCGCCTGGTTGTCGGCGTAAAACACCTCCACATCGCGCAGGCGCATTTTCGGATCATCCACATAGGGGCTGCCGACAGTCTGTTCGGGATAGGGGGTGTCTTGTGTCATTGTGTTCTGCTCTTTAATGGCCTTGTCTTTGGCCGCATCATTGTTGCCCAGAGAACGTTTGTCCAGTTGCTGTGCGGTTTCCATAACTCGATTCCTCGTTGCCGGTCCGTTACCAGCGCCGCTCTAGGCGCTTGCGCAGTACCACCGCCAGGGTGTTCATGGTGATCAGGAAAGCCAGCAACACCATGATGGCGGCCGACGCCAACGCTTCGAATGATTGTTCCGGGCTGTCCGCCCACAGGTAGATCTGTACCGGCAGTACCGTGGCGGCATCCAGCGGCCCGGCGGGCAGATCGACGATAAAGGCCACCATGCCGATCATCAGCAGCGGTGCGGTTTCACCCAGGGCCTGGGCCATACCGATAATGGCGCCAGTGAGCATGCCGGGCAGGGCCAGCGGCAGCACATGGTGCAGCACAACCTGCATCTTGGAGGCACCCAGACCCAGCGCAGCCTGACGAATGCTCGGCGGCACCGCCTTGATGGCGGCACGGCTGGAAATGATGATGGTCGGCAAGGTCATCAGCGTCAGCACGATACCGCCTACCAGCGGCACCGAGCGGGGCAGACCAAACAGGCCAATGATCACCGCCAGCCCCAGCAGACCGAAGATGATGGATGGCACCGCCGCCAGGTTGTTGATGTTCACTTCAATAAAATCGGTGAACTTGTTCTTGGGCGCGAATTCTTCCAGATAAACCGCCGCTGCCACCCCGATGGGGAAGCTGAGCACCAGGGTGACGATCATGGTGAACAGGGAGCCGAGGATGGCACCCAGAATGCCGGCCTGCTCCGGCTCGCGGGAATCCCCGTAGCTGAACAGGGACTGGTTGAACACCACGCGGGTTTCGCCAGACGCTTCCAGCTCGTCCACCCACTCTTGCTGTTTGGCATTCAGGCGGCTGTCTTCGCGCTGTTTCTCGTTAGCCTTCAGAAACAGATCCACATCGTCATCGGCCAGCAACCAGAGGGTACGGGTCTCACCCAGCAGGGAGGGATCCTCGCGCAGCATGTCACGCAGGGCATAACCGGCGCCGGTGCTCACCAGCTGGTTCAGGGCGCGGGTATCCTGGCGGCCTTCCACGCTGGGAAAGCGCTCGGCCAGGGCGTCGCGAATCACACCCTGATAATTCCCGTAGTTCAGCTCATCCTCGTCGCGGGGGTTGCTGACATCCAGCACCTCGGCGTCGAAGGTAATCGGCAGCTGAATTTCATGCTCGACAAACGCACTGTGGCCCTTGCCGATGATGTCGGTGAACAGCAGGACCAGCGCCATCAGGCCGATGGCAATGGAACCGATACCGAAGGCCTTGAAGCGTTTTTCTGCCCGGTAACGGCGGGCCAGCGTCTTGCGGACTTTTTCCGTGGTTTCGCTCATTTCTCAATCTCTCCCGACGCTAGTCGTACTGCTCACGGTATTTCTTCACGATATGCAGCGCGAAGATATTCATGACCAGGGTGGTGATAAACAGCATCAACCCCAGGGCGAAGGCCGCCAGCGTCTTGGCGCTGTCGAATTCCTGGTCACCGGTCAGCAGGGTGACGATCTGCACGGTGATGGTGGTCACCGCTTCCAGCGGATTGGCGGTGAGGTTGGCGGCCAGACCGGCGGCCATCACCACAATCATGGTTTCACCAATGGCCCGGGACGCGGCCAGCAGGATGCCCCCCATGATTCCCGGCAGGGCCGCCGGGAAAATCACCTTCTTGATGGTTTCGCTCTTGGTGGCGCCCAGGCCCAGGGAACCGTCACGCATGGCCTGGGGCACCGCAGTAATCACGTCATCGGCCAGGGAAGACACGAAGGGGATGATCATGATGCCCATCACCAGGCCGGCGGCCAGGGCCGATTCGGATGCCACATTCAGGCCGATGGACTCCCCCAGCCCGCGAATGAACGGCGCCACGGTCAATGCCGCAAAGAAGCCATAGACCACGGTGGGCACCCCGGCCAACACTTCCAGCGCCGGCTTGGCCACCGTGCGCACCCGGTTGCTGGCGTATTCCGCCAGGTAGATAGCTGACATCAAGCCCACCGGCACCGCCACCAGCAGGGCAATGGCGGAAATCAGCAGGGTCCCCATGAACAGGGGCACCGCACCGAAGGCACCGCCGGAGGCCACCTGGTCCGCGCGCAGGGCGGTCTGCGGACTCCACTGCAACCCGAACAGGAAATCCGTGACCGGCACCCTGCCGAAGAAGCGAATCGATTCGAACAGTACCGACAGCACAATGCCCACGGTGGTGAGAATCGCCACCGTGGCACACAACATGAAGATGGTCTGCAGCACCCGCTCCACCTGCTGGCGGGCGCGCAGCTGCGGCGACACCTTGAGCCAGGCCCAGGCGCCACCGAGCATACACAGCACAATCACCACTACGGTCAGCGCCATGGCGCTGGTCTGCTTGAGAGACTGCAACCGCTGCGCCGCTTCGGCGATTGGTGGCTCCACAAAGCTGGTAGGCAGCGCGCCGCTGGCCACGTTCTGGATCTTGCTCAGGGTCAGGTTGTAGCTGGAAGCATCCGTGGGCTGCAGCTGCTGCGGCAGACTGGCCAGTACCTGCTGACGAATGATGCTGTCATCGAACGCCAGCCACAGTGCCAGTACCACCATGGCCGGAATCGCGCACCACATGGCTGAGCGCATGGCAAAGTAGAACGGCAGCGAGTGCAGGTGGCGAATGCCCCCCAACGGTCTGGCCAGCGCGTAGGAGCGGCGATGCCCCAGGTAGTAGGCGCCGGCCACCATCACCACCAGCAGCAACAGCAGGTTTCCGGTTTGCATGTAGTACTCCGATCGGATTTGCTCAAGCAAAATCACCGCAATGATCTTGGTGGAACAAACGCGGGTTTCTCAGGGGCGAAAAAGCCCGGTGGCAAACACCACCGGGCCGAAAGCATCCATGCTTTTTTTCTTTCCTTACAACTCTTCGCCAGTCATGGACTTCAGGCTGCGAGCCTGTTTGGCCATGCTCTTGCGCAGGTCATCACCCAGCGGGATCAGGCCTTTCTCGGACAGGTAACCGTTGTTACCCCAGGCTTTCTCGCTGGTGAACTCTTTCACGTAACCTTCGATGCCCGGTACCACACCCACGTGGGCTTTCTTCACGTAGAAGAACAGGGAACGGGATACCGGGTAGTCGCCGGAACCGATGGCGTCGAAAGTGGGCTCAACACCGTCCACGTTGGCAGCCTGTACCACACCGCGGTTCTGGTCCAGGAAGGAGTAACCGAACACACCGTAGGCAGCCGGGTTCTTTTCCAGTTTCTGCACGATCAGGTTGTCGTTCTCGCCAGCTTCCACGTAGGCGCCGTCTTCACGTACGCTGCGGCAGATCGCCTTGTACTTGGATTTGTCTTCGTCCTTGATGGCCTTCAGCCAGGGGAAGGTTTTGCAGCCGCCTTCGATGGCAAGTTCGTTGAAGGCATCACGGGTGCCGGAAGTCGGCGGCGGGCCCAGTACTTCGATCTTGGTGTTGGGCAGAGCCGGGTTCACTTCTTTCCAGGTCTTGTAGGGGTTGGCTACCAGCTCTTCGCTGCCATCCGGGTTCGGCACGTCCTTGGCCAGGGCCAGGAAGATGTCACGCAGGGACAGGTCGATTTGCTCGCCCTTCACGGAGTTGGCAATCACGATACCGTCGTAACCGACCTTCACTTCGGTGATGTCTTTCACACCGTTGCTCTGGCACAGCTCGAACTCGGACTTCTTCATGCGACGGGACGCGTTGGTGATGTCCGGGTGCTGGGTGCCCACGCCCTGACAGAACAGCTTCATGCCGCCGCCGGAACCGGTGGATTCGATTTTCGGGGTGGCGTTACCGGTACGACCGAAACGCTCAGCCACCACGGTGGCGAACGGATATACCGTGGAGGAACCCACGATAGAGATAGTGTCACGGGCCATAGCGGTGCCCGGTACGCTGGCCATGGCCAGTGCTGCAGCGGCACCTGCCAAAGTTGCTTTCATCTTGAAGTTCACGGTTAAGCCTCCTAGTTACATGGCACCGGCGCTTGTCAGGTAACGACCCCACCCCGGTTTTGTTCTTGCAATCTTTGCAAACCAGTTCATGTTTCAGCACCGCGCATGCTAGAGAGGGTTTGTGACAACAACATTACAGGAAGATGGCCCCACTGTGATCCGGGAAATCTTCCCGGTCACCGCCACGGGCTGGCCCTGCCCCACAGGCCCCGTATAATGCCCGCTTTCTCGGTATTCCCCGGCCTGCAACCGGGCCCGGGGGGTCACATAGGCTATTTATGACACAACAACTCTTTCGCTGGCAGCAACGCTTGACCGGGTTCACTACCCGGGTGGGCCGCGGCAGCGCCTGGCTCGCCCTGTTATTGGTACTGGGCATGGTGCTGGTGGTGGTGCTCCGTTACGGCTTCGGGATCGGCAATATCGCCCTGCAGGAATCGCTCACCTACCTGCATGGCAGTCTGTTTATGCTGGGAATTGCCTATACCCTGGCCGAGGACGAGCATGTACGGGTGGATGTGCTCTACCAGCGTTTCAGCCCCCGGGGGCGTGCCTGGGTGAATGTGCTGGGCACCCTGTTTCTGTTGTTGCCGGTTTGCGGGGCCCTTTTCTGGCTGTCGCTGGACTATGTGGCCAGTAGCTGGCGCGAGCAGGAAGCCTCCGCCAATGGCGGCCTGCCCTTTGTGTATCTGCTGAAAACCCTGCTGCTGATCCTGCCCGCCCTGCTCACCGTGCAGGCCCTGGCGGAGCTGTTGCGTCACAGCCTGACCCTGCTGGGGGCCGCCCTGCCCGCTCCCCAGGATCACCCCGGGGAGGGCCTGTGATGGAATGGATTCCCCTGCTGATGTTTGTGGTGGTGTGCCTGGTGCTGCTCAGCGGCTACCCGGTGGCCTTTGTGCTGGGCGGCACCGCCCTGCTGTTCGCTGCGGCCGGCATGGTGACCGGCACCTTCAGCCCGGCGGACCTGACCTTTGTTCCCAACCGGCTGTTCGGCATCATTGATAACACCACGCTGATGGCGGTGCCCCTGTTCGTGTTCATGGGGGTGATGCTGGAGAAATCCCGGGTGGCGGAAAAACTGCTGGCCAGCATGGGGCAGCTGTTCGGTGGCCTGCCCGGCGGCATGGGCGTGGCCATCATCCTGGTGGGCGCCCTGCTTGCCGCCAGCACCGGCATCGTCGGCGCCACCGTGGTCACCATGGGACTGCTGTCGCTGCCCACCATGCTCCGTCAGGGCTACCAACCCCAACTCTCCACCGGCCTGATCTGTGCCACTGGCACCCTGGGCCAGATCATCCCGCCCTCCATCGCGCTGGTGCTGCTGGGCGATGTGCTGGCCAATGCCTATCAGGAAGCCCAACTCAAGCAGGGGCTGTGGTCCCTGGATACGGTGTCGGTGGGGGATCTGTTTGTCGGCGCGCTGATACCCGGCCTGATTCTGGTGGGGCTGTATCTGTTGTATGTAGTCGCCATCAGCCTGTTGAAACCCCAGTGGGCGCCGGCATTTCAGGCCGATGACGGGGCGCCCCGCGGCTGGCGCCCGCTGCTGGCAGGCCTGATTCCGCCACTGTTGTTGATTGCCGCTGTATTGGGCTCCATCCTCACCGGCAAGGCCACACCCACCGAGGCCGCCGGCGTTGGGGCCTTCGGCGCCCTGTTGCTGGCCGCCGGCAACCGGCACCTGAACCGGCAGATTCTCGGTCAGGTGGTGCGCGCCACCAGCCGGGTCACGGCCATGGTGTTCATGATCCTGATCGGTGCCAGCCTGTTTTCTCTGGTGTTTCGCGGTTTCGGCGGTGAAGAGGCGGTCCAGGCCCTGTTCGAGAGCCTGCCCGGCGGCGTGATCGGCGCCACCCTGCTGGTGATGCTACTGATCTTCCTGCTCGGCTTTATCCTCGACTTTATCGAGATTACCTTTGTGGTGGTGCCCATTGTCGGCCCGGTATTGCTGGCCATGGGGCTGGACCCGGTGTGGCTGGGGGTAATGATCGCCCTGAACTTGCAAACCAGCTTTCTGACCCCACCCTTCGGGTTCGCCCTGTTCTACCTGCGCGGCGTGGCGCCGCCAGAGGTGAAAACCGCGCAGATTTACCAGGGCGTGATACCGTTTATCATTATCCAGTTGCTGATGCTGGGTATACTGGCGCTGTTCCCGGAACTGGCCACCTGGCTCCCTGATCAACTGTACGGGTAAATGCACTACCGCACGGCGGTGTAAAGCCTCTCCTTTAACACCGGCTCAAAATATTACGGATAACAAACATGACCGATAACACCGACGACATACCCCAGCCCATCGGCACACTGGCCATCCAGACCATTGCCATGCCGCAAAGCGCCAACTGGAATGGCGATATCTTTGGTGGCTGGCTGGTTTCTCAGATGGATCTGGCCGGTGCTGTCACCGCCCGCAAGAAAGCCCGTGGCCGCGTGGCCACCGTGGCCATCGACTCCATGGCCTTCCTGCGCCCGGTTCCCATTGGGGCGGTGGTGAGCTGCTACACCCAGCTGCAAGACGTGGGGCGCAGCTCCATGCAGATTCTGGTGGAAGTGTGGATTCGGGAAGACACCGGCACCCTGTCGAAAGTGACCGAAGGGCACTTCACCTTCGTGGCCATTGATGACACCGGGCGGACCCGGGCGGTGCCAAGGGATTAGTTGCACGAGGAACGTCGCTGGGACCGGGCTTTCTGTAGGAGCACCTCTTGAGGTGCGAACCGAGCGTAGCGAGGCCAGAAGATTGAGGTTGACGCCATTCCTTCCAGAGAGACCCGTCGAGCGTTGAAATCCCTGATCGCCCTGCGGGCGATTTCCGCGCAAGCGCGGTTCGCGCCTCAAGAGGCGTATTCGCTACGCTCACCCTTCGGGCCGCACTTCGTGCGTTACTCCGCTACGCTCCGTTCCTACAGCGGCTTCGTAGACGCGCAGAAGCCGCTCCCGTTCAACCCTTGGCCAACTGACTACGCACGTTCATATACGACTGCTCCGCCACCGCCATGTATTCCACCGATTCGTCACGGAATTTGCGGTAGGACTCGTACACCTTGCGTGCCTCACTGTTGTCGGCCACCAGGGCTTCGATCACCTCGTCGCTGGCCTCCTTCAGGGCCTTGAGGACATCGTCCGGCAACCGGCGCAGTTTCACACCGTGCTTGTTGACCAGCTCCTGGAGGGCCGCATTGTTCTGGGCGGTGTACTCGTCGAGCATGTCCTGGTTTTCCGACTGGGCGGCGTAGCGGATGATCGCCTGCAGGTCCGCGGGCAGGCTGTCCCAGACTTGCTTGTTGATGGTCAGCTCCAGGGTCGGACCCGGTTCCTGCCAGCCCGGATAGTAGTAGTACTCGGCGACCCGTTGCAGACCGAAGGAGCGGTCGTTGTACGGCCCCACCCAGTCCGCCGCATCGATGGCGCCGGTTTGCATGGAGGTGAATACCTCGGCGCCAGGCAGCTGTACCGGCGTGGCGCCCACCTTGCCCAGCACCTCACCGGCCAGCCCCGGCATACGCATCTTCAGACCTTGCAGGTCCTCCACGCTGTTGATTTCCTTGTTGAACCAGCCGGCCATCTGGGTGCCGGTGTTGCCACAGGCAAACGGCTTCAGGTTGAACTGGGCATACAGATCATCCCACAGCTTTTGCCCGCCGCCATGGTGCAACCAGCCATTCATTTCCTGGGCGGTGAGCCCGAAGGGCACGGCAGTGAAGAACGGCGTGGCCGGGTGCTTGCCTTTCCAGTAATAGGCGGCGCCGTGTCCCATCTCGGCGCTTCCCTGGCGGACCGCATCGAACACCTCGAAAGCCGGCACCAGCTCCTTGGCACCGTACACCTTGATCTTGATGCGCCCGGCGGACATCTCTTCCACGCGCTTGGCAAACCGGTTGGCGCCGACACCCAGGCCCGGATAGTTCTTCGGCCAGGTGGTCACCATCGTCCATTCATAGGTCTGCTGTACCGGTGCTTTTTTTTCCGCTTCCGGCGCAGCCGCCACGCCACTCTCGGTGGGCGGACAGTCTTTCTTTTCACAACCGGCCAATGCCAGGCCACCCAGCCCCAGACCGAGGGCGGACACGAATTTGCGACGATCCAAGGGTTATCCTCCATCATTCGGCAGCCGGAAACAGCCGCCCGATTGTTCTTGTCGACGGGCCGGACGGGGTCCGACGTCAGTCTGTCTTCAAATCACTTCCAGCCGCGCGTACTGGCTGACCAACCACTTGGTGCCGGCACCGTCGAAGTTGATCTGCAGGCGCGCATTGGGCCCCTGCCCTTCGAAATGCAATACGGTGCCCTCGCCGAATTTCGGGTGCAACACCCGCGCGCCCAGATCGATACCATTGGACTCGGTTTCCCGAATCGGCCGTGCCGCCCCGCCAACGGGCCGACTGAATCCGGCACGGGCGCGGATCTCTTCCAGGGATTCGGCAGGGATCTCGCGCAGGAAGCGGCTGGGCGGGTTGTAGTTTTCGTTGCCGTAAAGGCGACGGCTTTCCGCATGGGTCAGATACAGTTCGCGCATGGCACGGGTCAGGCCCACATAACAGAGGCGACGTTCCTCGGCCAGCCGCCCGGGCTCCTCACTGGACATCTGATGGGGGAACAGGCCCTCCTCCATGCCAGTGATGAATACCACCGGGAATTCCAGCCCCTTGGCGGAATGCAGGGTCATCATCTGCACCGCGTCCTCGTGGGCATCGGCCTGGCCTTCGCCGGATTCCAGAGCGGCGTGGTCCAGAAAGGCGGTGAGGCTGTCCAGTTCGGAGTCTTCGTCCTCGTCACCGAACTCGCGCGTGGCAGAGACCAGCTCGCGCAGGTTTTCCAGCCGTTGCTGGCCCTTTTCGCCCTTCTCTTTACCGTGGAATGCCACCAGACCGCTGGCCTCGATCACGTGTTCGGTGGTTTCCGCCAGCGACAGACCGTCACACTGCTGCTCCAGCTGCACCACCAGATTCAGGAATACCGCCAGCGCATTGGTGGCCCGGGCGGTAAGTAACTGCTCACTGATCAGTGCCTGGGCCGCAGCCCACAGGGACACGCCACGCTGACGTGCCAGCTCGCGCAGGCTTTCCAGGGTCTTGTTGCCGATGCCCCGGGTGGGGGTGTTCACCACCCGCTCGAAAGCGGCATCCGCATCCCGATGGCTGATCAGGCGCAGGTAGGCCAGGGCGTTCTTGATCTCCGCCCGTTCGAAGAAGCGCTGGCCGCCATAGATGCGGTAGGGAATACCCGCCTGCAGGAAGGCTTCTTCCAGTACCCGGGACTGGGCATTGGAGCGATACAGCACCGCCATTTCCCGCCGCGCGGTCCCTTCCTGGAACAGCTTTTCCACCCGCCCGGCGATAAAACGGGCTTCGTCCACTTCGTTGAAGCCGGCATAGAGACGGATCGGGTCGCCATCGCTGCCTTCGGTCCACAGTTCCTTGCCGAGCCGGTCACTGTTGTGACTGATCACCGCGTTGGCGGCTTTCAGGATAGTGCCGGTGGAGCGGTAGTTCTGCTCCAGGCGGATGGTGCGGGTATCCGGGAAATCGCGGCTGAATTTGTGGATGTTCTCGATCTTGGCGCCGCGCCAGCCATAGATGGACTGGTCATCATCGCCGACGATGGTGACGGCGTTATCGTCGTTGGCCAGCAACCGCAGCCAGGCGTACTGGATGCTGTTGGTATCCTGGAACTCGTCCACCAGGATGTGGCGGAAGCGACGCTGATAGTGACCGCGCAGGTCGTCGTTGTCGCGGAACAGTTCGAGCACCCGCAACAGCATTTCGTTAAAGTCCACCAGACCACTACGCTCGCAGGCCTCTTCATAGCTGAAGTAGATCTTCTGCATGGTCTGCACGAACAGATCGCCATTGGCGTCCATGTGTTTGGCGCGCAGGCCTTCGTCCTTCTGGCCGTTGATAAACCAGGTGGCCTGGCGGGCCGGCCAGCGCTGTTCATCCAGCCCCAGCTCCTTGATCACACGCTTGATCAGACGAATCTGGTCGTCGGCATCAATGATCTGGAAACCCTGGGGAAGGTTCGCCTCCTGCCAGTGGGCCCGCAGCAGACGGTGGGCAATGCTGTGGAAGGTCCCCACCCACATGCCATCGGCGGACATGTCCAGCAACTGCTCGATACGGCCCCGCATCTCGGCAGCGGCCTTGTTGGTAAAGGTCACCGCCAGAATCCCGAACGGCGAGGCCTGCTCGGTGGCAATCTGCCAAGCGATGCGATGCACCAGCACCCGGGTCTTGCCCGAGCCGGCACCGGCCAGCACCAGTAAATGTCGGTCATCGGCAGCCACCGCATCGCGCTGGGCCGGGTTCAGGCCATCAATAAGGGAAGTTACGTCATCCATGGCGCGGGAGTTTAGCAGAATGTCCGCTGGCGCGATGCCTGCCTGGCGCATCCATGGCCCCTGACAGCATGGCAATACGCCACTATGGATAGCGAGATCGCGGTTTCCCTTGTCTGCGCCGATAGGTAAACTGGAAAACAAAAACACTCGGCTACACGCCAGAGGATAATAATCAAGGTGTCTTCGCAGTCTCCGCAAACCCGAACCGCTCCGCCGTTCAATGGCGTGGTCACTGAACAGTGCCAATTGTTACTGAGTGGCATTGCGGTACTGATTTTGCTGGAAGTCGCCAGCGCCATTACCCTGGTGTGGGCCTACTGGGACACGCCGGTTCCCCGGCAAAACCTGCTGACCTGGCTGGGAATTCTGGCGATCGTGCAAACCGCCAAGATGATCGCCCTGCCTCTGTGCCATCGTCGTCTGCGCAACGATCTTGCCACCCCCCACTGCCGCCATATTCTCTCTGTGATTGCCCTGAGCACCCCGCTGATACTGGGTGCCGCCGGTTACCTGTTCAATCCGCTGGACACCCTGTTCGCCGACAACATGCTGGCCGCCCAGCTCACCATTGCCTGCCTGGGCCTGGGCCTGAGCACCATGGCCCTGGCCGCCTACAGCAGCCATTTCCCCACCGTCTTCCTGTACCTGTTAATGCTGCTCGGGCCCGGCATGCTGCGGTTGTCGGAAACCCAGGAGCACGGCCAGCTATCGCTGATGCTGCTGATGTCATTGCTGGGGCTGTTCTTCCTGTTCGCCGCCCGGCGCATCAACCAGACCGGCCACCAGGCAATGATGCTGCAGGCCAGCAACCGCTCGCTGATCGACTACCTGAACCGGGCCCGCAGCGACGCGGAAGCACTCAACGAGAAACTGGCCCAGGAAATCTACGAGCGCAAGGAAGCCCGTCAGCGCCTGCAGGAAACCAACGAGCGACTGGAATCCATGGTGCAGGAACGCACCCGGGCGCTCGGGGAAACCAACCAGGCCCTGGCCGCCACCAGTGAGCGCCTGGAGCTGGCCCTGGAAGCCAGCAATATCGGCCTGTGGGACTGGATGCTGGATACCGGGCGCAACTACCACACCAATTTCGACCGGTTGCTGGGCTATGACGGCGCCTACTTCAAGAACTTCTTCGGGGACCTGGAAACCCTGGTCCACCCGGAGGATCTGACCCGCATTCGCCGCGCCATGGTGTCTCATTTCAAGGGGCAGAATGACCGTTATCATGCGGTATACCGCCTGCGCCATGCGGATGGCAGCTGGCGCTGGATCGAAGACGAAGGTCGGGTGGTGAAGTGGTCAGACCAGGGCCGCGCCCTGCGCATGATCGGCACCCGCCGGGACATCACCGAAGACCGCCAGAGCCAGGAGCAGCTGCGACTGTCCGCCACCGTTTTCGACAATGCCCCGGAAGGCATCTTCATTCTCGACCACAAGTTCCGCTTCCTGGCGGTGAATGCCCGCTTCGAACAGATTACCGGCTACAGCGAATCCATGGTGCTGGGCAAACAGGTGCTGGATCACCATGAAACCGCCGCCAACAGCGACACCTACAAGATGATTACCGCTGCGCTGAATGAAAGCGGCTTCTGGGAAGGCGAGATCAACGAAACCCGCCGCAATGGCGAGCCCTTCCCGGAGTGGCTGCAAGTCAGCGCCGTGCGCGATGAACAGAAACGGGTGATCCGTTATGTGGGCATGATGTCCGACCTGACCGCCCGCAAGGAAACCGAACAACAGCTGCAGTTCCTTTCCAACTACGACCGGCTCACCGGCCTGGCCAACCGCACCCAGTTCCGCGAACACCTGCACAAGTCCCTGACCCTGGCACGCCTGAACCGGGAAAAGGTGGCGCTGCTGATGATCGACCTGGACCGTTTCAAACCGATCAACGAATCCCTGGGGCATGAAATCGGCGACCGCCTGCTCAAGGCCGCCGCAGAGCGCATCGGCCAACATGCCGGCGGTGAAGAAAATCTTGCCCGGGTGGGCGGCGACGAATTTACCCTGCTGCTGGAAAATCACGGTGGTGAAGGCGCCATCAGCCAGCACTGCCAGAAACTGATCAACGCCATGAAGAAGCCCTTCATGATCGACGGCCACGAACTGCTGCTGGGCGCCAGCATCGGCATCAGCGTGTTCCCGGACACCGCCAAGGAAGCCCAGAGCATGATCAACCAGGCGGACATGGCGGTGTACCAGGCCAAGCGCAGTGGCGGCAACAATTTCCAGTTCTATCGCAGCAACATGCGGGTGGCCTCGGTGGAACAGCTGGCCCTGGAAACCAGCCTGCGCAAGGCCATTTTCAAGAACGAATTCGTGGTCTATTACCAACCGAAAATGGACCTGGCCAGTAATCGCATCAACTCCGTGGAAGCCCTGGTACGCTGGCAGCATCCCACCATGGGCCTGCTGCCACCGGCGGATTTCATTCCGCTGGCCGAGGAGACCGGGCTGATCTCCGCCATCGGCGAACTGGTACTGGAACGCTCCTGCCGTCAGGCCCACCAGTGGCACAAACAGGGGCTGGGCGATATCTGCGTATCGGTGAACCTGTCCGCCCATCAATTCCGCAAGGGTAATGTGGCGGAAATCGTGGACCGGGTACTGGAAAGCACTGAACTGCCGGCCCACCTGCTGGAACTGGAACTCACCGAAAGCCTGATCATGGAAGACATGGAGCAGAACATCGAATTGCTCCAGCAGTTGCGGACCCGCGGCATCGAACTGGCCCTGGACGACTTCGGCACCGGCTACTCGTCACTGAGCTACCTGAAGCGTTTCCCGGTGGACACCCTGAAGATCGACCGTTCCTTCATCATGGATCTGGACAAGAGCCCGGACGACGCCGCCATCACCCGGGCCATCATCGACATGGCCCACAGCCTGCAAATGAACGTGGTCGCCGAAGGCGTGGAAACCGACGCCCACCTGAGCATTCTCCGCGACATGCACTGCGACAGCATCCAGGGCTACCTGATCAGCCGCCCGGTGCCGGAGAAGGAGCTGGTGGAGTTGCTGCATACGCAGGCGTATAGAAAGGCAATTGATAATTAATAGTTAATAATGAATAACGCGCGCGTTTGCGTTGCGGGCTTCTCAAACGCAAGAGGCCGCGCCCAAAGTCTGGGCGCGGCCTCTTGCGTTACAGGACCAGTCAATGTTGCCCCGCGAGTTATTAATTATTCATTATTAACTATTAATTAAGCAGCTCCAACGTCTCCGGCCGCTGAAAATACCCCTCCAGATGCCTGCGCAGCCACGCCTCAAGCAGGCCTTCGGCGCGCAGTTTCTCCATCACCGGGGGCAGGAAGCGGCGGGCGTCATCGAGCATCAGGGCGCGGGTCACGCCCAACTCGTCGAGTAGCCCCATCAGGGTGGTGTCGCCGTATTTGTCGAAGAAGGCGTTGACCCCGGAATCCAGCATGGCAATGAAATAATCCGTGTGGCGCAGCTCGCGCCAGTACTCGAAGCCGATCACGAACAGCTCCTGGATATCTTCGCTGCTGATCAGTTCGCGCAACTCGGCCACCGGGCGCTGGGAGAATTCCTGCCAGGCGACCAGCACCAGTTCACGCAGCTCGTCCAGGTTTTCATCCCGGTATAGCCAGGGATCACTGAGCAATTGCTCCATGCGCTTGAGCAGCCATTCCTGCAGACGCACTTCCAGGCTGCCCAGCCAGCGGGCCGGCAGGCGCTTGCGCAGCTGGTCATGCAGTGCCGGCGGCAGACCCTGGTGCAACAGGGTCTTCAACCCCAGCTGCGCACCGCCGGCCAGCAATGCCAGCAACACCGGGTTACGGCCCAGCCAGGCCATACTCTGACGGGACAGGGGAATCTCCAGCACCTTGTCCAGCAGGGCCATCACCACGTCCTCGTCGACCACATCGCCGATCAGGCGGTCACTCTGGATACCGTGGTCGTAGAACTGCTCCACCATGTCGCCGACCAGCTCGGGGATGGCGCCACTGATGTCCATTTCCGCCGCATATTTCTGGGCGGTGATACGAATCTGCTCGGCACTGACCCAATCGTTCAGGGTGTAGCGCGTGGCCACATCCAGGGCGTAATCCAGCTCCTGCTCGATCAGCCCGTCCAGCTGTGCCGGCGACAATTTGGCCAGCAGATGCTCGACCAGACCATCGAGTAAACGATTAGCAACTTCCTGTTTATTATCCGCCATTTTTTTCATTTCCCGGTGGAAAACCCTTGCTGTGTGACACAGCAATTGTATCATCGAATGATGTAACAGTTACGGAGGTACGCACCATGGCGATCTCGATTCTTCCCATCCGTCGCAATCTGAAATTCAACCTGAACCCGGCCAAGGCCCTGACCTGGCACCGGGATGGCCTGAATGTCAGCCAGTTCATGAACACCATGAGCCTGTTTTTCCCGGTGGGGGAACGCTTTTTCATCGACAGCGTACGCAATTACCGTGACCAGATCACGGATCCCGAGCTGAAAAAGGCCGTGACCGCCTTTATCGGCCAGGAAGCCATGCACGGTCGTGAGCACGAAGAATACAACGATTTCGTGGCCCAGGCCGGTATTCCCCTGCATGCCCAGGAAGCCTTCGTGGCCCGTTTGCTGAAAGCGGTGCAGGACTATTCCCCGCAATCCTTCCAGCTGGCCGCCACCGTGGCCCTGGAGCACCTGACCGCCATCCTCGGCGGCGGCCTGCTGGATCTGCCGGAGATTCTGGAAGGTGCCGACGATGGCTACAAGGCCATCTGGAACTGGCATGCCCTGGAAGAAACCGAACACAAGGCTGTGGCCTTCGATGTCTACCAGGTAGCCATCGGCGACGACAGCAACCTGGGCGCCTATGCCCTGCGCAGCGGCACCCTGGTCGCCGCCACCGGCGTCTTTTTCGCCCTGATGATTCCCTTCTATCTGCACAACGTGCGCATCAAGGGCGGCCTGACCGACCTGAAAGGCTGGCGCGCCGTGGCCAAGCACACCTGGGGCAAGAAGGGCATTTTCCGCAATATCACCAAGCCCTGGTTCGACTGGTTCAAGCCCGGTTTCCATCCCTGGGACCACGACAACAGCGAACAGTTGAAAAACTTTGACGCCTTGCTGGGCGACCTCCTCAAGGAGGAGGCCGCCTGACACTTTCCATCACCGAGCTCTCCCTTTTCCGGTGACTCTCAGGGTCGGCATTCATGCCGGCCCTTTTTTTTGGCGCAAAAACCCCGCAACGTTGCAAACGTAGGGTGCACTGAGCCTAAGGCGAACTGCACCCTACGCAATCCCTGGCGGCGCTCCAGAATTCAGCAGCATCATCAAAAAAGGCACAGAGCAAACAGAGAAAAGTTTTCCCCGTGAGCTCTGTGCCCTCTGTGGTGAAACATTGATGTTCAACAACGCCTGCCGTGGCAGGCACCGGCCTTACCCGTCGTTGCCTCCCTGGGTGGACACCACCCGGTCGTCGGTGAGGCGGATGTTGCCTGCCGGCGCCTTGCCGTCCCGGTCCTCCCCGAAATACAGGGTGGTATGGGGGAACGGAATCTCGATGCCGGCCTTGTCGAAGTAGATCTTCACCAGACGGTTGAAGGCACGACCCACCGCCCACTGGTTGCCCGGCGTGGTCTTGATCACCACGCGGATGTTCACCGAGCTGTCCGCCAGGGCGGTGACCCCGGCCACCGTCATGGGTGCCAGGATATTATCCTTGTGATCGCCTTCCTTCAGTTCTTCAAAGGCCGCTTCCAGCTGAACGATGGCATCATCGATGCTTTCGCGGTAAGCAATACCGTATTCACCCACGTGGTTACCGAATTCACGGGTAAAGTTGGACACCGCATCCACCGAGGAGAACGGCACGATGTGGTAGGTACCATACAGATCCCGCAGGGCCACGGAGCGGATACCCACCCGGTCCACGGTCCCGGAGTTGCCGCCGACGCTGACAAAATCGCCGGTGTTCATGGCATTTTCCAGCTGGATGAACACACCGGTGATCACGTCCTGGACCAGCTTCTGAGCACCGAAACCAATGGCCAGACCCAGCACACCGGCACCGGCAATCAGCGGGCCGATATCAATACCGATCTCGGACAGAACGATCATGGTGGTCATGATGATGATGGTGATGGCCAAGGTGGTGTGGAACAGTCCGAGCAGGGTTTCCCCGCGGGCAGCCTGGGCCGCGGTGCTGTTTTCTCCCGGGCTGAACTTGTGCTCCACCAGGCTTGCCAGCGCAATCCACAGGGCCGCCGCCAGCCCCAGGATGATCAGGATATCGATCAGCGCAGACACCGTCTGGGCACCGGCCGTGGTGGCATACCAGGCGGCCAGATCATAAAGCTCCCAGGCATCCAGCGACAGCACTACCACCAGCGCCAGAATCAGCGCGCGGATCAGTTTCAAGGCCGTGGGAACATAGGTATTCACCCGCGCCTGCAGCCGCGGCATGCTGGCATTGAGTCGCTCGGAAAACTGGATTTCCTTGCCGATCAGTTGCCCAAGCGCCACTGACACCAGCAGCCCCACGCCCACATAGATCAGGGTTTCCAGGGTCGCCATGGCCACATAGGGCAAGGCGGTCTCCGGATTCAGTACGGTGACGGCAAACACCAGCAACGCATAGGCCAGCGCCAGCCAGTGCCAGGTGCGCGCCAACAGCAACAACGACAGACGGATCGGCCCATAGCTGGCATTGGCTCGATGGGTCAGTGCCTCACGCAACACCGGGCGCTTGCGCAAAATCACCCCGGCGGCATAGATCAGCGCCACCAGCATGATCAGGGAGCCGGCACCACTGCCCACCGCAGGGGACACGTTGAAGTTCAGCACCGGCACCAGCACCAGCATGCCGTAGCCGATCAGCCCGGCCTCACGGGCCAGGAAGCGGTTGCAGTAACTGGCCTGGTCCGCCGCCACTGGCAGCAACCGCAGGCCCTCGTAACGGGACGAAAAGAACATCCGCAGCCCGGCCTTGGCCAGTTCCACGATCAGGAAGGCATTCAGGAACAGGGCCAGTCGTGTGGCATCCGCGCCCAACTGCTCGGTGAGTACCGGCGCCACAAAGGTCCCGGCCAGATAGGCCAGCGCCACCACAATGACATCCAGCAGGGCACCGACTGCCACCGCCACCGTGGTGCGCAGAATCGCCAACTTCTCCGACCCGGCCCGGGCCCAGTGGCTGAGGCGGCCAAAGGCCGAACCCGCCAGGGTACGCAACACCCAGAACACCACAAAGGTGACCACTACCAGAATGGCCAGATTCAGTAACGCCGCGGTGACCGCTTTCATGTTGACCGTGGTGCTGACAGCCGCCTCACCGGCGCTGTCATCGCTGACAAACCAGCCGGTGACCAGGCCGCTCAAGGCCGCGAACTGCCGCCCCATATCCCCGGCCAGGTTGCCGGTGGCCGAAGCCATACGGCGAGCGAGGGACACCTGGTCGGCGGTCTGCCCGCTGGGGGCCTGGGCGGCAATTTCCGAGGGTGGCACTTCCCCGGCCACGCCCAGCGGCGCCGGGTTGGCGGCCGCCTGTAAACCCCGTAGCTGGTCAATCAGCTGCTGGCGCGTGGTCTCGTTCTCCAGCAATTCCGCCAGCTCCCCGTACTCCTGGGCTCCAGGAGGGGCTTCCTGGGCGGGCAATGCCGTCGTCAACATCACTAACAACAGGGCAAAAAGGGCTGTCAGGCCCCGTAAATGACGGGCTTGATGGCGCACTCTCATCTCCTTAGTGCCGGCTTTTTGCCGGATCAACCGCTATGTTTGAAGCATATTCAGACGCATACCCTAACAATTGGCGTCAGGAAAAATGTGAAGATCGCGCGAAAATCCTGTACCGGAATTGTCACGCGGCATTGACCCAAATGAAGCCGGGCCGCTGCAGGAATGCCAATCACACCGGTTGACCGTGACATTGCCCACTGTAATGATCAGTCTCCATTTCATAACAATATTCGGCGGAGGTGCTCATGAGCGCATTCTGGACCCCGGACTCCCAGGCTCTGGCTCCCTATCTCCATAGCCAGGCGCTGGCCAACAAGTGCCTGCAGATTATTGCCGCGTCCCTGCAACCGGGGATGAGCGAACAGGACTGCGAACTGCTGATCCGCGACTGGCTGCGCGCCCATCAGGTGTTTGATCCGGCCCGCCCGCCGAAGGTGCGCTTTGCCGGACAGCCGACCCGCCGTCGCTTTGGCCTGAACAGACCGGGAAAGCGCCGCTACCGGATCGGGATGCGCTATATACTGCGTTGCGATGCGGTGCAGAACGGCCATGCCGCCAAGGCCAGCCTGAGCGGCCCCGCCAGTGCCGAGCTGGCCCCCCTGCATAGCCGCCTGCGCCAGTTCCGCGAGCAACTGCCGACGGCCCTGCGTGAGGGTGTCACCCCGCAGCAACTGGCCAGCCGCTTCCCCGGCCTGCGTCAGCATTACCGGCTGGCACCGCTCACCGGCAGCCTGCCGGAGGGCAACCGCATCGATGACGCACCGCTGATCCAGGGGCTGTGGCAGTGGCAACTGACCCTCAGCGATGGCCCGTACAGCGTTGCGTGCAGTGAATTTTTGCTGATGGATGACCAGGGCCCGCGCTGGCTGACCGCCACCCCGGCCCACCTGCTCGACACCAGCCATAACGACAATCAAGAGGAAGCAGCCTGATGGTGCAGTGGCGCGATACAACCGTAAGCCGTGATGGCGTGAACCTGGCTGTGCGTACCTGGAGTGCGGACAAGAGCCCCACCGTAATCCTGGTGCACGGTTATCCGGACGCCAACCACGTCTGGGAAAAGGTGGCCGAACGGCTCAGCCGGCATTTCAAGGTGGTCGCCTACGACGTGCGCGGTGCCGGCAATTCTTCCGTGCCAAAAGGCCGGGCAGCCTACAAGCTGCGCGAGCTGCGTGACGATCTGCATGCGGTCATGGATGCGGTCAGCCCGAATGAAAAGGTCCATCTGGTGGGCCACGACTGGGGCTCCATCCAGACCTGGGAATCGGTCACCGACCCGGGGGCCGAGCAGCGCATTGCCTCCTACACCACCCTGTCCGGCCCCTGTCTGGACCATGTGGGCCAGTGGATGAAGGCCCGGCTGCGCGAACAGAAAATCGGCGTTGTGCTCAACCAGCTTTCCCATTCCTGGTACATCGGCGCCTTCCAGCTACCGGTCCTGGCCCCGGCCCTGTGGAAAGCCGGGCTGGCCAAGGCCTGGCCACAGGTGCTGCGTCGCACCGAGAACCTGGACAGCGAACCCAGTGCCACCCAACTGCAGGACGGCACCCATGGCATCGAGCTGTATCGGGCCAACATGCTGCCCTGCCTGCTCAAGCCCCGGGAGCGGTACACCAAAGTGCCGGTGCAACTGATCGTCGCCCGTGACGACAACTACGTGCGCCCGGCCATGCTGGAAGACCTGTCCCAGTGGACCGACCGGCTGTGGCGTCGGGAGCTGGATTGCGGCCACTGGGGCCCATTACTGCAACACCCGGACGTGACTGCCGACTGGATCCGTGACTTTATTCAGCACATTGACGGCGCCCCCGCGTCCGGCCCGCTGCAACGCAGTGAGGTCACCGGCAAGCAGCTGAAAGGCCCGGACAGCGGCAAGCGAGTGGTGATCACCGGTGCCGGCTCCGGCATCGGCCGGGAAACCGCCCTGGCCTTTGCCCGCCGTGGCGCCCTGGTGGTATGCACCGATATCAACACCGAAGCTGCCGCCGCCACCGCCCGCATCATTAACGCCGAAGGGGGCAATGCCCTCAGCCGCAAGTGCGACGTGAGCAGTACCCGCTCCATGGAAGCCCTGGCCAACTGGGTGGAAAAGGAACTGGGTGCACCGGATATCGTGGTCAACAACGCCGGCATCGGCCTGTCCGGCTCGCTGCTGGATACCAGCGTGAAGGATTGGCAACAGGTGCTGGGCGTGAATCTGTGGGGCGTTATTCATGGCTCTCGCCTGTTCGCTCGCCAGATGGTTGATCAGGGCCGCGCCGGCCACATCGTCAACGTGGCCTCCGCCGCCGCCTTCATGCCCTCGCGCATGCTGCCCGCCTACGCCACCAGCAAAAGTGCCGTGCTGATGTTCAGCGAATGTCTGCGCGCCGAACTGGGCGACCATAACATCGGCGTCAGCGCCATCTGCCCGGGCATCATCGATACGCCCATCACCCGCAACACCCGTTTTGTGGGCGTGGACAACGACGAGCAGGACCGCCGTCGCCAGCACGCCCACAAGCTCTACCAGCGCCGTGCCTTCACCCCGGACCGGGTGGCCCGGGCCATTGTCGAGGCGGTGGAGAAAAACCGGGCGGTGGTCCCCGTCAGTCCGGAAGCCCGAGGCATGCAGTGGCTGGGGCGCTTCACCCCGTCCCTGGCCCGCAATCTGGCCCAGGTGGAAATCAGCCCCTGACACCGGCCACCCGTTTGCAGGCGGTGATACGGACATCGCTTCCTGCAAACGCGCCGCCTTCCCCGCGATCGGCACACCGTTGAGTGAAAGCAGTCACATTTGTGGCGCGAAATGCCATCCTGCGAACGCCGCAAGCTGTGGCGCCTGTGCAAAAAGCGGGCTATCATCGCTGGCATGAAAACCAGTGACCGCAATCCCGCCGCTATCCTGCGCAGCCTGAAGAAATACACCCAGCCTGTGACCGGAGCGCTTCAGGCTGAAGCCGGCAACCACAAGGAATTTACCATCGACGAACTGGCCCGTGAGGCCAGCTCCACGGTGCGTAACGTACGGGCTTATCAGGATCGGGGCATTCTGCCGCCCCCGGAAAAACGCGGACGTACCGGTATCTATACCGATGTGCATCTGGCGCGCCTGAAGATCATTGGTGCTCTGCTGGAGCGCGGCTACACCCTGAACAATATCCGCGACCTGCTCAGCGCCTGGGAACAGGGCCGCGAGCTCAACGATATTCTCGGCCTGGAAGTGGCGGTCACCTCCTGGCAGACCCCCAGCGTGCCCTCCTACCTGGATTACCAGGACCTGCTGGATGACTTCGGCGAAGACATCACCCCGGAAGTGATGACCAAGGCTGTGAAGCTGGGTTACATCATTCCCGAGGGCATGCGCCTGCGCATTCCCTACCCGCGCATTTACAACGCCGGCAAGGAACTCAGCGAAGCCGGTGTCCCCCTGGACGCGGTGCTCACCCACGTGACCCTGGTGCGCGAGGAAGTGGACAAGCTGGCCGAGCGTTTCATCGGCATGATCATCCACCACCTGGTGGACGAGAAGTACGGTGACGAGGCCCTGCCGGAAGGCGAAGACGTGCCCAAACTGGCCGACTTTATCACCCGCATCCGCCCGCTGGCCGACGCGGTGGTCAGTGACGAGCTGGGCCGGGTACTGGAAAAGAGCATCAACAAGATTCTGGTCGACCGCCTGGCCAACGTGCTGGCGCATATCGAAAAGAATATCTGAACACACCACGCCTCTGCGTAGGCACGTCGCTGGCGACGCGATCATACCCCCAGCTTCAAGGTACGAGTCACGGGGAGCGAAAACCCGGCCCTAAAGCGATAGGGTTTGATTTTCGAAACTCGCACCTCACAAAATCACGCCGCCAGCGACACTCCTACACACCCCCCCTCCTTTACACACCGATACATGATTAGCCGCCGGTTGGCTTTTCTTGCTGTTTTGTTGCCGGGGCTCCCTTCATACCCGCGGGAATGCCAATCTTGGGACGTTAGTGCGAATCTTGTTCGCCCTGCCAAAATAATAATGTCCCGAGGAGAGCCCCATGAAACCCGGCCTGTTACTCAGTACCCTGCTGAGCGCCAGCCTGCTTGCCGCCTGTGGCGGCGGCGGTTCCAGCAACCCGGCACCCGCCAGCAACACCCCCACACCCAGCAATCCATCGACGCCGGAAACACCCACGGGCCCGGAACCGCGTCCTTCCAATGTCACCGCCCCCTTTGCGGATTACGGCACTGTGCTCAATATCCTGCCCCCGGGTCAGGATGATATCGGCGGGGTGGCCAACCTGGCTGCCGACATTCCCGGCCTGGGCGATCTGCTCAGCACCCTGTTCGACGACCTGGTGGCGGAAACCGGCCTGGTACCGGCCCTCAGCAAGGAGCCCCATTTCGACGACCAGCTCGCTCTCTACGATGCCCTGGTGCGCAGCGAACCCGGGCTGACCGATGACCAGCTCGGCGACTACTTCAAGGCCGCCCCACTGCTGGCGCCGGACGCGGGCAACTGGGAAAGCGAGCTGAGCCTGGATGCGGCCGGCTATCAGGTGGATATCAAGCGCGACAATTTCGGGGTGCCCCACATTTTCGGTGACTCCCGTCGCGATGCCCTGTTTGGCGTGGGCTATGTGACCGCCGCCGATCGCCTGTTCCTGCTCGACGTACTGCGCCGCGCCGGGCGCGGTGAGCTATCCCGCTTCCTGGGGCCGGCAGACTTCTCCTTTGACAAGGATATCGCCGTCAACGCTCCCTACCGGGAAGAGGACCGCACCACCATGATCGCCAATACCATCGCCCGCTTCGGCGACGATGGCGCCCAAGTGTTCGATGATGCCACCAACTATGTGGCCGGCCTCAACCAGTACGTGGCCGACGCCCGTAGCGGGCTGCTGCAAGTGCCCGTGGAATACGTGGCCCTGGGGGTGCAACTGGAACCGTTCGTGATTGAAGACGTGGTCGCCATCGCCACCCTGATCCAGGGCATCTTCGCCGGCGGCGGCGGCAACGAGCACAACAATGTGCTGCTGCTCCAGGCCCTGGAGACCCAGACCGGCAGCAAGGACATCGCCTGCGACCTGTGGAAGGACCTGCGTCATGGCACCGATCCGGAATCCTCCGTGACCACCACCACATCCTTCGCTACCCAATCGCCCCCCACGCTACCGGACACCTGCCCGCTCAGTGGTGAGCTGGCTGGCCAGTTCCCCGGCGCGGTGATGTTCGATGCCGGCTCCTTCCAGAGCTATGACCCGCTCAGCCATGCACCCTGTGGCCGCCCCGGCCAGCCCGAGTGTCCGGAAGCCCTGGGCAATGTGCCCGCCCTGCCCGGCACCGGTGTGGTCGGTGGTCTGCTGGATACCGTGGGGGACCTGCTCGGCGGCATCCTGTCCCTGTCCTTCCTGGACGATGGCGGCCAGGCCCTGTCACAGCAGTGGGCCAGTCTCACTCGCCAGTTGCCCGCACTCTGGACCCGGGAGCACAGCCTCAGCGAGCAACAGCAGCAACAGGCCATGCAGCGCATCGCCGCCATCGAAACCGGTATTCAGGGTCTGCGTGACGGCTTCCCCAGCGTCATGTCCAATGCCCTGCTGCTCAATGCGGAGCATTCCGCCAGCGGCCAGCCACTGGCCGTGTTCGGTCCGCAGACCAGCTATTTCGTGCCCCAGCTGCTGCTGGAAATGGCCGTCCATGGTGGCGACATCAACACCCGCGGCATGACCTTCACCGGCCTGCCCTATGTGGTCATCGGGCGCGGCCCTGACTTCGCCTGGAGCGCGACCTCCGGCAGCTCCGACCTGACCGACGTGCGCGTCGTGCAGCGCTGTGAACCGGCGGAGTCGCCGGCCCATGGTGAGGGTGGCTACCAGGTCAACGGCCAGTGCAAACCCTTCGATGTGATCGACGAGCAATGGGTGGCCCGCTGGAATCTGGCCTCTTCCACCGATCCGGAAGCAGTGGGTCAGAACGAAGCGGTCACTCGCCGGGTGATCCGCACCGAGGAATACGGCCCGGTGATCGGCTTTGCCACCGTGTCCGGCATGCCCGTGGCGGTCACCCGCCAGCGCAGCACCTACTTCGCCGAGCTGGATACCGCCCTGCCGTTCCTGCAGGCCAGCCGCAATGATGTGCACGACGTGCAGAGTTTCTACGACGTGTTCCACAACACCACCGGCAGCTTTAACTGGTTCTATATCGATGATCGGGATATCGCCTTCTTCCATTCCGGCGACTACCCGCAACGGGCCAACGGCATCCATCCGGAGTTGCCCAGCTGGGGCAATGGCCAGTACGACTGGAACGGCTTTATCCCGCAACAGGCACACCCGCAGGAGAGCAACCCGCCGCGCGGCTACCTGGCCAGCTGGAACAACCGCCCGGCCCGGGACTGGTGGGCCGCCGACGCCCATGCGCCCTATGGTTCCGCCCATCGCAACGACATCCTCGATGTGCGTCTGCAGCAACTGGTTGAGGAAGGCAGCGTAACCCGGGCGCGCATGGTGGAAGCCATGGGCGACGCCGCCACCGTAGATCTGCGCGGCCAGGAAATCGTCCCCGCCGCCCTGGCGTTGCTGGAAAGCGCGCCGGTCACCGGCGATCAGGACAGCGCCATCCGCCTGATGCAGGACTGGGTCGCCAACGGCGCCCTGCGCCGGGACCGGGACGGTGACGGCAACTACGACGAGGAAGCCGCCGTGGCCCTGATGGATGCCTGGTACCCGCTGATGATCGACATCCTGCTGCCGCAGATTACCGCTGTGGAAGATGTGGATGGCCAGAACCTGTCCCTGATGGGGCGTGACAACAAACCTGGCGCCATGGGCTCGGCCTATAACAATGGCTACTACGGCTATCTGGAGCGGGTGCTGGAACAGGCCGCGGGCACCAGCGCCAGCCCCTACCGGGCCCTGCGCTGCGCCGGCAGCAATGACCTGGCCACCTGCCACAGCGCCCTGGCCAACAGCCTCAACCAGGCCATAGCAGAACTGGGCGGCATCGCCAGCATGGACAGCTGGAACGTGGACGAAACCCAGGACCAGATCCAGCATCGCGCCATCGGCCTGGCCACGGTCCCCGCCATCCACTGGCAGAACCGCCCCACCTTCCAGCAGGTGGTGGAGTTTACCGGGCATCGGTAAGCCCCCTCTGTAGGAGCCATGCTTGCATGGCGAACCGGCTCGCGATAGCCCATCCTCAGGGCTATTCGCCATGCGAGCATGGCTCCTACCCTTCTTTATAAGCCGCCTTTATTCCCCCCCATCCACCCCATGCATTTGTCTAATCCCCCCATCGGCGTTAGCGTCTGCTACACATAAAAAACAGATTTCCGGGAGAGCAACGCATGCGCGCGATTTTGTGTAAGGAACTGGGACCGGCGAATACGCTGGTCATCGACGACATCCCTTCCCCCGAGCCGGGCAAGGGTCAGGTCAAGGTGCGGGTAAAGGCCGCCGGCCTGAATTTCCCCGACACCCTGATCATCGAAGGCAAGTACCAGATCAAGCCGGAGCTGCCGTTTTCACCGGGCGGCGAAATGGCCGGTGAAGTGCTGGCCGTGGGCGAAGGTGTTCAGCGTTTCAAACCCGGTCAGCGGGTCATGGGCCTGACCGGCTACGGTGCCTTTGCGGAAGAAATCCTGGTGCCGGAAAACCAGCTGATCCCGGTGCCGGACGGCATGAACGACCACACCGCCGCCGCCTTCTCCATGGTCTACGGCACCAGCTACCACGCCCTCAAGCAGCGCGCCAACATCCAGCCCGGGGAAACCCTGCTGGTGCTGGGTGCCAGCGGCGGGGTGGGCCTGGCGGCCGTGGAACTGGGCAAAGCCATGGGCGCCACCGTGATCGCCTGTGCCAGCAGTGAAGAGAAACTGGCGGTGGCCAAAGAGGCCGGCGCCGATGATCTGATCAACTACGCCGAGGAAGACCTGAAGGACGCCCTCAAACAGCGTTACCCGAAAGGCGTGGACGTGATCTACGACCCGGTGGGTGACAAGTTCACCGAAGCCGCCATCCGCAACATGGCCTGGAACGGCCGCCTGCTGATCGTCGGCTTCGCCGCCGGCGACATTCCGAAAATCCCCGCCAACCTGGCACTGCTGAAAGGCTGCTCCATCGTCGGCGTGTTCTGGGGTGCCTTCACTCAGAAGGAGCCACAGACCAACATCCAGAACATCATGGAACTGATGCAGCTGTTCAATCAGGGCAAGATCAACCCGCGCATCAGCCAGGTGTTCAAGTTCGAGGACTACGAACAGGCGCTCGCCGCGCTCACCTCACGTACCGCCAAGGGCAAAGTGGTGCTGGATGTGGCAGGCGACTGAGTCGCAAATCGCAAGCTGTAAGACGCCTTGCAGCTTTTAACGCCCACTCTGATCAACCACCACACCCGGTGCCCCGGCCTGTAGCAGCTCGCGCAGGTCATCCGGCACCGGCGTTTTCGCAAACGGTTCCGTGGTCATCATCACGTACACCGCTTCCGCGCGAGCGATGGCGCGCCCTTCATCCGCATGGCGAATATCCGCTTCCAGAGTGAAGGAGGTGTTGCCCAGGTGTGTGAGGGATACGAACACATCCAGCACGTCATCAAAGCGTGCCGAGGATTGCCATTCCGTGGTCAGCTTCACCACCTGGTTATCCAGCCCCTGGGCCAGCAGCTGGTTGTAGTCACAGCCCATGGCGCGCATGAACTCGGTCATGGCGAGATCCACGTAATCCCCGTAACGGGCATTGAAAACCACTTGCTGAGCGTCGCATTCGTTGTAGCGCACCCGAAAGCGGAAACAGAACGGCTGGGGCATGACATTCTCCAAAACTTATCAATACTCTACGAAGCAACTGTTGGAGCTATGCCTGCATGGCGAATGGAGCATTGTTCGCCATGCAAGCATAGCTCCAACAGCAGAAATAAGAGGGTTTTGAGCATTGCCAGAGCTTGCCGCGCTTACAACATCCGCTCAATGGGCAATAGCGACAGCAACCACGCCAGCATGCGTCGCCATACGGTCACGTCGGGTTCGTTGTGGTGCACCTCCGGCCGACCGTCATGGCCATCGCCGGCCCAGGTCAGTTTTCCCTGCTCTTTATCGACCCGATAACTGTTTTCCGGCGCCAGGCCTTCTTCGATGAACGCCGCGACCTGCTGGCCCAGTTCCGCAGACGCCACGTAGTAGCCCATCTCCGTGTTCAGATGTACCGAGCGCGGATCAATATTGAACGAGCCCACGAACACCTCGCGCCGGTCCAGCACCATGGCCTTGGTATGCAGGCTGGCCCGGGAGCGCCCCTTGAACAACCGTACCTGGCGGTGCAGGGCACGGGCGTTGGCTTTCAATTCGTGCAGCTCCACACCCGCCTCCAGCAAGCCATTCCGGTACCGGGCATAGGCACCGTGGGCGGCAATCACATCATTGGTGGCCAGGCTGTTGGTGAGCACCGCCGCGCGGCCACCCCGTTGTTTCATCTCCGCCAGTTCCGCCACAAAGGCATCGCCGGGAATAAAGTAGCTGGCCTCCATCAGCAGCTCCTGATGGTCGTCCCGGGCCAGCAGGTGGGCGAGTTGATCGCCCATCAACGTCTGCTTAACCCCGGCGGCCTTGTCCGGGCTGTCGAACAGCAACACCGCATGGGCCTGCACACACTGGCGATCCTGGGCCGTCAGGTATTCGGTGAAGAAGGCTTCGTGCTGGGGAAACAGGTAGGGATAGTTCCTCAGGGTGCGGCGCCATTGCCGCAACCACTTCCAGACTCGATCCGCCGCCGTTTCCCGGTAACGACGCAGGGTCTTCATGGGCATGGCCAGCGGGCTGTCCCAGTAGCAATCAAACGCGGCCTGGGTATCGGCAACGATGGGACCGCGGGCGTACAGGTCCAGATCACGAAAATTGGTGGACGCGTTCACGCCAAAATAATGATCGGCAATATTGCGACCGCCCACAATTGCCCGTTCGCCATCCACGATCCAGGCCTTGTTATGCATGCGGTGATTCAGCAGCGGCGCATGGTGCAACCATTGCAGGAAGTGCTTGTAGCGACCATGGAAGGCGTTGAAAAGACGCACCTCGATATTGGGGTGCGCGTCCAGTGCCGCCCACTTCACATCCCGGCCCAATTGATTGGCGTGGTCCAGCAGCATGCGCACTTTCACCCCCCGGCGCGCCGCTTCCAGCACCCGGTAGATCAGCAGCTTGCCGGTGGTGTCGTCATCCCAGATGTAATACTGCACATCCAGGGTTCGCCGGGCCAGACGGACCAGGGTGACACGCAGGGTGAACGCCTGGTCGCTGTCAGACACCAGCGACAGGGAGGACAGTGCCGTCGGGCTGGCCTGCGCACTCATAATGTTCTCTCTCCATTCACCCACACCGCTCCATCTGCCGTTGTTATGACCCGATCATGACCGGGCCATGATGATTGTCCTGTTTTCGTCGGTAATGCCTACCCTGCCATAAAACGAACGGCATTCACCTAAAATTCACAGGGTTTTTACGCCCGGGACTTGTCACGCCGCCACCCTCTGGGCACTCCATTTTCTGCTCAGGGATGAACACTCATGAAGCACATTCTTTTCGCCGGCCTGCTGGCCGCCTCACTGGGGTCGGCCCATGCCTACCAGTGGAACTACCCCGCCCCCATCAAGACCCCCGGCGCCAACGACAACGGCAAGGTGGTGCTGTTCGACGTGTCCCACGGGGGCACCGAAGGCAACGCGGACTGGGTGATCGACGGCGCCTTTTCCGACTTCGCCGATGCGCTGGTGGCCGAAGGCTATACGGTGCAGGAATACCGGGGTGTGGACAAGAACAGCGACGGCGTTATCCAGTTTGTGGACGACTACACCACCCCAACCACCGCCAACAGCAACGCCAACGAAGCGGTCATCACTTACACCGCCATCAGTCACGCGGATGTGCTGGTACTGGCGGAAAGCAACCGTCCCTTCACCCTGGCCGAACAGCAAGCCCTGGAAGATTTTGTGGCCGCCGGCAAGGGCATCTTCTTTGTGGCCGACCATTACAACGCCGACCGCAACCTGAACACCTGGGACAGCACCGAGGTGTTCAACGGCTATAACCGCTCCACCCTGTCCCAGTTCAATGTGGGCGGCAGCTACGGCGACCTGCGTAACCCGGGCACCACCAGCGGCTGGCTGGCCCAGGAGTTCGGCATCCGCTTCCGCTTCAACGCCATCGACTGGCACAGCGGCGCCAGCGGCATCGAACCCGCCAGCCAGGTTGAGGGGCTGACCACCGGCGTGGGCCCGGTACTGATGGCCGGTGGCGCCACCCTGGCGATCACCGACCCGAACAAGGCCAAGGGCCTGGTGTATTTCTCCACCAGCGACAGCCCCAGCCGCTGGACCCACGCGGTGGATTCCGGGCTCTACTTTGGCGGTACCGCCGAAGGCCCCTATGTGGCCATCGCCAAATCCGGCCCCGGTAAGGCCGCCTTTATTGGCGACTCCAGCCCCATTGAAGATGCCTCACCCAAGTACAAGCGCCAGGACAACGGCAACACCAAGAGCACCTACCCGGGCTGGACCGATGCGGGCAACGCCGCCCAGCTCAGCATTAACCTGATCGACTGGCTGGCCACCCCGGAAAGCTACACCCAGTTCAACAGCAGCGCCCACCCGGCCGGCACCGCCACCCCCACTCCCATGGCCAGCGAAGAGCTGGACGACCCGGACAACGGCCAGCCCTGGAACACTCCCTCCGGCGGCTATAACCCCTGGGATGCCAGCACCTTCGACTATGGCGCCTACGGTGCCCCGAACGGCCCCGGTGGCAGCTCTGGCGGCGGGGAGGTGCTGTCCGTCAGCGAGGCCCTGGCCGAACCCACTGGCACCTCCGTCACCGTGGAAGGCGTGATTACCCAGGCCATCAACGGCGAGTACGCCCTGGAAATAGAGGACAGTGCCGGCAGCGCCGCCCTCTACGTGAAACTGGAAAGCCAGTACCGCAACGACTTCAGCCCCCAGAACAACCCGGCAGTGATCGGTGAAACCCTGCAGGTGAGCGGCGAGCGTGACGTCTACATGGGCGAGCCCAGCATCGAGTACGTCACCGACATGCAGCTAGTGGATGGCAGTACCGGCGGCGGCAGTTGTGGCAGCAGCGGCGCGGTGTCGGTAAGCGACGCCTACGCCAGCAGCCAGGGCACCCCGCTCACCGTAATCGGCGAAGTCATCAGCGGCGTCAACGACCCCTACGCCCTGGAGCTGGGCGACCTGAACAACAGCACCACCATTTACGTAAAGCTGGAATCCGACCAGCGCGCCGAATACAGCCCCGCCAACAACCCCGCCATGATCGGCCAGACCCTGGAAGTGGACGGCGTGCGCGACCTCTACATGAGTTACCCCAGCCTGGAATCGGTGAGCTCACTCACCGTGATCAGCAACTGCCCCTGACTCTTTTTGAACCCTTGCCTGGCGGCGTTCGCGCCGCCTTTCCCAACCCGACACACAGGACACATCATGAAAGCTTCACTGCGATTCCTGCTCGCCCTGTCGCTGGCCGGCGGCGCCCTGCTCAGTGGCTGCGGCGGCGATAATGACAACAACGCCGCAGAGCAGAACACCGGCCCCCGAGTGGATCTGCGTCTGATGGAAACCACCGACATCCACACCAACGTGATGGACTACAACTACTACAGTGACAGCGTGGACAACGGCCATGGCCTGGTGCGCACCGCCATGCTGGTCAAACAGGCCCGCGCCGAAATCACCTACCCGGAAAATTCTGCACTGGTCGACAACGGCGACCTGATCCAGGGCAGCCCCATGGGCGACTGGCGCCAGGCGCAGGGGCTCACCAGCGGCGAGGTGCACCCGGTCTACAAGGTGATGAATGAAATGGCCTACGACGTGGGCAACTACGGCAACCACGAATTCAACTACGGCCTGGATTTCCTCGCCGAAAGCGTGGACGACGCCGCCTTTCCCTACATTAGCGCCAACGTGTTCAGCGCCGACGGCAGCACCCCGTATTTTGATCAGTACAAACTGATCACCAAGACAGTCTACGACCGGGACGGCAACCCCCACGACCTGACCCTGGGCTTTATCGGCTTCCTGCCACCGCAAATCATGCAGTGGGACAAGAAGAACCTGGAAGGCAAGGTCACCGCCAAGGACATCAAGGCCACCGCGGAGTTGCTGGTGCCGCAGATGAAGGCAGAAGGCGCAGACATCATCGTTGCCATTCCCCACTCCGGCATCAACACCACCGCCTACTCGGAAGAGGCCAAGGCAGAAAACAGCAGCTGGTACCTGGCGGACGTGGATGGCATCGATGCCATCATGTTCGGCCACAGCCACCTGACTTTCCCCTCCGACAGCTTTGCCAACACCGCCAACGTGGATCTGGAAAAAGGCACCATCAAGGGGGTGCCTTCGGTCATGCCCGGCTACTGGGGCAGCCACCTGGGCATCATCGACCTGACCCTGGCACTCAATGAGGATGGCGAAAGCTGGACCGTGGTGAACAGCCAGGTGGAAGCCCGGGCCCTGGACCCGGAAGGCGAAGCCGATGCCGCCCTGACCGCCCTGGTGAAACCCGACCACGACGCCACCCTGGAATACATGGGCCAGGTGATCGGCGAATCCACCGATGACATCTTCAGTTTCCTGGCGGTGGTAAAGGACGATCCTTCCATCCAGATCGTCAGCGATGCCCAGAAAGCCTATGTGGAAGACGCCATTGTCGGCACCGAGCTGGATGGCTTACCTGTATTGTCCGCCGCCGCCCCGTTCAAGGCCTGTGACCGTGACGGGGTCTGCGCCGAGGAAAGCAGCTTCACCGTGGTGCCGGCCGGCGAGCTGCAAGTGAAGAACATCGCCGATCTCTACCTCTACCCCAACACCCTGATGGCAGTGAAGGTAACCGGCGCCGAACTGGAACAATGGCTGGAATGTTCTGCTTCCCAGTTCTTCCAGATCACCGACACCGCCGACCGCCAGGAATTGGTGGATTTCAGTGGCTTCCCCACCTACAACTTCGATGTCATCGACGGGGTCAGCTACCAGATCGATGTGACCGAACCGGCCCGCTACGATCGTGACTGCGCCAAGATCAGCGACGGCAGCCGCATCGTTGACCTGCAGTTTGAGGGTACCGCCATCGACCCGGCCCAGGAATTTCTCATCGCCAGCAACAACTACCGTGCTACCGGCGGCCACTTTGCCGGCACCGGTGGCGACCATGTGGTGATCGAATCTCCGGACGAAAACCGCCAGGTGGTCGGCAACTACATTCAGGCCAACAGCCCGGTAACCCCTACCGCCGATAACAACTGGTCCTTCGCACCGATCCTGGGTTACAGCAGTGATCTGCAAATCGTCTTCCGGGTACCCAACACCGACCGCGCCAAGAACTTCGTGGCCGATGCGGTGGCCGGAGCCGGTGGCAGCTTCATGGCCACCCTGCTGGATGACAGTGGCAACGAGGCGATCTACGAGCTGAACCTGCAGCCCTGATCAATCGGACTGCAACACCTGACGAGTCGGTGCCGCCGGCTCGTCGTTTCGTATTCGCAAAAAGCTGGCAAAGCGGGGCAAACCCGTGGATGTGAGACCGTAGAATTTATAGGTCACCGTGCTGCCCAGCGGCGGCGGGTCCGCCCGTTCGGCATCGCTGAGACCACTGCCCAGCTTGAAGCGCCGGCCCGCTTCGGTTTCCACCACCAATGCGCCAACCTGGCCCTGGTATTTGCCTTTTCCCGGGGTGTAATCCACCACCGTTGCTTCCGCATCCTGAAAGGTTTTTACCTTCAACAATGCCGCCGTGCGGCCGGTTTGGTAGACGCTGTCGCCATGGTGCAGCATCAAGCCTTCGCCACCCGCCGCCAGCACCCGATCCAGATCGGCCAGCAGGGCCTCATGATCCGCGGCCGGCCGCTGTTCCACCATGGCCAGATGGTAAGATCCGGTATCTCTGGTCAGCTGACGCATTCGGATAATGCGCTCGCTGAACGGTACACCGGAGGCCGGCAGGTCGAACAGCATAAAACGGATTTGCCGCCACTCTTCTGCCTTCGGCTGCAACCGGCGGATGGCCGCGGACACCTGGGCAAAGCGGCCCCGCCCCATCCACAGTTCGCCATCCAGAGGCTGATCCGGGAAATCCCGCAGGAACCAGTCCGGCGCCGCAATCACATTGCCTCCCCGGGACAGCAACTGCTGCCCATCCCAGTAGGCGCGCACCCCGTCCAGCTTTTCGCTGACCCAATAGCCCTGCAGATCCATGCCCGGCTGATACACCCTGGCCAGCTGCAAGGGGGGCTCGCCGGCCCGGGCCGCGGCCGCCAGCAGCCATATAGCCATCACCAAGCCAAGCCGCAGACCGCCTTGTCGTACCGGTATCGTCACGGTCTTCTCCTTTTATTCTCGCTCACGGTCCCAGACTGTGACGGAAGGAGAGGCCCGACTCTGTCCGCCTTCGCAGCAACAGCGCGTAAGAAATCACCGGTTTTGCAACAAATCCGCCGGTCGGGCATCCAAGCGTCAGGAGGTATCAATCATGCGTACGTTGTTGTTTCTGGTTGCTCTCACCGTGAGCAGCCCACTGTTGGCCGCCGAGGCCTACTTCGCCGGCGGCTGTTTCTGGTGTACCGAATCGGATTTTGAAGAGCTGGATGGGGTCAGTGAGGCCATCAGCGGCTTTGCCGGGGGAGACGAAAAGAATCCCAGCTACGAGGATGTGGCCCATGGCCGCACCGGCCATACGGAAACCGTCAAGGTGATCTACGACCCGGCGGTGGTGAGCTATGACAACCTGCTAACCTGGTTCTGGCAGCATATAGACCCCACCGACCCCAACGGCCAGTTCGTGGATCGCGGCCAGCAGTATCGCAGCGCCATTTTCTACCAGACCGAGGCAGAGAAAACGGCAGCCCTGGCCTCCCGGAAAGCACTGGATGAAAGCGGCCGCTTCGACAAACCGGTGGTCACCGAAATCACCGAGCTGAACGCCTTCTACCCGGCGGAGGATTACCACCAGGATTACTACAAGACCCACAGCCTCAAGTACAAGTACTACCGCTATCGCTCCGGCCGTGACCAGTTTCTGGAAGAACACTGGGACGACCCGAAACATCGCCCCTGGCTCACTGAGCAGGTGACGCAACGCTGGCAGGGTCCGGATCAGTTCCAGCGACCCAGCGATGAGGTACTGAAAAAAGCCCTGCCCAAGCTGGTCTACCAGGTGACCCGGGAAGACGCCACCGAACGGGCTTTCCAGAATGAATACTTCGACAACAAGGCCGAGGGTATCTATGTGGACGTGATCAGCGGCGAGCCGTTGTTCTCCTCCACGGACCAATACAAATCCGGCACCGGCTGGCCCAGCTTTACCAAGCCCATCGACAAGGAATTCGTCACCCTGCACGAGGACAACAAGCTGTGGGCCACCCGCACGGAAGTACGCAGCCGCTACGCGGACTCCCACCTGGGTCATGTGTTCAGCGATGGCCCCGCGCCCACCGGCCAGCGCTGGTGCATGAACTCCGCGGCGATGCGCTTTATGCCCAAAGACGAGATGGCCGAACAGGGTTACGGGGAGTATCTATCCCTGTTTGAGTGACACCAACCGTGGCCGGTTGATGACAATGGCGATCACCCCGGCCACCGCCAGCGCCCAGCAGTAATGGATGGCGCCGATGAGCGCCAGCGGTGACAGCCCGGCAATGGAACAGGCCAGCAGCACCTGGGCGCCATAGGGAATCAGCCCCTGCACCACGCAGGAAAAGATATCCAGCACACTGGCGGAACGGCGCAGGTCCACACCATGGTCATTGGCGATGTCTCTGGCCATTTCGCCGGTGAGCACGATGGCCACGGTGTTGTTGGCCACAAACACGTTGGCGAACACCACCAACAGGGCAATACCCACTTCCCCGGCCCGTTGCAGCGGCAGTTTCAGCCAGCGGGTCAGGCCGTGAATCCGTTCGATCAACCAGCGGGTGCCACCCTGGTCGGTCATCAGTTGTGACAGCCCACCGATCAGCATGGACAACAGCATGATCTCGAACATGCTTTCAAAACCGCTGTAGACCGCCCCATTCACCTGGGCCAGCCCATAGTCCGCCCCCTGCACCATGCCGGTGGCCCCGGCCACGGCGATACCGATGATCAACACCGCCAACACGTGCAGCCCGCTCAGGGCCAAAGCAAAGACCAGCAGGTAAGGCAGCACCAACCAGGGCTGCAACGGCTCCGCCTGCACCTGATGGTCACCGCCGCCCAGCATCACCAGCACCGCCACGGTCACCAGCGCCGCCGGCAGGGCAATCCAGATATTCACCCGGAACTTGTCCTTCAGCGACACGCCCTGGCTGCGAGTCGACGCAATGGTGGTATCGGAAATCATCGACAGGTTATCGCCGAACATGGCGCCGCCCACCACGGCCCCCACCGCCAGCGGCAAGGGCAGCCCGGTGGCCTGGGCAAACCCGGCGGCAATGGGCGCGGTGGCGGCGACGGTCCCCATGGAAGTGCCCATGGCCGTGGCGATAAAGGCAGCGATCAGAAACAGGGCCGGCAATACCCAGTCAGAGGGAATAATGCGCAACCCAAACTGCACGGTGGCATCCACACTGCCGATGCTCTCGCTGACACTGGCAAAGGCCCCGGCCAGCAGGAACACCAGACACATGAGGATGATATTGGGGTGGCCGATCCCCGCCAGCAGGCGCTCCACACTGCGGCCCAGCGCCTGCCGCGCCAGCACACAGGCCAGCACAATGGCCGCCATGGCCACCACCGGCGCCTTGATCTGGTAAAAGGCGAACTCGGTGCCCTGCAGGCTGTAATAGATCCCGCTACCGAAGAACACCGCCATAAAAAACAGCAGCGGCAACAAGGGCCAGGCGCGGGCAGGAGCTTGAGTCATGGATCAGTCCGGATCAGCGGTGAATCTCCACACAGTGTAGAGATTCCCGGCCGGTGACGGTACCGGCGCTACCTTCCTTCTCTAGCCGCTGTAGGAGCCCATGCTTGCATGGCGAACCGAGCGTAGCGAGGCGACAGAGATTCGAGCGGCAGCAATCTTTTTTGAAACCTGTCGAGCTCTGAAAACCCTGATCGCCCTACGGTCGATTTCCGCGCAGGCGCGGTTCGCCATGCAAGCATGGGCTCCTACAGCGGCTTCGTATCCAGGTTTTCGCAACTCGACACTCGCAACTCGCTTCTGGTCTTTCAAAACGTATCCACAAACGGTCGACCGCCGTGCCGGCCGGTGTTGAACCCGGACGCATTCAACCCGCGCAGAATCCACTGGCGGCTCTCCTGCGGATCAATCACCGCATCGATTTCCAGAAAGCTGGCCATGTTCAGGGCCTTGCCCTGCTGGTAGGCCTTGGCCACCAGCTTGTCGAACAGGCGCTGCTGTTTCTCCGCGCTGGGCTGGGCAGCCAGTTCCTTGGCAAAGCCGAGCCGCACCGCCCCTTCCAGCCCCATGGCGCCGAACTCGGCGCTGGGCCAGGCAGCAGTGAACAGCGGCGAATGGAAACTGCCCGCCGCCATGGCCTGGGCGCCCAGGCCGTAGCCCTTGCGCAGCACCAGGGTGAAGAACGGCACGGTGAGGCTGGCGGCGGTGACGAACATGCGTGACACATGGCGCACGGTACCCTGCTTTTCCGCTTCCGGACCGACCATGAAACCGGGGGTGTCGCAAAGGGACACCATGGGCAACCCGAACGCTTCGCACAGCTGCATAAAGCGCGCCGCCTTGTCGCCGCCCACCGCATCGATGGCTCCGCCCAGGTGCTGGGGATCGTTGGCGATCAGGCCGAACGGCTTGCCTTCGATGCGCACCAGGGCGGTGATCATGCCGGGGGCAAATGCCCGGCGCAGTTCCAGCACCGAACCGGTATCGGCCAGTGTCTCGATGACCCGGCGCATGTCATAGACGCGAGTGCGTTTTTCCGGAATGCGGTGACGCAGCTCCCGCGGGTCCGTCGCCTGCCAGTCCGCCACCGAGCCCTGGAAATAGGACAGGTACTGTTTGGCCACGGCCACCGCCTCGGCTTCATCGCGGACTCGCACATCCACCACCCCGTTGGCCGCCTGCACACTGACCGGCCCCACCTCTTCCGGGGTAAAGCGCCCCAGGCCACCGCCTTCGATCATGGCCGGCCCGGCCATACCAATGGAGGCATCTTCGGTGGCAATGATCACATCGCAGCAACCCAGCAAGGCGGCGTTACCGGCAAAGCAGCGACCCGAACCGATGCCCACCAGTGGCACCTGGCCGGACAATTTCGCCATGGCTGCAAAGGTATGGCAATCCAGACCCGCCACGCCGACAAAGTCGGTATCACCGGGTCGCCCGCCACCACCCTCGGCGAACAGCACCAGTGGCATCTTCCACTGGCCGGCCAGCTGCAGCAGGCGGTCGGTCTTCTTGTGGTTCATCATCCCCTGGGTACCGGCGAACACGGTGTAGTCGTAACTCATGGCCATCACCCGCGCGCTCTGCTCGCCCACCTGATCCGCGTTGACCGTGCCGGTACCACCAATCAATCCGTCCGCCGGGCTCATGGTCTGCAGTTCCTCGGCACTGCGACGGCGGCGCTGGGCGGCCAGGGCCATAGCGCCGTATTCCTGGAAGCTGCCCGCGTCGAGCAGATCGTCGAGGTTTTCCCGGGCGGTGCGCTTGCCCTTGCCGTGGCGTTTTGCCACCGCCTGGAGCCGGCCTTCGTCGCTGATGGCCTGGTGGCGATCCAGCACCTCCGCCAGGTCCTTGCGGATATGGTCCAGGTCCACGCTTTCTTCCGTGGCGATGGCATCGCCCGCCACCTCACCGGGTTCCACAAACAGCAGCGGCGCGGATTCGTTCAGGGCATCGCCCTCCCCGGCCACCAGGCGATGCACCCGACCGGCCGTGGCAGCGCACACCTCGAATTCCATCTTCATGGCTTCCAGCACCGCCACCACCTGTCCCACCTGCACGGTATCTCCTTCCTGGACAAGCAGGGACACCAGCACCCCGGTGGAGGGGCTCAGCAGCGCCTCGCAGCCGGCGGGGGTCGCCGACGTTTCACTCTGAGGGGCGCTGGCCACGGCAGGACGATCCCCTGCCGGTGCCGCCGGCATGGCCGCCAGCAAGGCGTCGAGATGGCTTTCCACATACCCGGTGGTGACCGTGTTCGCTGCCACGTGGTCACTGGCCAGCAGTGCCTGTAGCAAGCCCCGGTTGTTTGGTACCCCCTCGATACGGGTCTGCGTCAGGGCGCGACGGGCCCGCTGCAATACCGACCCGTAATCCGTGCCGGTGACGATCAGCTTGGCCAGCAGGGAATCGTAGGCCGGGCTGACCGGGTACCCGGCGTAGCCATAACCGTCCACGCGGATGCCCGGGCCGCTGGCCGGCTCATAGGCGCTGAGGGTGCCCGCCGCCGGCGCGGTACTGCCATCGGCCTTGAGGGTTTCCAGATTGAGACGCAGCTGTACCGCCATGCCCTCACAGGCCGGGGCGGTTTCCAGGTTCAGGTCGGCGAGACTGGCCCCCGCCGCCAGCCAGATCTGACTCTGCACCAGATCCACCCCGGTGACCTGCTCGGTGACGGTGTGCTCCACCTGCACCCGGGGGTTGGCTTCCATGAAATAGAAACGGTCCTGATCCGGCTCCACCAGAAACTCGAAGGTGCCGATGCCCTGATAGTTCACTTCTGCCGCCAGGGTCAGGGCACTGTCGATAATGCGATCACGCAGGGCCGGGTCCAGGCCCGGCGCCGGCGCGAATTCCACCAGCTTTTGATGACGGCGCTGCAGGGTGCAGTCCCGCTCCCACAAATGGCTCACCGCCCCGCTGCCGTCGCCCAATACCTGCACTTCGATATGCCGGGCAGCCTCGACCAGTTGCTCCACGTAAACGGCGTCGTTACCAAAGGCAGCCTTGGCTTCCGACTGACAACGGGCATAAGCCGCGTCGAGCGCTGCCGAATCAGTGACCGCTCGCATACCTCGCCCGCCGCCACCGCTGAGGGCCTTGATCATCACCCCACTGCCCTGCAGAGACGCCATGAACGCCCTCGCCTCTTCCAGCGACACCGCCTGCGCCGTGCCCTGCACCAGCGGCACCTGGCAGCGGGCGGCCAGCGCCCGGGCCGCCGCCTTGTCGCCAAACAGGCGCAAGGTGTCCGCCCCCGGCCCGATCAAAGTGATGCCCGCCTCAGCACACTGGTCGGCAAAGTCCGCGTTCTCGGCCAGAAAGCCATAACCGGGATGAATCGCCCCGCAACCCTGCTCCCTGGCAACCGCAATCAGCTGCGCCCCGTCCAGGTAGGCCGGCACCCCCCGCCCGGGCAGCGCTACCGCCGTATCCACCTGACGGGTGTGCAGGGACGCCTGATCATCCTGCGCAAACACTCCCACGGAACGAACCCCCAGATCCGCACAGGCATTGGCAATACGAATGGCAATCTCGCCACGGTTGGCAATCAGGATGGCAGAAAACGGCACGGGCACGGCGGACTCCAGTCTTTGATTCGACGGCAAAGACCACAGTGTAGCCAGTCGGGCTTATCGATGGCATTGATCAGAGTGCATGGTGAACCATGCATTGGGTTAATGCAGATTTGTCGGGATAACAGGCACAGGGAAAGCGCTGGACCCCGTTACCCCATTTTCCTGAGGGTCCCCGCAATGGCACCCCTAACGGATAAACGACCTGGGACTGTAACCGCAGTGAAAACCGAAGGGCACATGGTTTCTCAGCGGCACTACAGCCACTTCGTCCAGGGTGCGGGCATCGAAGATGACCACTTCGCTGCTGTGATCACGGGCATCGTAGACCATGCTCACCAGCCAGCCTTCTTGATTATCGTCTTCTTCGCGAGGGGCCACGTACATGGCTTCAGAGGTATACCGGCCTTCACCTAGTGCGTGCGTTTTTACCTTGCCGGTTTGCAGATCAATCCGTTCCACGCCATCGAAGAAGGTGGAGTCATCGCCCATCATGCAGGCGGCATACATCACCGAGGTGGGCTGGGTGGTGTAGCGGTGATCCCACTGGGGAAACTCGCCGCCCAGGGCCCCCTTGTATTCGTTGGCCTCAATCGTGCCACTGTGGAGATCCAGGCGGTAACGCATGAATCGCCCGGCAGAGGTATCGCCCTTGCTGTGGAGCACATTTCGCAGCTGCTCGTTCACGGAAAAATCTTCGTAGCGGGTCAGGTCCACCTCGATGTTGCCATCGTCCGCTTCCCAGGCATTGGAGAAATGAATGGCCACGAAGGGATCGTCCACGGTGAACACTTTCTCCACCTGGAAATCCGCCGTGCGCACCACATAGATTTTCATGCCCAGTTCCGGGCGCCAGGCAATGGCCTGATCGAAGGGAATCAGCCCGGCCAGCCAGGGCACCGGTGACTTCATGGCAATGGGGGACTGGAAGAAGATCATGTAGTTTTCCGTCAGCGCGAAGTCGTGACAGAAACTGAGGAAATCCACCTCAAAGGACCCCTTTTCCACCAGATGGCCGGACGGCGCGACCTTGTAAAGATCGATGGCGCCCTTGCCAGTGAGCGCGCCTTTGGGATTGAAAGAAGGACGAATGCCGAAGTTGTAATACACCCCGGTGCGCGGGTTCACTTTGCCATGGGCGCTGAAGGCATTGAACTTGCCCAGCTTGCCGTCGTAATCGTGCTCGCCAATGGTATCCAGGGTGGCCGGGTCCAGCTGCCAGGGACGACCGCCCTCCCACAGCGCCAGCAACTTTCCGCCGTGGTAAACCAGATTGGTATTGGCGCAGTTGGCCGGCAGCCGGCCGATGTTCTTGCGGATGCCGCCCGGCGCATTGTGGCCGAAGCTTCGCATGACGATTTTGTTGGCCCTGGTTTCCGCCAGGTACTTGGGCGTGCGCACATAACGGTTGCGGTAGACCACACCGTCACTCGTGAAGGACACGGAATGCAGCATGCCGTCGCCATCAAACCAGTGACCGAACTCCTGCCCCCCGATCTTGTTGCGCCCCGGGCCGATACGGAAAAAGGTGCCGCTCACGGCATCCGGGATCGTTCCCTTTACTGCGTTGAGAGGAACAAGGTAATCCAGCTCTTCATTCAGCGCTTCAAAACCACCGTGATGCGTTACCGGCTTACCGGGAGACGTCCGTAGCGAACTCACTTCTGCCGTCATGGGATAACCCCTGCATTTTTCTTGTCAGAGCTCCCTTTCTAAGCCTCGATGGGGTGGTGTGCAAGGTGGGTTAAACAGCTAATTGTTTGGTGTTTCACTGTGTGGATGATGGGGGGGTTGGGATGGACGGTTGTGCTGTTGGATACTAGTAGGGCTCGGGCTCGATTAATCCAGGCATGGCGGTAAGTCACGCTTTTACTTGGAAATATTGATGCGTACCCCCGATTTCATTTCGTTGGCTTGTTATGCATTGTTTACTACAACCTGTTTAACGACTGTTCCGATTTCAAGGTACTCGTATACAGCTGCTACTTTTCTAACAAATGCGGCATCCCGAGAAAGCAATAAGTGACAGAATGAAGCCATAGATGCATGGCTAGTATCACTTAAAGATGCGACAAATCTACGTTCTTTTTGGACCTTTGAGTCAGGCCAATAGCCAACAGTGTTCAATAGGTTGTATACGCTATTTACTTTTTGATAGGGATATATTGTTCTGTCTCGGTATATGGGATTCGTTGAAACATCGAACAATTGTTCTACCGATACTTCTTTGCCTTGGAATGGAGAAGCGGCTTTAAGAAGCTCGCATATTTGATGGATTATTTTAGGCGGTTTCAAATTGTTAAGTTGCTTAGGACCAATTCCTGTCGCTGCTCGAAAATCTTCAATGCCTGACCAAGACTTACCATCGCCAACCTGCTCAGTTAACATTTTCTCAATTTTTTCCAAAGAAATTGATAGTTGAGAGGCCGTTTTATCTTCATATCCTTCGAATAATCTTTCAATCTCTGGGAAATCTTCAGCAATTTCTGAGATTTTCTCACGTAAACTCCTCATCAAATTTTCGAAGGCGGCCTTCTGCTCGCTATGTATTTCAGCAATAGTTTCATCCTTTCTTCCACCTGAGAATTTGTACAACCATTGTTCCATGGATCGCTGAACATCAGCGTTTTCAGCTGAGTTTTTACAATACTCATCAAACGCCTCGAAAGCATCTCGAAAAATAATTGACGCCTTACCCGTTTCCTCAAATTCCGGTTGACTAAGTACGATTTTTAGATGAGATGCTTTTAAATCGTTTAACAGATCCAGAAACGCATGTGCTCCTTCCCCGGATCGCTGTATCTCCTTCAAAGTTTCGTCGGAATACACTATCTGAAATTTATTTTTAAGGTTCTCCTGAAAATCCTCACAGCCACCGCCTACCAATATATCTAGCACATTCTGGTCTAGATATACCGTTGGCTTCCCTTGATATTCTGAAGATTCATTATTCATGAGTTAACCTTTTTTATGCATAAAGCCAAGTATTAGGAAGCCGGCTCGAATATTCAATGAACGTGCCGGCTTTATATCACAATTATGAAATTTGCATAATGTATGATAAAACGAGAAAGGTCAGCAGCTTACAAATCCCGATGAGGCCGCATGATTCAATATGTTGACCTCTTCTTTTCTCGGATTCATAACAAGGCCCATAACATGTCTCTCAAATGGAGTGTTTTTTTGCTTTAGATCAGCCGAAATAGACAGAGGTTGGAGATCGCGCCGCCAGCGACGCTCCTACGGCTAGGCTTCGGTTATGGTTCTCCGCCAGGCACCCACAAAAAAGCCCGGCATCGCCGGGCTTTCGCTGTTAACTATTAACTGTTAACTGCTTTTATTCCACCGTCACCGACTTGGCCAGATTCCGCGGCTGATCCACATCGGTGCCGCGCAAGACAGCCACGTGATAGCTGAGCAACTGCAGCGGCACGGTGTAGACGATGGGGGCAATGGTTTCCGGCACGGCGGGCATGTTCAGCACGTGGATGCCTTCGCCTTCTTTCACGTGGGCGTGCTTGTCGGCGAACACATAGAGCTCACCACCGCGGGCCCGGACTTCCTGCAGGTTGGATTTGAGTTTTTCCAGCAGTTCGTCGTTGGGTGCCACGGACACCACCGGCATTTCGCTGTCCACCAGCGCCAGGGGGCCATGCTTCAGTTCCCCGGCGGCGTAGGCTTCCGCATGGATGTAGGAAATTTCCTTGAGCTTGAGCGCACCCTCCAGGGCCACCGGGAAATGCACGCCACGGCCCAGGAACAGGGCGTGGTGTTTTTCCACGAAGGCTTCGGAAAGCTTTTCGATGGGCTTGTCCAGGGCTGCAGCCTGTTCAATCAGGTTGGGCAGCTGGCGCAGCTCTTCCAGGACTTTTTCAATCTCGTCGTCGGCCAGGCCTTTTTGACGGCCCAGGGCCAATACCAGCATCAACAGGCCCGCCAACTGGGTGGTGAAGGCCTTGGTGGAAGCCACACCGATCTCCGGACCCGCCTTGGTGAGGAATACCAACTCGGATTCACGTACCAGGGAGGAACTGTCCACGTTGCATACCGCCAGGCGACCCACGTAGTTGGGTGACTGGGTGTCCCGCAGGGCAGCCAGGGTATCGGCGGTTTCACCGCTCTGGGAAATGGTGACGAACAGGGTGCCTTCCGGGACCACATGCTTGCGGTAACGGAACTCACTGGCCACTTCCACCTGGCAGGGGATACCGGCAATGTCTTCCAGCCAGTAACGGGCCACCATACCGGCGTGGTAGCTGGTGCCGCAGGCTACGATCTGTACGGTTTTCACCTTCTCGAAGATGGCCGGCGCCTTTTCGCCAAAGGCATCGATCAGGGTCTCCGGGCTGTTGATGCGATCCTCGAGGGTTTTCTGGATGGCCGCCGGCTGCTCGAAGATTTCCTTCTGCATGTAGTGGCGGTATTCGCCTTTTTCTGCGTCTTCGTGGGTGCCATCGAATTCGTGGGTGTCGCGGCTGGCCGGTTGGCCTTGCGCATCCACGATGCGGATGCTGTCGGTGCTGATTTCCGCCTGGTCGCCCTCTTCCAGGAAGATGAAGCGGTTGGTCACCGGCAGCAGCGCCAGCTGGTCGGAGGCAATGTAGTTCTCGTCGATACCCAGGCCAATGACCAGGGGGCTACCGGAACGCACGGCCACCAGCTTGTGGGGCTCATCCTTGTGGATCACGCCCAGGGCGTAGGCGCCGTCGAGTTTTTTCACCACTTGCTGGACGGCGGTAAACAGATCCACACCGGTGGCCAGCACCTGGTGGAGCAGGTGCACGATGACTTCGGTGTCGGTTTGCGACTGGAAGGCGTAACCGGCAGCTTCCAGTTCGTCTTTCAGTTCCTGGAAGTTTTCGATGATGCCGTTGTGTACCAGGGCCAGATCGCTGCCGGACATGTGCGGGTGGGCATTGGCTTCCGAGGGCTTGCCGTGGGTGGCCCAGCGGGTGTGCGCAATGCCGGTGAAACCGGTGGTTTGCTCGTCCACGGTGGCGCTTTCCAGACCGGCCACCTTGCCCTGACGGCGCACCCGGGTAATACCGGAATCATTGAGCAGCGCCACGCCGGCGCTGTCGTAGCCGCGGTATTCCAGGCGCTTGAGGCCAGTGATCAGGATATTGGTCACATTACGCTGGGCAATGGCCCCGACGATTCCACACATGTTGGTTTCCTTGAATATTGCTTGCCGGCCGTGTCTACAGGTTCACTGCCGTATCTATTCGCCATGCGAGCATGGCTCCAACGGATTCGGTTATTTCTTTTTCGGACGTTTCCAGTCGCTCACATTGCGCTGCTGGCCACGGGCAACCGCCAGGCCATTGTCGTCCACGTCTTTGGTAATGGTGCTGCCGGCGCCCACGGTGGCATTTTCGCCGATGGTGACCGGGGCCACCAGTGACGAATTGGAACCGATGAAGGCACCGTCTTTCATTACCGTCTGGAACTTGTTGGCGCCATCGTAATTGCAGGTGATGGTGCCGGCACCCACATTGACGCCTTTGCCGATCTGGCTGTCGCCGATGTAGGTGAGATGGTTCACTTTGGATCCCTCACCCACGTAGGACTTCTTGGTTTCCACAAAGTTGCCGATCTTGGCCTTGTCGGCCAGCTCGGTACCCGGACGCAGGCGAGCGTAGGGACCGATGGTGCAATGCTCGCCAATGATGGCGCCGTCCAGCAAACTGTTGGCTTCGATGACGGAGCCCGCACCGATATTGGTATCGCGGATTATGCAGTTGGGGCCGATGACCACGCCTTCCTCAATGGTCACGTCGCCTTCCAGCACCACGTTCACGTCGATGATCACGTCGCTGGCGATCTGCACGCTACCGCGCACGTCCAGACGGTTCGGGTCACGGAGGGTGACCCCGTCGCGCATCAGGGATTCAGCCTGGGCCAGCTGATAGAGTCGCTCCAGGCGGGACAACTGCACGCGATCGTTGATGCCATCCACTTCCCAGTCGAATTCCGGCTGCAGGGTTTCCACGGAGAGCCCGGACTGTACCGCCATGGCGATGACGTCAGTCAGGTAGTATTCGCCCTGGGCGTTGTTGCTGGACAGTTTCGGCAGGCAATCTGCCAGGAAGCTGCTGGTGCAGGCCAGGATGCCGGTGTTGATTTCCGGGATACCCAGTTCCGCTTCACTGGCATCTTTCTGTTCGACGATACGCTGCACATTGTTCTGGCCATCGCGAACGATACGGCCATAGCCGCTGGGGTCGTCCAGGGTCAGGGTCATCAGTGCCAGGGTCTGGTCATCCACGCACTGAACAAATTCTCGCAGGGTTTCCGGACGGATCAGGGGCACGTCGCCGTACAACACCAGGACGGTATCTTCCTTCACCAGCGGCATGGCCTGGGCCACCGCATGGCCGGTACCCAGTTGCTCGGCCTGCTCGGCCCATTGCAGGTGATCGCCGTTGACGACGTTCTTTACCTTGTCGCCACCGTGCCCATACACGATGACCGTATTATCGGCGGCCAGGCTGGTGGCGGCATCCACCACGTGCTGGACCATGGCCTTGCCGGCCACTTGATGCAGTACCTTGGGCAAGGCACTTTTCATGCGTGTGCCTTTACCGGCGGCCAGAATGACTACTGCGAGACTCATACCCTGTCCTTATCGTTTTACCCTTGTCGCGATTTGCTGTGCGGCTTTATAGCATCACATCGTGACATTTCTGTCTCTTTAACCCGAATCCATGGCGCCAGCGTGGTCACATGGCATAAGCCTTTGCCGACGAGGACCTATGACAGAAACAAAAAAGGGTAGCACTTGGCTACCCCTTCTGTGTTGAAGATTTGCAAAAGGTGCTTACCGGCCTTTTTTCTTCAACTGTTGGATTGCGCGCAACTGGGCCACGGCCTCGGCCAGGGTAGCGGCGGCACGGGAGTAATCCATTTCGGAATTCTTCCCTTCCAGCGCTTCTTTGGCACGCTGTTTGGCCTGCTCGGCAGCGGCTTCGTCCATGTTGTCGGCGCGATCTGCGGTATCTGCCAGCACTGTCACCAGCTTCGGCTGCACTTCCAGGAAGCCGCCGGATACGTAGAACACTTCTTCGTCACCATTCTGCTTCTTCACCCGTACCGGACCCGGCTTGAGCCGGGTCAGCAGCGGGGCGTGGCCCGGCATGATACCGAGATCGCCTTCCACACCGGAGGCCACCACGATCTCAACCAGACCGGAGAACAGCTGGCGTTCTGCACTAACAATGTCGCAATGCACGGTCATCGCCATTTGCTTGTCTCCCGGTGCAGGTTACTTGCTACGCTTGTTGTAGGCTTCTACAACTTCGTCGATGGAGCCCTTCATGTAGAAGTCCTGCTCCGGGATGTGATCGTAATCACCGTCAAGGATGCCCCGGAAGCCCGCGAGGGTGTCTTTCAGGGAAACATACTTGCCCGGGGAGCCAGTAAATACTTCGGCCACGAAGAACGGCTGGGACAGGTAACGCTCGATCTTACGAGCACGGGCAACGATCATCTTGTCTTCTTCAGACAGTTCGTCCATGCCCAGGATCGCAATGATGTCCTTCAGTTCCTTGAAGCGCTGCAGTACGGACTGCACGCCACGGGCCACGTCGTAGTGCTCCTGACCAATCACCAGCGGATCCAGCTGACGAGAGGTGGAATCCAGCGGGTCGATCGCCGGGTAGATACCCTTGGAGGCGATGTCACGGCTCAGTACCACGGTCGCATCAAGGTGAGCAAAGGTGGTTGCCGGAGACGGGTCAGTCAAGTCATCCGCAGGAACGTATACGGCCTGAACAGAGGTGATGGAACCGGTCTTGGTGGAAGTAATACGCTCCTGAAGAACGCCCATCTCTTCCGCCAGGGTCGGCTGGTAACCTACCGCTGAAGGCATACGGCCCAGCAGTGCAGATACTTCGGTACCGGCCAGGGTGTAACGGTAGATGTTATCCACGAAGAACAGAACGTCGCGGCCTTCATCACGGAACTTCTCGGCCATGGTCAGACCGGTCAGCGCTACACGCAGACGGTTACCTGGCGGCTCGTTCATCTGGCCGTATACCAGGGACACTTTGTCCAGTACGTTGGAATCCTTCATTTCGTGGTAGAAGTCGTTACCCTCACGAGTACGCTCACCCACACCGGCAAACACGGAGAAACCAGAGTGCTCGATCGCGATGTTCCGGATCAGCTCCATCATGTTTACGGTTTTACCTACACCGGCACCACCGAACAGGCCAACCTTACCGCCTTTGGCGAAGGGGCAGACCAGGTCGATTACCTTGATGCCGGTTTCCAGCAGTTCGTTGGTGGCTGCCTGATCCGCATAGGTAGGAGCAGCACGGTGAATCGGCATGCGCTCTTCTTCACCGATGGGGCCGGCTTCGTCGATGGGACGACCCAGCACGTCCATGATACGGCCCAGGGTCTTGGTGCCTACCGGTACCTGAATCGGCTCACCGGAGTCGGTCACGTTAAGACCACGCTTCAGACCTTCGGTGGAGCCCATGGCAATGGTACGAACCACGCCGTCGCCCAGCTGCTGCTGAACTTCCAACGTGGTTTCAGTACCGTCCACGGTGAGGGCGTCATATACCTTCGGTACGCCGTCGCGCGGGAATTCCACGTCGATCACAGCACCGATGATCTGAACAATACGACCGCTACTCATGCTTGCATCCTCTTAACTTGCGTTTTTGCCGCGTTCTTTCTACCAGCCTGCTGACAAATCAGACCGCAGCAGCACCACCAACGATTTCGGAGATTTCCTGCGTAATTGCAGCCTGGCGTGCCTTGTTGTACACCAGCTGCAGATCACGAATGATGTCGCCGGCGTTATCACTGGCCGCTTTCATCGCTACCATTCGCGCTGCCTGCTCACAGGCATTGTTTTCAACCACACCCTGATACACCTGGGACTCAATGAACCGCACCAGCAGCTCGTCGAGCAGTGCTTTCGGAGCAGGCTCGTAAATGTAGTCCCAGTGACGCTTGAACTCTTCGTCTTCTGCCGGTTCCAGCGGCAGCATCTGAATGTTCTTGGGCGCCTGGGTCATGGTGTTCACGAACTCGTTGTACACGATGTACAGGCGATCGATCTCACCATTTTCGTAGGCATCCAGCATTACCTTGATGGAACCGATCAGGTCGTTCAGGTGCGGGGTATCCCCCAGACCGGACACTGTCGCTTCCACATTGCCGCCAACGCTCTTGAAGAAGCTGACACCCTTGGAGCCCACTACACAGTACTGGGCTTTGGCGCCTTGCTCTTCCCACTCGCGCGCGCTTTTGACGACATTCTTGAGCAGATTCACGTTGAGGCCACCGCAGAGACCCCTGTCGGAGGTCACCACGATGTAGCCAACGTTCTTCACTTCCCGCTCTTGCAGGTAAATGTGCCGGTATTCCAGATCGGCATTGGCCAGATGTGCAACCACCTGACGCATGCGAGTCGCGTAGGGCTTGCTTGCCGCCATACGATCCTGCGCTTTACGCATCTTGGAGGCTGCCACCATTTCCATTGCACGGGTAATTTTCTTCGTGCTCTGGACGCTGGCAATTTTGCCTTTGATCTCTTTACCGCTGGCCATAGGAAGTACCCTTTTTCAGCGAATTACCAGGTCTGGGTGGCTTTGAACTGATCGAGAGATTCTTTGATCTCGGCTTCGATCTCGCCGTTGTAGTCACCCTTCTCGTTGATTTTGTCCATCAACGCTTTCTTTTCGCTGTTCATGTAGTCCAGCAGAGCCGCTTCGAAGGCGCCGATTTTCTCGACTTCCATCCCTTTCAGGTAACCTTCGTTCGCTGCGTACAGAACAACGCCCATCTCGGCAACGCTCATGGGGCTGTACTGCTTCTGTTTCATCAGCTCGGTAACGGCCTGACCGTGCTCCAGCTGTTCGCGAGTGGAGTCATCCAGATCAGAGGCGAACTGGGCAAAGGCCGCCAGTTCACGGTACTGAGCCAGTGCCAGACGAATACCACCGCCGAGCTTCTTGACGATCTTGGTCTGCGCGGAACCACCCACACGGGATACGGATACACCCGCGTTCATCGCCGGACGAATACCGGAGTTGAACAGGTCGGTTTCCAGGAAGATCTGACCATCGGTAATGGAGATTACGTTGGTCGGTACGAAGGCAGACACGTCACCACCCTGGGTTTCAATGATCGGCAGTGCGGTCAGGGAACCGGTCTTGCCTTTCACTTCACCGTTGGTGAACTGCTCAACGTATTCTTCGTTTACCTTGGCGGCGCGCTCCAGCAGACGGGAGTGCAGGTAGAACACGTCACCAGGATAAGCTTCACGACCCGGAGGACGACGCAGCAGCAGGGAAATCTGACGATAGGCCCAGGCTTGCTTGGTCAGGTCATCATAAACGATCAGTGCATCTTCACCGCGATCACGGAAGTACTCGCCCATGGTGCAACCGGCAAAGGCTGCAAGGAACTGCATGGAGGCCGGATCGGAAGCGGAAGCCGCAACGATGATGGTGTTGTCCATGGCACCGTGTTCTTCCAGCTTGCGCACCACGTTAGCGATGGTGGACTGCTTCTGGCCGATGGCGACGTAGACACACTTAATGCCGGAGTTCTTCTGGTTGATGATGGCATCAACCGCGACCGCCGTCTTACCAATCTGACGGTCACCAATGATCAGCTCACGCTGACCACGGCCGATCGGCACCATGGCATCGATAGACTTGTAGCCGGTCTGGACGGGCTCGTTAACCTCACGACGCCAGATAACGCCGGGCGCTACCTTCTCGACCGCGTCGGTCTGCTTGGCGTCGACCGGGCCTTTGCCGTCGATGGGGTTACCCAGGGCGTCAACCACACGACCCAGCAGTTCCGGACCTACCGGTACTTCCAGGATGCGGCCGGTACAACGTACCTTTTGACCTTCGGCCAGACCCAGGTAATCACCCAGGACCACGGCACCCACAGAGTCTTGCTCCAGGTTAAGGGCCATGCCGTAGATGCCGCCCTCAAACTCGATCATCTCGCCGAACATCACGTCGGCCAGACCATGAATACGCACAATACCATCGGATACGGATACCACCGTACCCTCGTTGCGTGCTTCGGTGGAGGTATCAAGTTTCGCGATGCGCGACTTGATAATCTCGCTGATTTCGGACGGGTTGAGTTGCTGCATCTCTAATCCCTCAAACTCAAGAGTTCAGTTGCTCTGCCAGACGGTTTAGTCGGCCACGCACACTGCCATCAATTACGGTATCGCCGGCTCGCACCAGCACGCCTCCAATCAGGGACTGGTCCACAGACGTGGTGACATTCACGTCAGTGCCAAGGCGTTTCTTCAGCGCTGTTACCAGCTTCTCGGTTGCAGCGTCATCCAGATCGAATGCGGAGATAAGCTCCACATCGGTGAACCGCTGCTCCTGGGCCAGAAGCTCGTGGAACAGTTGCAGGATGATCGGCAAAAGCGGCAGACGCTTGTTTTGCGTCAGCTGGGCGATGAAATTACGCCCACTTTCGTCGAGTTCATCGCCACAGACTTCTGCAAAAGCAGAAACCTTGGCAGCGTCATCCAGTTCCGGCTGGTCAAGGTAGGCACGCATGGTGGCATCACCTGCCACTGCCGCTGCCAAGCCCAGCATCTTTTCCCACTTGCCCAGGTCACCTTGTTCCTTTGCAAAAACAAAGGCGGCCTTGGCGTAGGGGCGTGCGATGGTGGTCAGTTCAGCCATGAGTTACCCGTAGTCTCAGAGTTCAGCCGCCAGCTGCTCAAGCATCTGCTTGTGCGCATCCTGGTTAACTTCGCCAGCCAGTACCTTTTCGGCACCGCTCAGCGCCAGGGCTGCCACTTCTTTCCGCAGTTGCTCACGAGCCTGATTAACCTCTTGGTCAATCTCAGAGTGGGCTTTGGCTACCAGACGCTCACCTTCGGTGCGCGCTGCATCTTTAGCCTCTTCCACAATCTGATTAGCCCGGCGATTGGCCTGATCAATAATTTCGGCCGCCTTCTCTTTCGCTTCTTTGAGATTGGCGGTCGCCTTTTCCTGCGCCAGTTCCAGATCACGCTCTGCCCGATCCGCGGCACTCAGGCCCTCGGCAATCTTCTGCTTACGCTCATCGAGCGCCCGAGAAATCGGGGGCCAAACGAACTTCATGCAGAAGAACACAAACAGGGCAAACCAAATGGCCTGGCCAATTAGTGTCGCATTCATATTCATGCCAACACCTCAATCCGCGTTGCTTAGATTTCCCAAAATCGGGGCTTAAAAAGTAAAGCGCGATTTACTGGAAAATCAGCAGGAACGCGATAGCGATACAGATAATCGGCACAGCATCCAGCAGACCAGCGATGATGAACATGCGGGTTTGCAGCATCGGAGCCAGTTCAGGCTGACGCGCTACGGATTCCAGAAAACGGCCACCCATCATGCCAAAACCCAGACCTGCGCCGATGGCCGCCAGGCCAGCTACGATAGCAGCAGCAAGAAATTGAATGCCTTCCATCTTTACACTCCCGTTAAGTGCTTGGTTGGTTTAATTAAAAACCGGTTTAAAAAATCTTAGTGGTCTTCGACCGCCATGCTCAGGTACACGATAGTGAGTACCATGAAGATAAATGCCTGCAGGGTGATAACCAGGATATGGAATACCGCCCAGGGCCAGGCACCGATAAACTGCCAGGTGCCCATCATGGCGGCCAGCAGAATAAACACGAACTCACCAGCGTACATGTTGCCGAAGAGTCGCAGACCCAGGGATACCGGCTTGGCCAGAAGACCGATGGTCTCCAGCAGCAGGTTGACCGGGATCAGCAGAACTTTCACTACCGGGTTGCTGGCTTCAAAGGGGTGCAGAGCCAGGGTACCGATAAAGCCGCCCACACCTTTCGCCTTGATGGTGAAGAAGATCACCAGCAGCATCACACAGAATGACATGGACAAGGTGATGTTCGGGTCGGTGGTGGGAACGATCTTGAAGTAGGCTTCCTGTGCGGTCCAGCCGAAGAACGATGTCATGATCCAGCTGAAGGTGGCCGGAACCACGTCCACCGGAATGAGATCCATCAGGTTCATCAGGAAGACCCAGCAGAAGATCACCAGTGACAGCGGCGCCACCAGCTTGCTTTTGCCGTGGAAAGAATCACGAACCTGGGTATCAATAAATTCGATAATGGTTTCGATGAAGTTCACGAAACCGGAGGGAACGCCTGCGGTCGCCTTGCGGGCTACCAGCCAGAACATCAGGCACATGATGATGCCGAGGCCGCCGGACCAGGCGAGAGAATCCACGTGGAATGCCGCGAAGCCCATGTCTTTGGCTTCATTACCGTTGCAGGCAAACGTCCAGGTGGTTTCAGTCAGAGTTACTGTGTCTCGCCCGTCACACTCACGGACGTAGCCTTCGGGCAGTTTGCCATAGGTCAGATTGCCCAAATGGTGCTTGATGTACTCGCCCGGAGAGCTACCAGCCATATCGATACCTACAGTCTCAGTCGTTTTGCTCGTCTTGTCCTGCTGTGCGTCCGTCGAGACGCGCTACCTGGATCCAACCCACGACCTGGGTCAGCAGGAAGCCTAGCAGCAGAACCATTGCAATTTTCATTTCCCGCGCTTCGGGGACCTTGGCGAAAGTGAGCCAGAACAGCAATAACATGATTGCGATCTTGCCCATCTCTGCCCGCACCGCCGCAGTGGCCATGCGTTTGGGTGCGCGGTTAGCCGGGTGCAGCCAAATCTGAAAGCCACCCCAGGCATATGCCATCAGGCTGATAGTGCCTCCCCAGGCCGCTACCAGACCGGCCAATGTACCGGCCAGGGTGGTTACCAGCAGTGCGAAAATCACCAGCGTCGCCAGCTGGGCGCGCATTAAGCCCCAGAACAGTGTTCTGTTGGGCTGGAATTCGTTGCTGGTCACCGTGAAGCCTCTGGGCTGATGCAAGTTGATGCCGCACCAGGCGCAAGGTCATGGGCACCCCTGATCTTTAGCGCGGCGAAGTATATGGAGTTGGCACCCATGTGGCAACCGTACTGGACGGATTGTTAGTCAATGTCAGAGCAATTGCGCAAGGCAAATAGAATGAGAGCGGGGCCACGCCCATCATGAATTTGATTCAGTTAATTAGGTAAACTTTAAATTTTTTTTGTTTACCCTTTTGCCAGGGGCTCCCGTGACCCGTTGGCGGGCAAAACCGGCGCCAGCGCCGCAAGCTGATCCTGGTCCCCATGGACCGCCAGCACCGGCCATACCGCTGTCGCTATTGCCGCCGCCTCATGGCTCTGCTCAAGCCGCAGCAACGCATGGGCAGCATCACCCCCCACCATGGCCAGGACAGGCCATATCGCCGGATTACCGGCCAGTGGCTGCAGCTTGTCCAGGGCCAGACGAAGGCTGGCGGCGGCAGCTTCGTTGCGACCCTGGCGTAACGCCACGATCCCCGCCACCCAGGGCACAAAGGCATCGCCGTATTCCGGTAATAACGCCGGGTCCACCTCCAGCAGCAGACAGTGGGCGCGGGCAGCGGATCCGTAGCGGGCCTCCATCAGCGCATAATCCAGAGTCTGGCCGGGGTCCTGCTGCGAGGCCGCCACGGCCTCGCGGTGGCAGCATAGCTGGGCGTCATGCTCCCGGGCCGCCAGGTAGACGCGGGCCTGCTGGGCGGCATACATGCCCGGCATCAACATATCCATGACCGGCTGCCAGGGGGCCAGGGTGGCGAGCGCCTCATCGGTATCCCCGACCCTCGCCTGCACACAGGCGCGCTGCACCGTCAATTCCATGGCCACGGATTCATCGCGGATACGGCGACTCAGGCGGTCCCCCAGGGAGGTGGCTTTTTGCCAGTGCCCCAGGGCAATGGCGGACAGCATGGCATCAAAATCCCGGGCGTCGCGGTATTTCCACAGGGCGATGGCCGCCACCGTCAGAGGGACCAGCAATAGCAGACCGGCCCAGAGTCGATAATCGACCAGCCACAGCAGCACCGCCCCGGGCACGGCCAACAACCAGAGCAAGCCGGTTTGCCTGAACAGCATCAACAGAAAGGGGCGCAGCCCGTGACGGGCCTGAAGGGAGTGGCGCAGTTCGGCGTAGTCCCGGTCTGCCAGACCCCGGGTATCCAGGGGCATGGCGGCACTCATGGCATCATTTTGCAGACGCACGGACTGCAGGCCCTGCGCCTTGAGCAAAGCCACCGCCTCGGCGGCGCTGTTCGCATCCTGAATACCGGATACCGGCTGGCCATCGGCCTCGGCCCGGTAAAGAAAGCGTGCCACTGCCCCTCCCTGGAGATTCCGGGCGTATTACTTGATGTGGGCCAGGATGCCGTCCAGTTCATCCAGGTTGTTGTAGCTGATCACCAGCTTGCCCTTGTTGCCCTGGCCTTGCTGGATCTGCACCGGCGCGCCCAGACGGTCGGACAGGTCGGTGATCAACGCTTTCACGTTGGGGTCTTCCTTCACCGGTGCCGGCTTGGCGGGCTTGGCTTTTTCGAAATCCCGGACCAGTTCTTCCGTCTGGCGCACGGACAGACCCTTGGCCACCACGGTGCGAGCCGCTTCCACTTGCTTGTTACCCGTGAGGGCCAACAACGCTCGGGCATGGCCCATTTCCAGGTCACCGTGCTCGAGCAGCTTCTTGACGTCGGATTCCAGGCTCATCAAGCGCAGCAGGTTGGTGACCATGGCGCGGGATTTCCCGACCGCGTCAGCGACCTGCTGGTGGGTGAGCCCGAATTCTTCCTTCAGGCGACCCAGCGCGATGGCCTCTTCCATGGGATTGAGGTTTTCCCGCTGGATATTCTCGATCAGCGCCATGGCAATGGCGGCTTCGTCGGGCACCTCGCGGATTACCGCCGGGATGGTCTCCAGCTCGGCCATCTTGGCGGCGCGCCAGCGGCGTTCACCGGCAATGATCTCGTAGCGCTTTTCACCGAGGGGGCGCACCACGATGGGCTGCATGACCCCCTGGGCACGGATCGACTCGGCCAACTCTTCCAGGGCATCCGGGGACATGTCCCGGCGCGGCTGGTAGCGACCACGCTCCATGCATTCCACCGGCAGGTGGCGCAGTTCGCCGTCGCGGGGCGGATGCTCCACGCCACTGGCCCGGTCTTCCGCCTGCTGCTGAATCCGCACTTCGTCCTGGTGCTGCTGGTAGGACTCGCTGCTGCTGAGCAGGGCATCCAGGCCCTTGCTGAGACCGCGTTTACGCTTTGCCGCCATGATCTTTCTTTCCTTATGAAGCTGCTGCAGGCTGGGCCTTGAGGGCCTGCTCACGACGCAGGATCTCACCGGCCAGGGCCAGATAACTGACTGCGCCACGGGATTTGGGGTCATAGGTGATCACCGGCGCACCATGGCTGGGCGCTTCCGCCAGCCGCACGTTGCGCGGAATGATGGTGCGATACACCTTGTCGCCGAAGTGGCTGATCAGCTGGTTGGACACATCGTTGGACAGGCTGTTGCGCGGGTCGTACATGGTGCGCAGCAGGCCGCCGATGTGCAGCTTGGGATTGAGGACCGAGCGGATCTTTTCGATGGTATTCATCAGCGCGGTCAGGCCCTCCAGGGCGTAGTACTCGCACTGGATCGGCACGATCACCGAGTCCGCCGCCGTCAACGCATTCACCGTCAGCATGTTCAGTGACGGCGGGCAGTCGATGAGAATGTAATCATAGTTGTCACGGATCCGCGCCAGGGCATTACGCAGACGGAATTCCTTGGACTTCAGATCCAGCAGCTGGACTTCAGCGGCGGTCAGGTCGCCATTGGCGGCGATCAGGGAAAAGCCGGAGTCTTCCGGGGTACCGGTCACCGCCTGCTCAATGGGCACGTCATCGCAGAGCACATCGTAGATGGTGTAATCCGTCTCGAACTTGTCCACCCCGGAGCCGGTGGTGGCATTGCCCTGGGGGTCGATATCCACCAACAGCACTTTCTTGCGGGTGGCTGCCAGCGACGCCGCCAGATTCACACTGCTGGTGGTCTTCCCCACGCCGCCTTTCTGATTCGCTACGGCAAATACGGTGGTCACTGCTGTCTCCTTATGGAGGCCACCCCGGTGGCCTTCAATCGCTGCGCTGTTGTACCACCACCAGTGTCCTGGGCCCATCGAGCCCGGGAATGTTCAGACTATGGTGGTTGCCTTGCCAGTGCGGCGGCATGGTCGCCAATTCCCGCTCTGTGCTGGCCGCTTTCATGGCCAGTACCCGGGTATTATCGGTAATTATCGGCGCCATGAGTGCCAGCATGTCCGACAAGGAGGCAAAGGCACGGCAAATTATCTGTGATGGGCTCTTACCGTACTGTTCCACGCGGGCGTGCACAACCTCCACGTTATCCAGCCCCAATTCACGGCGGGCCTGACGAACGAAGCGGGTTTTCTTGCCGTTGGAATCCAGCAGGGTAAACGCCTGCTGCGGACGGGACACCGCCAGAATAATGCCGGGAATGCCGGCGCCGGTGCCCACGTCCAGGGTGTCAGTGTCCGCCAGGTAAGGCAGCACGGCCAGGGAATCGAGCAGATGGCGGGTCACCATTTCTGCCGGATCACGAATGGCAGTGAGGTTGTAGGCCTGGTTCCATTTCACCAGCAGGTCCACGTACGCGAGTAGCTGGCGCTGCTGGTCATCACTGAGGGACAGGCCCAGGGCCTCAACACCCCGGGCCAGGGTGTCGGATAAGGTTGTGGAAAGGGTCATGCCTGTTGGGCCGCCTTCTGCTGGTGCTGATGTTTCTTCAGGTAGATCATCAGCAGGGAAATGGCCGCCGGGGTCACCCCGGGAATCCGGCCCGCCTGGCCCAGGGTTTCGGGACGGATCTCTCCCAGCTTCTGCTTCACCTCGTTGGACAGGCCTTTCACCTGGCCATAGTCGAAGTCGTCCGGCAGGCGGGTGGTCTCTGCCGCCCGCAGCTTGGCAATCTCGTCGTTCTGACGATCAATGTAGCCGGCATACTTGGCAAGAATTTCCATCTGTTCGATCACCGCCGCGTCCGGACGCTCGTCCAGGGCCACCGCATCTGCCAGGGTGGCGTAGCTCAACTCCGGACGCTTGAGCAGATCCAGCAGGCTGTATTCGTGGGTCAGCGGCTTCTCGATCAGGGCGTTCACCGCCTCCGCCTGGGGCGTTTTCGGCTGCACCCAGGTGCTCTTCAGGCGCTGCTCTTCCTTGGCCATGCCCTCACGCTTGGCGTTGAACGCGGCCCAGCGCTCATCGTCGACCAGGCCCAGCTCACGGCCTTTTTCAGTGAGACGCAGGTCGGCATTGTCCTCACGCAGCAGCAAGCGGTATTCCGCCCGGCTGGTGAACATGCGGTAGGGCTCCTGGGTGCCCATGGTGATCAGGTCATCCACCAGCACGCCGATATAGGCCTCGTCGCGACGGGGGGTCCAGGCGTCTTTTTCCTGGCTCAGTCGCGCCGCGTTCAGGCCCGCCAGCAACCCCTGGGCACCAGCCTCTTCGTAGCCGGTGGTGCCATTGATCTGGCCGGCGAAGAACAGGCCGGGCATGTGCTTGGTCTCCAGGCTGTGCTTGAGATCCTGGGGATTGAAGTAATCGTATTCGATGGCGTAGCCCGGCCGGGTGATATGGGCATTCTCGAAACCCCGGATGGAACGCACCGCCTCAAGCTGCACATCGAACGGCAGGCTGGTGGAAATGCCATTGGGGTACAGCTCGTGGGTATCCAGCCCTTCCGGCTCCACAAAGATCTGGTGGCTGTCCTTGTCCGGGTAGCGGTTCACCTTGTCCTCGATGGACGGACAATAGCGCGGCCCGACCCCGTCGATGACGCCGGTGAACATGGGGCTGCGGTCGAAGCCGCTGCGGATAATGTCGTGGGTCTGGGCGTTGGTGTGGGTGATGTAGCAGCACACCTGCTGCGGGTGCTCTTCCACCTTGCCCAGGTAGCTCATCACCGGCAGCGGACTGTCGCCCCACTGCTCTTCCATCACGGAAAAGTCCACGGTCTTGCCGTCGATCCGCGGCGGGGTACCGGTTTTCAGGCGGTCGACCCGGAACGGCAGTTCGCGCAGGCGACGGGCCAGGGCATTGGAGGGCTGGTCGCCGGCACGGCCACCCTGGTGGTTATCCAGACCAATATGAATGACACCGCCCAGGAAGGTGCCGGCGGTGAGCACCACCGCATCGGCCACAAAGCGCAGGCCCATATTGGTGACCACCCCCACACAGCGGCCGTTGTCCACAATCAGGTCGTCCACCGCCTGCTGGAACAGGGTCAGGTTGGGCTGGTTTTCCAGGGTGGCGCGGATGGCCGCCTTGTAACGGACCCGGTCCGCCTGGGCACGGGTGGCCCGTACCGCCGGCCCCTTGCGGGCATTGAGCACACGGAACTGGATGCCGCCTTTATCCGTGGCACGGGCCATGGCACCGCCCAGGGCGTCGATCTCGCGCACCAGGTGGCTCTTGCCGATGCCGCCGATGGCCGGGTTGCAGCTCATCTGGCCCAGGGTTTCGATGTTGTGGGTCAGCAGCAAGGTGGAAACGCCCATGCGCGCGGACGCCAGTGCCGCCTCGGTACCGGCATGGCCGCCGCCGATCACAATCACGCCAAATCGCTGGGAAAAATCCATCTCAACACTCGCCTTGCAGGGGGCCTGCTGTTCAAAATATAGCCAGAAGGGCGCGCTAGTATAATGGCAATGCTTCACGCTGCAAGCTCCGTGCAACCCCGCCTTACTGTAGGAGCGCCGCTGGCGGCGCGATCACAACAGCTAAATTCACTTCGCGATCATCACAAGGCCACCGTAGGAGTTCCTCTTGAGGGACGAATCCGAGCTTGGGCGAGGAGGCAGGCCGTGCGGGTGCACCAATCACTCTGGTGATGCCGGGTATTCCTGATCGGCCTGTCGGTCGATTTCCACGCTGACGCGTGGTTCGTCCCTCAAGAGGAACTCCTACAGCGACGTTGTAGATATCATGGGGCGCGGTTTCGTCTCACGCCTACGGCTAAAGATGAAAACCTCTTTCATGCAGCGTGCAGCAAGTTGCGTGTAAGCTAGTCTACTATAGAACCCTGACTCTCTTGGCATGGATTCGGCTTGGACTCTCTGAACCTGTTTCTTCTTATCGGCACCGGCCTGATGTTTACCGGCCTGCTGCTGGGCTCGCTGAGTGCCCGGTTCGGGGTGCCGTCGTTGCTGATTTTCCTGGTGGTGGGGATGCTGGCCGGCGAAGACGGCATCGGCGGCATCCAGTTTGACGATTTTTCCACCGCCTATGTGATCGGCAATATCGCCCTGGCGGTGATTCTGCTGGACGGCGGCCTGCGCACCCGGCTCAGCACCTTCCGCATGGGGCTGAAGCCGGCGCTCAGCCTGGCCACCCTGGGGGTGGCCATTTCCGCCGCGTTGGTGGGGGCCTTCGCCACCTGGCTGATGGGCGTGGACTGGCGGGTCGGCCTGCTGCTGGGCGGCATTATTGGCTCCACGGATGCGGCAGCGGTATTCAGCGTCATCAAGGGCGCCGGGGTCACCCTCAACGAACGGGTGGCCAGCACCCTGGAAATCGAATCCGGTCTCAACGACCCCATGGCCATCTTTATTACCCTGATGCTGGTCGGTCTGCTGGTGGACCCGGCGGCGGACTGGGGTGTGGGCATGCTGTGGACCCTGCTGCAACAGTTCGGTCTGGGCGCCCTGCTGGGCCTGCTGCTGGGGGCGGTGATCAGTGAATTGCTGTTGCGGGTACGCAGTAACGAAGGGTTGCATGCCCTGCTGCTGTGCAGTGGTGGCGCCATGGTGTTTGCACTGACCAACCTGGTGGGCGGCTCCGGTTTTCTGGCCATCTATCTGACCGGTCTGGTGGCCGGCAACCGCCGTGGTGGCACCGGCGACAACGTGCTCAAGGCCATGGATTCCATGGCCTGGCTGGCCCAGTCCGGCATGTTCCTGATCCTCGGCCTGCTGGTGACGCCGTCCCGGCTTACCGAAAACCTGCCCTGGGCCCTGGCCGTGGCCGCTTTCCTGATGCTGCTGGCGCGTCCCATCGCCGTGTGGGTGAGCCTCCTGCCGTTCCGTTTCACCTGGCGGGAGGAAACCTTTATCGCCTGGACCGGCCTGCGCGGGGCGGTGCCCATTGTTCTGGCGGTATTCCCGTTGCTGGCCGGCGTGGAGCAGACCTATCTGCTGTTTGATATCACCCTGGTGGTAGTGCTGATTTCCCTGCTCGGTCAGGGTGCCAGCCTGCGCTTCGTCGCCCGTAAATTGAAAGTGTCGGTGCCACCCACCACCGAGCCGAAACAGACCGTGCCACTGGCCGCACCGCGGGACCGCTACCTGATGCAGTTCGAAGTGGAAGCCGGTGCCCGGGCAGTGGGTAAACCGCTGGCTGAGCTCAGTGAAGACAAACGGACACCGCTGGTTCTCTACCGCAATCAACAGGTACTCAGCCTGAGTGACAACCCGGATATCGAAGCGGGCGACCTGATCGCCTGGCTGGCGCCCCTGTCCCACAAGTCCGCCCTGTCCGACCTGTGCCACAAGATGAGCCATGACGAGAAACGCTATTACGGCGACTTCACTGTCCTGGGCCAGACACCGCTGGCCCAGTTAATCGCCATCTATGGCGTGGAACCGCCACCACCGCTATGGCAAGGTCTGACCGTGGCCGAACTGTTTACCAAACAGGTCGGCAAGCAAACTGTGGTAGGTGATACGGTCCGCGTCAGCGGCCTGCGTTTGCGGGCGCGATCAGTGGAAGACGGCAAGGTGGTGCTGGTCGGTTTGAAGCTGCCGGGATAAGACTGGTAAGTGTCGAGTTGCGAGAAGCGAGTTTCGAAAGGGAAAACCGTTTTGGCTTTTCGCAACTCGAAACTCGTCACTCGCGACTCCTCGCTGATCGCTGAATCTCTGACTCACACAAGGACGACTCATGGCCCGTTTTGACAACCATCGCATTCTGATCACCGGCGCCGGTGCCGGCATTGGCGCCCTGATGGCGGAGGAATTTGCCAAACAGGGCGCCGAAGTCATCGTCACCGCCCGGCGCATCAGCGCTGCCCGCGAGGTGACCGACCGCATCAAGGCCGCCGGCGGCAAGGCGCATCCCTATGTGCTGGATGTGAGCAAGATTGCCTCCATCGCCAAATTCCGCGACAAGTTGCACTCCGAAGTGGGCCCGATCACCGCGCTGATCAATAACGCCGGAGTGGTGTTTGGCGGTGAATTCGAGACCGTGGAGCTGGAACAGCACCTGAACACCTTCCGGGTCAATACGGAGGGGTTGATGGCTACCACCCATGCCTTTCTGGAAGATCTGATCCAGGCCGACGAGGGCTTTCTGGTCAATATCGCCAGTGCCTCCGCCTTTATCGGCCTGCCCTACGGCAGCACCTACGCGGCCAGCAAATGGGCAGTGGTGGGGTTCTCGGAATCCCTTCGCCTGGAACTGGCGGTGCGCAAGATCAAGCACGTGCACGTGACCAGCGTCTGCCCCAGCTATATTTCCACCGGCATGTTCGACGGTGTAAAAACCCCGCTGTTCTCGCCCATGCTGACCCCGAAGAAGGTGGTGAAAAGCATCATCCGGGGCATGCAGAAAAAAGACGCCTTCGTCATCGAACCGCCCATGGCCAAGTCCGTGGAACTGATGAAGGCCATTCTGCCTCAAGGTATCTGGGACGAAGTCGCCCGGCGCACCGGCGTGTCCACGTCCATGTACAGCTGGAAAGGGAAGAAGTAGGAGCAGGATCTGTCGTCTGTCGTAGGAGTTCCCTTCCAGGGGACGAACCGAGCGGCAGCGAGGAAATCGGTGGGGCTTCTCGCCCCGCTCCCAGAAAGTCGTTCCAGAAACCCGAACCCCCTGATCGTCCTGCGGTCGATTCCGCACTGCGTGCGGTTCGTCCCCTGGAAGGGAACTCCTACAGTGGCTCCGTAGCAATCCCGTTGCTTGCCGCTCAATGTCCCGTGAACGCCCATTCACCCTAACGCCCGTCCGCGCCCGCCTTGACAGTCAATGTGTTTACGCTGGAATTCCCCAACAATGCCCGCCCTGTTGCGCTGTCCGTTCCTGACAGTTGAATCGATTTCTGCCTGACGAGGGTAACTGTTATGCCGACTTATAAGGCCCCCGTGCGCGATATGCGCTTTCTGATGAACGAAGTCCTGGACTTCGAGAGCCACTACAAAACCTTCCCGGAAGGTGAAGAAGCCACGCCGGATATGGTCGAAGCCATCATTGGTGAAATGGCCAAACTGTGTGAAAACACCCTGGCGCCGCTGTACCAGAGCGGTGACGAGGAAGGCTGCAAGTTTGAAAACGGTGTGGTGACCACGCCGAAAGGCTACAAGGAAGCCTACGACGAGTTCGTGGCCGGCGGCTGGCAGGGTCTCAGCCACCCGGTAGAGTTCGGCGGCCAGGGCCTGCCCGCGTCTCTGGGCCTGATCAAGTCCGAAATGATGGCCACCGCCAACTGGTCGTTCACCATGTACCCTGGCCTGTCCATGGGGGCCATGAACACCATCCAGATGCACGGCTCCGACCAGCAGCTCCAGGATTACCTGGTTCCCCTGACCGAAGGTCGCTGGGGCGGCACCATGTGCCTCACCGAGCCCCAGTGCGGTACCGACCTGGGCCAGGTGAAAACCAAGGCCGAGCCGCAGAAAGACGGCTCCTACAAGATTTCCGGCACCAAGATCTTCATTTCTTCCGGTGAGCACGACCTGACCGAGAACATTGTCCACATCGTGCTGGCTCGCCTGCCCGATGCGCCGAAAGGCACCAAGGGCATTTCCCTGTTCATCGTACCCAAGTATCTGCCGGGCAAGATCGGTGAAGACAACGGCGTGAGCTGTGGTTCCCTGGAAAAGAAAATGGGTATCAAAGCCTCCGCCACCTGCGTGATGAACTTCGATGAAGCCACCGGCTTTTTGATCGGCCCGGAAAACAAGGGCCTGGAGTGCATGTTCACCTTCATGAACACCGCGCGTATCGGCACCTCCATCCAGGGTCTGGCCCACGCCGAGCTGTCCTACCAGGGCGCCCTGGCCTACGCCAAGGAGCGTAAGTCCATGCGCGCCCTGTCCGGCAAAAAAGAACCGGATGCCATCGCCGACAGCCTGATCCACCACGGTGACGTGCGCCGCATGCTGCTCAAGCAGAAAGCCGTCGCCGAAGGTGGCCGCGCCATGATCTACTTCGCCGCCCAGTACGCGGACAAGATGATCAGCGCCGCCCAGGCCGACAACGACGAGGAATACCAGAAATGGGATGACGAGCTGGGCTTCCTGACGCCGATCCTGAAAGGCTTCCTCACCGAGAAAGGTCTGGAAGTGGCCAACGACGGCATGCAGGTATTCGGTGGCCACGGCTACATCAAAGAGCACGGCATGGAACAGATCGTCCGTGACGCGCGCATCTCCACCCTGTACGAAGGCACCACCGGCATCCAGGCACTGGATCTGCTGGGCCGTAAAGTCCTGCTGCTGACCAAGGGCAAGTGCGTCCGTGACTTCAGCAAGAAGCTGGTGGATTTCGGCACCAAGAACCTGCGTGATCCCAAGCTGCGTCCCTTTGCCTGGAAGCTGCTGAAGATCGCCGCCGAGTGGAACTACCTGACCACCCGCATCATGCTGGTGGCCGCCAAGGACCGCGATATCGTTTCCACCGCCAGCTACGACTTCCTGATGTACAGCGGCTACGCCATGATGGCCTACTTCTGGGCCCTGCAAGCCGGTGTTGCCAAGGACAAGCTGGAAAACGGCGGCAACGAGCCGGCGGAGTTCTACCAGGCCAAGCTGGCCACCGCCGAGTTCTACTTCGATCGCATGCTGCCCTCTGCCAAGGCCCACGCGGATGCCGCGCTGAAGCCCACCAAGAGCACCATGCAGCTGAAGCCGGAACACTTCTCCTTCGATTACGAGTAAGGGGAAGGTCCGACGTCGGTTGTCTGACGTCGGACACTAAAAAAGGGGCGGCCTTCGGGCCGCCCCTTTTTTTGTTGTCACAAAACCCGCGCGGTTTCCCAAGAGCGTAGGGTGCACTGAGCCTAAAGCGAACTGCACCATCAAACGCCGTATCGGTGCAGTTCGCCTTGGGCTCAGTGCACCCTACACAATCTGTGGCGGCGGTGAGGAATTCAGAGTTGCGGTTCTGTCATCCGAAAGGAAAGCCCGTCTGCCCCCTTACCCCTTAGTCTCCCTGCAGGAACACCGGGGCCAATCCCCCCTTTCCTATCCCACACTTTCCTCTCCGTAGGAGCGTCGCTGGCGGCGCGATAACCCCCAGTTTCGAGGTACGAGTTACGAGAAGCGAAAACCAAGCCTTTACGTGAAGGTTTTGATTTTCGAAACTCGTTTCTCGTTTCTCGAACCTTACGAAATCGCGCCGCCAGCGACGCTCCTACGGAAAAATTCGGCACAAAAAAAGCGGCCCCCTTTCGGAGGCCGCTTCTTCAAGACTTACCTTGAACAGATCGGAACTTAGTTGTTCTCGAACTGGTTCATGGTGTTGTCTTTACCGCCAGCTTTCAGCGCAGCTTCACCGGAGAAGTACTCTTTGTGGTCATCACCGATGTTGGAACCGGCCATGTCCTGGTGCTTCACGGTAGCGATGTTGCGACGGATTTCCTGACGCTGAACACCTTTGGCGTAGGCCAGCATGCCTTCTTCGCCGAAGTAGCCTTCTACCAGCTGGTCGGTGGACAGAGCAGCGGTGTGGTAGGTCGGCAGAGTGATCAGGTGGTGGAATACACCCGCTTCACGGGACGCCTTGGCCTGGAACTCTTTCGCCCACTCGTCAGCAACAGCTGCCAGTTCGGTGTCGTCGTACTTCACGCTCATCAGACCAGCGCGGTCGTAGGCGGACAGATCCTTGCCTTCCTTCTCCCAGGCATCGAATACCTGCTGACGGAAGTTCAGGGTCCAGTTGAAGGACGGGCTGTTGTTGTAAACCAGCTTGGCGTTCGGCTCTTGTTCCTTGATGCGATCAACCATCAGTTTGATGTGCTCGACATTCGGGGTCGGAGTCTCGATCCACAGCAGGTCAGCGCCGTTCTGCAGGCTGGTAACACAGTCCAGAACCACACGGTCGATGTTGGAATCACGACGGAACTGGAACAGGCCGGAAGCCAGACGGGTCGGCTTGAGCAGCTTGCCGTTGGACTTGATCACAACGTCGCCGTTGTTGATTTCGTCGGCGGACTCGATGTACTCACCTTCCAGGAAGGAGTTGTACTGGTCGCCCAGGTCGCCCGGCTCGTTGGTCACGGCGATCTGCTTGGTCAGGCCAGCACCTTCGGAGTCGGTACGGGCAACGATCACACCATCGTCAACGCCCAGCTCGAGGAAGGCGTAACGCACGGCATTGATCTTGGCCAGGAAGTCGGCGTGGGGAACGGTCACTTTACCGTCCTGGTGGCCACACTGCTTCTCGTCGGAAACCTGGTTCTCGATCTGGATGCAGCAAGCACCCGCTTCGATCATCTGCTTGGCCATCAGGTAGGTGGCTTCCGGGTTACCGAAACCAGCATCGATGTCAGCAATGATCGGCACAACGTGAGTTTCGAAGTTGTCGATCTTTTCGATGATTTCTTTCTGCTTGGCCGCGTCGCCAGCGTCTTTGGCATCGTCCAGAGCACGGAACAGGTGGTTCAGTTCCCAGGCATCCGCCTGCTTCAGGAAGGTGTACAGTTCGCGGATCAGGTCAGCGACAGCAGTCTTCTCGTGCATGGACTGGTCAGGCAGCGGACCGAACTCGGAACGCAGGGCAGCAACCATCCAGCCGGACAGGTAGAGGTACTTGCGCTTGGTGCCGCCGAAGTACTTCTTGATGGAGATCATCTTCTGCTGGCCGATGAAGCCGTGCCAGCAACCCAGGGACTGGGTGTACTTGGAGTTGTCAGCGTCATAGGCCGCCATGTCTTCACGCATGATCTTGGCGTTGTACTTGGCGATGTCCAGATGCGTGTTGAAACGGTTTTGCAGACGCATGCGAACAGCAGATTCCGGATTGATGTCTTTCCAGGTGCTGTTGGCACCAATCACGGAGCTAAGTGCTTCGATGTCTTTGGTGTATGACATGGTGAACCTCTGATTAACAAATTGGTTTATCGATACCGGGAGGGGCAACCCTGCTCATGTCAGACAGAACACATGCCGGTCTACCGATGCGGCGCATTCTAGAGCCAGTCGACCCATAAACATAATCAATATGGTCTATGTTCGGTATTTTTCTGATGAATATAAGGGGTAATTCGTAGTTGTCTCCGCCCCTCTGGCCTGTCGCAACCGGCTCGCCGAGGGTGCCATGGCCAACAACCGGCGGCCCGACTTGCCAATCGGCAAGTCGATGTTCAGGGTGGAGGAAGATGCGTTTTTTTCTGCACACACTGCCATTCATCAATGTGCCATCCGGCGGCAGTTACCGCATCGCCCGCCGATTTACACCTTGCACACAGTGACCCGCAGGCGGCTTTGCTACTATGATCTTCCCTTGGCATGGAGAGTGCATTGCCGTTTTCAGGTAATGGTTTTGGTTGTGTTCAGGGATATAAAAATGACGAAGGGGAATCTATGAAAGCGCTTAGCCCGGTGGATCAACTTTTTCTGTGGCTGGAAAAACGACAACAGCCCATGCACGTGGCCGGACTGCAACTATTTTCCTTCCCGGAAGACGCGGGCCCCAAGTATGTCAGTGAACTGGCTCAGCACATGCGTGACTACTGCTGCCCGGTGGCGCCCTTCAACCAACGCCTGACACGCCGGCTGGGCCAGTATTACTGGACCGAGGACAAGCACTTCGATATCGACCATCACTTCCGCCACGAGGCCCTGCCCAAGCCCGGCCGTATCCGTGAGCTGTTGTCCCTGGTCTCCGCCGAGCACTCCAACCTGCTGGACCGGGAGCGCCCCCTGTGGGAAGCGCACCTGATCGAAGGCATCCGCGGGCGCCAGTTCGCGCTCTATACCAAGATCCACCATTCCGTGGTGGACGGCATCTCCGCCATGCGTATGGGCATGCGCGCCCTGTCCACCGATCCGGACGAACGGGACCTGCCGCCGGTGTGGGCCTACGAGCCGAAAAAACGCAGCCGCTCCCTGCCCAGCAACCCGGTGGATGTGGCCTCCAGCCTGGCGCGCCTGGGTGCCGGTATCAGTAAGCAGGCCGCCACGGTGCCGGGCCTTGCCCGGGAAATCTACAAGGTGAGCCAGAAGGCCAAGAAGGACGAGAACTATGTGTCCATCTTTCAGGCCCCGGACACCGTTCTCAACCAGACGGTCACCGGTTCCCGGCGCTTTGCCGCCCAGAGTTATTCCCTGTCACGTCTGAAAGTAATCGCCAAGGCATTCAACTGCACCATCAATACCGTGGTGCTGGCCATGTGCGGCCATGCCCTGCGCGAATACATGATCAGCCAGAACGCCCTGCCGGACGAGCCGCTGATTGCCATGGTGCCCATGAGCCTGCGCCAGGATGACAGCGCCGGCGGCAACCAGATCGGCATGATCCTGGCCAATCTGGGCACCCATATCTGCGACCCGGCCAACCGGCTGCGGGTGGTCAATGATTCGGTGCAGGAAGCCAAGGAACGCTTCTCTCAGATGAGCCCGGAGGAAATTCTCAATTTCACCGCCCTCACCATGGCCCCCACCGGTCTCAACCTGCTCACCGGGCTGGCACCGAAATGGCGGGCCTTTAATGTGGTGATCTCCAATGTGCCGGGGCCGAAAGAGCCCCTGTACTGGAACGGCGCCAAACTGAAAGGCATGTACCCGGTGTCCATCGTGCTGGACCGCATCGCCCTGAATATCACCCTGACCAGCTACCAGGACCAACTGGAATTCGGCCTGATCGCCTGCCGGCGTACCCTGCCTTCCATGCAGCGTCTGCTGGATTACCTGGAGCAGTCCATCCGCGAACTGGAGATTGCGGCGGGGATTAAATAACCGCCGCAACAAACGCCTCCTCATGGCAGGAGCGTCGCTCGCGGGGCAATTGAAACCGTAACGAGACACGAGAAGCGAGTTTCGGAAAGCATATCCCGGGAGCGACTTTATAGGGGGTTGCCTTTCGAAACTTGCTTCTCGCAACTCGAAACCCTGATTATCGCGCCGCGAGCGACGCTCCTACAGTTGCGTGGAGAGGGTATGACAGCAACCATCAAACAGATTACCCGCGGCGAGCTGGCCTGCTGGGAAGTTCGCCATCGCAACCAGACCCTGGTGATCGCCGAACAGGGTGCACAGGTGCTGGAGTACCAACGGGATGACGAGCCACCGCTGATCTGGCTCAGTGAAGACGCGGCCTATCACAACGGTCAGGGTGTCCGTGGCGGGGTGCCGGTGTGTTGGCCCTGGTTTGGCGGCCTGGACTTCAATCCCACTGAGATCCGCCAGCAATATACGCTGGCACAGCCACCGGCCCATGGCCTGGTGCGCCAGCAGCCCTGGACCCTGAGTCATTCGCACCAGGATGATGAACACATCACCCTGAGCTTCGCCCTCTCCCCCCATGCTGACCGGAAATCTCTACCCGCGGTGACCCCCACTCTGACCGTGCGACTGGACGACGGCCTGACCCTGTCTCTGATCAACCATAACCACGGTGAGGAACCGGTATGGATCAGCCAGGCCCTGCACAGTTACTTCGCCGTATCCGACAGCCGTCAGGTCGAGATTCACGGCCTGGACACCTGCCCCTACGTGGATGCCCTGGATAACTGGCAACGCCATCGGCAGCAAGGCCCGCTGACATTCCGGGGAGAAACCGACCGGCTCTATCTGCAACTGCCCGACACCCTGCATATCGACGACCCCGGCTGGCAGCGACGGCTGACACTGACGAGCACAGGCAGCCGTTCGGCGGTGGTATGGAATCCCTGGATCGACAAAAGCCAACGTCTGAGCCAGTTCGCTGACGATGCCTGGCAGAGAATGCTCTGTATCGAGACCGCCCGGGTGCTGGAAGATGCCCTGTTTCTGGGCCCGGACGAACGCCACCAAATGAGCGTCCGCTTTGTGACAACGGCATTATAACTGCCGGTTTAAGCGCCTATAAAAAGGGGTGGTGCTCGCCGAAAAAGGAGGGTAAAGTCGGAAGTGGCTGCGAATTATGGCCGTGGATTGTTTTGGTAGTTGTCTTCCCTGCGTGAAGCTGAAGTTGTCTCCGAACACCGCCCAACATGGTTTGCAAGCAACACCCTAAGTAATAGTTTCGAGGTATAGATTCACATGGCTACTGGTACTGTGAAGTGGTTTAACGAGTCCAAGGGTTTTGGTTTCATTTCCCAGGACGATGGTGGTGCGGACGTTTTCGTTCATTTCAGCGCAATTACCGGCTCAGGCTTCAAAACCCTGGCCGAGGGTCAGAAGGTTTCCTTCGAGATCCAGCAGGGCCCCAAAGGTCCGCAGGCCGCTAACGTAGTTGCTGAATAAGCGATTGCATTAGCAGAAAAAAGCCCGCTTCGGCGGGCTTTTTTTATGTCTGGCGAAACAAGACGCCCCATCCTTTCCGTAGGAGCGTCGCTCGCGGCGCGATTTCGAACGTTGGGTTATCGCGCCGCGAGCGACGCTCCTACGGAAAGGCTTGATCATTACCTACAGGCTTTTCCGCCGCTAACGCTTTTTCCCCGGGCTCTCTCTCATCACTCTTAGATCCATGGACTCGCTACATCATGGATACAGTCTGATCACCGGAGTTACCCGAAACCGAATACCCTGGTTTGAGAATACCCACAGGGCACGACTGCTTTCGCGCAATTTCCTCAACCTGGACCAGCAAGGGGCCTGCATGTCTCTATGCTTTGTGGTGATGCCGGACCATTTTCACTGGTTGTTGGTGCTGTCCAATAAGCATTCCCTTTCGCAAACAGTAGGCATGCTAAAGAGCCAGACTGCCCGAGCCATTGGGCAATCCATCTGGCAGCGAGGGTTCCATGACCACGCGCTCCGACAGGAAGAGGATGCCCTGCAAATTGCCCGCTATATCGTCGCTAATCCGTTCCGAGCCGGTTTGGTAAAAAGCGTCAGAGATTATCCCTATTGGTATGCCATCTGGCTGTAGGGTCACATTTTAATCGTAGGAGCGTCGCTCGCGGCGCGATTCCATACGTTGGGCTATCGCGCCGCGAGCGACGCTCCTACGAGGGGGATGCGGTGGTTTTATTCAGGGTTGGAAAAGCGGCTGGTCGAGGAGTTGTTTGCGTTGGCGCCAGTCGGGCATGCGGGCGTCCATGAGGGCGTGGAAGCCGGGGCCGTGGTCCATGTGTTGCAGGTGACAGAGCTCGTGCATGACCACGTAATCCAGCGCCGCCGGTGGATAGTGCAGCAGGGCCATGTTCAGGTTGATGTAGCCCCTGGCTGACAGCGACCCCCAGCGGGTGCGCATTTTTTTCACCCGCAACACCGGCTGGGAAAAACCCTGGCTGGCAAACCAGGGGAACTGCCGGGCAATGCTGTCTTCAAACAGCGACCGCGCCTGCTTGCGCAGCCAGTTTTCCACCGCCTGCCTTACCGCTGGCTCGCTGTCCGGTTCCGGCACCCGGATCTGCAGGTAACCGCCAGACACCACCACCGCATTGCGCCCGGCGGACACATCCATGATCAGCAGTTGCCCGCGGAACGGAAAGGCCGCCCCATCCTGCCAACGCTGCCGGGGCCGACTGGCCTGGCGCTGTTGCTGATCGGCAATCCACTGGCGGCGGCTATCCACGAACGTCTGCACCATCCGCAACGACGCCCGCTGCGGCGCCCGCACCTGCACCCGGCCATCGTCCAGCACGCGCAGCTCCAGGCTGCGGCGTTTGCTGCGGATCAGTTCGTAGTCAGTCATGGCTCCTGAATCCACTCTCGCCGTAGGAGCGTCGCTGGCGGCGCGATTCCATACGCTAGGTTATCGCGCCGCCAGCGACGCTCCTACGGAGAGGAATAGTCGTTATTCGCCCATCTCTTTTTCGAGCTGCTGCTTCACCGCATCCGCCGGCGAGGCATAGGGTGCCAGCCACTGGTACAACACCGGGATGATAAAGAGTGTCAGCACGGTGGCAAAGAGCAGACCACCGAGGATCACCACGCCAATGGTGAAGCGGCTTTCTGCGCCGGCGCCGGTGGCCAGTACCAGTGGAATGGCACCGAAGATGGTGGAGACGCCGGTCATCAATACCGGGCGGAAGCGCACGATGGCCCCCTGGTAAATGGCCTCTTTCACCGCCAGCCCCTGATCACGTAACTGGTTGGCGAATTCCACGATCAGGATACCGTTCTTGGCCATCAACCCCAGCAGCATGATCATGCCGATCTGGCTGTAGATGTTGAGGCTGTCGCCGGTAACACGGATGGCCAGCACCGCCCCCGCCAGGGCCAGGGGCACGGTGAGCATGATGATCAGCGGGTGTATCCAGCTTTCAAACTGGGCGGCCAGCACCAGGAACACGATCACCAGCGCCAACACAAAGGTGATCAGAATGGCGGCGGCGGATTCTTGAAGCTCTTCCGCCATGCCCTTGTAACCGATACGCGCTTCCAGCGGCAGTCGTTCCCGGGCCTGTTCTTCCACATAGGTCATGGCCGCCGCCAGGTCGTAGCCGTCGGCCAGGTTGGCGGACAGGGTAATGGCCGGCAGCCGGTCCACCCGGCGCAGCTCCGGGGCATCGCCGGTGGTGGTCAGTTCCACCACACTGGAGAATGGCACCAGCTCACCGTTGGCGGCGCGCAGATAGATCGGCAGCACATCATCCGGGCCCTGGCTGTTGCGTTTTTCTGCTTCCAGCAGCACATCGTATTCCCGGCCCCGGTCCACGTAGGTGGAGGCGGTCAGGGTGGCGAACATGGCCTGCAGGGTCTGGCCCACATCCGTGGCGGTGATCCCCAGGTCCGCCGCCCGCTCCCGGTCCAGCTTCACGTCCAGTTGGGGTTGGGTCTGTTCGAAATCCGTATCGATGCTGGTCAGCCCCGGGTTCTCTTCCATGGCCTCCATGAGCGTTTCGCTCCAGGCCAGCACCTGGTCGTAATCCGGCCCGGCCACCACCACTTCCAGGGCCTGATCGAAGGCGCTCTGCCCCAGCCCGGGCGGGTTTACCGCGAAGGCCCGCAGCCCGGCCACCTGGGATAATTTGCCGCGCACTTCATTGACGATTTCCTGCTGGGAGCGATCCCGCTCGCCCCAGTCCTTGAGTCGCACAATACTGAAGGCCCGCTCGGTAACACCGCGGAAACCGACGATGGACAGGGCCCGTTCCGCCTCGCCGCTTTCCACCAGCGGCGCCATGATGTTTTCCACTTCCTTCACATGGTGCAGGCTGTACTCCGCGGTGGAACCCTGGGGCGCCGACGCGGGAATAATAAAGACGCCCCGGTCTTCCGTAGGCGCCAGCTCCTGGGGCAACCCCCGGAACACCAGCAGTGCCACCACGCACAGGGCCACACAGCCCACCACCAGCGGCCAGGGTTTGCCCAGGGCCGCCGCCAGACTTCGGGCATAACCGCTGTTGAGTTTTTGCAGGGAACGCTCAAAAGCATTGCCCTCCCCTTGCAGCTCCTTGACGCTGTGCCGGTGCAACCAGCGGGAACAGAGCATGGGGGCCAGACTCAATGCGACGATGCTGGAGATAATCACTGCCGAGGCCAGAGTGAAACCAAACTCGCCAAACAGTCGGCCCACGTCGCCACCCATAAAGGAGATCGGTACGAACACCGCCACCAGGGTCAGGGTGGTGGCCACCACGGCAAAGGCGACCTGGCGGGCCCCCTGGTAGGCGGCCACCAGACGGGTTTCCCCCTCATCGATGCGGCGCTGGATGTTTTCCAGCATGACGATGGCATCGTCCACCACCAGGCCAATGGCCAGGATCAGCGCCAGCAGGGTGAGCACGTTGATGGAGAAATCCATGATCCCCAGGCCGATGAAGGCCCCGATGATGGATACCGGAATGGTCACTGCCGGAATCAGGGTGGCGCGCAGGTTGCCCAGAAAGGCAAAGATCACCGCGATCACCAGCACCACGGAAATGCCCAGGGTGACCAACACTTCCTTGATGGAGGCGCGGATAAACAGGGATTCGTCGTAGTTCACATCCAGGCTGATATCCGCTGGCAGGCTGGTGCGCACCGCTTCGATTTCCGCCTGCAGGTTGTCGGAGACTGCCACGGTATTGGCCTTGGACTGGCGGATGATACCCAGGCCGATGGCGGTTTCGCCGTTGGCGCGCAGCACGGTGTCATCGCTTTCCACGCCCAGTTCCACCCGGGCCACATCCCCCACCCGCAGCAGGTAATCGCCCTGGCGACGCACCACCAGATCCTCGAATTCGTTTACCGAAGACAAGCGGTTGTCGGCCCGCACGGTAAAGGCACGGGACTGGGATTCCAGCCGCCCGGCGGGCAATTCCACGTTGTTGCTGCGCAGGGCCTGTTCGATATCGGTAACGGTAACCTGGTTGGCGGCCATGCTCTGACGGTCCAGCCAGACGCGCATGGCATAGCGGCGTTCCCCGCCGATGAAGACTTCCGATACCCCATCCAGCACCGCAAAACGGTCCACCAGGGAACGCTCGGCAAAGTCGGTGAGTTCCTGGGGGGCCAGGGTACTGCTGGTCAGGGTGACCCAGATAATGGGCCGGGCATCCGCGTCGGACTTGGCGATCACCGGAGTCTCCGCTTCTTCCGGCAGCCGGTTGAGCACCCGCGACACCGCATCGCGCAGGTCGTTGGCGGCCACGTCCACATCCCGGTCCAGGTTGAATTCCACACTGGTACGGGCGGAGCCCAGGCGGCTGCGCGACTCGATCTTGCGCACCCCTTCCACCCCGGCCACGGCCCCTTCGATGACCTGGATAATCTGGGTATCGATCACTTCCGGGGCGGCGCCGGCGTAGTCCACCGAGATGGACACTTCCGGCGGATCGATGTCCGGGTATTCACGCACCGACAGTTTCATCAAGGCGCTGATACCGAACACCACGATCAGCAAGCTGATCACGGTGGCGAAGACCGGTCGCTTGATGGAGATATCGGAAAGAATCATGCAGCGGCCTCGCTGTCCGCCTGATCGGCGTCCGGCGAGGCGGGTTCCAGCAGGGCCCGCTGGCCCGGCAGCAAGGCTTCCGGGTTATCCAGCACCTGCACCGCCTGACCGCTACCCAGCCGGGAATGGCCGTTGACCACCACATCCGGCTGGCCGGTCAGGCCGCTGGTAATTTCCACCCAGCCATCACGACGGCCACCCAGGGTGACCGGATGGCGTTCGGCTGTGTTGTCGCCCGTAACGGTGAACACATAGCTCTGTGCCCCCTGGGTAATGATCGACTGCTCGGGTACCAGCAGCGCATCACGCTCGGCCAGTTGCACCGACACACGCAGAAATTGCCCCGGACGAATCCGGTCCTGGGGGTTTTCCAGCCGAGCCCGGGCGGTCAGGCTGCGACTCGCCGTGCTCACCCGGGAATCCAGGTCGGTGATAGTGCCTTCGAACACCTGATCCGGAAACGCTTCATTGCGGGCCTGCACCGGCAGCCCGGAAACCAGCCGTGCCAGATAGCGTTCCGGCACCTGGAAATCCACTTCGATATAGCCCAGGTTATCCAGGGTGGTGATGGCATCGCCGGTTTGCAGGTAACCGCCCGCATCCACCTGTCGCAAGCCCACCACACCGGCGAAGGGCGCCCGGATGGTATGGTCATTCAGATTCGCCCGGGCGGCGTCGCGACTGGCCTTGGCCCCATCCAGGGTGGTGCGGAAGGTATCCACTTCAGACTGGGAAATGGCGCGGCTCTTCACCAGTTTCTGGCCGCGCTGGAAATCGTTCAGCGCGCGCTGATATTCCGCTTCGCTGCGCGCCAGCTCGGCGCGGGCATTGCGATCATCCAGGGTGACCAGCACCTTACCCTGTTCCACCTTCTGGCCCTGACGGAAGTGGATCTGCGCCACCCGACCGGGGACTTCGGTGAGGATCATCACTGCCTGGGCGGCCCGCGCCGTCCCCACCGCCTCCACCCGATCAAACAGGGAACGTTCGATGCTCGGCGCCAGATTGACCACCGTGGGCGGACGCTGCCCCATGGGGGCCGGCGCTGGTGCGAAGAGCCACCACAGGCCAGCACCTACCAGCACCACCAATATCAGGGCGGCGATAATCCGCTTCATGAACGTCTCCAAACGATGATTTGCAACAAACCGAAAAGGAAGCTTAGCGCCCAATTATGCAAGCAATTTGTAGAGGGAGCGTTAAAGTGACAGGTAATTATGAAGGAAATTCAGTTTTAGCGCAGATTGTTGCCACAGGAACGTCGCTGGCGGCGTGATGAAAGAACCGCGAGGTACGAGTTGCGAGAAGCGAAAATCTGCCTTTCCCGGTGTTCCGGTTTTGATTTTCGTCACTCGCTTCTCGCAACTCGAGACTCAGGTAATCGCGCCGCCAGCGACGCTCCTACAGTAAGGATATGATCACGGCGACCAGCCAATAAAAAGCCCGCCAGGTGGCGGGCTTTTCAATAGCGTCGCGCCTTCAGGCGTTACACCATTTCGGCGCGCATCTTTTTCTTGTCCAGCTTGCCCACGGAGGTGCGCGGCAGCTCATCCACGAAGATGACGCGATCGGGAATGCCATAGCGGCTGATGATGCCCTTGTCAGCGTAATCCGCCATCAGGGCTTTGATGCCCTCCTCATCCGCATCGCCGTTCTTGACCACCAGGGCCACCGGGCGCTCGCCCCATTTTTCATCGGGTACGCCGACCACGGCACACTCACCCACGCCCGCATGCTGCAGGATCATGCCTTCCAGGTCGATGGAGGAGACCCATTCGCCACCGGTCTTGATCACGTCCTTGATGCGGTCAACGATCTTCAACCAGCCGTCTTCGCTCATCACCGCCACATCCCCGGTGTGCAGCCAACCGCCGGCCCACAGTTCCTCGGATTTTTCCGTGTCGTGCAGGTACCCCTGGGTCAGCCAGGGCGCGCGAACCACCACTTCCCCCTGGCTCTTGCCATCGTGGGGCACGTCGTTCATTTCCCCATCGACGATACGCAGCTGCACCATGGCCACCGGACGGCCGGTGCGGGTGCGGTAGTCCGCCTGGGTTTCCAGGTCGGCCTTTTCCAGTTCCGGGGTCAGTTGTGCCAGGGTCAGCAGCGGACAGGTCTCACTCATGCCGTAGCCGGTATAGATGTCGATGCCGCGCTCCAGGGCGCCCATGGCCAAGGCCTTGGGCAAGGCGGAACCACCAATGATCACTTTCCAGCCACTCAGGTCGATGCTCTTGGCCGCTTCCGCCTGCAACAGCATCTGGATGATGGTGGGTACACAGTGGGAGAAGGTGACCTTCTTGGTGACCAGCAATTTCAGCAAGCTGGCCGGCTCATAGCGACCCGGGTACACCTGCTTCACGCCCATCAGGGTGGCCATGTAGGGAATGCCCCAGGCATGCACGTGGAACATGGGAGTGATCGGCATGTAGACATCGTCTTCATTGAAGCGACCCTGACCGATCCCGGACATGGTGTTACGACCGGCAAAGGTATGCAGTACCAGCTGACGGTGGGAGAAGTACACGCCCTTGGGCAACCCGGTGGTACCGGTGGTGTAAAAGGTGGTGGCGCGGGTGTTTTCATCCAGCTCGGGGAAATCATAACGGGCCGGCGCCTTGGCCAGCAGGTCCTCGTACTCACCGGCGATGGGCAGCGCATCGCTGCTTTTCACACCGTCGTCGTCGAGCAGAATGTAGGTCTTCACCGGCTCGATGCGGTCCTTCACCGCTTCCAGGATCGGCAGGAATTCGCTGTTCACCAGGATGGCGTCATCCTGGGCGTGGTTGATGGTGTAGAGCACCTGTTCCGGGCTGAGCCGCACATTCACGGTGTGCAGTACCGCCCCCATCATGGGAATGGCGAAAAACGCCTCCAGGTAACGGTTGGTGTCCCAGTCCATCACCGCCACGGTGTCGCCGGGCTTGATGCCCTGGGCTGCCAGGGCGCCGGCCAGACGGTGTACCCGCTCTTCAAATTCCCGGTAGGTAAAATCCCGATCACCGTAGGTGATGGTCTGCTCCGGCGCCTTGCCCACGCCGGCTTCGAGAATGCGGTTGATTACCAGCGGCGGCTCCACGGCGGAGGGGGTGCGCTGGATAGTGAGATTACTGCTCATAGTGGCTCCGTTACCTTGTTATTCTGCCGATAAGGGCGGGGCTGAAAGCGCCCATACCTGTGGGTATGTAAGGCGCTCCAGACTGACACAGTCCCCCGCACGGGTCATCCGTTCAGCTGTGCCAAAGGTAACAAAATACTACCCGGTGTAGACGCTGTGTCTAGCACGAGTTGCGACAAGCGAGTCACGAGGAGCGAAAAGCTGTGGGTAGGGTGCACCGCGCCTCAGTGCACCCTTCCCATTCAGGCGCGAGTGAGGGTTTTCGGGTCCAGCAGTTTTTCCAGTTCGTCCCGGGACAGGTCGGACTGCTCCTCGGCCACATCGATCACCGGGCGGCCACTGGCAAAGGCGTCTTTGGCGATCTTCGCTGCCTTCTCGTAGCCAATCACCGGATTGAGGGCCGTGACCAGAATCGGGTTCTTGCCCACCCCTTCCGCCAGACGGTCTTCATTGAAGGTCATTCCGGTGATGGCCCGGTCGGCCAGATTCCGGCAACTGTTGGCCAGCCAGCCGGTCATGTCCAACAGGTTGCTGGCCACCAGCGGCAACATCACGTTGAGCTGGAAGTTACCGCTCTGGGCCGCCACCGCATTGGCCTGATCCAGGCCCATGACCTGGGCCGCCACCATGGTCACCGATTCGCAGATCACCGGGTTGACCTTGCCAGGCATGATCGAAGAGCCCGGCTGGGTGGCCGGCAGTTGCAGCTCGCCCAGACCATGGATGGGGCCCGAATTCATCCAGCGCAGATCATTACTGATCTTCATCAGTACGACCGCCAGGCCACGCAGGGCGGCGGACAGATTCAGCGGCGCATCCAACGCACTCTGGGCCACAAAGGGATGCGGCATTGGCGTGAAGTCCAGCCCGGTTTCCTCTGCCAGTTGCCTGGCAAAGGCCGCCGCAAAATCCGGGTGGGCATTGATGCCGCTGCCCACCGCCGTGCCGCCCTGGGGGATGGTCAGCAGTTCATCCCGGGCCCGGGCCAAGCGGCTGCTGGCATCCTGCAATTGCAGCACCCAGGTCTGCAGTTCCTGCTCCACCGTCACCGGCATGGCATCCATCAGATGGGTTCGGCCGGTCTTCACCAGCTCCCGGCCTTCCCGGGCACGCAACCCCAACGTGGCGATCAGGTGTTCCAGTCCCGGGAGCAATTGTTCGGTGACGGCCAGTACCGACGACACATGAATGGCGGTGGGAATGGTGTCGTTGCTGCTCTGCCCCAGATTCACATCATCGTTGGGATGAATTTCCACGCCCGCGTCGGCGCACAGGTGCGCAATGACCTCATTCACGTTCATGTTGGTGCTGGTGCCAGAGCCGGTCTGGAAAATATCCACCGGGAATTGGTCCAGGTGATGGCCGGCCAGCAAATCATTACAGGCCCCGACAATGGCAGCCTGCTTGTCCGCTGGCAGCTGTTCCAGCCGGAGGTTGGCCTCCGCCGCGCAGCGTTTGATGCGTACCACCGCCAGAATAAACCGCTCCGGCAACGGGCGACCGCTGATGGGAAAGTTGTCCACTGCCCGCTGGGTCTGGGCACCCCATCGGGCCGTTTTGGGCACCTGCACCTGGCCCAGGGAATCGGTTTCGATACGGGTGTCGGTATCGTGGCCGCTCATGATGGCCTCCTGGCAATGAATTTTCTCCATCATGGCACGGGAAATAGGTCAGATCATCCACCCTGCCTTCACCACATCATGGCGTTTTTCAATGGATACTAGGGCCATGCTGCCAGATACCGATTCTTCCCCGGTGGACCCAACCCTGTTCACCGACCTGCCCTGCCTCCCCGGCGTCTACCGCTTTTTTGGCGAGCAGGATGAACTCCTCTATGTGGGAAAAAGCATCAATCTGCGACAACGGGTAAAGAGCCACTTTGCGGCCCGGCACCGGGATAAAAAGGAAGCCCGGTTGTGCCACCTGACCCGCCGTATCGAGCATCAGGTCACTGCCGGCGAACTGGGCGCACTGTTGCTGGAAAACCGGGAAATCAAACAACGCCAACCCATCTTCAACCGTCGTCAGCGCCGTTACCGGCAGCTGCATACCTGGCGTCTGCAAACCAACCGTCAGGGTTTTCTTGTTCCAGTGTTATACCGGCCGCTGGTAGATAATCATGGCTGGCAACAGGACAGCTATGGTCTGTTTCGCAGCCCGCGGCAGGCAAAAGGCATGCTGGATGGCAAGGTGCGTGAAGCCGGGCTCTGCCCGCGAATCTGTGGCCTGGAAGGGAACGGCAAGGGGGCCTGCTTTGCGCATCAGCTGGGCCGATGTCAGGGTGCCTGTTGCGGCAAGGAAACCGTGGAGAGTCACAACCAGCGGCTACAGACAACCCTGGAAGACCAGCATATCCAGGCTTGGCCTTACCCGGGTGTGCTGGTGATCCGTGAGCAGAACCCGCAACAAACCGACTACCATCTGGTTGATCAATGGTGCCATCTCACCACCCTGCAACATAAGCCGGAACCGATGACCATTACCCCGGATGCGGATGCCAGCTTTGATCTGGACAGTTACCGGATGCTGATCCGTTTTCTGGATCAGGGGGTGGAACACTATGTGTTGTCGTGATGCTGCCAAGGCCTAGGGAGGTGGCACCTTGGCAATGATTTCGCTGTGCCAGGTGCCGCCCGGCATGGCAATGCGACCGTATTGCTGATCCCCAAAACTGACCTGCCCTACCAACGGCGTGCCGCCGCCGCTCTGGCCGAAGTCCGCGCTCTGCCCCAGCAAAAGTTCGTTTTCAATGGTCAGGCTGGGCAAGCCGTCACTGTTCTGATCACCGGATTTCAGCACCACGTTGCCGTTTCGCCAGCCGATACTGCCGCTGACATTGGATAGCCGGAACGCTGACTGGGGGCTGGATACTTCGGCCAGTGACAGGTATGCATTGCCATCCAGATTCATATAGCCCTCAAAGCCCAGGGTTGCCAGACCATCGGCAGTGGCCGGGTAGAGCACGAAACGAAACTGGTCCGCGGACAGATTGAAATCCCACAGTGCCACATTGGCGGTGGTTCCCCCCAGATCACTGAGACTGCCCGCCCCGAGCAGGCCCCGTACCTGGTAGTGAGACAGGGTATCGGTGCGCAGCATGATCCCTGACGCCAGATCCGGAAAGGCCGGGTCGGTGTCCCCCAACGTCAGGTACAGGTCCCTGGCTTCCCAGAGCAGGTCATTATTGAGCAGGCCTACCGCCACATCGCTGGCGGTGTTGGCGAACAAGAAATGGGAATGGGTCTGCCAGTTATCCGCCGCCGCCGCGCGCACCAACGGATCAGCGCTATTCGCCGCGTCCCAGAATCCAGGGGACTGCACCATAACGGTAGCGTCTGTCCGCAGACCCACATTGCCGGAGGGCCCTTGCGGATAAGCCAGGATATCGGCATCGAGCTTGCCCAGCGTGAGGACAACGCCCCAGTCATAACTGTCCGACCAACCGCTGGTGGGGTTGGTGACAGTCAACTGTTCACTGTAGGCATGCAGATGACCGTTGCGCAGCAGGACGGCAAACGCCGATTCACCGGCGGCGACCCGGGTCGGATGAAACACTCCCCCCGCACTGGTACACAAACCGCTATCCGGCTGCCCGCTGCTAAAGCCGCCACCAAAGCACAGGCCTGCCGGGCCGGTGCTGTTCTGCACCACATCCAGAATGGCATCCAGTGCAAACATGGGGCCGGAACCATTGCCGAGACGGCGCCAGTTCACTTGCTCCATACGGGTACGGTCACCGTCTGCATGGCCCAGGCGAAGCTGAAAATCCGTGTCGTAATCCCACTGGGTCTGTATCGTCAGGCCTTCTGAGCGGGGGGTATTGATTCCGGCATAATCCCAGTTGCCATTTGGCGCTGTACCATCATAGCCATAGCCGAGCCCACCAGCAGACACCCGCACACGGGCGTCTTTCAGCCCACCGAGCCAGGCACTGTAAAGCAGGGGCTGACGACCACTGCGATCAAAGTTTCCCGGCGATGCCTTATACATCAGGTCGAATTCCAGCGCGGTATAAGTGTGATCCGCTTCCAGCAACAAGCCATTGCTGTCGATACCGATAATGCCCGTGGCGGGTGCATGTCCCCCGGCGGAGCCGTTGGTAAACCGGTTCTGTATGATCAGATTACCAATGCTCATCTCCGCACTGCCGGCTCCGCCCTGGCGGTATATCCAGTCACCGGTCATGGAAAAGTCCAGATTCGCATGCTGGCCATTCGTGCTAAAGAGCCCCTGGTTTACCAACGTCAGGTTGCCTTGTGAATACAACCCGACCTGGCCCAAAGAGTGGCCCGCATAAGCTGGGTTCGTCCCGGTTTCCAGGGTCATCCCGTCCAGGGTGAAGAAGGAAGGCTGCCAGTCATACTGCAATGCCAGTAGCGGAACGCCGCCATCTCTGCCCACATCCAGCTGCAGTTGTGCACTCAGCGGATTGCCATCGCCCTGCAGGGTGAGCCCATTCAGTTGCGTGCAGGCATGCTGGTCCGTCACACCGCCACTGCAGGTTCCGGCTGGTGCGTTACCTCTATCGGTTATCCAGTTCAACTGTTGGGCCTGAATGGCGCCACCGCTTTCCAGATTGACGGTGAGACCGTCCTGACCGCGGATATCAGCCAGACCACTGTCATCAATAGGCGTCATGGCAGTGACCGCAGCGGACAGTGGCAATACCGCCAGGATCAACAGGGGCCGGCGATCAGAAACCATACAGAAACGCCCTCCCGTCAAAACGCATCTGCATGTCGCCGTTGGCGCTCGCCGAATCACTCATTCGAAATGCCATTGCACTACCAGGATTGTTATCCAGCATGAAACCGGGCATAGCGCCATCGTCCACTTCCACCGCCATGCGTCCGATATTGAGAAAGGTATTCATGTCCTGATACTCGCCCGGCCCTTTCGCAAAGGGGTAATCCAGCTGAATTGCCGGCAGACCATCAGGGTTACAGGGGGAAAGCAGGCAGTTACCGTCAGCATCTTCAAAACGACTCAGGTCACGGTAGCTGGATCCGCTATTACTCAGATATGCCCCTTCCAGCCGGACATCTTCAATGGCCAGGCTGCCATAGAATTCTTTCAGCACCAGCCAGTTTCCTTCCCTGGCGACAAACTCCAACCCAAGACGACAGGGGTCCGGGGTGCCGCCACACGCAGTATCCGGTGCATTGTCCTCACCAACATTATTTCGCAGCCGCAGGGTTAGCTGAATGGCATCACCGCCAATGACTGACTGAAGCTCACTGTCGTTAAGGGGAACCATGGAATTGGTTTTCCCCGTCTGAGGATAAATAATGCTTAGCAGCAACCATAGCGCCACAAACATAAAAGGGATGTATTTCGATGGCATACCATATCCAGACATATTTTCCTCTCTCAGCAGAACATGGTGCTGCCGTAGCAGTTTTGTTTCGGCGCCAGATCAAACTCGGGGTGTTCCAGCAGCAACCCCGGCGCCCCCAGCAATGCAATGGCTTCATCAATGCCGCGGTTACCAAGATCCGCATTGGGGTTGTAAACATCCAACAGCTTCACCGAAGGCGCGTTGAGCCACCATCCGGTATTCGCCGGCACCGCATAGCTGCTTGAGCAACGGGGGGTAGCATTACTGGTGGCACAGATATCAAAAGCGCCAGGAGGCAACTCTTCCGTCGGCGTCAGTTTGCTGTAACGGGGGTATGCAATGGGCTCTCTCTGGAAGGAAAGAAAGAAATCTGAGGTATCTTCAAATGTCAGTTTATGAACGTTACGAAGATCGGTATTGAGGCTGGCGAAAACCGTATCCATTACTGCCTCAGCGGCACAGGCAAGGGGGTTAAAAAAACCACAACTTCCCCCCAGGAACTCAAGGTTGTTGGTTTTCAGTTCTGCAGCTTGCAGGCCAAGCGTCTGCATTCTTGTGCCGGCAATATCAACAAAGAGTGCATCAGAAAGATTATTGCCACAGTCATCATGTCCTATGCTGGTCCTTCCCGTACACCCTGTTGCTCTTATTGTAAAAATACTCAGCAACCGGGCCTCAATATCCATGGTCAGTGATAGTTCAGAACCCAGAAATCCGCTGACACTGTTTATCCCCGAATGGCACCCCACAACGCCAGAGCCTGTTACGGCACCGGTATTACAGGTAGTGGCAAACGCTGTGTTTTCCTGATTCACCGCATTGTTCGTGTAATACCGGCGCCCCGCACTGATGGCACCATCTGCGGATTGCGCGCCAATTTTTATACCGGCAATCTCACGTAATGTGGTTGAGTCGTCATTCTTAACCGCGAACTCTATATATGGCCTGTCCAGTGTAAAGGGGCTTCCAGGATCGCCGATATCCGTGCCGTTTCTTCCCATCAGGCTCAGGTAATCAATATCAATATCACAGCCTGCGTGACCGGAAAGATGATCGTTAATGCCGCCACAGCCGAGCTGTAATTTTGAAACGTTAAGATTTAACTGAAGCTCTCCGTCCAGACCAATTCGATAGAATTCAAAGGGTGTGGAATAGGGGTTTGGATTCGACAATGCGCTGCCTGATATTTTGTCGGAAACGATCAGTCCCTGACCCGTAACAGCTCTCATCTGATCCTCATCAAGAGGACTCATACCTCCAACATTAAACGCGTAGGAAGATGAAAACCAGAACAATATGAGCGCAGCTGATATTTTTACTGACGGAATTTTTTTTGTTTTATTTTCCATAAAAATTCTCTAATCCCCTGCGCCATAGCTGGTAAATTTCATGTAATTCACCTGTAATCCTTCTGCTCTGGCATCTCCAAGGTTTGCAGCGCCTGTACGAATAACGGGGAGAGTGTTGTTGCCGGGAACTCCCAATAACGTTGATGGGTTCATCTTGTTCACTGTGGTGTAATCAGACCCGGCACTGATGTTGTAGCTGCCTCCATAGCCACATTGGTAATCACTCCCGCTATTAGCGGTACAATTAGCTGCCTGACGATAATAGCGATCCGCAACACCTCCGGAGCCTCCACGAGGGGCATAATCACCACAGTTGCTTCCCCCCGGGCAGGAGTACTGATCCTGTCCTGGCCGAACATCCACCGCCGTGATCATGTAAGCGAACGCATCAAAGTCATCGCAGCTTTCACACTTGCGAAAGAAGATGCCGTCATCGGTATCGTTGTAGGCATTGCGATTTGGAGAAACCGTTGTCGATACCGCTGGACAGCCAACCCCACGACAGGGATACCAGTCCCCCCAACGTGAGTAGCCATGGGTAACAAAGTAGGAATCATCCACCGCATGAGAAGGCGTTGCGCCAGGGGTGTTGCTCAATAACGCTGCCCGGGCAGTGATATAGCCGGCATCCGCACTGTCCGGTACTGCCAGCGAGTAGAAATGATCATGAACCGCTGTATGGGTAGGGACATCTGGAAGACGCGGAATTTCCAGAATGAAATTACCGTCCTGAGACGGCACCGTATCCAGGGTCAGCGCCTGATAGTAAAGCTGTCCCAACGGAACATAGGCATCCACATTTTTGAAATGTAGACCTTCGAGGGCATCAAACCTCACCGGTTGCCCCACCACATCGCTGGCGCCCGGACCATCATACTGTGCTGCAGAAAACCGGAAGTCGCCCTTCAGGCGACTGTGGTAAAGGATGGCAAAGGTTTCGTTACCCGGTTGGGTAAACTGGAAAAGGCGGAAGGCTGAATTGGCCGCATTACCGCGAATGATGGTCTGGGTTTTCAGCAAATCCCCGGTACCGACGGACAGGTTATCATTATTACCGGAGCGACCTACTTCCAGTTCTCCCCAAAAGGAAAAGGTGTATTCCGGCTGGGCACTGGGCGCCAGATATTCATAGATGGTGCTGTCCGGGTTATTGGGATCACTGTTGAGGACGGTGCCATCGTAGCTGACCCCTCGGGGCGAAAATGCGCGTAACAGGTACGGGTTATCATGGGGCGCAAAGTCACTGATCAGTCCACCACGAGGGCAGCCGAGGCTTGAGGCATCACAGGACGTGCCGAAATTGCCGCCGCTTTCATCCCAGTGAAATCCCCCGGTACCCGCACCGGAAATGTTCACGCCATACCAGCGCAGGTCCCCCCGTTGCAACGTGGTGCTACCTACCGGATCTGAGCCCACCTGCTCGAAATAACTGGTGGGCTTGATCAACCAGCGAAAATCCTCGAAGCCGATAGCCAGGCCCGTGCCGGTCACCTGAGACAGGCTTTCTTCATCCAGGGATTCCAGTGCAGCCTTACCCACCATAGGGCCAGCCGCGAGGACAACCAGCAAAACACGGAATAACCTGATGCAGTGTCTGTATTTGGGTCTGGTGAGCATGCTCACCTCATTGCGTTTGTTATTGTTTTATGTAAAACCGTTCACTTTTGTGACCAGTCGGTCACAAACAAACCTAGCGCAATAACTATGCAACTCAATGCTCAAAAAGAAACAATATGTTTACCTGGTAGATAGGCTTTTGATTTGAAAGGGCTTCGCCACTTATTTCTGTGATGAGCGGTTTGGTCAGAAATTGGGGATATTTGGCCAACCGGGAAGGTTGTGGGTAACTATTGCGGACGGGAGAGTGCTCCGCCCTGAATCCACGGCGGCTATGGCTCTTTCTTATTTACCAATACAGAAGGAGGAAAAGATACGCCCCAGCAAATCATCCGCGGTAAAGGCACCGGTGATTTCTTCCAGGGCTTTCTGGGCAGCGCGCAGGTCTTCCGCCAGCAGCTCGCCAGCGGCATGGTCGTGCAATTGCTGCTCGCCATTGTCCAGGGCGGCGAGAGCCTGTTGCAGGGCCGTGATGTGGCGGCGACGGGCGGAAAAGCGGCTTTGGCCTTCACCCTGCCCCGTTCCTTTAAATCCGGCGGCGGCTTTCAGGTGCTCCCGCAGTTCCGGCAAGCCGTCACCAGTGGTAGCGGAGATCACGAAGCTACCGTCATCCCGGGACCCGGTCGGGATGCCGGACAGGTCTGCCTTGTTCAGCACCACCGTCACCGGCAGATCCAGATTTTCCAGTTGCTGCTGGCTCTGCGGAAGCAAGCTGTGGATATCTTGTGGATTAACATCTCCCTCCCGGGAATCCACCATGACCAGCAGGCGGTCGGCTTTTTTCATTTCCGCATAGGCACGGCGAATGCCCTCCTGCTCCACCACATCGGCGCTGTCCCGCAGGCCAGCGGTATCAATCAGGTTCAGGGGCATGCCATCCAGCTGGATGGATTCGCGCAGCACATCCCGGGTGGTACCGGCGATATCGGTAACGATGGCCGCATCGAAGCCGGCCAGGGCATTCATCAGCGAGGACTTTCCGGCATTGGGTTTGCCGGCGATAACCAGGGTCATGCCCTCACGAACCAGGCGGCCCTGATTGGCTTCCTCCAGCACCCGCAGGCATTGCCCGCGTAACTCACGGAGATCCCCGGCCACCTTGCCATCAGAGAGAAAGTCGATTTCCTCTTCCGGGAAATCAATGGCGGCTTCCACATAGATGCGCAACCCGATGAGCTCCTCCACCAGGCGATTCACCTGGTCGGAGAACACCCCCTGCAGGGAATGCAGGGCGGCTCGTGCTGATGCACTGGTGCCCGCATCGATCAGGTCGGCGATGGCTTCAGCCTGGGTCAGATCCATCTTGTCGTTGAGGAAGGCCCGCTGGGAAAATTCCCCCGCCCGGGCCTGACGGGCGCCAGCCGCTATGCAGGCTGCCACCAGCATATCCAGGATCACCGGGCCGCCATGGCCCTGCAGCTCGACCACATCTTCGCCGGTAAACGAGTGGGGTGCCGGGAAGGCGATCACCAGCCCCTCATCGATCACCTGGCCCTGGGCATCTTTGAAGCGGGCAAAATGCGCCATTCTAGGGGTCAGTGAGCGATCACCCACCAACTTCCCGACGATCTCACGGGCCCCGGGACCGGACAGGCGAACCACGCCCACGCCGCCACGGCCTGGCGCTGTGGCAATGGCAACAATCGTATCCTGGGCAGTATTCGACATGGGCTAATTCAGGCAGACCGGCAAAGGAGCATCAGCATAAAACAAAACCGGCCGGGAAATCCCGGCCGGTTGATAAAGAACAGCAGCGCGAGGCTGTTATCCTTCGTTTTCGATCTTGCGGGTAATCGCCCACTGCTGGGCAATGGACAGCAGGTTGTTGGTCAGCCAGTACAGCACCAGACCTGCCGGGAACCACAGCATGAAGACGGAGAACACCACCGGCATCCACTTCATCACCTGGGCCTGCATGGGGTCCGCCGGCGTCGGGTTGAGGCGGGTCTGCAGGAACATGGAAGCGCCCATCAGGATTGGCAGGACGAAGTACGGGTCCATCACTGACAGATCGTTGATCCACAGGAAGAACGGGGCCTGACGCAGCTCCACCGACTCCAGCAGCACATAGTACAGGGCAATAAACACCGGCATCTGAACCAGCATGGGCAGACAGCCGCCCAGGGGGTTGATCTTCTCGCGCTGGAACAACTTCATGGTTTCCATCTGCGCTTTCTGCCGGTCGTTCTTGTTCTGCTCCTTGATGCGCTGCATCTCCGGCGCCACCTTGCGCATTTTCGCCATGGAGCGATAGCTGGTAGCGCTGAGCTTGAAGAAGATTGCCTTGATAATGAAGGTCAGCAGGATGATGGCCACACCCCAGTTCCCCACACCGGCACCGATGTCGATATCCATGCCAAACACGGACACCTCACCGCTCTGCAGGAACACCAGCAGGGCAAAGATGGGCTGGGAAATAAACCACAGCCAGCCATAGTCCACGGTCATGTTGAGACCGGGGCTGATCGCCTCCAGCTTGTCCTGCTGCTTGGGCCCGGCATAAAACTCGGCGTACAGCACTTTTTCTTCACCGGGAGCCACCTTGACGGTGGGGGAGACGAAGCGCAGCAGGTACTGGCCTCGCTTTTCCAGATGGACACTGGAGTATTGATTCCGTTGCTGGGCATCCGGTACCCAGGCAGAAACAAAGTAGTGTTGCACCATGGCCAACCAGCCGCCCTCGACCGTCAGGTTCAGGGGCTGGTCCGCCATGTCGTCAAAATCGAGTTTATTGTAGGGCTTCTCGCTATCCCAGTAGGCAGCCCCCAAATAGGTGGGCATGGGGATAAAGCCATGGTTCGCCAGACCCGGATCATCACTGCCGTCGCGCTTGATCTGGCCATACAGGGCACCGGACCATTCGTTGTTCCCCTGGTTGCGAACAATATGGCTGACGCGAACCAGGTAGCTACCGCGCTCGAAGGTGAAACGTTTGACCAGTTCGGCGCCATTGTCCTGACGCAGGGTCAGATCCACATTCAGTTCCTGGCTGCCCTCATCCAGCTGATAGCTCTGCTCGGCTGTGCTCCACAGAGGACGGCCCGCACTGGAATCGGTTCCGTTCTTGCCAATCAGTCCACTCTGGGCCACATAGGTACGGTTGGCATCCTGCTCGAGCAACACGAAGGGCTGATCCGGGGTTTCCGCATGGCGAGGGAACTCCGGCAACGCCAGGCGGACGATATCGCCCCCCTTGGGATCGATTTCCACACGCAGCACATCGGTGCTGACACGGATACGTTCCTGACGGGTGGACTGCTCGCTGGATTCGGATGCGGGAGTTTGAGCCTGTTCTGCGGGAGCAGAAGGAATGCCGCTATCGGCAGTCTCGGCCTGAGGTTCGGGGAGATCCAGCCCGTCGTCATTGCCTTGCGCAGTCTGCGCAACCTCTTCAACGGCGGCTGGCTGGGTCGGGTTGGCATAATCCTGTTGCCAGGCCTGAATCATCAGGTAGGAAACGATGGCAATGCCGGTGATCACTAGGGCGCGCTGGATTTCCATAACAGGCTATTCTGTGGCGTGAAAAACGGGCCGCAGTTTCTCAAGCTTGCCCGCACTTAGCAAGCAGCTTGTCAAAGAGCTTGCCAAGCTGGTCTGTCACTTCTGCCGGATCCGGGTGATCAATGCGTCCGCGGACCAGCAATATAATGTCCAGTCCTGCCAGTTCGTGCTGGCGTAAACGGAATTGCTCCCGGGCTCTGCGTTTGACACAGCCACGGTCAACCGCCCGCTTTGCGCGCTTGCGGCCAATCACCAGGCCCAATCGGGGCAACTGCTGCTGATTCGGACACGCCAACAACAAAAACGCCGCATTGCCCACCTTCCATTTGGGGTGGTCGAATACGGTCTGATATTGGGTTCCGGTAAGAAGTCTGTGCTGGCGGGTAAAAGCCTGGGTTGTCGGCACTGTTACCTCAGCCAGGAGGGCGGAGTAAAACGGTTGGCTCAGGCAGCCAACCGCTTACGACCCTTGGCACGACGAGCGGCCAGAATTTTACGACCGTTTTTGGTCGCCATGCGAGCACGGAAACCGTGGGCACGTTTGCGTTTGAGTACGCTGGGCTGAAATGTGCGTTTCATGGTGTCTTCCCCATGGAATGAGACAGCAATTAGAAGGCCGGCAAGTCTAGGGAAAGGGAAATCCCCTGTCAATCGGCTTTTCAGCCTTGTGCAAAGCGGGCTGGAGAGAACTGTTAATAGAACTTAAATATTTAAATGTTTTTAGTAGTAGTAGTTTTAATAGGGGAAGCGGCTTTTTGTGGATAAGCAAGAAAAATATATATTTATCAATACCTTGCTTCGTTGATAACTTGCGTACCATTGTGTGTAAGTACTGGGGACGAGCGGGGGACGAGCTGTCATTAAATGTGGGTACAAATTATCCCGGTGGTTGTCCACCGGGTTGTCCCTGTATCCCCGCACAGGGTTATGGTCCTACTTATCCACAGAAATAAAGCCAGAAAAATCCCCGCTGTCCTGTGGATAGTTATCGCTTGGAGGGGGTAGAATGACGGGCCAAATTGCGGTTCGTTGACCGAAATTTCATTCAGTTCATAAAGACGATTCAGGGCCCGAAGTGCCGCTGGACTGTGAGTCCTTTCGCGGTCGGGTTCCTTGTTCTTTCGCGCCTGCGGGCAGAAGAGCGGTATCGTTCAGGATAATAAGGCGTGTGCGTGTCTGAAGAGCTCTGGCAACGCTGCCTGACCCGACTCGAGGATGAGTTGCCGTCACAGCAGTACAACATGTGGATCCGGCCATTACAGGTGGCTGCATCTGCGGATGGCGCCGAGCTGACGCTGTTTGCACCCAACCGGTTTGTGGTGGACTGGGTACGCGACAAGTACATGGATCGCATCGGTGAGGTGCTGGGCGAATTGCAGAGCGGTGCGCTGCCCCAGTTACGCCTGGAGGTGGGATCCAGCCGTATGCCCACCCCGCCGCCACAGACGTCCTCTCCGGCCCCTGCCAGCGCGGCTGCGCCCTCTTCCGGTCATATGCGTACCCCTGAGCTGGCAGAGAGCAAACCGCAGCCCACGGCGCTGGGCGGGGCCCGCAAACATCGCAGCAATCTCAATACCGGCTTTACCTTTTCTACCTTTGTGGAAGGCAAGTCCAACCGCATGGCGGCTGCTGCTGCCCAGCAGGTGGCGGAGAACCCTGCCAGCCATGGCTATAACCCGTTGTTGTTGTATGGCGGTGTGGGCCTGGGCAAGACCCACCTGATGCACGCGGTGGGTAATGAGCTGCTGCGGCGCAACCCCAATGCCAAGGTGGTCTACCTGCACAGTGAGCGGTTTGTGGCAGACATGATTTCTGCCCTGCGCAACAAGACCATTAATGAGTTCAAGCGCTTTTACCGCTCCGTGGACGCCTTGCTGATTGATGATATTCAATTCTTTGCAGGTAAGGAGCAGTCCCAGGAAGAGTTCTTCCACACCTTTAATGCGTTGCTGGAAAATGGTCAGCAGATCATCCTCACCTGTGACAAATTCCCCAAGGAAGTGGATGGTCTGGAGGAGCGGCTCAAGAGCCGGTTCGGTTGGGGGTTGTCCCAGCCCATGGAACCGCCGGAGCTGGAGACCCGCGTGGCGATCCTGAAAAAGAAGGCGGAAGAAGCCAAGGTGGATTTGCCCAATGACGCGGCCTTCTTTATCGCGCAACGAATCCGTTCTAATGTACGGGAACTGGAAGGCGCGCTGCGCCGGGTGATCGCCCATGTGCGGTTCACCGGGGCGCAGATCGATATCGGCCTGATCAAGGAAGCGCTGAAGGATCTGATTGCCCTGCAGGCACGGCAGATCAGTATCGACAACATCCAGCGGGTGGTGGCCGAGTACTACAAGATCAAGATCAACGACCTGCTCTCACCCCGGCGGACCCGTTCGGTGGCGAGACCCCGGCAAGTGGCCATGGCCTTGTCCAAGGAGCTGACCAGCCACAGCCTGCCGGAGATTGGTGAGAATTTTGGTGGCCGTGATCACACCACCGTATTGCATGCCTGTCGTAAGGTGTTGCAGCTGCGGGAATCCAATCCGGAAATCGAGGAAGATTATCAGAGCCTGTTACGGACGTTGACGTCCTGACGGGGAGAGCCCGGCCCGGTGGCCGGTTCTGTGCATAGTAAGGGGCCGGGAGCCTCTGGCCCAAATAACCAGAACGGGAAAGCGCGATGAAATTCTCAATCAATAGAGAACAACTGCTCAAGCCCCTGCAACAGGTGGCCGCAGTGGTGGAAAAACGGCAGACACTGCCGGTGCTGTCCAATGTCTTGCTGGAAGTCGGCGATGGACAGCTTTCCATGACCGGCACCGATCTGGAGCTGGAGCTGGTGGCTCGCCTGCCCCTGGAGGGGGAGCACCAGGCAGGTGAAACCACAGTCCCGGCCCGCAAGCTGGTGGATATTGCCAAGAGCCTGCCGGCGGAAGCCGACATTCGCTTTGAAGTGGATGGCGAGCGCATGCTGGTCCGTTCCGGTCGCAGCCGTTTCACCCTCTCTACCCTGCCTGCCTCCGAGTTTCCCAATCTGGAAGAAGATGCCGCTGGCTCCACGCTGGATATTCAACCGGGGGTATTGCGGGGTCTGATTGATCGCACCGCCTTCTCCATGGCCCAGCAGGACGTGCGCTATTACCTCAATGGCATGCTGTTCGAGCTGAAGCCGGGGCGTCTGCGCGCGGTGGCCACCGATGGCCATCGTCTGGCCCTGTGTGATGCTGAGCTGGATATGCCGGTGGAAGAAGCCTCGGTGATTCTGCCCCGTAAAGGGGTGATGGAGCTGTCCCGTATTCTTGGCGATGCCGGTGAAAATGCTCGCCTGACCGTGGGGCGCAACCACGTCCGTATCGTGGTCGGGGCGATTACGTTTACCTCCAAGCTGGTGGACGGCAAGTTCCCCGAGTACGACCGGGTGATTCCGAAAGAGGGGTCTCGCACTATCATTGCGGATCGGGAAACCCTGCGTCAGGCTCTGGCCCGGGTAGCGATCCTGTCCAACGAGAAATACCGGGGTGTGCGGGTGCAGTTGTCTGAGGGCAGCCTGCGCATCGTTGCCAACAACCCGGAGCAGGAAGAAGCGGAAGAAGAAGTGTCCGTGGACTTCAATGGTCAGCCCCTGGAGATTGGCTTCAATGTGAGCTATCTGCTGGATGTGCTGAATACCATGGCCGGCACCCAGGCAGAGCTGGAAATGGGTGACAGCAACAGTAGCGCCCTGGTGCTGGATCCGGAGAGCAAGGCGGCCCTGTATGTGGTGATGCCCATGCGGTTGTGATCGCTGGCTGATCCCAGGTCTGCAAAAACCCGGCTGCGATGCCGGGTTTTTTTTGCTTAAGTGTTCTGTGTTCTGTTCCTTTCCATTTAGGCGCTGTGCCCTGCCCCTCTCCCTGGGCTACAATCGAGTGATTCATTTCTGGCCGCAATGACGGCCTCCCTGGTTGTGTAGTGGGTGGATTCCTTTCTATGTTGAGTCGTCTCCAGCTCGGAGATTTTCGCAATTACCGTCAGCTGGACATTGCCCTCTCCCCTTCCCTGAATGTGATCCTGGGCGACAACGGCAGTGGCAAGACTAGCCTGCTGGAGGCCATCTATTTTATTGGCAGCGGCGGCCGGTCGTTCCGCGGTGGCAGGTTGTCCCGGCTGGTCCGTGACGGTGCCCCGGCGGCTACCCTGTATGCGGAAGTCGTGTGCGAAGAGAAGCATCATCGGTTGGGGGTGCGACGTACGCCTGGGGGGATTGATGCCATCAAGCTGAATGGTGAGACCCCAAAAGCCCTCAGTGAAGTGGCTGGACTCTTGCCGGTCCTGGCGCTACACCCCACTTCCGTGGAGCTGGTTTTTGGTGCCTCGGCCCTGCGACGGCGTTTCATGGACTGGGGAATGTTCCACGTGGAACATGAGTTTATGCCGGTATGGCGCACTGCCTCGGCAGCCCTGAAGCAACGAAATGCCCTGCTGCGTACCGGGCGTCCGAACCCACGGGAACTGGGGTTTTGGGACCAGCAACTGGCCCAGACTTCTGATAGAATCGAAGGGTTACGCCGTCGCTATTTGCAGGCGCTGCAGACGGGGCTGGATACGGTGTTGTCCCATCTGGCACCGGAGCTGAAAATTCGCGTCCAGCTGCAGACGGGGCTGCAAAAAGATGAGAGCTATGCGGATGCGCTGTCTCGCCTGCGCCAGGATGATATCCGGCGTGGGTTTAGCCAGGCAGGGTTTCACCGCAGTGATATTCGTATTGAAACCCGGGGCGTGGTGGCACGAGATCGCCTCTCCCGGGGCCAGGCCAAGCTGGTTGCCTATGGCCTGGTGCTGGCTCAGCTGCCCCTGATCAGTCAGGCGGGTAAAGTCTGTACCTTGCTGGTGGATGATCTGGCGGCAGAGCTGGACGAAGAACACCGTAATCAAATGCTGGGGTTTCTGGCCTCCACAGGTCACCAGACACTGATTACCGCACTGGATCTGCCTCAATGGGAGGCGGTGGTGCAACAGAATAAAGCGTTACGGGCGATCGAGAGCAAAATGTTCCACGTGGAACATGGCCAACTTCGGCCCCTCACCGGGAGTGAATAAGGAAATACCATGGCGGAGAAAAATTACGATTCATCCAGCATCAAGGTGCTGAAAGGGTTGGACGCCGTTCGCAAGCGCCCTGGCATGTACATCGGGGATACGGATGATGGCACTGGCCTGCACCATATGGTCTTCGAGGTGGTGGATAACTCCATCGACGAAGCCCTGGCTGGGTTCTGCTCCGAAATCCGGGTGGTGATTCATCCGGATGAATCCGTGTCCGTCCAGGACAATGGGCGGGGTATTCCTGTGGACATGCACGAAGAAGAAGGCGTGTCTGCCGCTGAAGTGATCATGACCGTGCTCCACGCCGGGGGCAAATTCGACGACAACACCTACAAGGTGTCCGGCGGCCTCCATGGTGTGGGGGTTTCCGTGGTAAATGCCCTCTCCGAAGAGCTGAAATTGACCATTCGCCGTAACGGCCAGGTCCACGAACAGATCTACCGTCATGGTGTACCGGCGATGCCGCTGGAAGTGGTAGGCAATACCGACAGCAGCGGTACCGCCATTCACTTCCGCCCGTCTGCTGAGACCTTCACCAACATCAAGTTTCACTACGATATCCTGGCCAAACGCCTGCGGGAGCTCAGCTTTCTGAACTCCGGCGTGCGTATCCACCTGCTGGATGAGCGTAACGGTGAAGAGGATGTGTTCGAGTATGAAGGGGGTCTGAGTGCCTTTGTCAGCTATCTGAACGAAAACAAGACGCCGCTGAACCAGGTATTCCATTTCCAGTTTGACCGGGAAGAAGACGGTATCGCCGTGGAAGTGGCCATGCAGTGGAACGATTCCTACCAGGAAAACCTGTTCTGCTTCACCAATAATATTCCCCAGCGGGATGGGGGTACCCACCTGGCCGGGTTCCGGGCTGCCCTCACCCGCACCCTGAACAGCTATATGGAAAAAGAAGGTCTTCTCAAGAAAGAAAAGGCCAACCCCACCGGGGATGATGCCCGGGAAGGGCTTACCGCGGTGATTTCCGTGAAGGTCCCCGATCCCAAGTTCTCCAGCCAGACCAAAGACAAGCTGGTGTCGTCCGAGGTGAAAAGTGCGGTCGAGCAGACCATGGGCGAGCTGTTCCAGGATTACCTGCTGGAAAATCCCCAGGAAGCCAAGGCCATTTCCTCGAAGATCATCGATGCGGCCCGGGCCCGGGATGCCGCCCGTAAAGCGCGGGAAATGACCCGTCGTAAGGGCGCCCTGGATATCGCCGGCCTGCCCGGCAAACTGGCGGACTGCCAGCAGAAGGACCCTGCCCTGTCTGAACTCTATATCGTGGAGGGTGATTCTGCGGGGGGCTCTGCCAAACAGGGTCGAGACCGCAAAAATCAGGCGATCCTGCCGCTCAAGGGCAAGATCCTCAACGTGGAAAAAGCGCGTTTTGACAAGATGCTGTCTTCCCAGGAAGTGGGCACCCTGATTACCGCCCTGGGCTGCGGGATCGGCCGTGACGAATACAATGTGGAAAAACTCCGCTACCACCGCATCATCATCATGACGGATGCGGACGTGGATGGGTCCCACATCCGTACCCTGTTGCTGACGTTCTTCTTCCGTCAGATGCCGGAACTGATCGAACGGGGTTACGTCTACATTGCCCAGCCACCGCTCTACAAGGTGAAGAAAGGCAAGCAGGAGACCTATCTCAAGGATGACCTGGCCATGGAGGAGTATCTGACCACCCTGGCGCTGGAAAAAACCGCGCTTTATCCGGGGGACGATGCCCCGCCTATCAGTGGTGAGCCCCTGGCGAACCTGATTGCGGAATACCGCAATGTGATGAAGATTGTCGACCGACAGTCCCGGGTGTTCCCCAAGGAAGTGCTGGAGCAAATGATCTACATGCCCTCTCTCAGCGAAGAGGGCCTGAAGGATCAGGCGGCCATGGACGACTGGTGCCAGGTGCTTGGCAAACGGGTGGATGCCATTACCGATGCGACCCAGACCTTTACCATTACTGCTGCCAGGGACGAGGAACGGGGCCTGTATCTGCCACGTGTGCAAGTGCTCGCTCACGGTGTACCCCGCGAATACCGGGTAACTCTGGATTTTCTGCAGTCACCGGACTATCAGAAAATCAAGGCGCTCGGGGAAACCCTGGAAGGTCTGCTGGCCGCCGATGCCTATATCCAGCGTGGCGAGACCCAGCGCTCCATTCGCCACTTCGCGGATGCTCTGGAATGGCTGATGGTGCAGGCCCGTCGTGGTACCAGCTTCCAGCGTTACAAGGGGTTGGGTGAAATGAATGCGGAGCAGCTGTGGGAAACCACCATGGACCCGGAAAGCCGCCGCATGTTGCAGGTCACCATCGAAGACGCCATCGCAGCAGATCAGATCTTTACCTGCCTGATGGGTGACGATGTGGATCCGCGCCGGCAATTCATTGAGTCGAATGCCCTGCAGGTGTCCAACCTGGACGTGTAAGGGTGATGTGGGAGCCGCTTGCAGGTAATGGTATTTCGCTTGCAGGCAGGCTCCCATGCAAGGCGAGTCACCAGGTAGGAGTATCGAGTCGCGAAAACCGGAATATTTGACTCTGGATTTTGCCTTTCGATACCCGCTTCTCGTCACTCGACACTGTGGTGTCACATAAAAAAAGCGAACCCGAAGGTTCGCTTTTTTTGTGCCTTGTCGGCTGAAACGCGCTGCGATTTATACAGCGAAATCTTCCAGCTTGGCGCCCTTCTCCAGTGCGCCCTGCAGCCACAGCGGACGTTTGCCACGGCCGGTCCAGGTGTTGCTGCTGTCGTTCGGGTCGCGGTATTTCACCTTGGCCGGACGACGCACGCCACTGGCTTTCTTCTTGGTGGCTTTCTTGCGGGTGGCTTTCTTTTTGCCGGCGGTGTCCTTCAGCAATGCTTCCGGAGAAACGCCCAGATCCTTGGCCATCTTCTCAAGTACCGCCTGGGCATTCTTCAGCTCAGCCTTGCGTTTCTTGTCCAGTGCGGATTCTGCTTGCTTGATCAGTTTTTCCAGTTCATCAACGGAAAGTTCATCAAGATTAATGCTCATTGAGTAGCCCTTGTTATCGATGATTAACAGCGGCACAAACTCTAGTTATTTTACCGGGCAAAGGCAATTAAACTCGTGGCAGATAAATAATAAAAAAACGATTTGAATCGCTTATCCAGGATAATGCTGGTGAATCCACGTTTCCGCTTCTTCGGTAATCGCCTTGGCCTTTTTTCCATCACTGTGAATCGGTGGGCTGATGCGAAGGGTAATGGTGCCCGGCAGGCGTATCCAGGAACGGGCCGGCCAACAGTTTCCACTGTTATGGCTGATCGCCACCACCGGCACACCGGCCTGGCAAGCCAGCATGGAACCACCGTGATTGAATTTCCCCAGGGTGCCCGGAGCCTGACGGGTTCCTTCCGGGTAAATGACCACGGGAATGCCCTGCCCCAGTCGTTGCTTGCCCTGTTGCAACACGGATTTTAACGCCGCACTGCCATTACGCCGATTGATGGTAATGGGTTTAAGCAATGCCAGACCCCAACCAAAGAAAGGCAGCCACAGTAACTCGCGTTTCAGAACCGTGGCCTGGGGGCTGATCAGCAACTGCATATAGAAGGTTTCAAAACTGCTCTGGTGATTTGCCAGTACCACGAAGGCGCCGGGGGGCAGATTGTCCTGACCTTCCACCTTTATACGAACGCCATTGAGGTGTTTCAGCAACCACATGGCAAACCGGGTCCACAGGTTAACGAATTGATACCGGCGTCGGTAAGGCAGGAAGGGACCGATCAGAACACAGAAAAAACTGTGGATAATGCCAGCCAGGTTATACAGCACGAAGAAGAGGACGCTGCGGATCTTGATCGACAGCGAGTAATGCGTGTGCTGGGTCATGCCTAATCCTTCAACATATTATCCGTAAAATCGGCCAGAGAATGATAAACGTCCACCTGACCCAGTGTGGCGGGCAAACCCTTGTCCTGTGTTTTTAATCCCTTGCCGGTTAATACCAGTACCGGTTTGCAACCCCGGGCAACCCCGGCTTCCAGATCCCGTAGGCTATCACCAATCATGGGGACGCCGGTGACATCGCCATACTCGGTAACAATCTGGTCAATCAGACCGGGTGCGGGTTTACGGCAGAGGCAACCATCATCCGGTCCGTGGGGGCAATAAAAGATCTTGCCCATCTCTCCACCGGCGTCACGAACCAGATCCGTCAGACGTTTATGCATGGCATCCAGTGTTGCCACCGTGAAATAGCCACGGGCAATACCGGATTGGTTGGTGGCGACCACTACGGTATAGCCTGCCCGGCTGAGCCGGGCAATGGCGTCAATGCTGCCCGGCAGGGGAATCCACTCGTCCAGTGTCTTGATATAGGCGTCGGAGTCTTCGTTGATGACACCGTCGCGGTCGAGGATGATGAGGTTGTTCATGGATTCTTGCCCAATACCAATCGTGTCCGCAGGAGCCATGCTCGCATGGCGAAAGGGTTTCAGGTTAGCAACACGTTACCGGAAAAATTGAAGGCGCTCCTACGGATAAACAAAGGCCGCTGGAAAGCGGCCCTGTTTTTTTCGCGTGCTTGCCTGAAGCGTGTTGCGTGCAAGCGCCCATTTATTCCTGCAGCAGACTGATATCCGCCACATTCAGGAACAGGTCGCGCAGGAAGGCCAACAGCGCCAGACGGTTATTGCGTACGGCCTCGTCGTCCGCCATCACCATGACGGTGTCGAAGAAGGCATCCACCGGTTCACGCAGTTCGGCCAGCATTTCCAGCACGCCCTGGTAGTCACCTTTTTCCAGCAGCGGTTCGGACTGCTCGTAGCTGGCCACCACCAGGTTGGTGAGAGTCTGCTCGGCCTCGTCTTCCAGCAGTGCGCCGTCGATTTCCTCCGGCGGTGCCTGATCCAGCTTGGCGAGGATATTGGACACCCGCTTGTTGGCAGCCGCCAGCGCCTGGGCTTCTTCCCGGGGCTGGAAGGCAGCGACGGCTTTTACCCGACGATCGAAATCCAGGGGCTTGCGGCAGGCGTCATCGATGGCCAGCACCGACAGGATCACCGGCGTGGCAATGCCCTGCTCCTGGTAGATGGCCCGGTAGCGCCCCTTGATGAACTCGAAGGCTTCCGCGGCGTCGGCGCGGTTGATGCGCAGCTCCAGTTGATCACCGGCTTTTTCCAGCAGGTACTGCAGGTCCAGGTCCAGCTGGTTTTCGATGATGATGCGCAGCACCCCCAGGGTGGCCCGACGCAGGGCGTAGGGGTCCTTGGTGCCGCTGGGTTTCTGGCCGATACCGAAGATGCCCACCAGGGTATCGATCTTGTCGGCCAGGGACACGGCCATGCCGGTCTTGCTTTGCGGCAGCTTGTCGCCAGCGAAACGTGGCAGGTACTGTTCGTACAGCGCCTGGGCTACCTCGTCCGGCTGACCTTCCAGCCGCGCCAGATAGAAACCCATGATGCCCTGCATGGTGTCGAACTCGCCCACCATCTCGCTGTTCAGGTCGGCCTTGCTCAGTTCACCGGCCAGTTTTGCCTGTTCGGCATCGCCACCAATCTGCTCGGCGATAAGGGCGGCCAGGCCACCAATGCGGGCGCACTTGTCGGCCACGGTACCCAGCTTCTGCTGGAACACCACATTGGCGAGCCCCTTGCCGTGCTGGGCCAGAGTCTTCTTGCAGTCGTTGTCGTAAAAGAAGGCCGCATCCGCCAGACGGGGACGAATCACCTTCTCGTTACCGTGGATCACCTGTTGGGCATCCTTGGACTGGATATTGCTGATGGTGATAAAGCGGGGCATCAGTTTGCCGTCGCCGTCCAGCACGGAGAAATACTTCTGGTGCTCTTCCATGGCGCTGATCAGGGCTTCCTGGGGCACACGCAGGAAGTCCTCATCGAAGCTACCCATCAGGGCCACGGGCCATTCCACCAGCGCGGTGACTTCGTCGAGCAGGTCCGGGTCGATCTGTGCGGTGCCGCCAGCTTCTTTGCCGGCGGCGATGGCCTGCTCTTCAATCATGGCCTTGCGGCGAGCAAAGTCGGCGATCACATGACCGTCTTTTTCCATGCGTTCGGCGTACTCGCTGGCAGTGGCCAGCTCGATGGCCCCGGGGGCATGGAACCGGTGGCCGTAACTGGTGCGGCCGGCCTGCAGATCCAGCAGCTCGAAAGGCACCACCTCGTCACCGAACAGAGCCACCAGCCAGTGGGCCGGGCGCACAAACTGCACCTTGCGTTTGCCCCAGCGCATGCGCTTGGGGATCGGCAGCTTCTGTACCGCCTGGGCAACGAAGTCGGGAATCAGCTCGGCGGCGGGTTTGCCCTTCTCGGTGATCTGGGCTACCAGGCGCTCCCCTTTACCGGTGTCCTGACGGCCCAACTGATCCACGCTCAGACCCAGAGAGGACGCAAACCCTTGCGCGGCCTTGGTGGGGTTACCGTCCTTGTCGAAGGCCGCCTGTACGGCCGGGCCCTGGCGTTCGATATCGCGATCCGCCTGCTTGTCATCCAGGCCACGCACCAGCACAGCCAGACGACGTGGGGCGGCGAAGCTTTCTACCTCACCATGGTTGAGGCCGGCTTCGTCCAGTTGGCGGACAAACTCTTCTGTCAGCGCCGCACTCAGGGTGGGCAGCGCCTTGGGGGGCAGCTCTTCGGTGCCCAGTTCGATCAGTAAATCCCGGGACATTATTGCTTCCCCTTCTTTTTGTCGGCCTGCTTTGCGGCCTTGTCATCCTGCTTTTTCAATTCCGTCTCCACTTCCTCGCGGATGCTGGCATCCGCCATGGGGAAGCCCAGCGAACGGCGCTTGTCGAAGTAGGCCTGGGCCACGGCCCGGGCCAGGGTGCGCACACGCAGAATAAAGCGCTGGCGTTCGGTGACGGAGATGGCCTTGCGGGCATCCAGCAGGTTGAAGGTGTGGGAGGCTTTCAGCACATACTCATAGGCAGGCAGCGGCAGGCCCGCCTCGATCAGTTTGGTGGATTCGCCCTCGAACAGGTCGAACTGCTTGAACAGCTCTTCCACATTGGCGTGTTCGAAGTTGAACGTGGACATCTCGATTTCGTTCTGCAGGAACACATCGCCGTAGGTGACCTTGCCGAAGGGACCATCGGACCACACCAGGTCGTAGACCGAATCCACGCCCTGGATATACATGGCCAGGCGTTCCAGACCGTAAGTGATCTCGCCGGTGACCGGGTAGCAGTCGATGCCGCCCACCTGCTGGAAGTAGGTGAACTGGGTCACTTCCATACCATTGAGCCACACTTCCCAGCCCAGACCCCAGGCCCCCAGGGTGGGGGATTCCCAGTTGTCTTCCACAAAGCGGATATCGTGGACCAGCGGATCAAAGCCCAGCATGCGCAAGGAACCCAGATACAGTTCCTGGATATTGTCCGGCGACGGTTTCAGTACCACCTGGAACTGGTAATAGTGCTGCAGCCGGTTGGGGTTTTCCCCGTAGCGCCCGTCGGTGGGCCGGCGGGAAGGCTGCACATAGGCACTGTTCCAGTTTTCCGGGCCAATGGCGCGCAGGAAGGTGGCCGGGTGAAAGGTACCCGCGCCCACTTCCATATCCAGGGGTTGTACGACCACACACCCCTGCTCGGCCCAGTACTGTTGCAGGGCCAGAATCAGGCCCTGGAATGTCATGATGTCCGTCTGCGGTTGTTCCGCCATGCTGAATCCCGTTGTTCGATTTCGATTTGCCCCAAAAAGCAGGCGCCAAGTATACCGGGCCGACCGGGCCGGTGATACCGCTGGCCGGATGACTACTGACAGCAGGGTGTCAGGAGAGAACCGGTAGAATGACGCACCAGGCCGGCTCGGGTAATGTCGAAGGCCAGAGGGAAATCACCAGCGTGATAACAGGGAAAGAGCATGCGACGCGCGGAACGCTTGTTTCAGATCGTGCAGATTATCGGTGCCAGCCAGTGGACTACTGCCCAGGCGTTGGCCGAGCGGCTGGCGGTATCGGAACGGACCATTTATCGGGATATCGATCACCTCTCCGCCAATGGCGTGCCGGTCTATTCCCAGGCAGGCAAAGGGTATGCGTTGCTCGAGGGCTACCAGCTGCCGCCGCTGATGTTCAGCGTGGAGGAATGGCAGGCCCTGCTCACTGGCCTGGCCATGGCCCAGGGCTGGGCGGGCCGGCGCCAGGCGGAAGCCCTGCGTGCGGTGCAGGAAAAACTGGCCATGGCGGTGCCGGCCCAGTTGCGCGCCATGACGCCACCGGTGAGCGCCCCGCCGCTACCGGAGCGGCGCATGCTGGGTGCCCTGCTGGATCCGCTGCAGCAGGCCATCGCCGAACGGGCCAAGGTGCGCCTGCATTACCGGGATCTGCAGGAGCAGCACAGCAAGCGGGTGATCTGGCCCCTGGGGCTGTACTTCTGGGGCCACTGCTGGACCCTGGCGGGCTGGTGTGAACTGCGCGGTGCGTTCCGGCATTTCCGGGTGGACCGTATTGTTATCCTGCAGACCCTGGAAGACAGCTACCCGGTGCGCCCCGGCCAGACCCTGGCGGATTACGAAGCGTCTTTTGACTGTGAAACCACAAAAGAGAAAAGTGATGAACGACCGCTGTCCCTGGTGCGGGGATGACCCGCTCTATCAGCACTACCACGATCACGAGTGGGGAGTGCCGGAGTATGATGATCAGGCCCTGTTTGAATGCCTGAATCTGGAAGGTGCCCAGGCCGGGCTGAGCTGGATTACCGTACTGCGCAAGCGCGAGCATTATCGCCAGGTCTTCGATGGCTTCGACGCGCAGAAGATTGCCCGCTATGACGACCGCAAGGTGGCCGCCCTGCTTCAGGATCCGGGCATCATCCGCAATCGGTTGAAAGTGGCTGCCACCATTGGCAATGCCCGCTCCTATCTGGCGTTGCGCGAAGAGGGCCGCACCCTGAGTGACTTTCTCTGGGACTTTATGGAGGGGCAACCGCAGATCAATCACTTCCGTACACTCAAGGAGGTGCCCGCCTCCACCCCGGTGGCCGAGGCCATGAGCAAGGCCCTGAAAAAACGGGGCTTCAAGTTTGTCGGCCCCACCATCGTCTACGCCTTCATGCAGGCCACCGGCATGGTCAACGACCACCTCACCACCTGCCCGCGGCATCGGGAACTCTTATAACGCCCTAACCTTTATCGTAGGAACGTAGCGAATAGCGTCGCTGGCTGCGCGATCACGGCAGTATCGAGTTGCGAGAAGCGAGTTTCGAAAGTCAAAGCCGGGACAGCCTGGTTTTCGCTTCTCGCTTCTCGTACCTCGCGACTGGGTTATAGCGTATTGAAAAGTTGGTACAGCCCTTGCTCTGTATAAGAAACCAGACAAGGACAGTACGGTGAACAGGCCATGAACAATGTAAAACCCATCGCCATCATCAAGACTGGCAGCACCTTCCCGCAGATCAGCGAGCACTACGGGGATTTCGATGCCTGGATACACCAGGGGCTTGGATCGACCACCGGGGTTATGGTGATTGATGCGGACCGCAGGGGGCGGCTGCCAGACTTGAGCGCGCTGGGAGGCGTGGTGATTACCGGTTCCCATGCCATGGTCACCGATCAGGCGCCATGGATGCGGCAGTTGATGCGCTGGCTGTATACCCTGATCCATGAAGCGGTGCAGGTGCCCGTGCTGGGGTTGTGTTTCGGCCACCAGCTGTTGGCTCGCACCCTGGGCGGTGAAGTGGCGGACAATCCCATGGGACTGGAAGTGGGCACCGTGGCCCTGCGCCTGACCGCTGCCGGACGCCAGGATGCCCTGTTAGGTGCCATCGCAAAACACCCGTGGGCACAAGTGGTGCACCGTCAGTCAGTACTGACTCCGCCACCCGGCGCCACGGTCCTGGCCAGCAATGGCCACGACGCCTGCCAGGCCTTCCGTTACGGGGACCGGGTCTGGGGCGTGCAGTTTCATCCGGAATTCAGCGCCGATGTGATGCGCGCCTATCTGCAGGCGCTGCGTGGTGAGGGGCTGACCCAGCAGCAGGTGGACAGCCACCTGCCGGAAGTGCGCGAATGCGATGATGCCAGCGCTATCCTGGGTCGGTTTGCGCGATTGTCGGCGGTGCAGGTGGCGTAGCGAACCGGTGCCGTAGGAGCGTCGCTGGCGGCGCGATAACCCAACTTTTGGAATCGCGCCGCCAGCGACGCTCCTACCAAAAGCCCTGCTTACTCGCCCTGCCCTGAACCAAACACTGCCCCGAGTAAGGCACTGCCCTGCTGCATGGGATTCTGGCGGATCAGCGCTTCCTGTTCACCGATGCGGGTGTAGAGCTCGTCCATACTGTTATCGATGACGTAGCTCTCCAGGTTCAGATTGGGCTTGTTAGTCAGTGGCAACTTATCGTAGACCGCAAGCAGGCTCTTGTATTGATCATAGAAGCCGGTCTTTTTCAGGTTGTCTTCCACGATCGGCTGGTAGCGTTGACGGAGACTGCTTTCGGTTTCCCCGCGGAAGTAGGATGTGGCGGCGGTATCGCCCCCGCGGATAATGCCCAGGGCGTCGTTGACGCTCATGTTGCTGATGGCCTGCTTGAACACCGGGGCGGCTTCGGCCACGGCCTGTTCGGCACCCCGGTTCATGGCCGTTTCCACCTTGTCCACATAGCTGCCGAAGCCGAATTGGCGCAGGGTATCGGCAACGGGCTGGGCCGCCGCGGGCAGCTTGAGATTGAAGGCTCCGGTCTGGGAAAGCTGGGTGCTGGCCCGGTCGGTGCCCGTGATCAGGGCTTCCTTGATGCCTGCTGCCAGTTTTGAGTCGGTGTCGTAGCCGGCGTTCTTGGCCATCTGGTTGCCCGCGTCTATCCAGGGCATCGCCCCTTCCATGGTTTTGCAGCCGGCCAACACCAGCAATCCCACCAGTACCCAAAGTTGTTTCATGCCACACTCTCCTTATGGTTTGCGGCCAATGCTACTGCATTCCGGGCTGGCTGCTAAATGCGTATTGCTTATTGTAGGAGCGGCGCTTGAGCCGCGAATCATAGTTGCGAGGCCTTCGTAGGCAGATTCGCGGCTCAAGCGCCGCTCCTACGGATATATCGAGAGTGCCATGACTCACCCCGACTACCGCGAACAGCACAAAAAACGCCTGGCCTATATGCCCTGGCTCTACGGTCGCCTGAAAGCAAAACATCGTGCCTGGGCGGAACCCTGGCAGCGGGAGATCCAGCAGCAATTGATGGCACTGGAGACCGTGCGTTTCGGGGAGGCCTGCTTTGTGGCGCCCCAGGCAGTCCTTCTTGCGGAGCCGGGTCGCGACATTATCGTGGCAGATGGCTGCCAGATCGCTGCAGATTGTGTTATCCATGGCCCGGTCCGCCTGGGTGAGCGGGTCAGTCTCAACCATCATGTGACCCTGGATGGCGGGGCCGCGGGCATCCACATTGGGAACGACACCCGCATTGCCGCTTACTGCACACTCTATGCGTTTAATCATGGACTGGACGCGGTTCGCCCCATCCGCGAGCAGCCAGTGACCTCGAAGGGTATCCGCATCGGCCGGGATGTGTGGATCGGCGCCCGGGCTGGCATCGTTGATGGGGTCACTATTGGTGACCACGCGGTGGTTGGCATGGGGGCCGTGGTGACACGGGACGTGGCGCCCTGGACCATCGTTGCCGGCAACCCGGCCCGCCCCGTGGGCCGACGGCCCGGGGCACCGGAGCCCGCGCGACCTGTCGATCCCTCCTGTTGAACACCCCGCCACATAATCGGTAACAGCTTCTTTGTTGAACAGCGTTTAGCTATGTTATTTATTAAACACTGTTGAACAAAAAGACGAGTCCGGTGTAGTGTCTGATTGGCGACTTGAGACTGAGCAAACAGGTTTTGCAGCCAATCCCGCAACGGCAGGCAGAATGGGGTCGCTTATGGCACAGTTGAGATCCACCGCGACGGGACGGTTCTGGCAAGGCTGCAACTGTCCGCAAACCCTGCCAATGTGGGCGTGACCGTTCTATGGCGCTCACAGGGGCCGCAAGGAACATCGTCATCAACAATAAGGAATCCAGGTGGCACGTCGTAACCAACACAGCCGTGAGGAACTGCAAGCGTTGGCCGTTCATGCGGTACGCGAGCTGGTGGCAGAACAGGGACTGGCGAAACTCAGTGTGCGCAAGGTGGCGGAGCGCATCCGCTATACCCCGGGCATGCTCTATCATGTGTTTGCCAACCTGGATGATCTGATTCTCCACGCCAATGCTGCCACCCTGGATGTGCTGTTGGCAGAGATTGAAACCGTCAGTACAGGCTCACCACAACGGGTCCTGCATCACATGGCCAGTGCCTACCTGGCGCTGGCGAGGGAGCAGACCGCCCTGTGGCAGATGGTATTCATGCATCGCATGCAGAAAGCGGCGCCGGTGCCGGACTGGTATCAGCAGCGTACGGCCAGTCTGTTTGCCCGGGTAGAGCGGCAGATGGCACGGCTGGCGGAAGGTCAGTCAGACAGTGCCATTCACCTGGCCGCCCGCACCCTGTGGAGTAGTGTTCATGGCATCGCGGTACTGGCAGCGGAAAACAAACTGGATGTGGCCGGGGATGTGGATGAGCAGGCCATGCTGGATTCGTTGCTGGAAAACTATCTGAACAGCTGGGCGGGGTAGATCCACGGGAGACGGCTTCTCCAGGAAAAGAAAGGTCGCGCGCAGGGTGCAATGAGTCATGCGAATGGCACTGATTCATTGTGTAGTCACGAGGTACGAGTTTCGAGGAGTGAAAAGCAAAGCCGGGTTTGCCTCTCGAAACTCGTACCTCGTAACTCGCTCAACCTGAATGGATCCCGGCCTCGACGCCAACGGAAAAACCAATAAGGAACGGACAGTGAAAAAAGGGTTGCTCTCTCTACTGGCGTCACGCCGATTCGGGCCTTTCTTCTTTACCCAGTTTCTCGGCGCCTTCAACGACAATGTCTTTCGCCAGGCGCTGATACTGCTGATTGCTTCTGGCGCGGTTACGGCGGTCAGCGTCAACACCCTGAACAACGTGGCCCTGGCCCTGTTCATTCTGCCGTTCTTCCTGTTCTCTGCCCTGGCCGGCCAGGTGGCGGATAAATACGACAAGGCCTCACTGGTCCGCAAGATCAAATTTGTGGAAGTCTGCATCATGTCCGCCGCCGCCGTGGGCTTCTTCTTTGACGCGGTGTATTTCCTGCTTGGCGTACTGTTCTGCATGGGCCTGCAGTCCACCTTCTTTGGCCCGATCAAGTATTCCATCATTCCCCAGCAACTGGACGACAAGGAACTGGTATCCGGTAATGCCCTGGTGGAAATGGGCACTTTCCTGGCCATTCTGCTGGGTTCCATTTCCGGCGTGCTCCTGAAAATGGAGGGTGTGGGCGATGGCGTGGTGGCCGTGGCAGTGGTGGGCCTGGCGCTGCTGGGTTATCTGGCCGCCCGGGGTATTCCCTCGGCGCCGGCGGCGGATGAGACGCTGACGTTGAACTGGAACCTGTGGAAGGAAACCTGGCATATCGTCGGTTATGCCCGGGAAGTGAAATCCGTGTGGATGTGTGTGCTGGGGATTTCCTGGTTCTGGTTTCTTGGCGCGGCCTACACCACCCAGCTCAAGGTCTATGTGGATGACTACCTGCTGGGTACCGACGGCCTTTATGCTCTGCTGCTGGGGACCTTCTCCATCGGTATCGGCCTGGGCTCCTTCCTGTGTGAAAAACTGTCCGGCAAACGGGTGGAACTGGGTCTGGTGCCGCTGGGCTCCATCGGCCTGAGCGTATTCGGTATCGATCTGTTCTTTTCCTATGCCGGGCTGGAAGGCAGCGGCCAGGTGGATATTGCGGGTTTTCTGCAGCAGGCTGGCGGCTACCGGGTGTTGATGGACCTGCTCGGTATCGGGGTGTTCGGCGGTTTCTACATCGTGCCGCTGTTTGCCTTTATCCAGCACCGCAGCAACCCCAAACACCTGTCGCGGATCATTGCCGCCAACAATATTCTCAATGCCCTGTTGATGGTGGGCTCGGCGGTGGCCGGCATCGTGCTGGTGGGCATGCTGGAGCTGACCGTGCCCCAGTTCTTCCTGGCCCTGGCCCTGGCCAATGTGCTGGTAGCGTCCTACATTTATTCGGTGGTGCCGGAATTCCTGATTCGTCTGCTGGTGTGGATGCTGACCCACACCATGTATCGGGTGAAGCATCACGGGATGGAACACATTCCCGACGAGGGGCCCTGCATGCTGGTGTGCAACCACGTGAGCTATGTGGATGCCCTGCTGCTGGCCGGGGCCATCCGTCGCCCGGTGCGGTTTGTCATGTTCAAGCCGATCTATGACATGCCGTTGCTCAACTATATTTTCCGTACCGGCAAGACCATTCCCATCGATTCCAAAGTCCGTAACCCGGCGATCTACGAGCGGGCCTTTGTGCGAATTCGCGAGGAACTGGAAGCCGGAGAGGTGGTGTGTATCTTCCCGGAAGGGAAACTCACCGACGACGGAGAGGTGGCGGAATTCCGCGCCGGTATCGAAAAGATCGTTGCTGATTATCCGGTACCGGTGATTCCCATGGCCCTGTCGGGCCTGTGGGGCAGTTTCTTCAGCCACAAGGGCGGCAAGGCCCTGACCCGGCTACCGCGCCGGTTCTGGTCGCGGATCAAGCTGGCAGTGGGAGAGGCCGTAGCGCCGCAACAGGTCCGCGCTGAGGATCTGCGTGAGCGGGTGCTGGCCTTGCGTGAGCGGCCATAGAGCATGGCTGGCACAGGTTGCGTAATCCATACGCACGGTAACTTGCACAAAAATGAAAACCGAGCACACTCAATAATAAAGCGGTCCTTGTTCCGTCGATCTTGCCCGACCCGGCGATAGCGATAAAACCTCGTCAAGCCTCAAGGACCCGAAACCACAATAAAAACAGGAAACAATCGTGTCTGATTCGCCACTCTCGCCCGCCGCCCTGCGGGCGCGGATACAGCATTTGTTATATCAACTGCCGCCGGTACAGCGTGCCGATGAACGCCTGCATCAGGTGGAGCAGGATGTGCTTCAGGGATTAAAGCATCGTCTCGAAGGGCTGGAGTCCCCCGGCAGCCTGGCGGGGGCAGCGGACAGTTTCCAGCAGTTGCTGGAAGTGTCCATGGAGCAGAGCCAGGAGCAGGCCCGTGCCATGCTGGTCAGCCAGATCCTGGCAGGCACCACCGCCGATGAAGCCCGTCTGCTGGCGGCGCTTTCCGATGGCAGTGGTTTCCCCATGCTGACGCTGTACACCGGTGGTCGTCTTTCGCCGGGGGTAGTCCATTATCGCCATTCCAATATCGGCAGAGCGGCCGGCATCCAGTGCACGGATTTTATCGCCTTCTATCTGAGCCGCCTGTTCGCCCGCGGTCTGGTGGTGGCTGCCGGCTTCAGCGAAGCGCGACGTACCGATTATGAATTGCTGGAAGGTGACAGCGATTACCGCAAGGCCGAAGAAGCGCTGAAAGCGCACTCCCCGAAACTGAAAGTCCGTCGTGAAACCCTCCACATGAGCCCGTTGGGCAGCAAGGTGTGGGCGTTGCTGGGTGAAGACGCAGCGAGCGAGGAGTAACCCATGATTACCGATATCAATCTGATTCTGGCGGACATCCAGGCCAACTGGCTGCTTTATCTGGCCATGCCGTTTGTGGCCGCGGCCATTGGTTATTACACCAAGGTGGTGGCCATCAAGATGATGTTCAAACCCCTGAAGTTTGTGGGCTGGCGACCTTTCCTGGGCTGGCAGGGCATTGTGCCGCGCAAGGCCGCCACCATGGCCAGTATCGCCTGCGACCTGATGATGGAGCGGCTGCTCAAACCCGAGGATGTGTTCGACAAGCTGGATCCGCAACGGGTGGTAAAGGAAATCCGCGAACCACTGATCCGCTCGGTGGAAGATATCACCCGCGAGGTAGCCGCCGAATATCAGCCCGGCCTGTGGGAGTCCGCGCCGGAATCGGTGAAGAACCTGATTATCCAGCGCATCCAGAATGAAGCACCGCACATGGTCGAGCAGATCATGACGGACATCAAAAGCAACATTACCCGGGTGTTTGATCTCAAGGATCTGGTCACCAGCGCGCTGGTGCGTGACAAGGAGTTGCTCAACCGGGTGTTTCTGGAAGCCGGCCATGTGGAGTTCAAGTTCATCCGCAACTCCGGCATCTACTTCGGTTTTGCCATCGGTATTGTTCAGGCCATTGTCTGGGCCATGACCCATAACATCTGGGTGATTCCGCTGTTCGGGCTGTTCACTGGCTGGTTCACCGACTGGCTGGCGCTGAAGATGATCTTCAACCCGAAACAGCCGGTGCGCTATCTGGGCCTGTTCGAATGGCAGGGCCTGTTCCTGCGTCGTCGCAAACAGGTGGCGGCCCGTTATGGGGAACTGGTAGCCACGGAGATCGTCACCCCGGCGGCGGTGATCGGTGCCATCCTTACCGGGCCCATGTCCGACCGGCTGTTTGGCCTGGTGCAGAAACAGGTGCAGCGAACCATGGACGAACAGGCGGGTCTGGCCAAGCCGCTGGTGGTCTTCGCCGTGGGCAGCACCCGCTATCAGGAAATGAAGCGCTCCGTGTCCGAGAAGGTGATGCAGCATCTGCCGGAAACGCTCACCCATATGGAAGCCTACGCCGAAGAGGCCATGGACCTGAAAAACCTGCTGGTCACCAAGATGCAGGAACTCACCGAGGAAGAATTCGAGGGGTTGCTCAGGCCGGCCTTCCAGCAGGACGAGTGGATTCTGATTACCGTCGGGGCGTTACTCGGGTTCCTGGTCGGCGAGTTGCAGGTGCATGTGATGCTCCACTTTGCGGTACCCGTGGGGTGAGTCGCGAGTGACGAGTTTCGAGAAGCGAAAACCGGTCCTTCCCGAATGCCGTTTTTGCCTTTCGAAACTCGCTTCTCGTTACTCGTTACTTGTTTCCCCAAATGTAAGACATTGCCCACTATCCTTTCCCGGAATGCCCTCTAGAATATTCTCCTTTCACGTTGACTGACTGGGGGAACATTCATGCTCAAGGACAAACTCAAAGGGGCCCTGCCCGTACCCAAACTGATCGGCGCCGTCATTGGTGTGCTGGTCCTGGTGGTGGTTGCCAATAAATCGATTTTCTATGCCGAACCCGGCTATGTGTATCACGTTCGCACTATTACCGGTCAGGAACAGGTGGTGTCGGATGTGGGTTACCAGTTCTTCTTCTTCGGTCGCTGGAATTCCTGGAAACGGGCGCTGACCGTTCAGGCGGTCAAAGGCGGCAGTGAAAACCTGGACTATGTGGAAGTGGAGAGCTCGGAGACCTCCGCCGCCCTGCCACCCCAGAACATCATGTTCCTGGACCAGGTGGACGCCAATGCCCAGGCCACGGTGCGGTTTACCATTCCTTCCGACAAGGAAAGTTTCCTGCAGCTGGCCCATGAATACCGGAACCCGGCAAACCTGCTGCGCACGGCGCTGATTCCCGCCTTCAAGGAAACCCTGCAGGCCAATGCGTCGCTGATGAGTGCCGAAGAGTACTACTCCGGCGGTCGTACCGAGTTCAATACCGAATTCGAAAACCAGATGATCAATGGCATCTATATCGTTCGCCGCGAAGAGATCAGCGAAAAGAGAGTGGGCGATGTGAGAGGCAGCGCCAATGTTGCCATGGGCACCCAGCAGCAGGACTACGGCGATGATTCCAAAGTGGTCTTCGTGGTGCGCAAGATGCTGGACGATACCGGCATCCCGCGCCGCAAGTCCCAGCGGTTTATCGACTACGGTGTGTCCGTGGTGGAAGCCCGTATCACTCAGATGGATCCGAACCAGCGCTTCGTCGAGCGTATGCAACTGAAGCAGAAAGCCTCTGCGGATCGGGCCATTGCCCGGGAACAACGGGTGCAGGAAGAAGAGCAGCGACTGCTGGCCATTGCCCGGGGTGAGCGGGAAGTGGCCGAGCGCCAGGCCAAGGCCAAGGTGGACCAGATCCAGCGCACCACGGAAGCGGAAACCGAGAAACAGCTGGCCATTACCGAAGCGCAGAAAAAACAGGAACAGGCGGAAATCGACAAACAGACCGCCCAGGTGAACCTGGAGAAAGCGCGCATCGAGGCGGAAACCCGTCGCACCCTGGCCGATGCAGAGGCCTATCAGAAAAAGGCCGTGCTGCAGGCAGACAACGCCCTGGCCCAGAAACTGGATGCAGAAATCGAGATCCAGAAAATCTGGGCAGAAGCCTTCGCCCAGCGCAAGGTGCCGCAATATGTGTTTGGCGGTGGCGACGGGAATACGCCCACCGGCTCGGATTCCGAAACCAAGGCGTTCATGCAACTGCTGACCATGGATGCGGCCAAACGGCTCAACTACGACCGTGATGTGAAGAACTAATCACGCAAACAAACGCCTGCAGTGGTATCGACGACGCTGCAGGCGTGCTTCTTGAGGGAGGCCCCGGCGGCGCAGTCACTTGCTCCCCTTTCCCCGAAGCCGCTACAGTACCGCCATGCTGCAAATCACACCCAACCTGTCCCTGCCGGAACAGGAAATCGATCTTCAGGCAATCCGTGCCCAGGGCAGCGGCGGCCAGAATGTGAACAAGGTGGCCTCGGCGATCCATCTGCGCTTCGATATCCGGGCCTCTTCCTTGCCGGAACGGTACAAGGAACGGTTACTGGCCCTCAGTGACCAGCGCATCACCAGTGATGGGGTGGTGGTCATCAAGGCCCAGCAATTTCGCACCCAGGAAATGAACAAGGAAAACGCCCTGGCCCGGCTGGCCCAGTTGATCAAAGGCGTGACGGTGGAGCAGAAAAGCCGCAAACCGACCCGGCCCACCCTGGGCAGCAAACGGCGGCGCATGGACAGTAAAACCAAACGCGGCAGGACCAAGTCCCTGCGCGGCAAGGTGGATCCGGGCTAAAGGGAGAATCTGACGCCTTCGGCCAGGCCGAGGGCTGTCTTGTCGCCTGCCGCCGTCCTGACACAAACCCTCTTTCCCTTGGCGTCATCGGACCACACTCTTCACGCTCCCCTTTGTTAAGCTTGGGCTCGCTGAGTTCATCACGGAGCCAACACCATGAAAGCCATCACCACCACAGGCTGGGGCCTGTCTGCCAAACTGACCCTGGAAACCGCGTCCGCCCCTGCCCGTTTGGGCGCCAACGATGTGCTGGTGCAGGTACACGCCGCGTCCGTGAACCCCAAGGACTGGAAGCTGAATTACCACGCGGCGGTGGCTTTCACACCATTGCTGGTGACCAAGTTGCCGCCCTTCTTCGGTGATGATCTGGCGGGTGTGATCATCGACAAGGGCAGCAAGGTGCAGGACTTCGAGATTGGCGATGCGGTTTACGGGATGGACATGCGTCCACGCACCGCATCACTGGCCGAGTTGACCCGTATCGATCAGAAGCGCATTGCCAAGAAACCGCCATCGCTCACGTTTCAGCAGGCAGCGTCCATGCCGTTGGCCGCCCAGACTGCCCTGCAAGGCCTGAAAAAGGGCAAGGCGGAAGCCGGAAAGACGGTACTGATCATTGGTGCTTCCGGCGGTGTCGGGACCTTCGCGGTACAGATCGCCAAGGCCATGGGGCTCCATGTCACCGGCGTATGCAGTGGCCGCAACGCGGAGTTTGTCCAGGAACTGGGTGCCGATGCCATCATTGACTATACCCAGGGGGATTACCGGAAAACCGTCGGTCCGTTTGATCTGGTATTTGATGTGACCTCCTACGAATCCCCGCTCACCTGTGATGGGCTGATCGGTGACGATGGCTGGTTTATTTCCACCGGCGGTGATGCCCGCTCCATGTTGATCACCCCGTTCTACCGGGTGTTCGGCAAGCATTGCGGCACCGTGGTGGTGGAATCCTGGACACGGGACCTGGACACCCTGTCGGACCTGGTGGAGAGCGGCAAAGTGCGCCCCATCATCGACAGCGTTTTTTCTCTCGCGGAGAGCCAGCAAGCCTATGAGCGCAGCCGCACGGGCAGGTGTCGGGGCAAGGTGGTGATCGAGGTAAGCCCCTGAGGGAAAGGAATTGTTGGAGCCTTGCTCGCAAGGCGAATTGCCCCGGGTGTTCAAGCCCTTCGCTTTGCGAGCAAAGCTCCAACGGTTAGCGGAAGCGGCAGTAAGCGATCGTTACGCCAACCCGGCCTTGGCTGCCCGCGCCGCGTGCAGTTTCCTGTAGCTTTCAATCAGGCGCTGATGTTTCTCCAGGCCTTCCAGCTGCATGCTGGTGGGCGTGAGGCCGTGGAAACGGACGGTGCCATTCACGGATCCCTCCACCGCATCCAGGGTCTCTTTACCAAACATGCGCTGGAAGTTAACCCGATAATCTTCCAGCTCCAGCTCGTCATCCAGGGTGACTTCCAGCACCGCACGCATGGCCTGGTAGAACAGACCGCGTGCCACCGTGTTGTCGTTGAACTGCAGAAACATGTCCACCAGTTCCAGCGCGTCCTCATGACGCTGTAGCGCCAGATGGATCAGCAGCTTCAGTTCCAGCACGGTGAGCTGGCCCCACACGGTGTTCTCGTCGAACTCGATACCGATCAGGGTAATGATGTCCGTGTAGTTGTCGATCTGGCTTTCTTCCAGCCGCTCAGCCAGCTGGCTGAGCTGGTCGTCGTCAAGACGGTGCAGGTTGAGAATGTCTTCCCGGTAATCCAGCGCCATGTTGGTGTTGTCCCAGATCAGGTCTTCCACCGGGTAGACCTCGGAAAAGTCCGGCACCAGGATCCGGCAGGCCGGCGCACCCAGTTGATCGTACACCGCCACGTAGGCCTCTTTTTCCAGATCGTCGAGAATGGCGAACAGCCGCGCGGCTTCTTCGTCATTGGTTCCGGAAAAATCCCACTCACAGAATTCTTCATCCGCCTGGGCACTGAAGAAGCGCCAGCTCACCACCCCGGTGGAATCAATAAAGTGCTCCACGAAGTTGTTGGGCTCGGTGACTTCCTGGCTGTTGAAGGTGGGCGGTGGCACATCGTTTAACCCTTCGAAACTGCGGCCCTGCAGCAGCTCGGTCAGACTGCGCTCCAGCGCCACCTCGAAACTGGGATGGGCGCCGAAGGAGGCAAACACCCCGCCGGTGCGCGGGTTCATCAGTGTTACGCACATCACCGGGAACTGGCCGCCCAGGGAGGCATCCTTCACCAGCACCGGGAAGCCCTGTTCCTCCAGCGCCTGGATGCCTTCCACAATGCGCGGATACTTGGCCAGCACACTGTCGGGCACATCCGGCAGGGCAATTTCTTCCTCGATAATATGCTTCTTCACCGCCCGCTCGAAAATTTCTGACAGGCACTGCACCTGGGCTTCGGCCAGGGTATTGCCGGCGCTCATGCCGTTGCTGAGAAACAGGTTTTCGATCAGGTTGGAGGGGAAGTACACCGTCTCGCCGTCGGAGTGGCGGACAAAAGGCAGTGCGCAGATGCCCCGGTCCACCCGGCCAGAGTTGGTATCAATCAGGTTGGAGCCGCCCAGCTCCCCGTCCGGGTTGTAGATGCCCAGGCAGTAGTCATCCAGGATGCCTGCGGGCAGCGCATCATTGGGGCCGGGTTTGAACCACTTTTCGTTGGGGTAATGCACGAAGTCGCTGTCGGCAATGTCTTCACCGAAGAACTGGTCGTTGTAGAAGAAGTTGCAGTTGAGCCGCTCGATAAACTCGCCCAGCGCCGAACACAGGGCCGCTTCCTTGGTGGCGCCCTTACCGTTGGTAAAACACATGGGCGAGGCCGCATCGCGGATATGCAGGGACCAGACATGGGGCACGATATTGCGCCAGGAGGCAATCTCAATCTTCATGCCGAGTTCCTCGAGGATGGCGCTCATGTTGGCGATGGTCTGCTCCAGAGGCAGATCCTTGCCCTCGATAAAGGTGCGGTGTTCGGCGTCCGGTTTCACCATCAGCAGGGCCTGGGCGTCCTCGTCCAGATTGTCCACTTCCTCGATCTGGAATTCCGGCCCGGTCTGGATCACCTTCTTGACGGTGCAGCGGTCGATGGAGCGCAGAATCCCCTGGCGGTCCTTCTCGGAAATATCCTCCGGCAGCTCCACCTGGATGCGGAAGATCTGGTTATAGCGGTTTTCCGGGTCGACGATATTGTTCTGGGACAGGCGGATATTGTCCGTGGGGATATCCCGGGCCTTGCAGTACACCTTCACGAAATAGGCCGCGCACATGGCCGACGAGGCCAGGAAATAGTCAAACGGACTGGGCGCCGAGCCATCGCCCTTGTAGCGGATCGGCTGATCGGTGATGACGGTGAAGTCATCGAATTTGGCTTCCAGGCGAAGGTTATCGAGGAAGTTGACGTTGATTTCCATGGCGGGGCTACCGGGGTTGCGAAATGGCGGGCGAAGGGTCGCCATTATCCCGGTTTTAAACGCTGTCGTCTTGGTTGTTGAATCCGGGCCTCCTGACGGGGCCCATGCCATGGACATTATTTTTGCATAACAAGGTCGCAAGTGTGCGACAAAATGCCACATGTCCCCGCCCCGCCAATCCCCCTACACTCATCCGCCGCTATCGGGCCCAGTGCCCTGCCGTCCTTGCCGAATACCCCGGGGAATCGTTCATGCTGTCTTCACCGCGCCAACCGCTGCTTGCCTGCCTGTGTCTGTTGATCTCCGTGGATGCCATCGCGGCAGAGGACGAGGCCAATGTGCTGGCGCCGGTGACCGTAGAGGGCTCCGCGGAAAATGCCGCCGCGGAAACCCCAATCGAACTCCAGCGCGAGCAGGCCCTGACCCCCGGCGCGGTCACTCTGCTGGACACGCAGACGCTCAATGAGCGCAACGTGGTCAGTATCGGAGACATGCTGCGCTATGTGCCGGGCATATGGACCGCTACCGGCGCCACCGGGGATGCCACCTTTCTCTCCAGCCGGGGCTCCAATCTGGATGCCACCAACTTCGATGGCAACGGCGTCAAACTGATGATTGATGGCCTGCCGGTGACCGCTGCCGATGGCAACAACCACAACAGCTTTATTGATCCGATGGCCGCCCGCTATGCGGTCATTGCCCGGGGTGCCAATGCGCTTACCTACGGTGCCAGCACCCTGGGTGGGGCCATCGACTTTATCAGCCCCACGGCCCGTAACACCAACAACCAGATTTCCCTCAGTGGTGGCTCCCACGGCACCGTGCAAAGCCGGATTACCGGTGGTGTCGTGGCCGGTGACAAGGATGCGCTGGTGACTGTGGAGCAGCGCAGCTACGACGGTTTTCGGGATCATCAGGAACAGCAGCGCGGCAGCGTCTATGCCAACACCGGCTGGCAAATCAGCGACACGGTGGAGAACCGCTTCTACTTCTCCTATACAGACAATGATCAGGAGCTGGCCGGCTCACTCAACAAAGCCCAGTTTGATGAAGACCCCTATCAAGCGGGGGAGGACAACGAGCGCGGCAATTTCCTCAAGAATGTGGAAACCTGGCGTGTGGCCAACCGCACCCGCTGGCAACTCAGCGACACCAGCAATCTGGTGGTGGGCTTTTCCTTCGAGGATCAGTCGCTCTATCACCCTATTGTTGGTGGGGCTGATCCCGGGTTTAGCCTGTTGATCGACAACGACCAGACCACCTTTGGCACCACCGTGCGTTTCGACAAACAGATGGGCAACCATGATCTGCTGCTCGGGCTCAACTACGGGCAAACCTGGGTGAAAGGCGGCAACTACACCCATAGCGGCGGCATCCGCGATGCCCTGACCACCAAAGTGGATAACAAGGCGGACAACCTGGAAATCTTCGCCATGGATCGCTGGCACTTTGCCGAGCGCTGGACCCTGGTCTACGGGGCCCAGGCGGTGACCGGGAGCCGGGAGGTAGATAATGTAAACGTATCCTCCGGTGCACAACGCAATCCCAACGACACCTACGAATCCTTCAATCCGCGCCTTGGGGTGATCTACCAGGTGGCCGATCGCAGCGAGCTGTTCGCCAATGTGAGCAAGCTCTATGAGGCGCCCACCCTGTACGAGCTGGAAGACGAGGTCCAGGCAAACAATGACACCCTGGATGCCATGCAGGGTGTGGTTGGGGAAGTGGGAACCCGAGGTGTGGCACCGTTTGGCCAGGATAACGAGTGGAATTGGGAAGTGGCGGTCTACTACGCCCAGATCGAAGACGAAATTCTTTCTGTTGAGAAGCCGGGGGCTCCCGGCACCAGTCAGGTCACCAATGTGGAAGACACTATCCATGCCGGGGTGGAAGCCCGGGTGGGTGCCAGCTTTGCCCTGGGCGATGGCCGCCACCGCATCGAACCGCTGTTGAGCATGACCTACAACGACTTCACCTTTGACAACGACCCGGTCTACGGCGACAACCAGTTGCCCGTGGCCCCGGACTTCTTCATCAAGGGCGAAATCATGTACCGCCATGCCAACGGTTTCTTTGCCGGCCCTACCTTCGACATTGTCGATGACCGTTTTGCCGACTTTGAAAACAGCTATGAGGTGGACGGCTACGAACTGGTTGGCCTGCGTACCGGTGTCACCCGTGATGCCTGGGAAGTCTATCTGGAAGGCCGCAACCTGACCGATGAAGCCTACGTGGCCAACCTGACCGTACGGAATGACGCGAACATCAACGATGCCCTTCTTCAGGCAGGCGAACCCCGTTCCGTGTTCGCGGGCATCCGCTTTGATTTCTGACGAGAGGGTCTGCCCATGAACGCTGTCAATCCAGCCGGATCCGGGCCTACCCGTTTCTACCGGGCGGTGTGGCGCTGGCATTTCCTGGTCGGCATGCTGGTGCTTCCCTTCCTGTTTATGCTGGCGTTCACCGGCCTGCTGATGTTGCTAAGCAAGCCGCTGGATTCGGCCCTGAACGCGTCCCTGCAGACGGTTGAAGCAGGGACCAATCCCCTGCCCGCCTCCGTGTTGCTGGAAACCGTGGAGCAACAATATCCGCATGCCGCAGTAAAACTCTACCTGCCGCCCCAGGCCGCCGATCAGTCCGCACGGTTTTCTCTGCAGCCCCATTCCCATGCCGGCCACGGTGGCCATCATGCGCCGGCCACCCTGGTCTATCTGAATCCCTATACCGGACAGATACTGGGTGACCGGGATCCCGCTGCCAGCCTCTATGCGCGTATCAAGACATTCCATGGCTCCCTGTTCCTCGGTGACCTGGGCGATGCCCTGATCGAAATCGCTGCCGGTCTGGCAGTACTGATGATCGTCACCGGCCTCTATCTGGCCTGGCCGAAGGGCGGCCTGCGCACCCTGATTCCTTCCCGGACCGTCAGCAGCCGGGCAGACTGGCGCGGCTGGCACCTGGGCATTGGCTGGCTGATTGCCCTGCCGTTGTTGTTCTTCCTGATCTCCGGCCTGGCCTGGACCAACATCTGGGGTGGCAAACTGGTGCAGCCATGGGGTTCCCTGCCGGGCACCCGCTTTGATGCCACACAGGTGGCCCCGGAGGCCGTCGACAGCCATCACGCCATGAACGAAGCCGGCCTGCATCGCGTGCCCTGGGCGGTGGAGCAGACCCCCATGCCGCAGGGCAGTGCGGGTGATCGGTCCCTGCGACTGGATGATGTGGTGAGTCAGGCCCGTGCACAGGGATTCGGCAATTTCCGTGTGCATTTCCCGCAACAGGACAATGGTGTCTGGACGGTCTCGGCCACCACCATCGCCGGCGACCTGACAAACCCGATGGACGAGCGCATCCTGCACCTGGATCCCGTCACCGGCCAGGCTCTGCAGGAAATCCGCTTCGCCGACTATCCGGCCATGGGCAAGGCCATGGCCGCCTCCATTCCGCTGCACCAGGGGGACCTGGGTCTGTGGAACTGGCTGCTCAATCTGCTGCTGGTGACCCTGATACTGTCGCTCACCGTCACCGGGGCCCTGCTCTGGTGGAAGCGCCAGTCCCGCCGTGCCCCGCCCCGCGCCGAACCGGCCCCGGCACGGACCGTGGCTGTGATCATGCTGGTGGTGGCTCTGGCCTTCCCGCTCTCCGCCGCGGCCTTGCTGGCCATCATTCTGGTGGATACGTTACTGGTGTTACGCAAAGCCGCCCCAGCGGCACCGTAACAGGGATGGCCCGTCGATGCCGGGAGGGCGCAACGTCCGCCCGGCAGTTCCCCCCTGTCTTTCGCGCACAAACCTTGATCCATATCTACATTCGCCGTTTCGCCCCCTGCTAGCGTCAAGAACCTGCAGCACGGCAAACGGAGAAGGATCATGCGCATCCTATGGGGCCCGGCCTACGAACTGGGCATTCTGGTCATCGACCAGCAGCACAAACGCATTGTGGATTACATCAATGAGCTGGATCGCCTGGCCGACCAGCCGGACGCCCAGCTGGGAGTGGCCCGGGTGCTCTACGACCTGGTGGACTATACCGAATCCCACTTCAGCTTCGAGGAAGCGCTCATGGAGCGGGCCGGCTATGGTGAGCTGGATGACCATCACCATAAACACCGGCAATTCACCTTTCATATCGAATCCCTGTTACGCCGACATGAGCAAGGAGACGCCGTCACCGATGAATTACTGCGACTGCTGGAAGGCTGGTTGTTGCACCATATTCTCGAAGAGGATGGCGCCTACGCCGACGAGGTAAGGGATTTTATCAACAGCATAGGCCGGGAGCGGCTGGGCGGCTGGGTCAACGAAACGGTGCGCAAGCATTTCCGGGTGATGTAGGCATGTGACCCAGGCGCATATCCCGATACCAGTCACCCGGACAGCCCATTGCGGCGTCCGGGTGGCTTGGCGGTATCGTCGCTAGTTGCCCCGGTAGGTTGAGTAGCCAAACGGGCTGAGCAGCAGGGGGATGTGGTAGTGTGAAAGCGTTCCATCAACTTCGAAGACAACCGGGATTTCAGGGAAAAACGTTTCTGCATTGCGACGCTTCATCCAGTCACCGGTTTTGAACGTTACCTTATACACCCCCTCCTTAATTTTTTTCCCGGCAGGGTATAGGGCGGTGATACGTCCTTGCTCATTGGTTTTTCCAGCGTTCAGTGACACCCACTGGCCATTGTCGTAATACGCCAAGGTCACCTCAATGCCGGGCCCCGGAAGACCATTCTGGGTGTTGAGAACATGTACGCTGAGGGGATTATCTGCTGCGGAAACCGTTACAGAAGTGATCAGTAAAACCAGGGTGGCGAGTGCCTTCTTGAACATGTGAGATCCTGTGGAAATCTGAAAACGATGACTGTCTCACCGGGTAGGAAAAGGATGCGTGTAGATAGGTTCCCAGCTTTTTCCTTTGCCGCCACGATGTTGCCCTCAATGAACGGACAACCTGGCACTCAGGCAGCGCTGGCCGGAAGCTGTCAGGATAGCGGGCCAATTCAACGTACGGCAGTACGACATTGGGGGCCAAGTCTTGGCCCGTGGGAGAAACCTTCTCTAAAGCGTAAACCCATGATGCTGCCCATCTGGAAGCTCGATATCCAGCCGCACTTTACCCCCAGCCGCTTCAATATAACGTTTCAGGGTTGAGAGTTTCAGATCCTGACCGGCCTTTTCCATTCCGGCAATGGTGGGTTGTTTCACTCCAAGTGCAGCGGCCATTTCGGCCTGGGTTTTGTTCATCAGGGCACGGATTTCAGCCAGGTGGATATCCAGCAGGATGGCGTCAGCTTTCTTTTTGGCCTTTTCGACAATCTCTGGCTTTTCGGTTTCCAGGATCTGTTGCAGTGTTCTCGCCATTATGAACCACCTCGGTTGAGTTTCTGGAGATGCGCGGTAAATTCTTGGTCAGCCACCGGAATCATCTCGTCGTAGAACCGTTTGTCTTTCCCTGTCTTCTCGCCGGCGCAGAGCAGAATCCCGATTCGTTCCGGGTCAAAGGCGAAGAAAGCCCGGATGGGATTGCCCCTGCTCTGGACCCGCAGCTCCTTCATGTTCGGGTGAGCCGATCCTTTCACGGTATCGGCATACGGTCGGGACAGGCGTGGTCCCTTTTGTTCCAGAACAAGCATGCCGGCGATGACGTTTTCCCGGTCTGTGTTGTTGAGCGCATCGAACCATTCATCAAACCTGTCCGTGGTTTGAATCTGCCACATTGTCAGTCCTTCATCCTTGAATAGGCTATAGCCTATATAGGTTTTGTCCTATTATCAATATAAAGGGATAGGCGGGCTGAGGGGGAGACAGAGTAATGGGTTGCAGATAGAGGTTGGTGGCTTGGATGCCACCAACCTAGGCCGGAGATTCGCACCTCGAGAGATGTATTCGCTAACGCTCACCCTTCGGGCCGCCCTCCGGGCGTTACTCCGCTTCGCTCGTTCCTACAGGAGGGGCCCCGTCAGGCGACGGAGCCGAACACCTGAATGATATTACCCAGCCGGGCGGTAAATTTATCGCCGCTGTTCAGCGGGCCGACGCCGGCGGGGGTGCCGGTGAAGACCAGATCGCCGGGTTCCAGGGTGAAGGTCTGGCTGATTTCGCTGAGTAACTCGAAGGTGGGGAACAGCATCTGGCCGGTGTGGCCGTGCTGGCGCACCTCGTCGTTGATTTCCAGGGTGACGTTGAGCTTCTGCTTCACGGAAATACCGCGGGCATCGATAAAGCCGGAGACCGGGGCGGCGCCGTCGAAGGCCTTGGCACGTTCCCAGGGGTGCCCTTTTTCTTTCAGATTGTTCTGCACCTCACGCAGGGTCAGGTCCAGCCCGACGGCGTAGCCGGCGATGCTGAAGCGGACGTTGTCCAGATCGGTTTCCCTGTGAATCCGTTTGCCGATCAGCACCACCATCTCCACTTCGTGGTGCACCTCGCCCTGCCCTTTGGGTAGTTCGAGGGGTTCGTGCAGGCTTACCAACGAGGTGGCCGGCTTCATGAACAAGATGGGGGCATCCGGGACGTCATTGCCCAGTTCCCTGGCGTGGTCCGCGTAGTTGCGGCCCACGCACACGGCCTTGCCCACGGGAATGTCGATGGGCGACCCGTCGATCCAGCGGTGCTGGTAACCGTCTTGATCCACCGGGGTGTTGATTTCATCAAACATCGAACAGCTTCCCCGGGTTCATGATGTTGTTGGGGTCGAAGACGTGCTTCACTGCTTTCATGCAGGCGATTTCTTCCGGGCTGCGGGAGTATTCCAGGTAGGGCTTCTTGGTCATGCCCACGCCGTGCTCCGCAGAAATAGAGCCGTTGTACTTCTCGACGATTTCAAACACCCACTTGGACACGTTGTTGCACTGGGCGAAGAAGTCTTCCTTGGCCAGGTCCGCCGGTTTGAGGATGTTCAGGTGCATGTTGCCGTCGCCAATGTGGCCGAACCAGACGATCTCGAAATCCGGGTAGGCGTCCTGCACCACGGTGTCGATGTCTTCCACGAAGTCCGGCACTTTCGCCACGGTGACGGAGATATCGTTCTTGTAGGGGGTATGTGGCGCAATGGACTCGGAGATGCGCTCGCGCAGTTGCCACAGCTGGTCCAGCTGCTGCAGGGACTGGCTCATGACGCCGTCCAGCACCCAGCCTTCTTCCACGCACTTCTCAAAGATGGCCATGGCCTGGTCGCCGGTGGCTTCGGACAGCTGTTCGAATTCCAGCAGACAGTAGAACGGGCACGCGGTGTCGAAGGGTTTGGCCACGCCGTGTTCCAGCACATGGGCCATGGCCTTGTCGGAAAAGAACTCGAAGGCGGTCAGGTCGATGTCCTGCTGGAAGGCGTGCAGGATTTTCATCACTTCCCGGAAGCCGGGGGCGCCCAGTACCAGGGCGGTCAGGTCTTTCGGCTGGCGGGCCAGTTTCACGGTGGCTTCCACCACAAAACCCAGGGTGCCCTCGGCGCCGATGAACAGGTGCCGGAAGTCGTAACCGGTGGCGTTCTTGATCAGGCCCTTGTTCAGGTCCAGCAGCTCGCCCTTGCCGGTGACCACTTTCAGGCCGGTGATCCAGTCACGGGTCATGCCGTAGCGGATCACCTTGATGCCGCCGGCGTTGGTGCCGATGTTGCCGCCGATCTGGCTGGAGCCGGCGGAGGCGAAGTCCACCGGGTAGAACAACCCTTTCTCTTCGGCGAATTCCTGCAGTTGCTGGGTGATAACACCGGGCTGCACGGTAACGGCGCGGTCGAATTCGTTGAAATCCAGGATCTTGTTCATGCGATCAAAGGCCACCACCAGCTCGCCATTGGCGGCCACCGCCCCGGCGGACAGGCCGGTGCGGCCCCCGGACGGCACCAGGTGCAGGCCGTGGTCGTTGGCGATCTCCACGATCTGCTGCACCTCGTCGATGGTCTCCGGCAGCGCGATGGCGCTGGGGGCCGGGGCCCATACCTTGGTCCAGTCGACCCCGTAGCGCTGGGCGCTTTCCGGGTCGGTAAGGAGGCGATTGCCAAGCAAATCAGTCAGTTGCTCCAGCGCAGCATGGGCATGGGCGGTCATCAACGGGTCTCCTGAACGGGTCGTGCCGGGTGCTTGAGTCGGGCTCATGGGGACATGAAGAGAAGTCCCGCACGGGTTGCTCTCAATTTGAGCGCGCTATGGTACCATACGCGCCCATTTCACAGGCTACCGAGACTTCCATCATGGCCGATACTTCTCTTGAGAAGGACAAGATCCGCGTTCTCCTGCTCGAGGGCATCCACGAAAACGCCGTGGAGAACCTGAAGGCGCACGGCTACAGCAATGTGGAGCTGCTGCCCACTGCGCTGACCGGCAACGACCTGGCAGACAAGATCAAGGACGCCCATTTCATTGGCATCCGTTCCCGCACCCAGCTCACCGAAGAGGTGTTCCAGGCAGCGGAGAAGCTGATCGGCGTGGGTTGTTTCTGTATCGGTACCAACCAGGTAGACCTCAATGCTGCCCTGAAGCGTGGTATCCCGGTATTCAATGCCCCCTATTCCAATACCCGTTCCGTGGCGGAACTGGTGATTGCCCATACCATCAACCTGATGCGCGGCATTCCCGAGAAGAACGCCTCTGCCCACCGCGGCGGCTGGCTCAAGTCTGCCAAGGACAGCTATGAAATCCGGGGCAAGACCCTGGGTCTGGTGGGTTACGGTAATATCGGCGCCCAGGTGTCCGTACTGGCCGAGTCCATGGGCATGAAGGTGAAGTTCTACGACGTGATTCCCAAGCTGCCGCTGGGCAATGCCGAGCAGGTGAGTAGCCTCACCGAGCTGCTGGGCATGAGCGATGTGGTCAGCCTGCACGTGCCGGACACCGCCGACACCCGCTGGATGATCAAGGAAGAGCAGATCCGTGCCATGAAGCCCAAGGGCTACCTGATCAACTACGCCCGCGGCAAGGTGGTGGATATCGACGCCCTGGCGGCGGCCCTGAAAGACGGTCACCTGCTGGGCGCGGCCATCGACGTGTTCCCGGAAGAGCCCAAGGGCAACGACGACGAATTCATCAGCCCGCTGCGTGAATTCGACAACGTGATCCTGACCCCGCACATCGGTGGTTCCACCCAGGAAGCCCAGGTCAACATCGGCACCGAGGTGTCCGAAAAGCTGGCCCGCTATTCCGACAACGGTGCCACCCTGGGCGCGGTGAACTTCCCGGAAGTGGCCCTGCCGGCTCACCCGGACATGCACCGCCTGCTGCATATTCACAAGAACGTGCCCGGCGTGCTCACCCAGATCAACACCATTTTCTCCGAGAATGGCATCAACATCTGTGGCCAGTACCTGCAGACCAACGAAGAGATCGGTTACGTGGTCATCGATGTGGACAAGGGCTACAGCCAGTTGGCGCTGGAGAAGCTGCGCACCATCGACGGCACCATTCGTACCCGGGTGTTGTTCTAGGCGGGTCGGCGTTTCTCGGGGAGCGGCTGTTCGGGTCCTCCCTGAGAACGGTGAAACACTCGACAAAAAGCCGGTGGCGGGCTACCTTGCCTGCTCCGGCTTTTTTCGTATCTAACCTATGAGACGACTCAGGAAAGGATGCCTGTTGGTTGCAGGGCTGCTGGCATTGTCCGGCTGTGCCACAAACTCCCTGTTTGTGCCCTACCCCAATCAGGCCCAGCAATGGAAGGCCTCGCTGGCCACCGCTCCGGTGGCGCCGGCGGCCACCGAGAAGCTGGAAAAAGCCGCTGCTGGCGGCGATGGCGTCCTTTATCTGCAGGAACTGGGCCGGGTCAGCCAGCTCACCGGCCAGCGCGAGCAAAGCCGTGAGGCCTTTGCTGCTGCCATCCAGAAATACGACGAGGAGGATGCCAGTGCCCGTATCCAGGTCTCGTCCCTGGCGTCTTCCACCACTTCCCTGGTCACCAACGACAATGCCCGCGGCTATGTGGCGCCGGACTACGAGCGCATCTTCACCCATGCCTACCAGGCCCTGAACTACTGGGACGCCAACGATCCCACCGGTACCGCTGTGGAGCTGCGTGGTGCGGCCCTGGAACAACGGGTGGCTGCGGACAAGCGCGACAAGGAAATTGCCAAGGCGGAGGAAGCGGCGGAAGAAAACAACGTGGACCTGAGCCAGTTCGATGGCTATTTCCAGGGCATCAATGCGGTGGCCGGGGAAGTGAAGGCCAGTTTCCAGAATGCCTGGACTTTCTACCTGTCGGCCCTGTTCTGGGAAGCCCACGGCGAATACAACGATGCCCTGGTGGACTACAAGAAGGCCCTGGAGATTCATCCGGAGCTGGACATGCTCAAGGAAGACGTTGAGCGCGTGTCCAATGCCATGAAGGGCCGGCCTGAAAAAGACGGCATGGTAGCGGTACTGTACGAGCAGGGTTTTGTGCAGGCCCGGGAAGAATTCAGCCTGCCCATTCCCACGGTCCACGGCATCTTTTCGGTGGCCTTTCCCACCTATTCCCTGACCAGCAAGCCACGTCCCAACAGCCTGCGGGTGCTGGACAGCGCCAGCCAGCCGCTGGGGGAAACCGTGGTGCTGGCGGATGTGGGGGCCCTGGCCGCCAAGGACCTGAAAGAGCGGTTGCCGGGCATGCTGGTGCGCCAGACCCTGCGGGCCACCGCCAAGTACAACCTGCAGAAAAAGGCCAACGATGATTTCGGCCCGCTGGGGGCCTTTGCCACCCAGCTGTACAACCTGGTCAGCGAGCAGGCGGACCGGCGCAGCTGGCTGACCCTGCCTGCCTATGCCCAGGCAACACGATTTTCACTGCCCCAGGGGGAACATACCCTTGTATTGAGCACCCCCGGGGGCAATGCTACGTTGACGGTACCGGTGGTTAACCGTGGCCTCACCGTGATTCATGTGGCGGCCGTTCCCGGCCAGCTGATTACCCGCGTGTTACCCGTTCAGGAGGGACCCTTATGACACTGTTACGCCCGATGCTGGCGCTGCTGCTGGCGGCCATGCTGGCGGCCTGTTCGGCCACCAATATGGGCCGCATGGAAGTGGATGAAGACGGCGAGACCATCACCAAGGTCTATTCCAGCAACAGCCTGTTATCCAGCCGCATTTCCGTGCAGGACCTGAAGCAAAAGACCGTGGGCGACCTGCTCTACATACAGGCCACCCTGGAAAATGACTGGAAATTTGAACTGGATTTCCAATACAAGTTCAAATGGTTTGATAAGGACGGTTTCGAGCAGGCGCCGGAAGGCCAGCCCTGGCGGCAGGTGGTGATGGCAGGTCGTAGCCAGAACAGCGTCCAGGCCGTTGCCCCCAACCCGTCCGCCGTACGCTTTGAAATCTGGGTACGCGAATAATCGTCGCGTGCCTTCCTAAAAGGAACAAGGAGAATCTCATAATGCTACGCCTACTTTCCCTGCTGCTGCTGGGCAGCGCCCTGGCCCTGTCCGGTTGTGCCTCCAAGGTGGATTACGGTGATGCCCAGGCCCGCGAAACCGTGAACACGGATTTCGGTTCCACCGACCTGCAGATGATCGCCGCCAAGATGGTGGATGACATGATGGTGTTTCCGCCCATCGTGCAGATGACCCAGAACCGCCGTCCGGTGGTATTCGTGGATCGCATCAAGAACAAGACCACCGAACACGTGGACACCGAGTCCATCACCGACACCATCCAGTCCAAGCTGATCAACTCCGGCAAGTTCCGTTTTGTGGACATGTCCGTGGTGGATCGCGTGCGTCAGCAGCTGGAATACCAGAGCGATTCCGGCATGGTGGACCAATCCACGGCCGCCGCCATGGGCCGCCAGATCGGTGCCGAGCTGATGATGTACGGTAACTTCTCCTCCATCGTCAAACGGGATGGCAGCACCAAGGACGTGTACTACAAGTTCACCCTCAAGCTGCTCAACATCCAGACCGGCATCATCGAGTGGACCAACGAAAAAGAAATCCGCAAGACTCGCAGCAAGAGCCTGTTCGGGTTGTAAGGACGCTGCACGCAACCGGGGTGACCGGCTGCGTGCAAGCTAACCAGACATGGAGGCCGTTATGACCAAGCACCTGTTCGCTCCTTTATGTTTCATCCTGTTGTTGTGTGCGTCGCTGGCCCAGGCTGCCACGGAGACCGTTTCTGTATCGGCCCGCGGCTACGGCGACAACCCGGAGCAGGCCATGACCAATGCCCTGGTGGCGGCGGTGCGACAGGCCGGCGGGGTCAGCGTGGCCGTGGACCCGAACTTCCGCACCAATGTGCTGCAGTGGGTGGTTCGCCAGCAGGGTGATGTCAGCACCTGGATCGGTACCGAGACCTCGGTGCCGGAGCCGCAGCTGCCTACCCTGGGCAATATCAAGAGTTACCAGGTGCAGTCGGTGAAGCAGGTGGAAGACGGCCTGTGGCAGGCCAACGTGCAGGCGGAGGTGCTTCGTCCCAAGACCCTGGGTGCGGACCGCTCGCACTTGCCTGGTATTGCCATTACCACCTTCGACAGCCGCCAGCCCCGTTATGACCTGGGTGACGTGCAGGTGCCGGCCAGCCAGGTGCAGCGTCAGCTGCGCGATGATCTGGTTACCGCCTTTACCCAGTCCGGTCGCTTCCGGGTGCTGGACCGGGCCAACCTGGATGCCATTGATCAGGAGCAGTCCGTCGTCGCCAGCGGCAGTGTGGCGCCGGAAGAGCTGGCCCGGCTGGGGCAGCGCAAAGGGGCCGATCTGCTGCTGGTAGGCACCATCGAAGATTTCAGCATCGGCGACAGTCAGCGGGAATTCTATGGTGCCAAGTTTTCCGGTTATGAGCCGCGCATCCGGGTTCGCTATCGATTGATCGATACCACCAGCAGCGAAATCCTCTGGGCAGACCTGTTCGACTGGAACCAGTCTGAAGCGTCCATCCGCGAGGTGGCCCGTCAGCTCAAGATCGACGACCGCAACCACCCGGAGCGGCTGGCGGATGAACTCTATCCCGTCATTGCCCGGGCCATGGCCGGTGCCGCCACGGATGTGCTCTATCCGGTGCAGATCATCAAGGTGCAGGGCGATACCGTATTCCTGAGCCAGGGTCAGGGCCGGCTGGAGCAGGATGCCAGCATGCAGGTCTATCGCCCCGCCGGGGAAATGAAAGACCCGGACACCGGCCTGACCATCAAGCTGGAGGGTAACGCCCTGGCCACCCTGACCGTCACCGATGTGCGCCCGGATTATGGCGTCGCTCGCCTGGATGGCCCGGCCAGCAGCCCCCTGCAGGCCGGCGACCGGGTACGCAGTGCCGCTGGCGCAGACAGCCCGGCGGCCGGACCCGCCGGGCAGGCGCCCAGCCCGGGCTCGTCGGAAGCGCCGATTCAGTGGTAACAACAAGCCCCCGACAGGGGGCTTTTTTTGGGTTCAGCCGGAGGCCATGTGTCCCGTCCCAACATCTTGCTGGTCTACGACAAGGAATGCCCGGCCTGCCACGCCTATTGCCAGGTGGTGCGCATCCGCGAAAGCGTGGGTGAACTGCGCATCGTGGATGCCCGGGAAGACACGGAGGTGATGCGCGAGATTACCGGTGCCGGCCTGGATATCGATCAGGGTATGGTGCTGAAAATGGGCGACCAGCTTTATTACGGCGCCGATGCCATCCATGCCCTGGCCCTGATCGGCAGTCGCTCGGGGATCTTCAACCGTTTCAACTACTGGATGTTCCGTTCCCGGCGTGTCTCGAAAGTGCTCTATCCGCTACTGCGTTTCTTCCGCAATCTGTTACTGAAACTGCTGGGCAAGACCCGCATCAACAACCTCAACCAGCCCGGTCGTGATCGGTTTTGATGCTTGCTGTTGAGAGCCTGCTCTCGTTCGCTTGATCGTGCCGCCTACAGAAACTTCAGCGATATCGGCTTTGCTGCCTTGTGCTTGGGCGCAATCCTTTTTGTATGGAAAAGCGATATCAGGGAAACCGTCTCAGGCAGGGGCGTTACTCCGAGGCGGGAAGGGTTTATCACGTCACTGCGGTGACGAATGGGCGGTATCCTTGGTTTGCCGACTACCACCTGGCAAGACGGGTGTGCAGAACGCTTCTCTGGAGTGATCAGGCTGGCGCTACCTCAACACTTTGCTATGTGCTTATGCCTGACCATTTACACTGGTTGTTTCAGCTTGGGGATGGCGAGTCTCTGTCCAAAGTCATGCTCAGAGTGAAGGGTCGAAGTGGTCGGCTTTGCGGTTCGGCGGTCTGGCAGAAGGGGTATCATGACCATGCGGTACGCAAAGAGGAAAGCATTCGGGATGTGGCGCGATATATCGTTGCCAACCCTTTGCGTGCCGGCCTCGTCAGTTCGCTGAGAGACTACCCCTATTGGAACGCCGCCTGGCTATAACCCCCTGTAGGAGCACCTCTCGAGGTGCGAACCTCGCGAAGCGAGGCGACAACGTTTATGTTGCTCGCCTCCCCTTTCTCAAATCTGTCGAGCGTTGATATTCCTGATCGTCCTGCGGACGATTTCCGCGCTGGCGCGCGGTTCGCACCTCGAGAGGTGCTCCTACAGGTGCTGCGGTCAGGACGCGGTGGTGGCTGTCATGGCTGCTTGCTTTTTCCGTTTGCGACTCGCCACCCGCGCCTTGCGTTTCTTCCACCAGATCACTACGCCGGTGATGGAGAGCATGGCCACGGCAATGCCCATGATCGATACGATGATACGGCCGGGCAGGCCGGCGATGCGGCCGGAATGCAGGGGGAACTGCAGCTGGTTGAACACATCGGCGGCGGTGCCTTCCCAGGGCACTTCGTCACCGATCAGCTGGCCGTTTTCGCCATCGTAGTAGAGGCTTTTCACTTTCATGCCGCCGCTGTCGTGGTCTTCGCCCGGGTAATAGAAGCGCACCCCGAACACGGCGAAGTTGTCGCTGTAGAAGGTATCGCCGATGGGCTCTTGCCACTGGCGGTTATCCGCTTCGGTGCGCGCTTTATCGAACAGGGCCGGCCAGCTTACCTGGGGTTCCACCGGTTCATGCAGGGCGGTGGGGGTGCGTGTCTCGAAAGGCCCGGGGGTGGTTTCGGAGACCATGGACATGACCGGGTAGAAGATTTCCCGGTACAGGTTCAGGGAGAAAGAGGTGAACGCCAGAATCAGTAGCAGGCCGAACACCCACAGGCCCACGGCCCGGTGCAGGTCGAAATTCAGCTTGTAGGCGCCGGCGCCGCGGCGAATCATCCAGGCAGGTTTCCAGCGTTGCAGCCAGCTCTTGCCAGCGGGCTTTTGGGTACGGCGCTTACGCGGCAGGGTCAGTGCCATGGCGATAAAGGTATCGAACAGCCAGACCATGGCGGCGGCACCCATCAGCCAGATCCCCCAGCGATCAATGCCCTTCCACTCCGGCAGGTGCAGAGTGAAGTGCAGCTTGTAGAGGAACGACATCAGGTGTTCCGGGTGCAGGGAGATCTTGCCCCACAGGCGTTTGCCGACGATCTCGCCGGTGACCGGGTCCACGAAGGCGTGGTCATAGTCCAGCTCATAGCGGCGACCCGTTTCCGGATTCACCCTGGCGTCCACCCAGATTTCCGCGTTGTGGCCGGGCTCCGGCTCCAGATGGAAAAAGCTGGCGCGTACCCGTGGGTCGGCCTGCTCCACCCGGTCCACCAGTTCCAGCATGGGCAGCGGTTGCCCTTCACTCTGGCTCTCGAACAGGTGCGGGTTGAGCCATTCATCCAGCTCGTGGTCCCAGGAGATCAGCGCCCCGGTCAGGCCGGCAATAATCAGAAAGCCGGCAATAAAGAGGCCGAACCAGCGATGAAGAACCACCAGAATTGCGCGCATGGGGCACCTGTTACGATCAGACTGAGCGCCGCAGTCTATCAGGAATAAAAGTAATTCTCATTACGAAAGTGGCTCAGGCGTTCGCCTTGTTGCTGCGCCACAGCGGATAGGGAATCCCGGCAACCCGGTTGATGATAAAGGCCTGGGCGACCAGCAGGGCCACGGCGCTGATCAGCACCGGTAGTTGCTGAAGCTCATGCATCAGGCCCAGGGAGACAATCAGCGCCGTGGCCCCGGCGGGGGGATGGGCGACCCGCAACAGGATCATCAGGGCACTGGTGAAGCCCAGCGAAAGACTGGCCGCCACCACACGAGGCCATTCCACCCCGGTCAGAAACGCGGCGGGGGCATCGTCCAGCCCGCATATCCACAGGGCAGCCCAGCCACAGAGCACGCCGATCACGTGACCGCTGAGCACATTGCGCGGCGAGGCGGCTTCCGCCAGGGGCAGGTGGAACAGAAGAAAGGCGGTGGCCCCCAGGGAGGGAAAGATAAACGACTGCTGGGTAATCAGCGCCACGATGGCAATCAGGGCAATGCTCAACCCACCGTTGACCAGGTTGAACAGCGCCAGCACCAGGCGGGGATTAAACCGCTGGCTCATCACATCCAGATGCAGTTGCCGCAACAGGCCGCCGACCAGTTGCTGGCGCAGCCGGTCATTCTGTTCACTCATCTCGCGCACTATTCCGGGGCGAATAAAGAGCGCGCATGGTAAGGCTTTGGCGATGGTTGGGCAATTTTGGTGCAGGCCAGGATGAAAGCGCTTTTTAACAACGGCCCGGGGGTAAATCCGCTAGCATGAGCGGATCAGAAAAAGGAGATCATCGTGGAAGGCTTTTTCTCTCAGGCGCTGGTGCTGCTGGCGGCGACCCTGTTGTTATTGCCCCTGTTCCAGCGACTGGGACTGGGCAGCATTCTGGGCTATCTGGCGGCGGGGATCGCCGTGGGGCCGCTGGGGTTGGCGCTGGTCAGCGGCGGCACCGACGTGCTGCACTTCGCCGAGCTCGGTGTGGTGCTGATGCTGTTTCTGGTGGGGCTGGAACTGGCACCGCAACAACTGTGGGCGCAGCGGCGCCGGCTGGTGGGCCTGGGGGCCAGCCAGGTGCTGCTCAGTGCCGCGCTGCTGGCGGGGGCCTTTCTGCTGCTGGGCTTCGAGACCAACGTGAGTCTGGCCATCGGCTTCACCCTGGCGCTGTCCTCCACCGCCTTTGTGGTACAGATGCTGGTGGAAAACAATCAGCTGGGGACACCCCAGGGCCGCTCCGCGTTCTCCATTCTGCTGTTCCAGGATCTGGCGGTCATCCCCATCCTGCTGCTGTTGCCCCTGCTGGCCGGCACCCAGGCCGGAGAGGACAGCCCGCAGTTGCTGGCCGGTCTGGTGGCATTGGTGGCCATGGTGCTGGCGGGCAAGTATGCCCTCAATCCCTGGCTGGGCTGGCTGGCGAAATTGCGCAACCGGGAGTTGATGATCGCCAGTGCCCTGATGCTGGTGCTGGGCGCCGCCGCCCTGATGGAGCACCTGGGGCTGTCCATGGGCCTGGGGGCTTTCGTGGCCGGGGTTCTGCTGGCCAACTCGCCCTACCGGGAGCAACTGGAAACGGATATCCAGCCCTTCAAGAGTCTGTTGCTGGGGCTGTTCTTCCTGGCCATCGGCATGACCATGGATCTGCGTTTGCTGGTCGACAACCCGGGGGATATTGCCCTCTATCTGCTGGTGCTGTTGGGCCTGAAAGCCCTGGTGCTGGCGGTGATCAGCCGGGTGCGCGGGGTGGAATGGCGCAATACCGCCCTGTTCGGCATCCTGCTCTGCCAGGGCGGTGAGTTCGCCTTTGTGCTGTTCACCCAGGCCCAGGCCCTGAACCTGCTGGACACCACCCTGGTGGGCCAGCTCAACCTGGTGGTGGCCCTGTCCATGGCCGCCACCCCGCTGCTGCTGAAACTGGTCACCCTGCTGTGGCCGGAGCGCAGCAAGAGCACCTCGCGCCCGGACTTGGAAGCGGAAGACATGCCCGACCATCACCCGCGGGTGGTGATCGCTGGCCTGGGGCGTTTCGGGCAGATCACCGCGCGGATCCTGGTGGCACGCAAGATCCCGTTCACCGCCCTGGATTCCGATCCGGACGAGATCGACATGCTGCGCCGCTATGGCAACGAGGTGTACTTCGGTGATGTGACCCGCCTGGACCTGTTACGCAATGCGGGACTGGAATACGCCCGGGTGCTGGTGCTGGCGGTGGACGATGTGGACGACTCGCTCAAGGCCGCGGAACTGGTACGTCACCACTTCCCTGATGTGACTATCGTGGCCCGGGCCCGGGACCGCTTCCACGCCTACAAGCTCCATGCCCTGGGGGTCGATCAGGTAATCCGGGAGACGTTCGAGTCCGCCCTGCTCAGTACCCGGGTGACGCTGATGCAACTGGGTGTGCCGGAATCCACCGCCATCGATCTGGTGCGCAGCTTCCGGGAACTGGACGAGACACTGCTGCGCGAGCAGGTGGAACACCAGCACGATGGCGACAAGCTGGTGGAAGCCAACCAGCGCGGCCGGGCAGAGCTGGAATCCCTGCTGTCCAGCGGCGACTGATGCGCGTTGCCGAGCCGTTGTCGCCGGGACAGGCGCCGGGCTCGCCGGGTCGCTCAAGCCAGGAACGCCCCGCCAGCCCGGACAGGCGGAACTACAGCTTCAGCTTGTTCAGCCCACGGCTGATGGCCTGACCCAGGCCGGCTTTTACTACCGGACCGAGCAGCGGCAGCTTGCCTTCAAACTCGATCACATAGTGCAGCTGACTGCCGCCGTTGCCGTTTTCGGAAAAGCGCATGGTGCCCTTGTGGTTCTTCAGGGGGCTACCCTTGCTGATCTTGTATTCGATCAGTTCGTTGGGGACCACCTTGGTGACGGTTTCTTCGAACGGCGGCGCGATCAGGATGCGCATGCGGCGGGTGGAGCCCACGCCGTTGGGGCTGTCGATGCCGGGCTTCACTCGCTTGATCTTGGCCGGGGCGAAAATCACTTCCAGGTTTTCGTGGTCACTGAGAAAGTCGAACAGCTTGTCCACGGAAAACGGGAAGGTCTTGGTAATCTCGATACGCTGCATGTAAAGCACTCCGCTGGGGCCCGGCAGCGGGCCGGGCAAGTCTCACACCGGCATGGCCGGTAAACAGGATGTCGATTCTGACCGCTGCCCCGCAACCTGCAAGGTTAAATCGGGCCATAGGGGGGAAGCGGCCCTGCATAGCTCCTACAAAAAACTAACCCCAGCCCTCGGCCAGCCACCGGGTCACTTCTGCCGCCGATATGTCCCGGCACGCACTGGCGAACTGCCCTGCCCACAAGGGGGAGCAATCACCGCTGCCCTTGGCTTCCGCCGCTGCCCGCAACGGTCCGATGGCGTTGCCCGCCAGGGGGAAGGCCGGGGTCACGTCCGGCATGGGGCCCAGGGCATCCATCAGCCGGTTCACCATGCCCCGGGCGGGACGCCCGGAAAACACTGTGGTCAGGGCCGTATGCCGGGCGCGTTCACTCTGCAGCCACTGCCGGTGCACGGCCTTGGTAGTGGCTTCCGGGCACAGCAGATAGGCCGTGCCCACCTGAACGGCGCTGGCGCCCAGCGCGCGGGCGGCCCGGACCCCTGCCGGGGTGGCAATGCCGCCGGCGGCGATCACCGGCAGGGAAATGGCGTCGCAAATCTGTGGCAGCAAGCTGAAGGTGCCCTGCTGCAGGCTGAGGTCGTCACTGAGGAAATGGCCCCGATGGCCGCCGGCCTCCAGCCCTTGGGCAATCACCCCGTCGGCACCGTGCTCTGCAAGCCAGATGGCTTCTTCTACCGTGGTGGCGCTGGACAGCACCCGGGCCCCTGTGGCTTTTACCCGCGCCAGCAAGGCCGGGGCCGGCAAGCCGTAATGGAAGCTCACCACCGCCGGGCGAAACCGTTCCAGCACCGCCGCGCTGTCTTCGTCGAAGGGTTGCCGGGAGGGGCCGCTGGCAATGGCCGAGGTATCCGCTGCGAATTCCTCATAGAAAGGCCGCAGGGCGTCCACCCAGCGCTGCTCCCCTGCCGGGTCCGGCGCCGGAGCCGTGTGGCAGAAAAAATTCACATTCCAGGGTTGGTTGGTGGCGGCAGACAGTTGCGTCAGTTGTTCTTCCAGCCCCTGGGCACTGAGCATCCCCGCCGGCACGGATCCAAGACCACCGGCCTCACATACCGCCGCAGCCAGGCGCCAGTCCTGCACGCCGGCCATGGGGGCCTGGATCAGGGGAAAAGCGGTATGAAACAGGGCAGACATGGCGGCTCCGGTCGCAGTCACGGGAAGCAGCCACGCTAACCGGAAACCGGCTGCCAGGCCAGCGTGGCGGCTAGTCGTTCAATTCCCGGCGTTCCCGTTCATAGTCGTCATAGGGCTTGCTGGCCCGCTCCATGCAGGCATCGTATTCCGACAACGGCACCTTGTCGCACTGGAGGCGGTTGTTGTGCTGGAGGTTGTCGTAGACCGCCTTCTCACTACAGGCGGCCAGCAGTGCGGCGAAGCTCAACAGCAGAAGTCCTTTCATGGTGTCAGGTTCCTTTGTGACTTATTCCGTGCCGGTTTTCTTCAGCGGTGCCTGCCCGCTGACGGCGGCGCTGCCTATGCCGCGGGGATCGCTGGCGGCGGTGACCTCATTGCTGCCCTTGCGCCACAGGATCGCCTGCATGTTGCCGTAATCGCGGCCGGTGGAGACCACATGGTGGCCGCGCAGCATCAGTTCCTTGGCGGCCTCGCTGCCGACAAACGCCGGCTCCGCCTGCACTTCATCGGGCAGGTACTGGTGATGGAAACGGACCCGGTTGACCCAGGCATCCACAGGCTGGTCGTTGGCCGCTTCCAGCACGCCCAGCATGACCATGGTGATGATACGGCTGCCACCGGGGGTGCCGAGGATGGCCACGCGGTCGTCGAATTCCACGAAGGTGGGGGTCATGGATGACAGGGGCCGTTTGCCGGGAGCGATGGCATTGGCCTCGCTACCCACCAGGCCATAGGCGTTGGGGCTGCCCGGCTTGGCGGAGAAGTCGTCCATTTCGTTGTTGAGCAGGACGCCGGTGCCCGGTGGCACGAAGCCGCTGCCAAAGGGCAGATTGATGCTCAGGGTGGCGGCGACCCGGTTGCCGGCCTTGTCCAGCACCGACAGGTGGGTGGTATGGAAGCCCTCCTCCACGGTCAGCGGCTCGCCCAGGGTATGGCTGGGGGTGGCTTCGTCCGGGTTGATGCTGCGGGCCCGTTGCCGGGCGTATTCGCTGCTCAACAGCTTATCCACAGGGATATCCACAAAGTCCGGGTCGCCCAGATAGCGGGCCCGATCCTGGTAGGCCCGGCGCATGGCTTCCACGATCAGGTGGGTGTCCGGTTCGCCCTCGAACTGGCTGAGAATATTGAGGGCCTGGCCCATCACGATGCCGCCGGCGGAGGGCGGCGGGGCAGAAACGATACGGGCATTTTTAAAGGTGCTCACGGTAGGTGAGCGCTCAATCACGTCGTAGTTGGCCAGGTCTTCCAGGGTCCAGATCCCCCCGGCCTGCTCCACCCCTTCCACCAGTTTGCGGGCGACCTCGCCCTGGTAGAAACCGGCCTTGCCCTTCTCGGCCAGCAGGGTCAGTACCCGGGCCAGATCCGGTTGTTTGATCACATGGCCAGCGGGGGGCACTTTGCCGTTGTGCAGGAAGAGGGCGGCGGCCTCGGGAAAGCGGTTGAGCACCTCTTCCCGGTAACCGGCCAGTTTGCGGTAGTGGTCTTCCACCTCGAAGCCCTCCCTGGCCAGCCGGATGGCCGGTGCCAGTGAGGTCTTCAGGGGCAGCTTGCCGTAGTTGTCCGCCAGATGCACAAAGGCGGCGGCCTGGCCGGGGATGCCGGCGGCGCTGGGGCCGTTCAGGGCCCAGTCACGGACCACCTTGCCGTCGCGATCCTGGTACATGGTGGGGATGGCCGCATCCGGGGCGGTTTCCCGGGCGTCCACGAAGGTCTGCAAGCCGTCACTCTCCCGGTGCAGCAGCCAGAAGCCGCCACCGCCCATGCCGGCCGAGTAGGGCTCCACCACCGCCAGGGCTGCCGCCACGGCGATGGCGGCATCGTAGGCATTGCCGCCTTTCGCGAGGATCTCCATGCCGGCGTCGGTGGCCAGTGGGTGAGCACTCGCTACCGCGTTCTTGCCCGGCCCGGCAGCCTGGGCGGTGACGGTGATCAGCAGCAGCAAGGGAAGCAGAATGCGCATGGTTCCTCCGTGGATGGGGGCTGTCTTCGCTGTAGGAGCGTCGCTGGCGGCGCGATAACCTCCGTATGGATATCGCGCCGCCAGCGACGCTCCTACAGAATGTTGCCGGCGGAATGGTTGCCGCGCCAAGGTGATCAAGGCTAGCGGTTATGTCAGGCCAGAACCCGCGACTGGTTCCGGTTCGAGGGTGCCGCTATCGTTTCTTCCTTTCCTGACGTTTCTGCTCCAGCGCTTTCGCCACCAGCGGCGGTACGAAATTGCTCACATCCCCGTCCAGCAGGGCGATTTCGCGGATCAGCGAGCTGGAGATAAAGGACAGGTGCTCCGCCGGGGTCAGAAACACGGTTTCCAGCTCCGGGGCCAGTTGCCGGTTCATGTTGGCCAGCTGGAATTCGTATTCGAAGTCACTGACCGCGCGCAGGCCGCGCAGCAGGATGTTGCCATCCTCTTCCTTGCAGAAGTGGGCCAGCAACTTGGAAAAACCGGTGACCCGGACATTGGGCAGATGGGCCAGTACCTGGGTGGTCAGCTCCACACGTTCTTCCAGGGTGAACAGGGGCCCTTTCTTTTCACTGGCGGCAATGCCGACGACCACTTCATCAAACATCTTGGCGGCCCGTTCGACCAGGTCCAGATGGCCGTTGGTGATCGGATCGAAGGTGCCTGGGTAGATTACGCGGTTGGTCATGCTTGGCTCGCTTTATCGCTGAATACCGTGCCCGGCCGTGCCGGGCACCCACAATGCCCGCAAGCATACCCCAAGCGCCCGCAAAGATGCAGGGTCAGGCCGGTGACGGATCCGCCTGATCATGCTGTTGTTGCTGGTACCAGCGGGCACTGCGGGCAATCACCGCCGCCATGGCGGGGCGCGTTAGCCCCTGCTGCGCCAGAAAGGCGTCGGTGGCGGTGGTGTCGAAACGGGTGGTCTGGATGAAGTGCAGGGCTTCCGGCCAGGTGTTCATCAGCTGTGGCATCCCCGGCAGGTGAAGCAGGGCCGCCAGAACCGGAATCGGCACATGCCGCTGCGGAGGGCGCCGCCCCAGGGTGTCGGCGGCGATGGCCAGCAGCCCCTGCAAGTTGGGGGTGGACGGGTCCAGGGCCAGTAGCCGTTGTGGCACGGTATGGGCCCGGGTCGCCTCCGCAATCAGCGCCGCCAGATGGTCCACCGCCACCAGTGGCAGCCAGTGATCCGGGCTGCCGGGGACCATGGCCATCCGCCCCCGCGCCAGGTTATCGATCAGCGAATACAGCGGCTGGGCACTATCCAGAGCGCCGGTATGGCTTTGACCGGCGACCGTCGCGGGCTGCACTTCCACCAGTTCCAGGTCACTGGTGGCCGCCAGGGCCCGCACCCGGATTGCCGCTTCCAGTTTGCTGGCTTCATAGCCGCCCGCCCGGCGATAGACCTGCTGCCAATCCACCAGGTCCGGGTCGTCGCCGGTGATACCCAGCCGCTGAAGATGCTCATGGTTTTCCAGCATGAAGCCACTGATAAACACCAGGCGGCTGCCATGGCGGCGGGCCAGCTCCGCCACCGCCAGGCTGCCGGCCACATTGGTGCGCTGGGCGGTCTCCCGATCCAGTTGCCAGGCAAAGCGGGCGCCCAGATGAATGATGGCCTGTGGGGCAGGCAGATCCTCCGGCAGGCCCAGGCCGGGCAAATCCAGATCCCCCTGCACCGCCTGCAGACGCTCGCTCTGCCCGCCCAGGGCATGGACTTGCTGGCGCAGGACGGGGAGCTGGCTGTCCGGCTGGCGCAATACCGCCAGGATGTCGTGATGATGGCTTAACTGAGCGCAGACATGGCGGCCGATAAAGCCGCTGGCGCCGGTGATGAGAATGGTCATGGCAGGTCTCCGTGATGAGGTATGCCACCACCCTAAAGGGTAGAGTATGCTCTAAGGTCAACAGCGGATTGCGAGGCCGCCATGCAGATTGCGGAACTGGAACAGCGCACCGGAGTGAACCGCCATACCCTGCGCTATTACGAAAAGGCCGGTTTGCTCCAGGAAGTGGAACGGCGTGGCAACAATTATCGGGATTACCCGGAAAAGGCGGTGGAACGGGTGGCCATGTTGCGCCAGCTCAAGGCGCTGGGTTTTTCCCTGCGTGAGATTCGTGAGGTGCTGGATGCCCTGCGCAGCGACAGCATCGATTGCGAACAGGGTGCTGTGCTGATGGCGGAAAAGAAGGCGGCGGTGGACGACAAGATTCGTGAGCTGAAACAGGTCAGCGCCCTGCTGGGCCGGGAGCAGCAACGGCTGGAAGCCAGCGCGGCGGCATTGCGCGAAGAAGGACGTTGCAAGGGATGATTTTTACCACAGAGGGCACAGAGTTCACTGAGTAAAACCAGGCTCTTCGGTATACAAATCCGGTTGATTTTTCTTGTTTGCGATCGGTTCTTTCTCAAAAGAATGTTTTGGTCAATGCATGGTGTTTTTGGTGAACACCCTTGCCTGACAATGGCGCACAAACACTGGTGATTTCAGCAGGCTATGCTTAGCGTATGGGTCCATTCTTCGTGCGGCTTCAGGAGTAGATCATGGGTGTGTCTCAGGCAGACAAGAAAAGCATGAAAGAAATAAGTTTTGCGCAAGCTCAGCAGGCCGGGCAGGTCTCCTGTGAGGATGCGCTGGCCATTTATGATGCGCTGGAGCCCATTGATACGGACTTCATGCTTGGCGCCTGGAAAGGCGAAGGCTTCGAAACCGGTCATCCGCTGGATGGGGTGCTGGAGCGTTGCCACTGGCATGGCAAGCGTTTTGACAGCGCCGAACACGTGTACCCGCTGGTGTTCCGCAAGGCATCCGGTAAATTGACCACGGTAAAGCCGATGCTGGTGATGCCCGGCCTGGGGTTGCTGGACCGGTTGCCGTTTTTGAAGTCAGAATCGGTGGGAAAACTGTTTCAGTTTACCCTGCCGCTGCTGTCCGGGCGCCGCTCTGCCGCCCGCCTGCGCATGATCCACTACCGGGGAAAAACCTCCGCCACCATGTCCTACGACAACCTGCCCATCAATGATGTGTTCCGCAAGGTGGACGACAACACCGTGCTCGGCATCATGGATCTGAAAGGCATGAAGCAGCCGTTTTTCTTTGTGCTGCGTCGCGACGACCGCTAAGTCTTTCTGCCAGAATATCCCCTGAATAATAAGGAACGCCTGTGCGAGACACCGCTCCCGCAGGGACGTCGATTCGGGGGAAGCTTATGGCCGATTGGGCACCGCAATACAGCAAGGCCGAGCGCCTCCGCCTGTTATTGTTTCATGCCGCCTGGGCTGGGCCCCTTTTCCTGCTGACCGAGTTTTTCTTTTTCCCCTGGTTCGAGCGCTATGTGGAAACGGCCCACTGTCACCACTATGGGTCTCTTAATGGCCTGGAGCTGGTGATCTACAGCCTCTTTATCGGTTTGCCGCTGGGGCTTGCATTGGTGGTGCTGGCCATTGAAGGGCGGCACAGTGTTCGTGTGTTGCGACTGGGCCAGTCGCCCTTGCCCGACGAAAAAGTGTTCCGCCCTGCCCGCTATGTGTACGGCCATCGGACGCGTATCAAGCCGCTGATCTTTTTCCTGTTGGTGCTGTTCTTGTGTGGGTTATCGGTGCAGGGGTTTTTCTGGGCGGACGCCATGATCGATACGCTGTCGCCGGACGTTAACCGGTGCCTGATCGTACCTGTCGCTCAGCGATACACTCTCCCGTAGGAGCGTCGCTGGCGGCGCGATAGCCAACGCATGAAATCGCGCCGCCAGCGACGCTCCTACGGATAGGTGGGGATACCGGCAATTCAGGTTTTCCGCAGGATGCAGTTCGCCTCAGGCTCAGTGCACCCTACCGTGTCTTCAATTTTAAAATGTGCCGAAAGTGGATTGTGGACAGGGCCGTTCAATAACCACTGTCTTCCGCGTCGCCGCGGAGTCGTTCCCGACGTTCCTGTTCTTCCTCGAAGGCCGCCTTGATTTCTGCCAGCACGTCGTCCACGTCGGCAATATGGTCGTCGTCCTCTACCTGGCCGGTGAGTTCGCTGTCCGGGGTCAGTTCGCCGCTTTCATACAACGCCCAGATTTCCTGGCCGTAACGACTGCCGCGTAGTGAGGGCGCGTACTGGCCGTAATAGCGGGTCATGTTGTCCACGTCCCGGTAGAGCATGGCTTCGGCGCTGTTATTGGCGGCGGCGTCCACGGCCTGGGGCAGGTCGATGATCACCGGGCCGTAGTCGTCCACCAGCACGTTGAACTCGGACAGGTCGCCGTGGATGATGCCGGCGCACAGCATGCGCACCACGTACTGCATCATCAGCGCATGATCCTCTTCTGCCTGTTCGGCGGACATCACCACTTCACTGAGGCGCGGGGCCACGTCACCGTCATCGTCGGTGACCAGCTCCATCAGCAGCACCCCTTCGAGCATGTCGTAGGGCTTGGGCACGCGCACGCCGGCCTCGGCCAGTCGGCGCAGGGCATCCACCTCGGCGCTCTGCCAGATTTTTTCCTGCTGTTCCCGGCCGAACTTGGAGCCTTTCTCCATGGCCCGGCTGCGGCGGCTGTTACGGACTTTGCGGCCTTCCCGGTACTGGGCCGCTTTCTTGAAGTTCCGTTTGGCGGCTTCCTTGTAGACCTTCGCGCAGCGTATCTCGTCGCCACAGCGGACCACGAAGATATCCGCCTCCTTGCCACTCATAAGACGGCTGATGACCTCGTCGATAAGGCCGTCATCCACCAGGGGTTGTAATCGTTGCGGGGTTTTCATGCCGCACTTATACCTTATTTGGCGTCCGGCTTCCCCTGCTACCTGAGGTTTCGGGGTGAAATCGGGAGCGGCTGGGAGGGCAAAGGGCACGACCTTGCCCCGTTGGGGGCTAACGGAGCAGGGTTGGTGCAGGCAGGTCAGGCTTTCAGTTTGTCTGCCAGGGCGGTGGCGTTGCGGGCGCTCATGCCATAGATGGTGAGCTGCGGATTGACGCCCAGACTGGTGGGGAACACGGACCCGTCGATAATGTAGAGGCCGTTCAGGTATTTGTAGCTGCCATCGCTGTTCACCACACACTGGGACTCATCCTGGCCCATGGCACAGCCGCCCATCACATGGGCGCTGCCCAGGCCGGTGATCACCGGATCATAGGCCAGCTTGTTGATGGCCTCTTTGGCCTCTTTCCAGCTTTTGTAATAGCCCGCATGGCTATGGCTGGGCCGGATCTCTTTGGCCCCTGCCGCGAAGTGCATTTCCGCCATGGTCAGGTGGGAGCGCTTGGCGCCTTCCAGCAGATAGGCGTCAACCGGATAGTCGATGACCGGCTCGCCATTGTCGCGCAGTTCCACATTGCCGCCCGGGTTGTCGGCGTGGAAACCGTCTCGCAACAGGGCGATGGAGGAGGCCAGGTTCGGCAGCCGCTCGATTTCGTTGCGGGCATCGCCACCGTAACCGCCCATCAGGGCACCGGTGAGGCCCGGGTGCATGGGCATCATTTCCAGCTTGTACCCCGCCGGGCCGTCCACCCCGTGCTTGAACACGAACTCGTCGGAATACAGGGATTGGGGTGCGCCGTAGTACGGTGCCACTTCCTCGTCATAAATGCCGAAGGTGAAGGTGGTCGGATGCAGGAAGGTGCGCTTGCCCACCCGGCCCTGGGGGTCCGGTGCGTCGGAACGCATCAGCAGGGCCGGGGTCTGGATACCGCCGCCGGACGCAATCACGGTTTTCGCCTTGACGGTAACGGTGGCGCCGGTGGGCACCTTGTCGTTGTTGAGCGGACGCACTTCCACCCCGGTGACGGTATCGCCATCGATAAGCAGGCGGTGGGCCTGGGCGCTGTGGATCAGGGTGGCGCCATTATTCATGGCGGCAGGCAGGGTGGTCACCAGCATGGATTGCTTGGCGTTGGTGGGACAGCCCATACCGCAATAGCCGATGTTCCAGCAGCCTTCCACATTGCGCGGGATCACCGCCCATTCCCAGCCCAACGCGTCGCAGCCTTTTTTCAGCACGTCGTTGTTGGCGTTGGGGGGCATGATCCACTGGCTGATCTTGAGCCGTTCCTCCATCTTCTGGAACCAGGGGTCCAGATCATTGCGCAGCAGGTCTTCCACTCCGAAGGTGTCCTGCCAGTACTGCAGGGTTTCGCTGGGGGTACGGAAGGAGCTGGTCCAGTTGACTACGGTGGTGCCGCCCACGGTGCGGCCCTGCAGAATGGTCATGCCGGCATCCTTGGTGGCGCGCATGGCGCCTTCCTGATACAGGTCCCGGTAGGCCTCGCCTTCGTTCAGGGTGAAGTCGTCAGAACTCATCAGTTTGCCGGCTTCGATGAGAATCACCTTGAGGCCGCGCTGGGTGAGAATTTCCGCGCTGACGCCGCCACCGGCACCGGTGCCGATGATTACCACATCCGCTTCCAGGGTGCGGTCAGCGGAAACGGTACGCCCGTCGATTACATCCCAGCCGTTCTTGATGCCGGTTTTCCACGGGTCGTTAATGCCCTTGATGGGCAGGGAAGACAGATCCTGCATGGCGTTATCCTTTTATTTTCGGGCTGGTGCAGAAAAAGCGTTGCTGTTCAGGCGACGATTTTTTGTGGGGGGCCCGGGTAGCCGGTGCTGCGCGCGGCCTCGGGTTTCACATACCAGGCCATGAACATGGGCTGGGTGAGGCCCTTGAAGGCCATGCGCGACAGGCCCCGATCACTGGAGGACCAGTGGGCCAGGGTCTGTTGCAGCTCGTCCTCGCTCTGCTCGGCAAAGCTGGCCCAGGTGCCGGTGATAAACCAGCGGGCGGCGCCCAGCTGCATCAGATCAAGAATCTGGAACAGGGTGGCCCGGGTGCCGGGCATGGCCCCGTCCAGCAGATCGTCGTAAGCCTTCATGCCGTCTTCGGCACTGGCGCCCACATCCGTGAGGGCCTTGCCCAGCACGGCGCCGACCAGCGGGGTGAGCAGGTCCACATCCTGTTGGCGAAAATAGCGATACCCTGCCGCCGGGCCGTCATTGCTGGAACAGCCGGTGAGCAAGGTGAGGCTGGAGCCGGCGGCCAGAAAGGCACTACCGGCGGCGCCCAGTTTGAGAAAACTGCGGCGGTCAATTCCCTGGTCCATAGCACACTCTTATTTTTTTGTTGGTGGTTATCTGTAGGAGCGTCGCTGGCGGCGCGATTCCACACGTCGGGTTATCGCGCCGCCAGTGACGCTCCTACAGCAAGGTAACGGTAACCCTGTAACCGTCGTTGTTATTTCAAAAAGTACTTGTCGATGATCTTGTGCATGCCACGGCCGTAAGGGGGCAGGATAAACTTGGTGGCGTTGAACTTGCCCTTCTTGTAGATGCCCTTGGCCTGGGAGAAGGTCAGGAAACCTTCCGGACCGTGGTAGGCGCCCATACCGGAATCGCCCACGCCGCCGAACGGAATATCGTCCACGCCCACATGGGAGATGGTGTCGTTCAGGCAGACACCGCCGGAGTGGGTGTTCTTCAGCACCCGGTCACAGTTGCCCTGATCCCAGTCGAAGTAATACAGGGCCAGCGGACGGGGACGCTCGTTCACGTAGTCGATGGCGTCATCCAGGTTCTTGTAGGGCACCACGATCATCAGCGGACCAAAGATCTCGTCCTGGGCGATCTGCATGTCGTCGGTCACGTTCAGCACCAGGGTATGGGGGATCTTCTGGCTGCCGGTGAAATCTTCATTGGCCGGGTTGATCTCGATCACATCCGCGCCCTTCTCGCGGGCATCCTTCAGGTAGCCCTGCAGACGGCCGTACTGGCGCGGGTTGACGATGGCGGTGAAGTCCGGATTGTTGAGCATGGTCGGGTAGGACTGGGCCACCTGGGCTTTCCAGGCGTCCACAAATTCCTGCACCCGGTTTTCCGGGCAGAGGATGTAATCCGGGGCCACACAGGTCTGGCCGGAGTTCAGGCACTTGCCGAAGGCGATACGCTCGGCAGCGTCCTTCATGGGGAAGTCCTGGCCGATAATGCAGGGGCTCTTGCCGCCCAGCTCCAGGGTCACCGGAGTCAGGTTGGCGGCGGCGGCGCGCATGATGTGGCGGCCCACGGCGGTGGAGCCGGTGAACAGCAGGTGGTCAAACGGCAGGCTGGAAAACGCCTGGGCCACATCCACTTCGCCATTGATCACGGCCACCTGTTCTTCCGGGAAGGTGTCGGCGATCAGTTTTTCCAGCAGCGCACCGGTGCGCGGCGTGGCTTCGCTCATCTTGATCATCACCCGGTTGCCGGCGGCCAGGGCAGTAATCAGCGGCACCACCGCCAGCTGGATCGGGTAGTTCCAGGGCACCATGATGCCCACCACGCCCAGCGGCTGGTATTCCACCCAGGTCTTGCCCGGCCAGCTCAGTGCGCTGACGCTACGCTTCTGCGGTTTCATCCACTTGCGCAGCTTCTTGGTGGTGTACTTGAGCCCTTCCAGGGTGATCAGCATTTCCGCCAGCTTGGTTTCGTCGGCGGCGCGGGTGGTGAAATCGTTGTTGAGGGCCTCGACCCAGGCATCCAGATTATCCAGCAGCAGCGGCTTGATGCGGCTGATCAGCTCGATGCGCTGCTCCGCGCTGGGGTAAGGGTGCTGGCGGTAGGCCGCTTTCTGGGCAGCAAAGATCTGCTGCATGCGTTCGACGTCAGCATTGTTGCTGTGGAGATCTTTCACTTCGGCGACCATGGTCACTTGCCTCCCGAGGCTTTTCATTATGTATGATGGCAAGACCGCCAGCCCTGGCTGGCGATCAAAAATTAACCTTGAGTCTGATTTTTAGAGTAATTACTCTAGGAGTCAACCGGCAGTAATAAAATCACTACATTTGGCCCACAATGACCAGCACCAAGGAACGGATCCTCAATACCAGCCTGGCTCTCTTCAATCGGGAAGGTGAGCGCAATGTGACCACCAATCACATCGCCGAGGCCCTGGGCATCAGCCCGGGGAATCTCTACTACCACTTCCGAAACAAGGGCACCATCGTGGCCGCCTTGTTCGAGCGCTACAGCCAGAACTTGCTGGCCCTGCTGGAAGCCCCCCAGGGGCCGCTGACCTGGACCATCAAGACCCATTATTTCGAAGGGCTGTTGGCCTCCATGTGGCAGTACCGGTTTTTCCACCGGGACCTGACCCACTTTCTGCATGCCGACCCGGCCCTGGCGGCGCGCTACCAGGCCTTTGTGGAAGTGGTGCTGGAACGGGGGTTGGTGATTTACGGGGAGCTGCGCAGCAGCGGCATCATCGCCGTGGACGATGAGCAGCTACAGGGACTAATGGTGAACACCTGGGTATTGATGTCCTCCTGGGCGGCACTGGTTCACGGCCTGCGCCCGGATGCGGCCGCCGATGAAGCCCTGGACGAATCCCTGATGCGCCACGGCATCTACCAGATCATCTGCCTGGAAGAACCCTTCCTGCGCGGCGAAGCCCGCGAACACCTGGAAGAAATGAAGGCCCGCTACCGGGCGGTGGATACCACCTCGGCGTTGCTGCTCGGCCATGTGCCCGGGCTGGACAGAACCGGCAGCGAATAGGGGCCCTTCCCTCCCGCTGCTTCTATAAAAACGGTTTACCACTGAGGACACAGAGAACACTGAGGAAAACCTTCTTTTCTCTCTGCACTCTTTGGTGAAGGCGCGAGACTTCACCCCGCTAATGACCAATCCCCCAATCCCTTTTCAGTGCAGGCGTTGATGACCGTTGAATGTCTGGTTGTCAGTTTGCCGATTTCCCTCCCCTTTCTTGCTCGCCATCCCGCCGTTTTTCACCCGCGCGCAAGTTGAATATGTAGGATATGGCTTACATATTTTTGTAAGTTGCTGAGATACAGTTAATTTTCTGATTTTGTGCTGCAAGAAAGGCGTTGTGCGTGCCTAGCATGGTTGCCAAGCATCAAAGTCCAACAATAATCACCATGGTCTAACATCCAGAACAGCGTGGGCTGAACCGAAAGCTATCCTGGGCGCGAGTGTGCTAAAGCTGATTAAGCTGACTTCATGGTGTATTGAAATCAGTGCAGCCCTTTAAGGTAGCAGTATCGATAGAGTGGCTTGTACGTCAAAAGAGTATCTGAGCCCGGTTTCAGAAGGAAAAGTATTTATGGATAACGAAAAAAATGTCTACGAAGTTTCTGAGGTGGTGGGGAACCAACAGCCCGATATTCCTGATGGTTGGGCCTATGACATCTATAAAGTTGAAGGATATGAATGGATAGTGGCCTATTCTTCGTCCTCTAAAAATAAGATTCTCTATGTTGATGGAGTCAGGGTGTCGGAGTCTATGGGGGATAAGTTTTCATTTGAAATTCATGGTGAATCTGTGGATGTTGTTCGAAGGCTGGGTTACGGATATTACGAGCTGGATATTGTTCGGGGAGGAGACTCGATTGCGTCAGTGAAACCAAAAAGAACAAAGGTAAAAGGTAAAAAAGCCAATATCATGATAGCGGTTTATATGTTATTTGCCCTTTGGGCCTGGTTCAACTTCAAGGACACTTTGATTGGTTGAAGCTGTTCCAGAAACAGTGGGGTAGATCCTCTTGAATGTTGTGCTTATGCACGATGCAAGATCTGACCCAAAATTTTCAAAACGCAAAATCTTCCCCTGCTTGGGGCGTTATGTTTCTAGGAGACTGTATTGGACCTTTGTATCTCCATAAGCGAAATAAACTGGCCGCTAACGAAAGATGTAGTCTCAATTATCGGTACGGTTGGCGCTCTTACTATTGGTGGGCTTGGGCTGTTTACTTGGAGGAGGCAGCTTCGGGGAACAAGCGAGTACCAGATTGCAAAGAAAGCCATACTAAAGACATACGAAGTCCAGCAAGCGATTCAGTCCGTGAGAAACCCAATGCTTTATCTTAGCAAGGAGGAAGTCGAAGCTGGTCGCCGACTTGAAGAAGAGCAGCGAATTTATAGCGAGCGAATGACTTACCTCAATGAGAAATGGGCAGAGCTACAAACGATTCGCCTTGAGGCGAAAGTTATTTGGGGTGCAGAGGCTCAGGATAGTTTTAATGAAGTTCAACAGCGAATCGGAGATGTCCGGGGAGCGATTTGGCTTCATTTTTGGATGAAAGGTGCCTATGCCGGGCCGGGGGCTACTGTAGATAATAGTCCAGAGCGAGTCAGAGAGAATGACAAGATTGTCTATTTTACGTCTGAAGAAGATGAGTTTAGCCAACAAATAGCTGACTCTACGGCAAACGTTGAAAAGTTCTTTGGGCCAAAGGTTAGAAATAAATAAACATAACAAGGCCAGTCACAGCGACGGCTTTTCCGTTCCGGCTTCGCCTTCACTACAAAGCCGCGCGTGCTGGCGGCGTTGGATGTCAGGATGGATATCGACAATAGGACAGTTTGGCAACAAGCCGCTGGCGATACTGATCGAGACTATGCGGATTTGTGCCTGCGATGGGGCGTAATCCTGAATGGGCCGGCTTATGCGGGACCGTGGCCGGAGTGCAGGCAAGCCTTGCTGGCGGATGGGTGGTCGTCGAGAAAGCTGACGGATCTCCGTAGATTTGCAGAAGACATGGCCGATGGAGATCTGGTCGTTCTTCGCCTCGGAACGTCTAGAGTGTTAGCGGTTGGCGAAGTAGTTGGAGACTATGAGTGGCGTCCCGAGTTTGGAGATATTGACGGCTGGGAGATTCAACATACCCGCAGAGTCCGTTGGTTATGGGCATCGAGAGAGCAGCCAGCTAGTTTTGAAACATATGCGCTGAAGCAAGGCGATACAACACAAAAGCTGAGCTCAGAAACGGTAGAAAAGTGGCTCGCGCAATTGGTGATTCCAGAAAGTGCCTATCAGAAGGATTTGCCATTACTTCCATCGCTGGATGACTCGGTCGAAATAGGTCTGTCCGATATCTCAGAGTTTCTATTCGATCATGGGGTAGCAAGTGATTCCATCGCAACACTCGTGGACGATATCGGTGAGTTGGTGAGAATTGCCAAGTGGTATCAGCGAACGAGCATGCCTTCAGAGCATGAAACCGTAGCTTATCTCGTAATTCCACTGCTTCGAGCTTTGGGGTGGACTCCTCAACGCATGGCTGTCGAATGGAGTCGAGTAGATATTGCATTGTTCAATAGGTTGCCCAGAGAGGACGGGAATCTGACCGTTGTTGTAGAAGCAAAGAAAATGAATGCGTCATGTCTATCAGCGATGTCCCAGGCTCAGTCTTACGCCCAAGGCAAGCCTGGCTGCAAACGTCTGATAGTTACCGATGGCCTCAGATACGGTGTTTATACAAGAAATGGTTCATATGACTTCGAGCTATCTGCATACATGAATCTAACTCGGCTGATGAGAAGCTATCCGATTTACCCTTGTGCAGGCGCACGAGAAGCCCTTCTCATTATGGCCCCAGAGTGGTCGGGGTTATGACATCCAACAAGAACGTTAACGTGGGCCGGATTTTCCGCGGGCGCTCCAAATCCGGCCAGTTACGCTAAACGTTGAAGGAGTGTTATGCAAAAGTACGTTGAACTTCCGAAAAACGACGTCGCCTCGGAGAAAGAGAGCGATTGGTTCAGGCATTGCGAATCGACTCAGGGTCCATTCATCACGGTAAAGCCACGATCAACTTATGCTGATGTCCACTGGGACTACATTACGTACTCAAAGAAGGTCGATGACATTCTGGAAAGTCTGGGCACTACCCTCCGTGATGATGCCATCGAAATTTTCACGAAATACGCAAATGCCAAATCTCGTTATACAGCTAGTGGACATCTCATCTGGTTCAAAAATCTTGAAATTGATAGCGCTCGCTCGGCTGCCTCAGAGCTCTACGACCTTATTGTTGATTCGGTCAGTCGAGAAAATGCTTAACAAATAGTTCCAGTTCGTTCCGGGCCGGTCGGCCCTCCACCTAAGACCCTGGGGTCAGACCTCACATTCCACGGACCTCCATGGCATTCCTGAGGTCGCCAGGGTCAAGCCTGGAATTTTGCATTCAATTGCCGGTTTCTTCGTTCGCCATGCAAGCATGGGCTCCAACAGCAGCAACTCTGGCTGTGAAGTGAGCCCACATCCCTCTCAGCGAAACCCGAACCCCTGCACAAACGCCATCAACCGCTGCTCCAGCCAGTAGCGCTGGGGTGCATGGTTGATAAAGCCCACGTGGCCACCGTACTCGCTCACCTCCAGGGTCACTGCCGGGCCCAGTTCTTCCTGGCGCGGTAGCGTCTCCGGGGTCATGAAGGGGTCGTCGCGGTTTTGCAGCATCAGTGTGGGGGTGCGGATCTGCAGCAGCTTGGGGCCGGCGGAGCATTGGGCGTAGTAGTGGTAGGCCCCGCGAAAGCCGTACAGGGGGGCGATGATCTGGTCGTCGTAGCGCCAGAAGGAGCGGATGCCGCTCATGTTTAGCCGGTGCAGGCGCTTGGCTTCCGGCGGGTTGACCTTGTCCAGGTGGCGTTTCTTGTCGCCGAGCTGGGTGAGCAGAGTTTTCAACAAATGCTGGCGGTACAGTTTCGACAGGCCCCGGTCCAGCCGGTTGGCGCACAGGTCCAGCCGCAGGGGCGCACACACGGATGCCACGGCCGTGAGCTTGCCGTTGTCCCGGTGCGCCAGCCAGTTCAGCAGTCGGCTGCCGCCCAGGGAGACGCCGATGGCGATGCGGTTGCCGGTGGGGTCCTGGTCAAAGACATGCTCGATCACCGCATCCACATCGTCGGTTTCCCCGGCGTGGTAGCACAGGGCGGTGTCGTTGGGCTGCTTGGCGCCGCGACTGTTGATGGCCACCGAACGGACCCCGGCATCCGCCAGGGCCTTCTGAATGCCCCGCATATAGTGGGAGTCACTGCACCCGGAGAGGCCGTGGAGCAGAATCACGGTCAACTGCCCGGGATGACGCTCGGGGCCCGCCCAGTCCAGCAGGAGCCGGTCGCCATCCGCCAGCGGCAGCCATTCGCTGTGCCGCTCCACCTCCGGCAAGGCCCGGCCCAAGGGCCCCCACAGGGTCTGCAGATGCGGGTTGCGCAGCCACAGGGGCGGCTGAAACGGGGAGGCTACGATTTTGCCCATGGAATCTCTCACTCAATAGCAGTCGCGTTGACCGGCGCTATGGTAGCCTTTTGCTTTTCCCACTGGCACCCATTGTTGATGGAGACCCCATGGCCCGCCGCTTTTACGACGATCAGGAATTCCAGTCCGGCCTTGCCACCGAGCTGGGCGCCAATGCCAGTCATCATATTGGCAAGGTACTTCGCATGGCGCCTGGCGATGAGGTGGTGGTGTTCAATGGGCATGGCGGTGAATGGTCGGCGCGCATCCTGGCGGTGGGCAAGAAGTCGGTGACCGTGGAGCCGCTGGCATTTGTGGATGAGGATCGCACCGCGCCGCTGGCGGTCACCGTGGCGCTGCCCATGATCAAGGGCGACCGTATGGACTATGCCATCCAGAAAGCCACGGAACTGGGGGCCGCCCGGATTGTGGTGCTGGACACGGAACGCTGCGAGGTGCGTCTCAAGGGCGAGCGGCAGGAAAAAAAGCTGGGCCAGTGGCAGCAAATCGCCATCAGCGCCTGTGAACAGTGCGGGCTCAATCGGCCACCCGTGATTGAAGGGGCCGTACCACTGTCGGCCTGGCTTGCTGGTGATCTGCCCGCGCTGCGCCTGATCGCCCACCCGGGAGAAAAACCATTCTCGCCGGCAGCCCTGGATGGTGGGGACGAGCTGGCTCTGCTCACCGGGCCGGAGGGCGGGTTCTCCGATGAGGAATTGCAGGCGGCAGCGGACAGGGGCTTTATCCCCTTCGCCCTGGGCAACCGGGTACTGCGCGCGGAAACCGCACCGGTGGCCCTGCTGGCCGCGTTATGGGCGTGGCTGGAAAACAGCCGGTGATCACCCCCGCAGCGATCTTCAGCCCCGTTGAACTGGTGAGCGGTTGATCGCTGCGGTGGGCAGTCGCTCAAAGTTTATTGAGCGACTCCAGGATATCCAGGTTATGTTCTTCGAATAACCAAAGGTTACGCATGGCTTGGCGCGTTTTCCCGTTATCAATCCACCGGGCCCGCAAGGACAACCCGTGGGACCAGGAGGTGATGCGAACACTCTGGAAAAGGATTTCGGAGCTCACGCCATCACCGTACTGTTGATCAATGGCTTCACCAAAAAAATACAGATTAAAGAAATCAGTCAAGTCAACGCCGTAGACATTTTCAATGTCATCGACCAGCGACAGGGTGACGTCGGTCAATAGTTGCCCGATGGCATAGAAATCATTGAAATGAAAAAAGTATGAGTTGGCGTCGTTGATGGCTTCCGGGAAATCCAGGGTGAGATGCGCGGTCAACGCCGCCGCTGCCGCCCGTCCGACAGACCGTGAACAATCGCCGCTAATAAGATAGAAATTATGCCAGGATTCGGTCACCGGCTGGCCCAGTAAATGGCGATGCAGGTTATCCATGTAGCGGAGCACAAACTGACGGCTTACCGCTTCGCTCCAGTCATTGAATTTGAAATTGCCCTGTTCGATCTCCGGGACCGCCGTTTCAAGAATGTTCCGGTAAAAAATGGCAAATACGCCGCGATGGTCGCCATAGCGAGTGAAAAGCTCTTCGATTTCACGGATATGGGGCAAGGCGTCAGAAAAGGTCTGGACGTTGTCAGGGTTGCTATGGAACAGCAGTGCCTGATACTCGTCAGCGCTAAAGGTGTGCCGGCAACTGTCTGCCTGTGACAGGGCCGGGGAGAGAAAGATGAAAAACAAAAGAGGTGCGAGGTAGCGGTAATGGCGTTTCATTGATTTTCCTTTTTATTGGTTATTTTTAGTGCCATGGTCCAAATATTCACCCTGGCATTGGGTGAGCGGAAAAAGGATAGGGAGAATGAAAACCGGCGCCTATCGGTCATGGGTTGGGGGGAGACAAAATGACATCAGAACAATGACTGATGGCACAGTTTTTCTCTCCGCAATAACCGTAAAAAAGGGTTGCCCCTGGATCAGCTCATACCGCGGATTTTTCAGGAAAAACCCTATTCCCGCGGTGCCAGAAAATACGCCTGCCAAGGCGCCGTAAAGCGCACCATGACAGGAAAATTTTTACATTTATTATTGTGTCACCGCGGTTGCGGGTTGTTCGGTGGCCAAGTTCAGATGACAAGGTCGGCCTGGCATGGCCATCACACTGTTAGCGTAGAACTATCATGAAGAAGCAAGAAGGGCTGCTGAAGCAGTGGGATGATGCACGCGGCTTCGGTTTTATTACCGATCGAAAAGGGCGAGACATTTTTGTTCATGTCAGTGCCTTTGAAGGGAGCCGCTCGCGCCCGAAAGCGGGAGAGAAAGTCCGGTTTCGTGTTGAGCCGGATGCGGCCAAAGGGGTGCGTGCCGTGGACGTGGAACGGTGCTGGCGTCCCGGTCATCTTTTGTTGCCGGAGTTTCTGTTTCCAGTGTTTGCGGTGGCAGCTTTCTATGGTGGCTTGTGGGGGCTCTTGTCGCAGTATGCGTTCCGGTTTTTCCTGATGAGTTACCTGCTGTTGATCGCCGCCGTGACGTTCCTGATATTCGCGCTGGACAAGCGGGCGGCGGTGCATGACCGCCAGCGAGTATCGGAAAATACCCTGCCCCTCCTGTCCCTTGCCGGTGGCTGGCCCGGCGCCATGCTGGCCCGCCCGCTATTTCGTCATAAAACCCGCAAGCAGCCATTTCGTACTGTTTTCTGGCTGGGTGTCGTGGTAAATCTTGTTGTGCTGGGTCTGTTCGCTTTCAGCCCGCAAATGGCGACCTTGCGTGACTGGCTGGATGTGCAAGCGCTGGGCGGGTTGATCACCCTCAAGGAATGGGGCTGGATCAGCGGCCAGCTTTGAAAAAGCAGGCTGCCGCTGAGGCTGCTATCAATGCGGCCTGCAGGGCAAGAGTTTTCTGGAAAGACTATCAATAATAACAAACAGGGAAGAACCATGAGACTGCCGGAAGATGTGGAAAGCGTATTGTTTGTCAGAGGGGAAAAGGCTGCCGTGGCACTGTTGTGTCGGCGGCATGCGATGAGTCGCGGTGCCGCGAAAGCCTGGGTTGCGTCCTGTTCCGTCTGGGGATTGCCTGAGCTAACGCCACCGGTTTCCAAAATAAAAATAGCCGCAGTGATGCTGTCCGCCTTTATGGCCGGCTTGCTGCTGGCGGCTCTGGAACAAGCGTTATGATGGTTTCAGGGCGCACTGAGCGCGAGGAATAACCATGCAAGTGACAAGTCCGATTCTGGCCCCGGTGGTGGTGTTGGTGGCCTGGTCCATGGTCATGTGGCTATGGATGTATGTCACCCGGTTGCCGGCCATGAAAGCCGCCAGTATGAAGCCGGATCCGCTGGCGCCGCGGGGCGAGCAGATGAGCACCCTGCCCGCCAGGGTTCGCTGGAAGGCGGATAACTATAATCATTTGATGGAGCAGCCGACGGTATTCTATGCGGTGGCCTTGTCACTGGCGCTGCTGGGCCAGGGGGATGGCATCAACCTGACACTGGCCTGGGCCTATGTGGGGATCCGCGTGGTGCATTCCCTGTTGCAGGCATTGATCAACAAGATCGAACTGCGTTTCGTGCTGTTTGCCCTGTCTTCTCTGGCGTTGATCGGGCTCACCGTCAACGCGCTGCGCGCCGTGTTCTGATGGCGTTTGATGCTGATCTGGCGCAGCGGGTCCGCGAAGGTCTGCTGGCCGTCAGTGGCGCCCTGCCCGATGAAAAGCGCATGTTCGGCGGCCTCTGTTTCATGATCGCCGGCAACATGTGCTGCGGCATTCTGGGTGACCGCCTGATGGCCCGGGTCGGGCCGCAGGCCCATGAAAGGTTGTCCGCTGAGCCTGGCGCCGGCGAGATGGATTTCACCGGCCGGCGCATGAAGGGCATGCTGATGATTGACGCGGAGACGGTAGCCGAGGACGCTGCGCTACAACGCTGGCTAACTCACTGTTTTGCCTTCGTGCGCACCCTGCCCCCCAAATAACTGCCTGGAATTGCCATGCTGCAAATCGGGATTGTGATCTACGATGACGCCGAGGTGCTGGATTTTGCCGGCCCCTACGAAGTGTTTGCCACCGCCGCCCGGCTCTGTGATGCCCCGCCCTGGCAGGTGTCGCTGATCAGCGAACGCCATCAGGTGATGGCCCGCGGCGGCTTTGCGGTGCAAAGTCACTTTACCCTCGCGGATCACCCGCCGCTGGACGTATTAGTGGTCAGCGGCGGGGTACATACCGCTGCCATGGAAAACCCCGTGTTGCTGGCAGCCTTGCGCGAGGCCGGCGACGGCGCCCGCTGGGTCACATCGGTCTGTACGGGGGCCTTTCTGCTGGCCCGGGCTGGCCTGCTCACCCACCATCGGGTAACCACCCACTGGGAAGATATCGCTGACCTGCGCCATCGTTTCCCGGCGCTGGATGTGCAGGAAAAAATCCGCTGGGTAGAGGATGGCAATCGTCTCACCTCGGCGGGTATTTCTGCCGGTATCGATATGAGCCTGCATCTGGTGGAAAGACTGCATGGCCGGGAGTTGGCGGACAAGACGGCCCGGCAGATGGATTATGCCTGGCAGCGGTGACGGCTTGGCTCGCCATCCGGGCAAACCGGTCAGGTGACTTAACGATACCGCCGGCTGTACGCCCAATACACGGCGGCCAGGGAGACGGCCAGGGTGGCCGGGGCCAACAGGGCGGTGAAATGCAGCAACCGGAACAGCCAGGTGCCGACCACGCCGCCACAGACGAAGCCGCCAATCAACAAGACGAACAGCAACAGCCGGCGGCCGTTGAGGGGAATGCCACGCAGCCGGTTGCCGAGCATGATGCCCAGGTCGGTGAAGATCCCGGACAGGTGCGTGGTACGGATAATGGAACCGCTGTAGGTGGTCACCATGGCGTTCTGCAGGCCGCAGGCCATGGACGCCAGATAGATGCCCAGATCACTGCCCTGTTGCAGAGACAACATGGCCATGACCAGCAGAGCCGCTTCGATCAGCAATGAGAACCCGTAATGGCGGCCCAGCTTCAGGGCAGTACTGGTGATCAGTACGCCGCTAAGGGCGGCGCCGGCGAGAAAGCTCAGCAGGGTGAACAGCAGGTGCAGGGCCACGGACAGATCAAGATCCGCCAATGCCAGGCTCAGCAGCGAGGAGGTGCCGGTAAGGTGTGATACGGATTGGTGGCTGAATCCCAGCAGGCCCACGGCATTGACGCTACCGGCCAGAAAAGCGAGCAGGAAAGCCCCGACTTCCACCCAGGGCGGTAAACGTGTCAGCAAGGCATCCCCCGATGTTGCCGGTGATCAAGCCCGCAGTGTAGCACGCGGCGCGGAGTCGGGGGCGTGGTGTCTCCGCTTTCGCAGTCACACTCGCTTACCCGGCAGTCAGCGACATTATGGCGTGGATGCCCGGGCTGCTGCCGCCCTTCGTGATGCCAGTCGCGTTACTTTTTCTTGCTCTTCTTTTTGCCTTTTTTGCTGTCGCCTTTCTTGTCTTTCTTCTTGGATTTCTTGTCGCCCTTGTCGGTTTTGGGCTTGATCGGTTTCAGCTTTTTGTCTTTCTTTTTCTCTTTTCCTTTCTTGTCATCCTTTTTGTTCTTGGACTTCTTGTTGTCTTTGGCGGGCTTGCTGGCAGTTGCGCCATCGGTGGCGGCGGTAACGGTTTTGGCAGCTGGCTTGTTTGCCGTTGGCGTGGCGGGGTCGAACAGGTCCAGGGCCACGGTGCGGAAGCGGCGGAGGCAGTAGCGTACCTGGCCCAGTGACAGCCCGGATGCTTCCGCCGCCTGTTGCTGGGTGTTCCCTTCATCCAGGGCCAGCAGGGCTTTGGCGCGGGGGCCGTTGGGTGCAGGCTGGTTGCTTTGGGTCTGGCAGAGCTTGCGCTGTTGCGCGGTCAGTAAGGAAGCGGTGGCCACGGATTGTCCCCTCAGTAAAGGTTGCGAGTAAAAGCCAAAAACCCACCTTAGGGACAAGCGTCCAATGTGGCAAAAAAACTTTTTGGCTGTCAAAAAAGTGAAACGATTCAGTCCCTTTTCTGCTGCCTTTCCATCATGTCGGCCTGCAGTATTTCAATCCAGTATCCGTCCGGATCCTTGATAAAGGCAAGGCCCTTCATTTTGCCGTCATCCGGTTTCTTGACGAAGGGGACGCCCAGGGTTTCGAAGCGCTCGGCGGCGGCATAAACATCGGGGACAGTGATACCGATATGGCCAAATCCCTGGGGCTGATCATTGCCATTGTGGTAGGAAAAATCCGTATCCTTTTCGGTACCCCAGTTATGGGTCAGCTCCAGCATGGCTTCACGGCCAAAGGTATAGGTAAGCCGTTTGGCATCGTCCTGCGGGACCTGACTGGCCTCTTCCTCATCCAGGTAGGCTAGGAAGTAGAGAGAGAATTGCATTGCCGGAAAGTCCAGCTTGCGCACCAGGCGCATCCCCAGCACACGGGTGTAGAAATCCAGGCTGACCTGGGGGTCCTTGATGCGCAGCATGGTCTGGTTGAAGAGGTAATCGCGGGTGGCGTCGTCCGGGGTGTCACAGAGGCCGTCGGCCTGTTCGAAATGACGGGACATGGGGGCTCCTAATTGGCGTGGGCACAGGTATTTAAAGAATGTCGGGATGGTAGGGAGGGAATGCAAGCCTTGACGGAAAGACGATATCTACAAAGCCGCTGTAGGAGCACCGCTTGAGGTGCGAACCGCGTGCCAACGCGGAATCGACGAAAGGCGATCAGGCGCTTCAGCGTTCGACAGAACCAGAAAGTTTCGATGGGCTTTCTGCGTTTGCCGACTCGCGACCGCTGTTATCGCACCTCAAGCGGTGCTCCTACAGAGAGGGCGGAGCTTGCCTGGGCAAGCTCCTTAAGGTGGGGATCAGGCCGGGGTTTTTTCCACGGTCTTGAGGACTTTCTGCAGGCCGGCCACGGCGCCACCGATATCGCTGAGGCCCTGGGGCAGCAGCAGGGTGGTGGATTCCTTGGCGACTTTTTCGAAGGCGGCGACATATTGCTCGGCGATGCGCAGGCTTACCGCCTCTTCGCCACCCTCTTCCTTCACTGCCCGGGCGACCATGTTCAGGCCTTTGGCCGTTGCCAGGGCGACCAGCTCGATCTGTTTGGCGCGACCTTCCGCCTCGTTGATCTGCTTCATCTTTTCCCCTTCGGAGATATTGATCATCTCCTGCTTCTCACCTTCGGAGCGGTTGATCGCGGCCTGGCGGTCCCCCTCGGAACGGTTAATGGCGGCCTGGCGCTCACCCTCGGACTCGGCAACCACCGCGCGACGTTCCCGCTCGGCGCGAACCTGTTTCTCCATGGCATCCTTGATGGACACGGGTAGGTTGATGTCGGCCACTTCGTAGCGCAGTACCTTCACGCCCCAGGGCTGGGCCGCTTCGTCCACGGCGCGCACGACTTCCATGTTGATCTCGCCCCGTTCCTCGAAAGTCTTGTCCAGGTCGATCTTGCCGATCACGGAACGCAGGGTGGTCTGGGCCAGTTGCTGGGCAGCCATGACATAGTCATCCACACCGTAGCTGGCGGCCTTGGGATCAATGACCTGCAGGTACATGACGCCGTCGATGGAGACTTCGATGTTGTCCTTGGTGATACAGCTCTGACGCGGCACGTCCCGGACGATTTCCTTCTGGGAATGCTTGTAGGCAACCCGGTCGATAAAGGGCATCAGAAAATGCAGGCCGGCCTCCAGGGAGGTCTGATACCTGCCCAGCCTCTCCACCACATACACCTGCCGCTGTGGCACGATGCGGATGACCATGAAGAGCAGAACGATAACGCCGAGGGCGATAAGAGCGGAAATGATTAAACCTGCCATGGAGAGAGTTCCTTGTTATTGGGAGCGAATGGAGAGGAATACGGGTTGGCCACAGGGCTTATTCAGCCGGCGTCTGTGGTCCAGGTGTCCAGGGCTCTACGGTGAGCCAGAGGCCGTCGTGCTGGGTGATGCGCACCATGTCGCCCGGATGCAGGGGGTGAGCGCACTGGGCCTGCCAGCGGGCGCCGCGATAGGACACGGTGCCCACGCCGTTGCTGAACGCCTCCGCGACGGTGGCCCGGGCACCGACCAGGCCGGCACTGTCTTCTTCGCCTTGCCGTTGCCGTTCGGTACCCATCAGTTTGTCGTTGATGACCCGACGCACGAAGACCAGCAGCAGCAGGCTGGTCATTGCGAAAAGGGTCAGTTCCCAGGCGGTATCATCCAGCAGGCCAAGAAACTTCAGGCAGCCCACCAGCAAGGCGGCGATACCAAAGAAAATCACCACCAGCCCGGAGACGGCAAATTCCGCAATGACCAGGGCCAGCCCGGCGATAATCCAGTAACTGTATTCCGGCAGATCCATTTCTGAGCCCCTGTCGCGTGTGCATTATTTTGATGAACTAAGATAGCACGGAAGCGCTCGGCTGTAGGAGCGTCGCTGGCGGCGCGATCACAAACCCTGGACACTCGCTCCGGCCATTACAGAAACCAGGTGGGAAAAGAGCGTCTCAGCCGGTGTTCTGTGCTTTGTATCGCGAGTGCAATCTTTACAGGTTCGGTTATCGCGCCGCCAGCGACGCTCCTACATAAAGTCAAAGATCAATGAAGGCAGAGTTCAGTGCTGATGCCCGCCCACGCCATGGGCATGCTTGTGGGCTTTTTCTTCGTCGCTGGCATCACGAATATCGGTGATTTGCACCACAAAACGCAGGGACTTGCCGGCCAGGGGGTGGTTGGCGTCCACGTCCACGGTTTTCAGGCCCACCTTGAGCACGGTGAGCATGCGCGGGCCCTCGTCGGTGGACACCGTGACCACCTTGCCGGGGGTGAGTTTGCCGGCGTGTTTCAGGTATTTGCGGGAAATACGCTGGAACAGGGTGTTGTCGTATTCCCCGTAGCCCTCTTCCGGGCTCAGAGTCACATCCACCTCATCGCCGACAGCCTTGCCAGTGAGGGCGTTTTCCAGCCCCTTGATGATGTTGTTATAGCCGTGCAGGTACGCCATGGGCTCGCCGGTTTCCCGGGAGTTTTCAATTTCGCTGCCGTCGTCGGCGTTGAACAGGCTGTAATGCAGGGTAACGACCTTGCCGTCTTCGATGGTCATGCATGCTCCGGTTGTCAGGCGATGGGAATGGGGGGGCAATTGTGGCGCCTTCCCCGCTGCCGGGCAATTATCTCAGTCGTTATGGTTGCCGGGGAGCATGCGTTTCAGGGTGGCGTCCCCGTCGATGAAGTGATGCCACAGGGCGCCAGCAACATGGAGGGCGATCAGGACCAGCAATACGGTCCACAGCACTTCCTTGTGGATGAAGGCAATCTGCTTGGCCAGGTCGGTATTGATCTCTGTCAGCTGGGGGACGCTGAACATGCCGAAGATTTCGATGGTCTTGCCGGCAAACTGGCGCATGGCAAAGCCGCCGAGCGGCATGGAAAGCAACACAAAATACAGCAGGACATGGACAAGACGGGATAGCTGGTGCTGCCAGGCGGCGCCCACAGGTGCCGGGCGTGGGTATAAGGTGCGGGCATACAGTCGAACCAGCACAACGACCAGGGTCGTCAATCCCAGGGAAAAGTGCAGCATCTTCCACCATTCCCGCATGGGGTCTCCCTTTGCGTAGAACTCGTGGAGTTCTACCGCTCCCCAGACCATCACCAGCAGCAAGACCACCAGCCAGTGGAGGCCTTTGTGCAATCCATGCCAGTTTGTCGGTGTTGTTTTCATGGTGTTCTCCCGTTTCCAGTAACCGCAGTATGGCGGGTAAAGATTAATCCTGGCTTAACGGGGATTCACTGATCCGGGTCAGTGTCCGGGTGCAGGCCCAGACTCTTGCGGTCCTCGCCTTGTGCGATGCGGCCCAGTATCTCCCGGGATTGCCGGTACCAGCGCCGTCGCCCATTGGGCCCCCATTTGAAGCGTTTGTAAGTCCACTGGTACTGGGCCAGGTTGCGATCAATGCAGCGCTGGAGACCGGCGTTCATGGCGGTGAGGATTTCCATGCAATCGCAGGCCTGTTCGATCTCCGGTGCCGCTTCGAAGTGCAGATGGATGTCTTTGACGCCGCCCTGACCGCGGATGCAGGACACGATGAACACGTGGGGCCGGTAGCGTTGCACCAGCTTGTCGATCAGTGCGGGTGTGGGCACCTCATAGCCAAAGAACGGCACGCAGGGATTACTGCGGTTGCCCGGGTTATGGTCGGAGAGAATCCCCAGGGTGCCGCCGGCTTTCATGGCCGCCAGGGCCTGTTTCACGCCCTGGCTGTTGGTGGGGATCAGTACCGAGCCGGTGCGTTCCCGGGCGGCCTTGACCATGGCGTCCATCAGGGTGGCGGGATGGGGCTGGTACATGATCAGGGTCCGGTCACGGTTGCCCTTGTCGCCCACATACAGATTGCTGATCTCCCAGCTGCCCTGGTGCAGGGACAACATGAGTACCGGCCGCTCACTGGCGCAGGCATCCAGAAAGGCCTGTTCGCCGTGGATATGGGTGATCCGGGACAGGGTTTCTTCTACCGGGCGGTGCCAGACATGGCTGAATTCGGTGAGCGTGCGGCCCAGTTCCGCCATGCTCTGGCGGCCAATGCGCTTGGCGTCGGCCAGGGTCATGTCCGGATGGGTGGCCAGCAGATTGATCAGAACGACCCGGTAGGCGCTGGCGTAACGCAGCGGCAACAGGGTGATCAGGGTGGCAATCGTGGCCCCGAAGGCGGTGACCAGTGGCAGCGGTAACCAGGCAAGCAGGCGGACCACCAGCCAAAGGCGGCGGCCCTGGTATTGTTTACTCATGACGGCAATTCAATTGTCAGGGTCTCGCCATGCTGCGGGACCCGAAATGTCTCGGTATCGATCTGTTGTTCTTCCAGCGCCCGGGCCAGGGCCCGGGGCGGCGCGTCCATGGGCTCGTCGGTGAGCACAAAGGTGCCCCAGTGCATGGCAACCGACTGGCGGGCGCGAATCTCCCGGTGAATTGTAACCGCTTCCGCCGGGTTTATGTGTACTGGCGACATAAACCAGCGGGGTTCATAGGCTCCAATGGGTAACAGGGCCAGGTCTACGGGGCCGAAAATGTCGCCAATTTCGCCGAATAACGGGGCATAGCCGGTATCGCCGGCGAAATAGAGGCTGAAATCCGGAAAATTCAGCCGCCAGCTGCACCACAGGGTCCGGTTGTGGTCGCCGGGTCCGCGGCCACTGAAGTGTTGGGCGGGCAAACAGAAGGCTTCCACCTGGCCATGGTATTCGCTTTGCCACCAGCCCAGTTCGATGATGCGTTCCACGCCCAGGTTGCGCAGCCAGGATGCGACGCCGGTGGGAACGAACCAGAGAATCTCCCGGCCAAAGCGGGCCTGCAGCTGTTTGACGGAAGCCCGGTCCAGGTGGTCGTAGTGGTTATGGGACACCAGCACCGCATTGATGGCTGGCAGCTCGTCGATGGTGATCGCCGGGGGGACTGCCCGTTTCGGCCCGGCAAAAGGCAGTGGCGAGCAGCGTTCAGAGAAAACCGGATCGGTGATCAGGTTCCAGCCCCGGTGCTGGAACAGGAAAGTGGAATGGCCAATCCAGGTGAGCTGGGGGTGAGGCCCCGGGTTGGCCAGTCGTCGGGCATCCGGTTGCTGGAGCGGGAAGGATTGGTGGCGGGGAAAACGGCCCCGGGTATCCCATTGCCAGCGCAGGAAGGCACCCAGGCCATGGCGGGGGGTGGCGAAACGATTGCGATACACCCCGGATCGGGAGGGTTCCTCTGCCGCCAGGGCTGCCAGCCGTTCCCGATCGATCATGCGCCGTCCCGCAGCCCTGCCACGGCGCCTTCGATGGCATCCAGATCGGGAATCACCGCCAGATCGCCGCCCACCTGAATATACATGGCCTCCGCAGGGCCGGTATCCACCGGCTCTTCCACCGGATCGTCCTTGGCCACTTTCAACATCCGCGGAATCCCCTGCACGATGACCGCGTAGAAGGTGCTTTTGCCGGCCACGGTGTTGAGGACGGCGATACGGGCATCCTGGCCGATGGTGATCTGCCCGGATTCGTTAAGCTTCTCGAAGGACAGCAGCGGTATGTTCTGGTCCCGCCAGCTCAGCCAGCCCAGCAGCCACTCAGGCCCATGGCCGGGCCGGTCCGGCTGGCGCAGGGGAATGATTTCAGCGACCACGATGTTGGGCACCAGCCAGGGGCGTCCCTGCATGGGGATCAGCAGGCTGGAAATATCGGATGGCAAGCTGCTCATGGTTGACCTCTGAGTGACGTTTCAAGTGGCAAGTTGCAAGTTTGCGGGTCCGCGAAAGGCTGACTGAAACCGGGCCGGCCCTGCCGGTAGCGGTGGGCAGGTGTCATGCCATGGCTGCGGCGGTGGTTGGGTAAACCCCGGGCCCCGCGTTGCCCTTTCCCGCGTGGCAATGTGAAACCGGCAACGTGTTCCTTCATGCAGACTTTAATTCTCTTCTTAACCGTTCCACCAGCTGCAGCGCAAGCTGCTCCGGTGATCCGCTGAAGCTGACACAGCCGGTCTCGCGGACGGAATCGGGCTGGCTGCTGACCGCACAGGTATCGGCGCTCTGTGCCCACACCGGGCAACCGCTGGCAGCCAGCCGCGGCGCGGCGATGGCGCCATCGTTCCCCATACCGGAAAACAGGATGGCGCCGCAGGCGTTGCCGAAGCCCTCGCTGACGTGCTGTATCACCTGATCGATGGAGGGCGCATAGGGGCCCTCCCAGGCCTGGCCCGTGGACTGGATGCGACCGTCATGGCGGAACTTGACCGCATAATCCACCGGGGCAATGGCCAGTTCCCCGTGACGCAGGGCACTGCCGTCCACGCCCACTTTGCAATCAATATTGTTGTCCCGGCCCAGGACTCCGCACAGGGTGTCCAGAAAGCTGCCATCAATATGCTGGGCCAGCACGAAGGCCACCGGCAGATTGGCCGGCAGGCAATCAAGAAACAGTTTTACCGCCGCCGGCCCGCCCAGGCTGGCTCCCAACACCCAGACCCGTCGGGGCCGGTCGCCCGGCCGAATGGTTTCAAATTCCCGGGGGGTGGGGATTTTTACGGTTGGCGGCCGTTGCGGGATCACGTCCAGACGTTCTTCCACCGCCGGTTTGCCGATGAAGTCCACCAGCTTGGTCACCAGTCGCCGTTCCCATTTCGGGTAGCGGGCATCGGTGCGGGCCGGTGCCTGACCATCGCAGAACAGAATCGGCGCGGCGGCCTCTTCCAGCAGATTATCCAGAAAGCTCTGCCAGCGATCTTCGCTGGACAGGTCCACGACCCACAGGTCCAGCGCGCCTTCCGCCAGCCAGCGTTGTTCCAGGGCTTCCGGGTCCGTGTTGACCACCACCTGATACCCCTGGGCCTTCACAGCGCTGGATAGCAGGTGGCCCTGCAATGTGCTGTCGGCAATCACGCCGACCCGGCCCGGGGCGGTCATTCGTCACCGGTTTCCTGCAATTCGCCCAGCAGTTCGCGAATGGTGGAGAGCAGTTCGTTCTCCTGGAACGGTTTGCCCATGTAGCAGTTCACGCCAATATCGAAGGCCCGCTCGCGGTGTTTTTCGCCGGTGCGCGAGGTGATCATGATGATCGGCACGTCCTTCAGGCGGCTGTCGTGGCGCACATGGGTGGCCACTTCAAAGCCGTCCATGCGTGGCATTTCGATATCCAGCAGCATCACATCCGGGCGGATGTCTTCCAGCTTGGCGATGGCATCCATGCCGTCCTTGGCGGTGACCACCTCGTAGCCGTTCCGCTCCAGCAGACGGGTGGTGACCTTGCGCACGGTGACCGAGTCATCGGTGACCATGACCAGCGGAGTATCGCGTCTGGTGTCGGTGTCCTGGTCGTTTTGCTCAACCGGTTCCTGAGGCAGTACCGGAATATCGGCGACACCCATTGCCGGCACCTGCACGTGGGCGGCACGGATCAGCGAGTGGATATCGAGAATGATTACCACGGAGCCATCACCGAGGATGGTGGCGCCGCTGATACCGGCCACCGAGGCCAGCTGCGGACCAACGGATTTCACGACCACTTCCCGGGAACCCACCAGGTTGTCCACCACGATGGCCACGGTGTGTTCGGTGCTGCGGATCAGCAGTACCGGCATGGGAGTGGTGTGATTATCCAGATGCGGGCTGCGGGTGCCATGGACGAAGTTGCCCAGGTATTGCAGCTCGTAGTCCTGGCCCACATAGGTGTAGACCGGGTTGTCTTCCTCGAAGTAATGCTGCAGTTCGAAGGGGCTGATGCGCACGATACCTTCGATCTGGTTCAACGGGATGGCGTAGGTATCTTCGGCGGCTTTCACCATCAGGGCCCGGTTCATGGCCAGGGTGAACGGCAGGCGGATGATAAAGCGGGTGCCCTGCCCCTTGTGGGAATCGATGGTCACCGAGCCGCCCATCTGTTTGATTTCGCTGGCCACCACGTCCATGCCCACGCCGCGGCCGGAAATCTGGGTGACGGCGGCGGCGGTGGAGAAACCAGCGTGGAAAATAAACTGCTGGATTTCCTGCTCGGAGAGCTGGGCATCCGGGGCGATCAGGCCACGCTCCACGGCTTTACGGCGCACCGCATCCGTGTCGATCCCCTTGCCGTCGTCGGACAGGGTGATCACCACCTCGCCGCCTTCCCGGCCCAGTTCCAGATTGATGCGGCCCGTGTCGGCCTTGCCGGCGCTCTGGCGGCCTTCCCGGGTTTCGATACCGTGGTCCACCGCGTTACGCAGCATGTGCTCCAGGGGCGCGACCACGCGCTCCATCAGGGAGCGGTCCAGTTCCCCTTCCGGGTTGAGCACATCGAAATCCACCCGCTTGCCCACTTCGCCGGAGATCTGCCGGACGATGCGACGCAGGCGGGGCACCAGGCGGCTGAAGGGCACCATGCGGGTGCGCATCAGTTTTTCCTGCAGCTCGGTGTTAATGCGGGACTGCTGCAGCAGCAGGGTTTCCGTGTCCTTGGTGCGGTCCAGCAGGGTGTTCTTCAGATCGAGCAAGTCCGAGGCGGATTCCGACAGCTGCTTGGTGATCTGGTGCAGCTCGGAGTACTGGTCCATTTCCAGGGGGTCGAAATCCTCGTCGATTTCGCCCCGGTCCACGCCCTTCTGGTAGTTGGACATGATCTGCGCTTCGGTTTCCGAATCCAGCCGTCGCAGCTGTTCATAAAGACGCTGAACCGTGTTGCCCATTTCCTCCACGTTGAAGGTGAACTCGGAAATCCCCTGTTCTACCCGACCGCGGTTAATGGAGGTTTCCCCGGCAAGGTTCACCAGGGCTTCCAGCACGTCGGCCCCCACCCGCACCATTTCCTGGGGCTGGGCCTGGTTCTGGCGCTGACGGCGATCATCCTGTTTGGGCTGCTGCGGTTGTGGCGCGCTGTCCGCCGCCGGTGCCAGTGTGGTGCCCGTCTCCTCAGCGGGAGAGGGGGAATGGCGCCGGGCACTGCGGGCCACGGATTCCATGCCGCGGACAATCTGATCATACCAGTTGACCATGGGCTGGAAGTCTTCCTGGGTGGGCGCTTCGCGGCGTTTTTCCAGTTCCAGCAGATAGGTTTCGAAATCGTGGCTGATGTCGCCCAAGGGTTTCAGGCCGGCCAGTCGGGCACCGCCCTTGAGGGTGTGCAGGGCGCGTTTGAGATCGTCGGTGAAATCCTGGCTCTCCGGATGGTCTTTCCAGGAGGTCAGGCATGCGTCAATGATCTCTGCCAGTTCATCGGATTCTTCCAGGAAGATTTCCAGGATTTCCGGGTCGCTGTCGGATTCCCAGTCGCTGTATTCATTGTCGTCGGGTTCACTGGCCGGGGCGGTCGTCTCCGTGGCTGCCGCGGGCGCAGGATCTGCCGGTGTGCTGGTGGCCAGGGTGGGCAGGCTGAAGCCGGCTGGGTCGGCCACGTAGTCGTGGATGGCCTGAATCAGCTGGTCGCCCTGGGGAAGCGGCTCGCCAGCCTTGAGCGCCTCGACCATTTCCGCGAGTTTGTCGTGACAGCGATGCAACAGATCCAGCAGGGTTGTTTCAACAGCCAGACGGCTCTGTGCCAGCCCTTCGTACAGGGTTTCCAGTTCATGGCCCAGATCGCCCAGCTCCCGGACTTCGGCCATGCGGGCACCGCCCTTGAGGGTGTGCAGGTCCCGTTGCAGTGACTGCAGTTCGATCAGGTTGTCCTGCTCGCTGATCCACTGTTCCAGGCTGCTGCCGGCGGACTCCAGAATTTCATCCGCTTCTTCCAGAAAGATTTCCACCAGCTCCGGGTCACGCTCCGGTTGAGGGGGCGCCGGCATGCTGGGCGCGTCCTCAAACGCAACGGGCGCGGGACCGGTGTCTGCAGCAAAATCGGAAGGCGTGTGGTCAGCAAGGTCGTCATTGTCCGGGGAGGTAACAACGGTGCCCGGGATCTCGGCAGCCGTCGTGTCGCCACGCAGGAAGGCCTGGATGGCACTGACCAGTTCCGGTGCGCTGTCGGGGGTGCGGCCGGCGCGCAGGCCGTCGATCATGTCGGCGAGCCGGTCATGGCAGCGATGCAGCAGGGCAAACAGGGCCGGATCCGCCTCTAGCTGGCCGGTATTGAAGGCTTCGTAAAGGTTTTCCAGTTCGTGGGCCAGGTCTCCCACCGGCGCCACGGCGGCCATGCGGGCGCCGCCCTTGAGCGTGTGCAGGTCCCGCTGCAGGCCATCCACATTGCTGGCATCGCCCTCTTCCCACTGATCCAGGGTGTGGCTGGCGGATTCCAGAATTTCTTCGGCCTCTTCCAGGAACAGGCTGACCAGCTCCGGATCCATATGGGCCTGATATTCATTACTGTCGGCCCAGCTCTGGGTATCCGCATCGCTGTCCGCTTCCGGGGTGTCGGCAGTGTGATCAGAGAAGGCGTCATCCCACTGCGGCGCACGAGTGCCGGAGCCGGGGCCATCGTCGTCCGGGCCACTGCTTTCTGCCAGTTCGTGCAGGGCATCCACCAGCCCCAGTTCCGGACGCACGGTCTGGCCGGCAGCCAGGCAGTCCATCATGTTGACCAGGGCATCCTGGCCTTCGCCGGCCAGAGACAACATCTGTTCGCTGTACGCCAGCCGGCCGGATTCCACGGCGCTGTAGCAGGCCGCCAGGCCCGCAGCCAGGGCATGAATTTCGCCAAGCCCGGCGGTGGTGGCGCTGTTGGAGAGCAGTTGCAGCTCGTCGCGCAGTTTCACCAGCTCTTCGGTCTGCTCCGGATTCCTGGACCACTGCTCAAGCAGTTGCTCCGCATCCACGATCAGGTCCATGCCTTCGGACAGGAAGACGGAAAGGATGTGCGGGTCCGGGCCGGAATCCCGTTGTTCGGCCAGTCCGTCCCGTTGTTGCTGCAGGGCGGTGATCAGGGCGTCAGCACCGGGCAGGTGGGCCTGGTCGAGTTGTTCCAGGTTGTCACGCACCAGTTGGTGGGCCTGGCGCAGCAGTTCGGCCTGCTGGCTGCTGGCCCGGCGGTTACTGCTGATCAGGTCGCGCACCAGTTTCTCGGCCGGCTCGGCCACTTCCGCCACCGCTTCGATTTCTGCCATGCGGGCACTGCCCTTGAGGGTGTGCAGGGCACGGTGAACGCTGTCGTCCAGGCTGTGCTCGGACAGGTCCGGGTCCACGGTCTGCAGCCACTCCTCAATCAATGCCAGATTGCGAAGGGCCTCGCTGGCAAAGATTTCCAGCAGTACCGGGTCCGTGCCTTCCTCGCTGGGGCTCTCTGCCGGAAGGTCATCGCCGTCACTCATGTCCGGGATGTCGGCCAGGCTGTCAATTTCGCTGTCGCTGCTGGCGTCCGTGTCGAGCGGCTGGGCGGGTGCGTCCGTTTGCGGGGCGTCGGCCTCGGGCAGGTTGAACTCGATGATGCCGTCCTCTGACGCATCGTCGCTTTCCCAATCAAGCGTCGTGTCATCGTCGCCGGCGTCGTTGAAGGCGGCCAGATCTTCCACGGACAGGCTGTCGCCGTGGTCATCGCTGCGGTCCGTGAACCCGTCACTGTCTGCGGGCAGGGTCAGTTCCAGGGTGTCGTCGGCCTGTGCGTCATCAGCGGAGGCATCGTCGTCCTGGTCGATGGTGTCAGCGCTGTCCGCAGGGAGGGTGTCGTTACCGGTCTGGCCCGTGATCGCCGGTACCTGATCGATCTGTCCACCGGCGGCCAGGGTATCGGCGGCGTCGGCCAGGGGCTGCACATCGAACGGATCCGGTTGTCGCTGGGTAAAGGCATCCACCAGGGCGGGTACCCGGTTGCGGACTTCCTGCACCAGATCAATGAGTACGGCGGTGGGCTCAATGGTGCGGTCAATCACCCGGTTGAGCATGTTTTCCACGGACCAGCCCAGCTCACCCACGGTACTGGCACCGACCATTCGGCCGGAGCCTTTCAGGGTATGGAAGGCGCGCCGGAATTCCACCAGGGACTCTTCATCGCTGGTGTTGGCGGCCCAGCGGGGGAAATACTGGTCCAGGGCTTCCAGCACTTCGCCCACTTCTTCCTGGAAAATCTCGATGATTTCATCATCGATCAGATTGTCATCGTCTTCATCCGCCAGGTTTTCGGTGGTCTCCGGTGCTTCTGGCTCCGCGCTGTCCGTGCCCTGGTCTGTGGGCGCCAGGCCGGTAATCTCGAGAGTCGGGTCGTCCTGGTCATCCGCGGTGTCCCAGGTCACTTCGGCGGGATCGTTGAAGGCCGGCTCCAGGGAAATGTCCGACTCCGGATAGTCCTCGGTGTGGTCGTCGCTGTCGCCGATCTGGCCAGTGGTATCGCTGTCGATCTGCACGTCGGCGTCCAGCTCGATGCGTTCCACTTCCACCGGGTCATCGCCGAAGCCGCTGCCCTGATCCAGGGGATAACCGAGCGCGTCCACACTGGCGCGGGCCAGCTGCAGGATATCGTCGGTGGTTTCCGGATCGTCGCTGAGACGTTCCAGGTAGTACTCCACCGAGGTGATGGCATCCGCCAGAGTGTCCATGCTGCGCCAGTCCGGCTTGGGCTGGTCCGCATCAAGCAGTTTTTCCTGAATGAACTGCACGCACTGGCGCAATATCAGCGCCGGCTTGTTGAGCTGGATGACTTCCAGGCCGCCGCGCACGGCGCTGAGTCGTTCCGGTACCGGGTGAAGATGTTCCGGGTTCCACTGGGACGCAATGAATTCGACGATACCGTCCTTGGCCTCTTCCAGGCCGGCTCGGCATTCGCGCAGTACCGCTTCCATGGCCTGGCCCACGTGGCCGGGCACGTCGTTCTGATCACCGTTATAGGATTTGCCGCGGCGGTCGCCGCCGCTGATACCGGCCAGTGTCGCTTCCACATAAAGCAGGGCGCCGGCGATATCCATCAGGGTTTCGCGTTCCGCAGGGCGTTTACCGGCAACAATGTCCTCTACCGCGTGGAGCTGTTCTTCCACCAGGGTGCGTGGCTGGCCCAGGCCCAGTACGGCCACGGTGTCGGCCACCTGTTTCAGGGTCACGGTCTGTGGATGCAGCTTGCTGGCATCGCTTTCGCCGTTATGGACGAAGGCTTCCAGGGCGTCCTTGACGGTGGTGATCTCTTCGGAAAGCGCCTTCACCACGGAATTCATGGCTTCGGCATCCGGGCCGGTCATGCGGGCCCGTTCCGCGTTGATCAGGTCATCGGAGGGCAAGGCATCGTCAAGACGGAAACGGGCTTTCACGTCTCGGATTCGCGGGCTGTCCGCGTCCGCCTTGGCCACGTAGTACAGCAGGTTCTTGAGCAGTTCCGTGGGCGCCGGACGATTCAGGCTGGCCGCGCCTTCGCTGACCAGTTCACGCAGGTTGCGGTCCACGTGGCCCAGCATCAGTTTTACCGAGGTGCCCAGGACAATGGCGTCTTCGGAGAGCCCTTCCACCAGGGCATTGCTGATGCTCCACAGGGGAGCGCGAGGGGCATCGCCGGTGATCTGTTCCAGCTTGGTGAAGACCTTGGCCATGTAGCCCAGGTTCTCGCCCATGTTGTCGTTGCGCAGCACACCGAGCAGGGCGATCTGGAACATCTGGCGGATTTTCTTGGCCAGCTGGATAAAGCGCGGGTCGTTGAGCAGGTCTTCGGGGATCTGGCCGCGGCCGGTGGCATCGGTGAGATCCGGTTTGAACAGGGCGGTTTCCGACAGCAGCGGTTCGCCACGGGCGGCTCGCAGATCATTGAGCAGGGGCAGGAGTACCACCGGCAGGTCGCGCCGGTTGCTGGCTACTCTGTCGAGATAAGGCGGCAGCTGCAGGATGGCCCGCATCAGGGTTTCCTGGCCATCTCCCACGTTGCCGACCCGGCCTTCCAGCAGCGCCTGAGCCAGCTTTTCCATTTCTTCGGCGAGCAGAGCAGCACCGTAGAACTCCACCATTTGCAGGGTGCCGTACACCTGGTGCAGATGGGCCTGGCAAAAACGCATGCGGGTGGCGTCGTCCGGGGTATCCACGAACGCTTCCAGTGCCTGCTGCGCCTGGTTCAGGGTTTCCTGGATCTCCCCGCGAACCCAGTCCAGAGCCAGATAGTCGTGACGGTCACTCATGACGTCTCCTGTCATACTCAAACCTGCCGTCACTGCGGGCAGGTTTTTTATTATCTACAGCGCTTATCGACAGCGCCGAAAAGCCAGCGTATCGGCGAAATGTATGCGTTCCAGATCCGGATGCTGCCAGTCGGTCACTTCCCCGGGACCGAGTACCAGAATGCCACCGGGGGCCAGCCGTTCCGCCAGTCGGTTGACGATCTGACGTTTCCGCCAGCGGCGGAAGTAAATCAGCATGTTCTGACAGAAAATCAGATCCATGTCGTTCATTGGCGCAGTGCTCAGATCCAGCACGTTGAGCCGCGCAAAACAGATGCGTTCGCGCAGCACGGGCGCCACGGCCAGGGTCTGTTCGTTGCCGCTGGGCTGGAAATATTTCTCCCGCAATTGCGGGTCCACCTGCAGTACCCGGCGCGCGGGATATTCCCCTTTGCGGGCCTTGGCCAGGGTGGGCAGGCTGATATCGGTGGCGGTGATGCCGTAGAACAGTTTGCGATCCGTGTCGTTCAGCTGCTCATTGATCATCATGGCGAGGGAGTAGGCTTCCTCGCCGGTGGAGCACCCCACGCTCCACACATCCAGGCTGGCGCCGTCCGGCTGTTCTGCCTTGAAGCGCTGCACGAATTCTTCCACCAGAGCGTAGGAGCTCGGGTGGCGAAAAAAACTGGTTTCCTGAACCGTGAGCCGGTCCACCAGTACCGACCATTCCATGGCCCGGGATTCGGTGGAGCCCACCATCAGGTGTTCGTAATAGGTGTTGTAGTCCTCGATGCCCAGCTCGCGCATGCGAATGCTCAAGCTGGTTTCGAGAAAGGTCTTGCGCTCGTTGGACAGGGTCATGCCGGTGCGCTCTTCGAGCAGCGCCTGCCATAGCTGGAACTGCTCCGCATCCATGGCGGGCGTGCTTTTGATCGACCAACGGTCTGTCACGGCAGCACCCATAGCATCACCCCGCTAACCGGCGCGAGCCGGATCAGGAGTGCTCCGGCAGGCGGAAGCCGGCAACGGAATTACGCATCTCCTGCGCCATCTCGGCCAGGTTACCAATGGACCGCGCAGTGGCGGTGGTACCGGCGGAGGTCTGCGAGGTAATTTCCTGGATCACGTTCATGGTGTTGGAAATGTGACCCGCGGAGGCGGCCTGCTGGCGCGCCGCGTTGGAAATGTTCTGGATCAGGTCCGCCAGGGTTTTCGATACGTTCTCAATTTCTTCCAGTGCCACACCAGCGTCCTGCGCCAGGCGGGCCCCTTTTACCACCTCGGCGGTGGTGGCTTCCATGGAGATTACCGCTTCGTTGGTATCGGTCTGAATGGTTTTTACCAGGGTTTCAATCTGCTTGGTCGCAGCAGCGGAACGTTCCGCCAGTCGCTGTACCTCATCCGCTACCACCGCGAAGCCCCGGCCGGCTTCACCGGCCATGGATGCCTGAATGGCAGCGTTCAATGCGAGGATGTTGGTCTGGTCGGCGATGTCGTTAATCAGGGATACGATGTCACCAATCTCCTGGGAGGACTCACCCAGACGCTTGATCCGTTTGGAGGTTTCCTGAATCTGTTCGCGGATGGTGTCCATGCCGTGGATGGTCGCCTGTACCACTTCGGCGCCCTTGTTGGCGATGGCTACCGCCCGTTCCGCTACCGCGGCGGATTCGGCGGCGTTGGCGGATACCTGGTCAATGGAGACCGCCATTTCGTTCACCGCGGCAGAGGCCCCGGCAATTTCCTGGGCCTGGTGCTCGGAGGCCTCGGCCAGATGCATAGCCGTGGACTGGGTTTCCTGGGCCGCAGAGGCCACCTGTACCGCCGAGTTGTTGATCGTTTGTACCAGGCTGCGCAGCTGGTCAATGGAGTAGTTGATGGAGTCAGCGATGGCCCCGGTGAAGTCCTCGGTTACCGTGGCCTGTACGGTCAGGTCGCCATCCGCCAGGTCGCCCAGTTCGTCGAGCAGACGCAGAATCGCCGCCTGGTTACGCTGGTTTTCGCTTTCCAGTTCGTCCTTCAGTGCGGCCGCCTGACGGTTCCGTTGCGCCATGATCAGGAAGAACAGCAGCACCGCGATGGCGGCAGAAAGGCCACCGAGTGTCACGGACGGGAAGAAGGTGTTGGTGGAGCCTTCGAATTGGGTGTTCAGGTTGCTGGATTCCTGCAGCAGATCCTGGGAACGGCGGAAAATGGTGTCGGCCGCGTTACGTACCTGGAACAGTTCGGGAGCAGTTTCCAGAATTTCGTCCACGGACTGGTTAACGAATTCGTCGAACAGGTCAGCAATTTCAGCCAGGTAATCCAGGGCATCCGGGTCGTTCACCTGGTCAATGCCCATGGCGTCGTCGCCTTCGATCATGCCATTCATGACCCGGCCGAACAGGCTGGCGTCACGACCGAAAGCATCCGCTGCGATCACCGCGCCATCGCCCCCTTCCAGTACCTTGGAGATGGAGCTGAGAATCCGTTCTGCCAGCAGAGACTGACGTTGGGCAAAAGCGATCTGATCCGGCTCGGCACCGGTGGCAACCAGGATCTCTACCACGCCTTCGTATTCCGCTTGCAGGGAAGGAATGGTCTGGGCCAGGGTATCTGCCACTTCGTGCAGATCCAGAACCGTATCTTCCCCGCGCAGGATGGTGCCGGCGTTGCTGTTCACTTCGGACCACAGGCTACTCAGACGTTCTTTCACCTCCGGGTTCTCGACCGGTTCGTCTTTCACATCATCCCAGGCAGACTGGAAGCTCTGTTGGGATTTGGCCAGCAGCTCGAAAGCGTCCGCGTTACCGGCAGCCGCTTCCAGGGCGTTCTTGGCGATCTGCTGGGAAATAACGCGCATTTCCGAGGCCAGGGTAATGTTTTCCTGGGCCTGGTTCGCCGTGGTGGCGGACAGCAGAAAGTTCACCACCGCCAGGACGATAAAGACGGCAAGCCCGATATACAGCGCGATATTCAGCGTGCTGCCTTCCGCGCCCCCCCGCAATTTGTCAAAGATTGCTCCCGAATTGAACTTCATAGTCTGGCTCCTGGCCTGGCGTTCGCTCTTCTTATGTACCCCAAATGCTTGTCTGCGGATCAGCCGGTGCGGGCGACCTGCATAAAGCGTGGATCCTCTGCCAGCCGAGTCAGGCTGAACACGGACCAGTACTCCCCGTCCCGCCGGTAGGCGCCGCGCACAAATGGCGTCACGCTGCTGTCGCTGACCGGCAGTGATTCCACAAATTCATCAATGGGAAAATGTTGCATCCCCAGTACTTCATCCACCGTCATGCCGGTGTACAAGTCGTCCTGGTCCAGCACCAGCAGTCGCCGACGTTTTTCCTGGACCGGTGAACTCTTTTCCAGAAAGCCGCTGAGATCCATCACGGTCATCAGTCGGCCCCGGACATTGGCCACGCCCTTCATCCAGCTGCGTGCGCCGGGAATGCGGGTGTAGGCCGGCACCGAGAGGATTTCGGAAACCTCATCCAGCGGTGCCACATATTTCTTGCCATCCATCACAAAGCCCACACCGCTCCAGTAGCTCACCGCATCCTGCTGCATGGGCAGGTCTTTGGCCTGCTCACGGCAGCGACGGTTGTAGTCGGCCAGTTGGATATAGGCGGCGGAAGCAGTTGCGCTCATCGTGGGCTCCGGATTAGCCGTCGGCCAGCATGCGGTCGACGGTTTGCAGGAGCACATCCTCGTCCACCGGCTTGGTCAGATAGTCCTTGGCGCCCTGGCGTTTGCCCCAGACACGGTCGGTTTCCTGATCCTTGGTGGTAACGATAACGATGGGAATGTGCGCGGTATCGGCGCCTTTGGTGAGCTGGCGGGTCGCCTGGAAGCCGTTCAGGCCAGGCATCACCACATCCATCAACACCAGTTCGGGCAGCTCGGAGCGGGCCATGGCCACGCCATCAGCCCCGTTGGCGGCCTCGAGTACTTCGTGGCCGTGCTTTTCCAGAATCTCCCGCAACTTGTAGGTTTCGGTGGGAGAGTCATCCACTATCAGAATACGTGCCATCTTATCCTCTTCAGGCTCAGCGACGCTGTCGCTTAACCGTTGATATGCTGTCGAATCGCGCCGAGAAGCTCGTCCTTGGAAAACGGCTTGGTCAGATACTCGTCGGACCCCACTATTCGCCCCTTGGCCTTGTCGAAAAGGCCGTCCTTGGACGACAGCATGATCACCGGGGTGGCCTTGAAGGCACTGTTGTTCTTGATCAGGGCGCAGGTCTGATACCCGTCAAGACGCGGCATCATAATGTCGACGAAGATGATATTGGGTTTGCTGTCGGCGATTTTGGCCAAGGCATCGAAGCCATCGGTGGCGGTGATCACTTCACAACCTGCTTTCTTCAACAAGGTTTCCGCGGTGCGACGGATGGTTTTGGAATCGTCGATCACCATTACCTTGAGGTCTTGGAAATTGTCAGTCATGGAAACTGCCTTTAACCGTGAACCGTTTTTGGCCGCAACTTATTGTAATTTTTGGCCTTTCTAGTAATTCGATGGGCGGGGTGTGTAGCGATACAAGCCCAAGCGAAGTTTTTAACACAGATTCTACAATCAATCTATAAGACCCTATGAAACTTGAGAAAATGCCCCGCGCATCCCTGCATAGCGATAGGCGGCCTGCACTGCTAAGATTCCCCGGCCCGCTTTATTGTCTGTGGAGACCCCATGAGCTTGCGTATTGGTGTGGTGATGGACCCCATCGCCAAAATCAAACCCTGGAAAGACAGCACCTTCGCCATGCTGCTGGAAGCGCAACGACGTGGCTGGTCATTGCTCTACATGGAGCCGGCGGATCTGTATGTGCGCGATGGTCGCACCTTTGCGGCCACTCGGGCACTGTCCGTCACCGACAATAACGACGATTGGTACCGTCTGGCCGATGCCGTGAATCACGATCTGGCCGATCTGGATATTATCCTGATGCGCCAGGACCCGCCGTTCAACGCAGAATACATCTATGCCACCTACCTGCTGGAAAAGGTGGAACGGGAAGGCGTACTGGTGGTGAACCGGCCCGGCAGTGTTCGCGACAGCAATGAAAAGCTGTTTGCCACCGACTTCCCCCAGTGCTGTGCCCCTACGCTGGTGTCCAGCCAGTCCGGACTGCTGCGCGATTTTGTACAGGAGTTCGGTGACACTGTGATGAAGCCGCTGGACGGCATGGGCGGCAGCAATATCTTCCGGGTGCGCAAGGACAGCCCCAATATCTCGGTGGTGATCGAGGTGCTGACCCAGCATGGCAAGACGCCGATCATGGCCCAGCGCTTCGTGCCGGAGATCACCGAGGGTGACAAGCGCATTCTGATGATCAATGGCGAGCCGGTGCCCTATGCGCTGGCGCGGATCCCCAAGGAAGGCGAGTTGCGCGGCAACCTGGCGGCCGGCGGCACCGGCCAGGGGCGGGAGTTGAGCGACCGGGACCGCTGGATCTGTGAGCAGGTGGGGCCTACCCTCAAGCGCAAGGGTCTGTATTTTGTGGGTCTGGACGTGATCGGTGATTATCTCACCGAGATCAACGTGACCAGTCCCACCTGTATCCGCGAGCTGGACGCGATCTTCAATATCAACATTGCCGGCCAGCTGTTCGACATGTTGCTGGAGTTGCGGCAGCCGTCATAGACGATGAGTGCGGGCCGGGGCACACTCTCCGGCCGATCAAAGGCAGTAACAAAAAGAAGAAACCATGGCAGCCAATTCCACCGTCAGCGCATCAGATCGTCTCACCTTTACGGTGTTTCTGGCGCTGGCCTTCCACGGCATACTCATCTTCGGGGTCAGCTTTGCCCCGGAGAAACAGCGCGCCGCCCCCCATACCCTGGAAGTGACCCTGTCCCAGCATCGCAGCGATGACGCGCCGGACGAGGCGGACTTTATTGCCCAGAGCAACCAGCTGGGCTCCGGTGATTTGGCGGAAAAACAGGAACTGACCACCACCGAGCATGTGGACTTCGCCGACAACAAACTCGACAACGTGCAGCTCAAGGAAAAGACCACCCGGGAGCGCCGCGATCGCCAGTCCCAGTTGCTGGTCATTACCACCGCCCGCGCCAGCGACCGGAAGGTCAACGCGGACCAGCAGGAAAAAACCGATCCGAAACCGCTCAAGGTGGCCAAACAGGAAAACCTGCAGGACCTGAGCCGGGAAATCGCCAGCCTGCAGGCCCGCCTGGATGCCCAGAAACAGGCCTACGCCAAGCGCCCACGGATTCGTCGCCTTACCTCGGTATCCGCCAAGGCCCACTACGAAGCCCAGTACATCGACAGCTTCCGCCGTGAAGTGGAAGCCATGGGCACCCGCAATTTCCCGTCCCGGGCCCTGAACAGCAATACCTTTGGCGCCGTACGGCTGATGGTGGCGATCCAGAAAGATGGCAAACTGAAGGAGGTGCGTCTGCTGAAATCCTCCGGCCACACCTTCCTGGATCAGGCGGCCATCCAGAGCGTGCGACTGGCCGCCCCCTTCGATCCCTTCACGGCGGAGATGCGCAAGAACATGGACGTGCTGGAAATCATCCGCACCTGGAAGTTCGACAAGAACCAGCGGGTGTCTTCGAAGTAATAGCTGCAAGCCTCAAGCTACAAGCGGCAAGGCGCGGATTGGGGTGTTGCCAGCTTTAAGATCAGTGCCCGCGCACCATTCGTGGTGAATGCGGGCACGGCATCAACGGTAACTATCGGCATGTCCCGCGTTGCAGCTTGTAGCTTGAAGCTTGCAGCTCTCCCACCCACCCCGGATACTGTCCCCATGGACAACACGACCCTCAAACACCAGTTGCTGGTGGCCATGCCGCAGATGGCCGACCCCAACTTCGAACATTCCGTCACCTATCTCGTCGAGTACGGTAGCGAGGGCGCCATGGGGCTGACCCTCAACCGCCCCGTGCAGATCAGCCTGGGCGATATCCTCAGCGACATGGACATCGACATCGAAGTGCCGCCCTCGGAGCGGCACCGGGTGGTTGCTGGCGGTCCGGTACAGCAGGAGGCCGGTTTCGTGTTGCACGCTGCCTCCACCCACTGGCAGTCCAGCGTGCCGCTCAGCGACGGCCTGATGCTCACTACCAGCCGCGATATTCTGGAAGCCATCGCCATCGGCGAAGGACCGGAGCAATCGTTGATCTGCCTGGGCTACGCCGGCTGGGAACCCGGCCAGCTGGAACAGGAACTGGTGGAAAATGCCTGGCTCAGCACCCCGGCCAGCCGTGAACTGGTGCTCGACACCCCCTTCGAACAAACCTGGCAAGCCGCCGCAGCGCGTATTGGTGTGGACATGAGTCTGATCACTACCCAGGCGGGACACAGCTGACATGTCCTTTCGCACCGTAGGAGCTATGCTTGCATGGCGAAAGGTTTTGATCTGGAGCGGTGCCTCCTGAAAGTCCTTCGCCATGCAAGCATAGCTCCTACGGCCTCAATAACCGACTCGTCATATGATTCTCGCGTTTGACTACGGCACACACAAAATCGGCGTGGCCAGCGGCAACAGCCTGCTGGGTACAGCCACGCCGTTAAAAGCCCTGCCCTGCAAGAACACTCAACCCAACTGGGACGACATTGCTGCCTTGTTGAAAGAGTGGGAGCCGGAAGGGCTGGTGGTGGGGCTGCCGTTGAACATGGATGGCAGTGAAAGCGAATCCACGGCACGGGCAAAGAAATTTGCCAATCGTCTGAAAGGCCGTTTTGGCATGAAAGTCTGGTTGGTGGATGAACGCTTGAGTACCCGCGAAGCGCGGGAGCGAACCGGAATTCGTCAGGCGGATAGCCGGGTGGATTCCATGGCGGCGGTGATCATTGCCGAAGGGTTTTTGAGTGAGGGTGGCGAAGCGTTGCGATAAAAAAACGCCAGCGCGAAGCTGGCGTTTTTCGTTATCACTGCATTACTGTCTGATCCCTTCCACCGAGATAATGATGTCCACGGTTTCCGATGCCGGACCCAGGTCGTAGGTGATGCCGAAGTCCGCCAGTTTCAGGGTGGTGGAGGCTTCCAGGCCCATGCGGTAGCCGCCCCAGGGATCATCGCCGTAGCCCAGCAGTTTGGCGTCCAGGGTGACCGGTTTGGTGACGCCGTGAAGGGTGAAGTCGCCGGTAATCTTGGCGGTTTTTTCACCGGTTTTTTCAATCTTGGTGCTCTTGAAGGTGGCGATGGGGTATTCGTCCACGTCCAGGAAGTCGTCACCGCGCAGGTGCTTGTCGCGCTCGGCGTGGTTGCTGTCCAGGCTGGCGACCTGAATGGTGGCTTGCACGCTGCTGTTTTCCGGGTTGTCGGCGTCTACGGTGAAGCTGCCGTCGAAATCGTTAAAGCGGCCGTACAGCCAGCTGTAGCCCAGGTGGGAGATCTTGAACATGACGAACTGGTGGGCGCCTTTTTTATCGAAGGCATAGGTGCCACCGGGTTTATCGGCAAACGCCATGCTGCTGAGCAGCAGTGCCAGGGCGGGAATGGTGATCTTCTTTGCTAGCGTCAACATAAGCATCGAACTCCGTTTGGGTTAATGGTTGTCAGGGTTTCGGGATGCCATGCCCAGCATGCGGCGCAGGGTATCGTCCCGATCAAGCAGGTGGTGTTTGAGTGCGGCCAGGGCATGCACGCTGGCCAGTATGATGATTGCCCAGGTGGCGATTTCGTGAATGTCGCCGGCGGTGTCTTCCAGGCCTTTCTGGTCACCGGTGATGGAGGGCACCGCAAACCAGTCAAACACATCAATAGCCGAGCCGTCGGCGCTGGTGATCAGATAGCCGCTGATCATGGCGGTGAAAAGCAGCAGGTAAAGGGCCCAGTGAGTCAGGTGCGCGCTGATGCGTTCCCAGGGTTGATGGCTGGCAAGGGCTTTCGGGGGCGGAGATACCAGCCGCCACAGCAACCGGAAAGACATGACCAGAAACAGCAGGATGCCCACGCTGCGATGCATATGCGGGGCGCTACGGTACCAGTCGTCGTAGTAAGTGAGATCGACCATGTACAGGCCCAGGGCAAACAGGCTCACCACCGTAATGGCCACCAGCCAGTGCAGCATGATGGTGATGAGGCCGAACCGTTGTGAGTCGTTGCGTAGATGCATCCCTGTACCCTACCCGTTCTTCCTGATGGTTGGAGTGTTGCCCGCCAGACGGGTTCCGCTCTTTACAAAACTTACCGTCACCTTGCAGCGTATTGCCATCTTGCGGCGCACTGGCGGTGACTGCCATCCCAAAAAACTGAACGGTTTGATCGGATCATTGGTGCCGCCCTGGCCGGGCTGTGCGGGCCGCTTTAGGAAAGAGTATGGGGCCCATACGGGGCTTGAGGCTTTATTCTTGAGCAAACAGGCGCCATGCTTGGTCATTCGCCATGCGAACATGGCGCCTACAGTAAAGATAATCTTCTGGAGAGCCCCTTGAGCTGGGACGAACAACAACTGCAGACACATCTGGGTGCCATGGCCCGGGCCATCACCGAGCAATACGGTGAGCGCGCCCCGCTGCTGGTGGGGATCGAGTCCGGTGGGGCCTGGGTGGCCCGGGCACTGAACGCGATGTTGGCCAAGCCGCTACCGTTGGGGACCCTGAATCCGGCTTTCTACCGGGATGACTTTGATACCCGTGGGCTCAAGCGCACGGTCTCGCCGTCGAAGCTGCCTTTCGAGGTGGACGGGCAGCATATTCTGCTGGTGGACGACGTGCTCATGACCGGCCGCACCATTCGTGCCGCCATGAACGAATTGTTCGATTTCGGGCGTCCGGCCTCCATCGGCCTGGTGGTGCTGTTCGATATCGGTCACCGGGAATTGCCAATTCGTGCCGATATCTGTGGTGAAACTTTGGCATTGCCCCCCCATCAGCGGGTAGAATTACGCGGGCCCGCCCCCCTTGTGGCGGAGATACGAGAGACAAGGCCTGAAGAATGACGCTTGCGCCATCCTCCCGCGTACAACTCACCGACGACGGTAAGTTACGCCATTTCCTGACCACCGAGCACCTGCCCCGCTCTTTACTGGAAGATATTCTCGATACCGCCGCCAGCTTTGTGGATGTGGGTGGCCGGTCCATCAAGAAGGTGCCGCTGCTGCGCGGCAAGACAGTGGTCAATCTGTTCTTCGAATCCAGCACCCGTACCCGCAGTACCTTCGAGCTGGCGGCCCAGCGCCTCAGTGCCGACGTGCTCAACCTGGACATTGCCAAATCCGCCACCAGCAAGGGCGAAACCCTGCTCGATACCCTGCGCAACCTGGAAGCCATGGCCGCGGACATGTTCGTGGTGCGCCACCAGGATTCCGGCGCGCCCTTCTTCATCGCCAACGAAGTGACCCCGGATGTGGCGGTGATCAATGCCGGTGACGGGCGCCATGCCCACCCCACCCAGGCCATGCTCGACATGTACACCATCCGCCACTACAAGGGCGGTTTCGAGGGGCTCAAGGTCGCCATCGTCGGCGATATTCTCCACTCTCGGGTGGCCCGCTCACAGGTACACGCCCTGAACATCCTGGGTGCCGAGGAAGTGCGGCTCATTGGCCCGAAAACGCTGTTGCCGGTGGATGCCCAGGGGCTGGGGGCCACCGTGTTCACGGATATGGGCCAGGGCCTGAAGGATGTGGATGTGGTGATCATGCTGCGCCTGCAGAAGGAGCGCATGGATTCCGCCCTGTTGCCCAGCGAGAGTGAATTCTTCCGCCTTTACGGCCTCAACAACGAAAAACTGCAGCTGGCCAAACCGGATGCCATCGTCATGCATCCCGGGCCCATCAACCGGGGCGTGGAAATTGCCTCGGAAGTGGCAGACGGCCCGCGCTCGGTGATCCTCAACCAGGTGACCTTCGGTATCGCGGTGCGCATGGCGGTCATGTCCATGGCCATCAGCGGCCAGGAAAGCAGTGCCCAGGGCCGCACGGGAGGTGAGCGTGGCCAGTAGCAAGAAAGCCAATATCCTGATTCGCAAGGGCCGGGTGATCGATCCGGCCAATGGTCGCGACGAAGTTGCCGACCTGCTGATTGAAAATGGCCGTCTGGTGCGCATCGGTGCCAGCCTGGATGCCCCCGGCGCCGATATCGTGGACGCGGAAGGCCACTGGGTGTTGCCCGGGCTGGTAGACGCCTGTGTGCACCTGTCCCTGCCGGGCAGCGGTCGCAGTGGCGACATTGCCAGCGAAACCCGCGCCGCCGCCGCGGGTGGTATTACTCACCTGGTGGCCCAGCCGGACTGCGGACCGGTGGATTCCACCGCCGTGGTGAGGCTGATCCGCGAGCAGGCCGGCCAAGCCGGATTCGCGCGCATCATGCCCATTGCCGCCATGACCCAGGGTCTGGCCGGCGACCAGCTGGCGGAAATGGCCACCCTGGCCAAGGCAGGGTGTATTGCCGTGGGCAATGCGGGCCGCAAGGTCGCCAGCGCCCTGGTGCTGAAGCGTTCCCTGGAATATGCCTCCACCTTCGATTTGCCGGTGATGTTCCGGCCCCAGGATTCGGCGCTGAGCGCTGGCGGCTGTGCCCACGAAGGGGCCGTGGCCACCCGTCTGGGGTTGCCGGGGATTCCGGCGGTGGCGGAGAGCGTGGACCTGTCCCGGGACCTGCTGCTGGTGGAAGCCACCGGTGTGCGTGCCCATTTCCAGCAGATATCCAGTGCTGACTCCCTGCGTTTACTGCGCGCCGCCAAGCGTCGCGGCCTGCCGGTGACGGCGGACGTGAGCATTCAGCACCTGCTGCTGGATGAATCGGCCCTGGAAGGGTTCAACAGCCACTGCCACGTGATCCCGCCCCTGCGCAGTGCGGCGGATCGCGAGGCCCTGCTGGAGGCGGTGGCCGACGGTACCATTGATGCCATCTGCTCCCAGCACACCCCCATTGGTTCTTCCAGCAAGGCGGCCCCTTTCCCGGCCACCAAGCCGGGCATGGCCGGGCTGGATACCCTGCTTGGACTGGTGCTGCAACTGGTGGACGACGGCAAGCTGGCACTGCCCCGGGCCCTGGATGCGGTGACGGCCGCCCCCGCCCGTTGCCTGGGCATCCTGGCCGGCCAATTGGAAACCGGCCGCCCGGCCAGCCTGTGCGTGCTGGATGCCAGCGCCGAAAAGGATTACGCCGAACACTGGCTGTCCGCCGGCAACAACTCTCCCTGGCGCCGCGCTGTGCTCAAGGGCAACGTGAAGCTGACGGTGTGTCAGGGCAAGGTGAGTTGGCTGACGGACTAAGCAATGAATAGTTAATAATGAATAATTAATAGCGACGCGATATCGCGTTATTTGTCTCCAGACGCAAGAGGCCGCGCCAATACTTTGGGCGCGGCCTCTGACGTTTGGAAACCCGCAAAACCAGATCGCGAGTTATTCATTATTAACTATTAATTATTCATTGATCTGGAACACCTCCGCCCGCAACGCCTCCTCCCCAATCACGCCGGGAGCCAGGCGCCAGCGTCCCTGGCTATCTTCGAAGACCAAGGCGGGGGTGCCCTGCAGGCCCAAACCGATCATCAATGCCGTGTTGTTGTGGATCTGGCTGCGGATGGCGTCGGGGACCCGTTCCAGCGGGCGGATGCCGCCGTCGTCATAGTGCCCTTCGTGTTCAGCCAGTGCCGCCGCCGGATCCGGGGCGGCGAGGATGGCGCCTCCCTGGGTAAAGCTGCGCTTCGGGTGGATCAGGCCGACGATGATATGGCGTACCTGAAGGGAGTTGTCCGGATGCTGGATCAGTGGCTGCATGTTTTCCCAAAGCTCGGCGCAATAGGGGCAGGCCATGTCGGTGAACACATACGCCACCCGCTGGGGAGGGTCGGCACCCTCCGCCACCCAGCTGCTGCTTTCCAGTCGTGCCAGCAGGCTGTCCATGTCTGCCTGCGCGCCCACGGCGGAGAGGGGAAGCAGCAAGGACAGTAGCAGGGTGAGCAATTTCATGGGTGGGGACCATCCAGATGGTGGGTAAGAAAGTGATGCAGACTGGCCCGGGACAGCGGGCCAAAGTGGCGGGCCAGTTCGTTGCCGTCCTCATCAAAGAGTAGTGTCAGCGGCAAACCGCCGTTACCGGCATGGTGACCCAGCGCCATCTGCGGGTCCAGCAGGGGCAGGTCGAAATGGAGTTCGGCCCGGATCAGGTAATCCCGCACTGCCTGGGCGGTTTCCCCCTGATTGGCGAGGACAAAACGGACGTGGGGGTAGCGCGTTTGCGCCTCGGCCAGTATCGGCATTTCTCGCCGGCAGGGGGGACACCAGGTGGCCCAGAGGTTGATCAGGGTCGGCCCCTGGGTCAGCGGCTTGAGAGGAACCGGAGTGCCCTGCAGGTTCTCCAGGGTGATTTCCGGCAGTGGCGCTGCGTCAGGGGTCATGCTGTGAAGTGCGGTGAGAGAGAGCCCCATGGCGACCATTGCCGCGGCGGTGCTGGAGAGTAACGCCAGCCGCAGTGCCGGACGTCGCCACAGACACAGGCCGAAAACGGGCAGGGCTGCCAGGGCCCCAGGCCACCACCAGCCGCCATCACGGATATCTGCCATGGCCATCAGGCCGGCGTACTGATCGGGGTAACGCAACACGAATGCCAGACGAGCCCCAGCCAGGGCAGCCAGGGTAATCAGCCATAGCCATTTTTCCACTGGCTTGCCACGCCATTGCCACCAGATGCTGGCCAGCACGGCGGCGGAGAAAGTGATCAAAGCCACAACCGTGCCCGCCGGCAATGCCAGCGGGCCGATCAGGATAGCATCCAATGCAGGGCCTCTTTGCCTGTGTGGGACTCCCTGTCAGCCAGGGTAACGTTGAAACATTTCAGCAACGGCCTTGCGGATCCGGTCGCTGCGACGCTCACTGCTCATTTCGTCATAGAGGCGGTCACGGCTGGTTGCCTGCCAGACCACGTTGTTGGTGGCGGGCTCAATCATTTGTACCACCAACTTGTATTCCTCAGTGATGTCGCCTTCCACCGGGGTGGTGGTGCCCACCCCCACATTATTGCGGCTGAAGCCGAAACCAAACTGCAGCACCGAGCCGTCATACCGCTGTTCACGTTTGAAGTAGTGTTTCACGTGCACATCGGCCTGTTCGGAGGCGGCGGGCGTCAGGCCCTGTTCAGCCAGGGCACTTTTCAGGGCGTTACGAGCCCGTTGGTCGTCCAGTTCCCGGGGCTGATCCTCGTTCTGTTCCACAAAGGCGTAGCTACGGTACTGGTTCAGGCTCGCGCCTTCCTGGCTATCGATAACCACCGGGCTGACGCAGGCGCCAAGGACCAGACAGAGTGATAGGAAAAACCAGCGCATGATGCTTCTCCCGGTTGGAATGAATGCCTCCCATTATCACAGGGGAGCGGCAGGATACCGTGAAATAGCCGCCCCGGCAGACAGGCTCCGGGGCGTAGCTGCCTTCAGCTTGATAAGTATGACCGTTCTGTGGGCGAAGGGTTCAGCGGTCAGGCCGGCAATGCCTGTTCCAGCCGTGGCCACAGGCCGGTTTCGTTGGCGGCTTCACGGAAAGCCTGCTGGTCCTGCGGGGGCTGGCGCTGATAGACACGGCCGATATCGCGGAGCATGTCCGGGGCGTCCACCACGCTGACGGCGGTGGCGATGGCCTGCCAGCCGTTGCGGGTATCGCGGGCAGCGTCCAGGAATGCCTGCAGCAGGTCACCGCCGTCGCGCAGGCTGATTTCCACCACGGTCTGCAGGCCTTCGCGGTGAAAGCGGCGGGCAAAATCCAGCAGCAAGTCTGTCTTGCCGGATTTGGCCGCGTTACGCATCAACGCCTCAATCACCGAGGGGTTATGACTGCTGGGCAGTTTTGCCATCATGTTGCGTTCGTCGTCGCCGAGGAACTGTGCCAGGTCCAGAATCAGATCCCACTGTCCGCTCTGGTGGGCCGCCTGCACCACGGCTTCCGCCACCTCTTCGCCCTGGCGCAGGGCGGTGTGGGCGACCACTTCCTGATAGTCCCGTTGCATGGCTTTTACCAGAGGCAGGGTTTCTTCCAGCAGGTTCTTGCTGACGGCCGCATTCACCAGATCGGTAATCACGCTGTTATTGCGAAGAGCGGGCAGGTTGACGATCTTGCGATGGTAGCGGGGGTTGATGACGGACAAGGCGCGCAGCACCGGCCCCCACAATTGTTGGCGGTGGGCCACACCCACCAGGGAATCCAGGGTGCGTTCATCTTGCTCGGCCATGATGTTGCCGAGCCGGCTTTTCAGTTCTCCCTCCACATGGTCGATTACCCAGATGGCCTTGGGCCAAAGATCGATATTCTCGGTGCCGGAACGCACGATACTGGCCAGTCGGCTGTTATCAATCATGCGGATCACGTTACTGAGCTGGGTGGTGTTTTCCATGTAGAAGGCAATGTTCAACAATGCACCATCGTCCTTCACTGCATTCACCACTTCACGGATAGAGGGCGCAGACAGTGCGTCGGCGAAGCGGCCCAACAGCAGGAACTGTTTTTCCTGAATTTGTTTCAGTGCCACCTCGCGGATGGTCTCGGCCGGCAGGCGTCGAATAATTTCACGAATCTTGCGCGGGTCTGCCTGTGCGGCAATCTCGCCGAGGAAATCCGGGGTCAGCCGCCGGGCAACCTTTACGGCGAAGTAAGGATCCATTTCCCCGACCAGGCGAGCGGCCATTTTGGCGCCCACGGCATAAGCCAGCTTCGCCAGTTGCTTGATGGAAAGCCAGCGGGTCCAGCTTGCCAGGTGCTGAAAGCCATTGCGGTGCTGGTCATACATTTCCTGTTCAATATGTTCACGCAGGGCACGCAGGTTGTTGGTGCCGGCGTCTGCAAGCGCCTGCCAGGTGGCGTCGTTGAGGGTCAGATACTGTTCAAGCTTTTCCAGCTCAATCTGGATTTCCAGGTTCGTGGTCAGGTCGTTCATGTAGGCATCCTTGGTGCGGAACTAGCGAAGGGCGCTGCGGGCAATACTACGCAGCCAGAGTGGCAAGGCCTGAACGCCGGTATCAATGGCTTTGTTCAGGCGACTCTTTTCGCTTTCCAGGTAATCATCCACCGCCCGGTCAAGATCCTGGGTTACCGGCTCAGGCAAATAGGAAAGAAATCCCACCCGCTGATGCATACGTTCGATGGCATCCTTGTTATTCATGATCGATCCTGTTTTTTGTTTGCCGATTCAGGGTGTGCCGTCATCGTAAAATCCCTGTGGAGAACCGATTCGGGAAAACACCGTCATTGCACTGTATCAAACGAGAGCAAACAGAAAGTACACATAACATTAAGCAACTGTGGCATTTTTGTATCGACATTCTTGCCAACATTGTTGACCCCCCGAAACAGTGATACTTAATGACGTTATCACTGAAGGAATCGATAGCGGTTGGGAACGGGCCTGCCATGGAGGCGATGTTGGCTGGAGAAAACAGGAAGAAAAATACGTCGGCCAGAACCCCCTGGGCCGGGCGACTCGTTCGGCAAATGCGACAGGCTGTGGCGCGGGCGCCGGGCGGGCACTATGTGCTGGATCAGGCACGTGCTGTCGAGGATGTGTTGTTCGAAGATTTACAGTTGCGACTGGGTGGCATGGATAGCCGTTATTATCTGCCCGGCCCGGCCGGGACCTCATCCGCTGAGGGAGACGGCCCGGACAGATCCCTGCAGTCGCGCTTTGCCGCCCTGGCAGATCAGTCCCTGGAACAGACCCCGGATAGCGCCATGAACCGGGTTTATGGCCGTATCGTTAACCAGCTTCTCCCCGACGAAGTCCGCATCCTGACGGCCATGTCGGATGGCTCGGATATTGCCATCAGTCATTTGCTGGCTCGGGGAGGTCGTTTCAAAAGCAGCGAGCACCGGGTGATGGCATTTCTCAGTCGCGTGGGAAACGAAAGTGGTGTGATGCTGGCGGAAGCGGTGCCCCATTACCTTGCCCATCTGTTTTCCCTGGGGCTGCTCGATGGTGGCCCGGAAGACACGACCCAGACCGCAAAATATGAGGCCATAGAGAATGGTTCGGAGGTGCGTGCCGCCTGCGAAATGATGCGTAAGGAATCACGGCTTCGACCCGTCTTTATTCGCGAAACCGCACACCTTTCCGCTTTCGGCAAGGCATTCTGGACGGCCTGCTCCGGATAACAACCCGTATCTGAAAGCGTATGGAGTTGTTCAGAAACTCCTAAAAGAAGAACGAAAAGCGAGGAATAATGGAAGCGTATATTAACGAGTTTACCGACAATATCTGGTTGTACTTGTCCATGCCATTGATCAGCGCTTTGGTGGGTTATGCAACCAATGTCATTGCCATCAAGATGATGTTTTATCCGGTGGAATTTTTTGGCAAGCCTCCTCTTCTGGGCTGGCAGGGCATTATTCCTCGCCGGGCTGCCAAGATGGCGGCGATCTCTGTAGACACTATCACCACGCACCTGATTACCCAGGAAGAGATTTTTGACCGTCTCGATCCGGATAGGGTGGCCGGTGAGCTGGAGCCGGTGCTCAACAATATGATCGAAGACGTGGTGGATTCCATCATGGGTCAGCACGAGCCAGGCCTGTGGGAATCGCTGCCGGAGATGGTGAAGAAACAGATCTACAAAAGAGTAAAGAAAGAAGCGCCTGGCCTGATTTCCGACATCATGAAACAGATCAAGATCAACATCGCACAGATGTATGATCTTGAGGACATGGTGATCACCAATCTGACCAAGGACAAGTCACTACTGAACCGTATTTTCCAGGAAGTGGGCGCGGCGGAGTTCAAGTTTATCGGGCGTTCCGGGCTCTACTTTGGCGGCATTTTCGGTACCTTCCAGATGATTGCCTGGATTTTCTACAAGGGTTCCTGGTTGCTGCCGGTTTTCGGTCTGGCGGTGGGCTATGCCACCAACTGGATTGCCCTGCAGATGATTTTCAATCCCAAGGAGTTGATGCGTTTTGGCCCGTTCAATGTGCAGGGCCTGTTTATGAAGCGTCAGGATGAGGTGGCGCGGGATTATGGTCGTCTGGTTTCCTCCTATGTGCTGACGCCGGCCAATATTATTGAAGGGATTCTCAAGGGGCCGTATTCGGACAAGGTGTTTGCCATGATCGGCAAACACGTACAAAAAGCGGTGGATGAGCAAACCAGTTTTGCCAAGCCGTTTGTTACCTTTGCCGTGGGTACCCAGAACTATCGGGACATGAAGGAATGTGCCGTGTCGGAGTTGGTAAGCCGGTTACCGGAAACGCTCAAGCATATTGAAAACTATGCCAACGATGCGCTGGATCTGGAAAACACGCTCTCTACCCGTTTGCAGAGTCTCAAACCGCAAGAGTTTGAAAGCATGTTGCGCCCGGCATTTGAACAGGACGAATGGATTCTGATTGCGGTGGGTGCGTTCCTTGGCTTCCTGGTCGGTGTCTTCCAGTTGCTGGTAATGTTTTCCTGAGACTGTCCTGGAGTCGGCAATGTCCTTGTTAATGATTGTCTGGATCCTGTTGTGTGTGCTGTGCTTCGCCGCTGGGCTGGTGTGGTCATGGCGACGGGCCCGTCGCCGTATGCGTGCCCGCGTGGAGCAGGTGGTGGATGAGGAAGTTCGCCAGCAGGTCGCCCGGGAAGTATTGCGTCATTTGCAGGATGGCCCCGCGCACAGTAATGGCAAGGGGGAGCCCTGATTCATGCAGGTTACCATTCGAAAGTCGTTTGTTATTGGTGCGGGAGTTCTGTTGATCATCGCGCTGGCCATAGGTGCCTACCTGGCTTGGTGGGTGTGGAAAAATCTGGGTGCAGAATTATTGTTACGTGATCAACAGGCCAGTGTGGTGGTGCCTGAGCCCATGTCAGTGGGCATCGATATTCTCGATGATCTGGATATCGTCATTGATACGGTGATCGATACCACGGTGCCCATCGATCAGACCCTGACTCTGCCGGTCAAGGAAACCCTGGATGTGCAGGTGGGCTTCGATAATGCGGTGCCCATCAAGATGAATGTCCCGCTGAAAGATACCATCAAGCTGGATCAGATTATTCCGGTGGACGGCGAGGTGCGTGCCCGGGTGTTGGGCAAGTGGATCACCGTGCCGATCAAGGGCGAGCTACCGGTGAAAGCGGATGTGCCCATTGATGTGAACGTGCCGGTGGATCAGCTGGTCAAATTGCAATTCAACGCCCCCGCCAAGGTGGATATTCTCGAAGACCTTTCCGTACCACTGAAGGCAGATATCAAAACATCCATTCCCCTGAAAAGTGCCATGCAGGTGCCGGTGCGTTCCCGGCTGCGCGCCAGCGCCACCATCCTGGAACCCGCGGACGCCCTGATTGCCGAGATGGATCTGAAATTGCCACTGCGGGAAGTGGGCCTGTCGTTTGTCAAGGACGGCAAATCTGCCACGGCTGATGAGGGTGGCATGACCCCGCCCCGCGGGGAGCAGCCTTGATGGGCCGTTGGGTGCTATGGGGCTGGGTGTCACTTGCGGTTATTGTGACAGGGCTGTTTCTGGGTTTTGTGCTCTACAGCCGTATCGTCATCGGTGTGGGCCTGCAGGAACAGTTCGCACTGCTGAAATTGCCGGAAAGCCTGATCGTGCAGACCCGGGCGGAGGAGGACGCGGCAATTACCCTGCAAGGGCGGGTGGAAGTGGATGTGCCGTTCAAGCACCAGGCCCTGCCGTTACCCCTGCGTGGCACCTACAAGGCCAATCTGGCGCTGGATACCATGGTGCCCCTGCGCATGACCATCGAGTATCAGGACGTGATATCCATCGACACCACCGTGGCCATCGAAGGGGATACCAAACTGATAGCCGACTGGCTGCCGCGCATTCCCCTGGAGGGTGAGCTGCCCTTGAAGCTGGATGTGCCGGTGTCCCTGAAAGTGCCGGTGGATACCCGTATCCGGTTTGTGTACGACGGGCCGGTGCAGGTGGGGTTCGACCAGACCATTCGACCGCCGGTGGATACAACCCTTCATACAGCCATCAATCTGGATGAGGAAATCAGCGCACCGATCACCAATGTGTTCGAGGCCCGGGTGATCCCCGATAACCGGGCGTTGCCCATTATCCTTACGGATACCGGTTTGACCTTGCCGCTGGAGAATCTTCGGGTTCGTCCCATGGCGTCCCGGGTGCAAGACGAGACACCCTAGCCGGGATTGGTGGGCCTGGAACGATCAGGACACGGTGACCCCGGGACAGGGCACCGCAGCGGCCTCGCGAATCCGCTCGCCCAGGTAACGGGCGGCTTGCCCGGCGTACTGCCCATCCGCATAAATCAGATGCAGGTCCACCAGCCGTTCAACCCCCTCTTTCAAGGGCAGCACCTTCAGTGCCCCGGTTTCCAGGCCGTCGCCGATCTCGGCCTCGGGGACCCAGGCAAACCCCAGGCCCCGGCGAATGGCGGCGATACGGGTGGACGGGTGTGACACGGTCCAGCGTTGCTCAGCGCCCAGCCAGCCGGAGTCGATGCGGCGGCTGCCGGAATCACGGATCACGATTTGCCGATGCTGGCGAAGATCCTCATGGGTGAGGCTGTCGGCCTGGTTGAGTGGATGGTCTGCTGCGGCCACCGCCACAAAGCGCACCCGCATCAGTGGATCACCGAAGAACCCCGGCGGTACCCGCCCGCCGATCACCACATCCGCCTCCTTGCGTAGCAGGGCTTCATCGGAGCCGGACAGCACGGTCTCGGTGTACTCCACGCGGGTCAGCGGGCTGTGCTGGGCGAACGCATCCAGGGCCGAGAGCATGCAGTGTTGCGGGAACAGGGCGTCAGCGGCCACGCGTACCAGCGGCTCCCAGCCCTGGCTGAGCTGGATGGCGGCACTCTCGATCCGGTTGGCCTCCTCCACCAGCACCTTGGCCTGGCGATACAGCATCTGGCCGGTTTCCGTCAGCCTGGCCCGCCGCCCTTCCAGGGCAAAGGCGCGGACCCCCAGCTCGGTCTCGATTTTCTGCACCGCATAGCTGATGGCGGACTGGCTCTTGTCCAGGGCCTCGGCGGCGCTGGCGTAACCGCCCTCATCCACTACCGCAATCAGGGCTTGCCACTGATCCAGACTGATTTTCGCTGACATATCGAATTACCTGAGCTAAACGTGCAAATTTATCCGGTTTTATATCGCATTTGCTGAATCCAGAATAGCCCTACAGTTAGCAAACAGCGTTCGGCCGTTGCCGACACAGTCATTACAAGGAGTTGGGGTCATGAATATTCTGGTCATCAAAAGCAGCGTCTTCGGCGATAACGGCAATTCTTCCACTCTGGTCAACGAGCAGGTGGAGCGTCTGAAGGCCCAGCACCCGGAAGCGACCGTGGTAGTGCGTGACCTGTCTGCAGAGCCGATTCCGCATCTGGACGGCGAGCGGGTTGGCGCCTTTTTTACCCCGGCGGATCAGCGCACTGACGAGCAACAGACAGTGGAAGACTTTTCCCAGGCGCTGATCGCGGAGCTCAAGGCTGCGGATCATGTGGTGCTCGGTCTGCCCATGTATAACTTCGGCATTCCCAGCCAGCTGAAGAGCTGGATCGATCATGTGGCCCGCGCCGGCATCACTTTCCGCTATACGGAAAATGGCCCGCAGGGATTGCTGGATGACAAGCCGGTCACCGTACTGGCCGCCCGTGGCGGGCTATATGCCGGTACCGAGAACGATACGGTGACACCGTACATCAAACTGTTCTTCGGCTTTGTGGGTATCACCGATGTGTCGTTCGTGTTTGCGGAAGGTCTGAACATGGGTGATGAGAGCAAAGAGAAAGCCATGAGCGAAGCCCGGGCTGCGCTGCAGTGATCCAGGTTGCAGGAGCTATGCTTGCATGGCGAACTTGCCAAGGCACGGCTCCTGCGGTGAGACGGTAATTCTGCAACAAGGAGACAATCATGGGACTGCTGGTTGATGGCAAATGGCAGGACAAGTGGTACGACACCAAGAGTACCGGTGGGCGTTTCAAGCGTTCCGAAAGTCAGTTCCGCAACTGGGTGACGGCGGATGGCAGCGCTGGCCCCAGTGGCGACAGTGGCTTTCAGGCAGAAAGTGGCCGCTATCACCTGTACGTGTCCTACGCCTGTCCCTGGGCACACCGCACGTTAATCGTGCGGGCGCTGAAAGGGCTCCAGGAACATATCAGCGTATCCGTGGTGCATCCGCACATGCTGGAGAACGGCTGGGAACTGCGCGATGACTTTGACGGCGCCACCGGCGATGGGCTCTATGGCTTCAGCAAGCTGTATGAGTTGTACCTGAAGGCCGATGCCAGCTACACCGGTCGCGTCACGGTTCCGGTGCTGTGGGACAAGCAGCGCGAAACCATCGTCAGCAATGAGTCCGCAGAAATTATTCGCATGCTCAATACCAGCTTTGACGGGTTGGCGGCGGTGCCGGGGAATTTCTATCCCGAAGCGTTGCAGGCGGAAATCGATGCCATTAACGACCCGGTCTATAACCACGTGAACAATGGCGTCTACAAGGCCGGTTTTGCTACCAGTCAGCAGGCCTATGATGAAGCGGTGGTGACGCTTTTCGAGCAGCTGGATGCTCTCGAGCAACGACTGGGCAAGCAGCGTTATCTGGTGGGTAACACCCTCACCGAAGCGGACATTCGCTTATGGACGACCCTGGTGCGCTTTGATCCGGTGTATGTCACCCACTTCAAGTGTGACAAAAAACGCATTGCCGATTATCCGAACCTGAACGGATTTTTGAAAGAGATTTACCAGCTGCCCGGTGTGGCCGAAACCGTGAATATGGCGCATATCCGCCACCACTATTTCCGCAGCCATCCGACCATCAACCCCCACGGGGTTATTTCCATCGGGCCAGAGCTGGATTGGGATTCGCCCCACGGCCGTGAACGGCTCGGGGAAAGAGAGATTATCAACCAGTGACGAGGGGCGAGTAACGAGAAGCGAGTTTCGAAAATCAAAATCGGTTTCGCTCTTCGCAACTCGTAACTCGACACTGCTACATCAGGAGGTTCCCATGGAACGCACAATTCTCAACACCATTCGCGCGCTGGATACATCCGACGGTGCCGGTGTTCGCCTGAAGCGGGCGCTGGGCTACAACCCCATGGTGCGGCTGGATCCCTTTCTGATGCTGGACGCTTTCTCCTCCGATAATCCGGATGATTACATTGCCGGCTTCCCGCCGCACCCGCACCGGGGCTTTGAAACGGTGACCTACCTGATGGAAGGCCACATGAAGCACCGTGACCATCTGGGTAACGAAGGGAATCTGCAGCAGGGTGGTGTGCAATGGATGACCGCGGGCCGCGGCATTATCCACGAGGAAATGCCACAACAGCAGGATGGTCTGTTGCGGGGTTTTCAGCTGTGGATCAACCTGCCGGCAGCGGAAAAAATGAAAGCGGCCGGTTACCGGGACATTGCCGATAACGAGATCCCGCGTCTGGACTTGTCCAGTGGAGGCCAGATCAAGGCCATCGCCGGGGAAGTGATCATCGGCAATCAGGTGATCAGCGGGCCGGTAAAAGGCGGTAGCACCGATCCACTTTACCTGGACGTGAAATTGCGTGCGGGTGAAAGGGTGACGGTGCCGCTGACACAGGGTTACAACGCTTTCCTGTATCTGTTCGAAGGTGAGGTCAGCGTGGCGGATGAGGCGGTCAAGAGCGACCATCTGGCGACCTTCACTGACGGTGACAGGGTCACTCTGGTGGCCGGAGAACACGGTGCCAGATTGCTGCTACTGGCGGGCAAACCCATTGGCGAGCCCATTGCCCAGTACGGCCCGTTCGTGATGAATACCCAAGACGAAATCAACCAGGCCCTGAGTGATTATCGCGACGGCACCCTGACCGCCGAACCGTCGTTGTTATAACGATGTCCTGGAAGCGAGTGGCGAGTAACGGGTTTTGAAAGGCAACACCTCTATGGGGTTAAGGCTTTCGCGACTCGCAACTCGCTTCTCGCTCTTTCTTTTCTAGCGTGACGCGATCACCCAGACCGCATGCACGATGCCGGGGATGTAGCCGAGAATGGTCAGCACAATGTTGATCCAGAAATGCTTGCCGATCCCCTCCTGGAGAAATACGCCCAGTGGCGGAAGCAGGATGGCGATAAGAATGCGTAACAGGTCCATGCGTCTCTCCTTGAGTCCGAAAGTCTCACTGTAAGATCATTCTTTCATGGCGTCTGCTAAAAAATACAAACTGCAGCACAGATTGCGTTGCTGACACCGTTAATTTCCGCGAAGCTGGTCGTTATTACGATATCCGGGAAAGGAGAGACAGTATGAAAGTTCTGGCCATAGCTGGCAGCTTGCGGGAAAAATCCTATAACCGTGGTCTGGTGCGCGCCGCCCGGGCATTGGCGCCGGCGGGCATGGAAATCATCGAAGCGGATATCAGCGATATTCCACTTTATAACGGTGATGACGATGGTGACACCCAACCTGCTCCAGTGCTGGCTCTGGCGGAAAAGGTAAAAGAAGCGGATGCCCTGTTGTTTGCCACGCCGGAATACAATTACTCCATCCCCGGGGTGCTGAAGAATGCCATTGACTGGATGTCACGCGTGCCGGGCGGCATCTTTGCCGGCAAGCCCGCTGCCATCATGGGGGCCTCCATGGGCGGCATGGGGACCAGCCGCAGCCAGTACCACCTGCGTCAGGTGCTGGTGTTTCTGGATGTACATCCGCTCAACAAGCCGGAAGTGTTCGTCTCCGCCGCCCATGAGAAATGTGATGGCAATGGCGATCTGCAGGATGAAAAAACCAGAGAAATGATCGGCAAGCAATTGGAGGCACTTAAGGTCTGGGCGGAGCGGCTCGGCGAATAATTAAGGTCGTTGGAGCCTTGCTTGCAAGGCGAAGCTTTCAGAGCGGGGCGACGGGGGTGTCTCTTCACCTTGCAAGCAAGGCTCCAACGCGGTTCCTAGAGTTGGCTTTCTCGCCGAATCCATTTGGTGACATCCGGCGCCTGATAATCCGCGAAGCTGTCCAGCAGCACTGTCGGGGTATCGTGAACCTGAAGCAGGCCTCTGTGTTCCTGGCGCAGAAAGCCCTGGCTGACGGCATGGTCGAGGAAAGTGATTAGGTGGTCGTAATAGCCGTTGATGTTCAGCAGGGCGCAAGGTTTGTGGTGAAAGCCCAGTTGCGCCCAGGTCAGAATTTCAAAAATTTCTTCCAGCGTACCCATGCCGCCGGGCAAGGCGATAAAGCCGTCAGAGCAATCGGCCATGGCCGCTTTGCGCTCATGCATGGAACCGACTACACGCAATTCGGTGAGATGGTCGTTGCCGATTTCCTTGCGCATTAAGGCATCGGGAATAATGCCGATCACCTCACCGCCCCGTTGCATGACCGCATTGGCGATGGCGCCCATGACACCGACGCTGGCGCCACCATAAACGAGTCCCAGCCCGCGCTTTACCAGTTCGTCGGCCAGATCTTCAGCGGCGGTGATGTAGTCGTTCCCCTCACCGGGGCTGGAGCCGCAATAGACGCAGATTCTTTTCATGGATATTCACCTGATCCCTGCGACGCTCCTACGGCGGGGTATTTAAAAGTATCACTCATCCCGCCACCGCCGTGGGTTTGCTCACCAACCGCTCCGCCGGGAAATGACAGGTGAAGACGCTCCCCTTGCCCAGCTGACTCTTGATTTCCAGTTTGCCGTTATGACGGATCATCACATGTTTGACGATGGCCAGGCCCAGGCCGGTACCGCCGGTCTCGGTGACGCGGCTGTTGTCCGGGCGGTAGAAGCGTTCGGTGAGACGCGGGATATGCGCCGGGTCGATGCCGACACCGTTATCACTCACCGCCAGGTGTGCGCCACGCTCATCCTGCCACCAGTGAATACGGATCTGGCCACCGGCGGGGGTGTACTTGACCGCATTGGTGATCAGATTGCCGAAGGCGCTCTCCAGCTCCGCCGGGTTGGCAATCAGGCGGGCTTCTTCGGGCACGTCCAGCTCAATGCTGTGGCCCTTGTCGGCGCTGATCGCCAGGGCATTTTCGCGCATGCGCTTGAGCATGCCGTGGACAGGGACCGCCTGGCTGAGATTGTCCGCATTGGTGCCCTCCAGCCGTGCCAGCAACAGCAGGTCCGAGACCAGGGCTTCCATACGGTTGGACTGGTTGTCCATCTGGGTGAGGGCCCGCCGTAACCGGGACTGTTCCTCCGGCACCGTGTCCAGCAGGGTTTCCAGGTAGCCCTTGAGCACGGTCAGTGGGGTTTTCAGTTCGTGGCTCACGTTGGCCACGAAATCCTTGCGCATCTGTTCCAGATGATGGATCCGGGTGACATCCCTGGCCATCATCAACTGCTCGCCCACCCCAAATTCGGTAATGCGAAATTGCAGGATGCGGTTGTCGTCCACCGGCGAGGGAATCTCCAGCGCCTCGCGGAAATCCCCCTTGCTCAGGTATTCGGTGAATTTCGGATGGCGCACCAGGTTGGTCAGCGGCTGGCCCAGATCCTGGCGGGCGTTGAACCCCATGTAGCGTTCCGCAGCCTGGTTCCAGTATTCCAGGTAGCCGTGCTGGTCAATCAGAATGACCACATCTTCCAGGGCATTCACCGATTGCTGGGCACGGTGAATGATGCCCTGCAGATTTTCCTGGGCGCGGCGTTCTTTCTGGAAAAGGTGCTCAAGGCGGGTGTAGAACTCCCCCCACAGCCCGATGCTGTCCGGGGGTTCGGTGTGGTCATCGCGCACCAGCCAGCTGTACAGACCAAACAGCTGCCGGGTGCTCCAGATGATGTAGCCCAGCAGACCGACCACCAGTGGCCAGATGTGGCCCACTGCCAGCGCTGCCGCAACGGACAGCAGGATCAAGCCGACTATGCGATTTACTTCCTTGGCCAGACTGGCTTTCATGATCTCGCTTCCACCGCCCCGTTGCGGCTACGTGGGTGCATTCACCGTCACCGATCCGCATTGCATCACCTCTGGGGATTGCGCGCAACGCGCCATGCGGACCGGATCGCTTCAGCTTGCCTTGGCGGATTTTACCGAAAAACGGTAGCCAGTGCCGCGGACTGTCTGGATAAAGCGGTCGTAGCCGAAGGGGGACAGGGCCTTGCGCAGCCGGCGGATATGCACATCGATGGTGCGGTCTTCCACATAGACATTGGCGCCCCACACCTGATCCAGCAGCTGGGTCCGCGAATAGGCCCGCTCCTGGTGGCTCATGAAGAATTCCAGCAGACGGTACTCCGTGGGCCCCATGTCCACCGGCTCATCGTCGGCGCTGATGCGATGGCTCACCGGATCCAGGCACAGGCCTTCCACTTCGATGGCCTTGTCTGCCGCGGTGCTGGAAGCACGCCGCAGCACGGCCTTGATGCGGGAGATCAGTTCGCGGGTGGAAAACGGCTTGGTGATGTAGTCGTCGGCGCCCACATCCAGCCCCTGGATCTTGTTGTCCTCTTCGCTCTTGGCGGTAAGCATGATGATGGGGATTTCGTTGGTGGTCTCATCACGCTTGAGGCGGCGGGCCAGCTCGATACCGGTAACCGACGGCAGCATCCAGTCCAGCAACACCAGATCCGGGCGTTCATCGACAATAATTTCGTGGCCTCGCTGGGCGTTTTCCGCCTCCAGCACATCAAAATCGGCCAGCTCCAGCGCAACGGCCACCATTTCCCGAATGGCGGGTTCGTCGTCAACAATCAGAATACGGTTACGGGACATGGCTTTCCTTCCTTGCCTGTCTGTCTGTGTTGCCCTATTAGATTGCTTTTTTGTGACATCTGTATGACAAATTGGGCGGAAACGGGCGAAAAAGCAAGGGGGGGAAGCGTTACGAGGTACGAGTCGCGCGTGACGAAAAACCGGACAATCGAGACGGGGTTGTCCGGTTTTCGGAACTCGCCACTTTCAACTCGCGGCTAGAAGTACTGGAAATACAACCCGACAAACACACACGCCCCGGCCCAGTGGTTATTGAGAAAAGCGTGGAAGCTGGGCCAGCGTTCCCGGTAACGGATCAGGCTGTGCTGGAACAGGAAACTCAGGGACATGCCGGCCAGACCCAGGAACCAGGGCCAGGAAAAGTCCAGCCGTTGCCCCACCATGATCAGGGCCAGCAGAGTCAGCCCCTGGAGGATGGCGATCATCAAGCGGTCCGCATCGCCGAACAGGATGGCGGTGCTCTTGATGCCCAGTTTCAGGTCGTCTTCCCGGTCGCACATGGCGTATTCGGTGTCGTAGGCCACGGTCCACACCAGGTTGGCCACGTAAAGCAGCCAGGCGATTTCCGGCACGGCACCGGTTTCGGCGGCAAAGGCCATGGGAATGGCCCAGCTGAAGGCGGCGCCGAGAAACAGTTGCGGCATAAAGGTGAAGCGCTTGGTAAAGGGGTACAGCACCGCCAGCCCCAGCCCGCCGAAGGACAGCCAGAACGTCAGTTCATTGAGAAACAGCACCAGCACAAAGGCCAGCAGCCCCAGCCCGCAAAACAACGCCAGGGCTTTCTTGGCGCTGATAGCACCGGTGGCCAGCGGACGGCCTTTGGTGCGTTCCACATCGCCGTCGAAATCCCGGTCGGCAAAGTCGTTAATCACGCAGCCAGCGGCACGCATGATGATCACCCCGAGAATGAAGATCACCACGGTCTTCAGGCTGGGCGTACCGTTCCCGGCAATCCACACCGCCCACAGGGTCGGCCACAACAGCAACAAGGTGCCGATGGGGCGGTCCAGCCGCATCAACTGAATGTAGGGCCAGAGCGACGGGTAGCGTTGTTCAACGAAGGCAAACATGGGACATCCGGTTGTCAGGGGCGGGGGTAAGTTTCAAGTTGAAAGTGGAAAGTTTCAAGGCGCGAATCGAATGGGTAGCCAATCGAGATCGCCGATAACGCGCCGCCGCGCAAGAAGAGATCATGAATCGCGGCCCGCATGGTTTGGCGGTAGCGTGATCTTACCGGTCGTTGCTTCAGAAGGCGTCAAGTATGCTTGACATTCGAACAAGAGGTTCCTAGGATTTTATGTAAAGCTCGCTTTACATATCAGGGTCTTTACAATGTGGAATACAAAACGATATCTAACTGAATTTGGCCTGAGCATGGCGCTATATATGGCCGCGCTGTTCTTTAGCATTTATTTCCTTGTGCATTATCCAGATGCCTCCTGGATTGTCTGGGTGTCCTTGTTGCCAGTGCTGCCAGCGATATTGGCAACCGTATCCGTCCTTAGAGCGCTTAGACGGCTTGATGAGCTTCAGCAGCGAATACAGCTGATGAGCTTTGCTATCAGTTTTGCCATTGTTGGTCTTGTGACCTTTACCTATGGCTTTCTTGAAAATGTCGGCTTCCCGCATATCCCTTATGTATGGATTTTCCCTTTCATGATAGCTGTGTGGGGTTTATCTATGCCCTTTGTCGCGAGATCTTATCGATGAGGAATACATTACGAGAGTTAAGGTCGAAAGAAGGTATGTCGCAGGCAGAGATAGCCAAAATACTGAAGGTGTCACGCCAAACCATTAACTCAATTGAAAAAGGCAAGTACGACCCAAGCTTGCCTCTAGCGTTCAGGATAGCCGGCCATTTTGGTTTGAAAATAGAAGAGATCTTCGTTCCGGATTGAGGCAAATCGCGCATTCGGTTATTGGCGGCGGAGATGAGTTCCCGCCTGCAAGCTGCAAATCTAAAGGCATGAATCAGGCGAGTAGCCAACCGAAATCACCGGAGCCGCGCCGCCGCTGTGAGCGCTCCAAAAATAGAAGCGCGGCGATAACCTTGCCGTTTAACCAAGGCTCTTGCCCGCGCCTTGCAACTTTCAACTCGCAACTTTCAACTGAACCTTCTCCCACAGCGCCGGCAGGAAGTATTCTGCCACCAGCAACGGTTCACCGCGTTTGATAAAACGGGACTGGCGCCCCCAGCACACTGGCATGGCTTCTGCAGGGCTACCAAAGCGGGCCCAGACCTGGTCGCGCTGGCAGGTGGGGCGTTTGTACAGTTCCAGGCCCAGGGAGCGGCTGCCCATATGGCCCAGGGAGCGATTGGCACCGGTCAGACTGGTCAGGGGGAGTACGCTGCGGGCGGCCACCACCGGGGTGTCGTCCAGCAGCAGGGTCACTTCGCGGATTAGCGCCGCCCGCCGGGGGGCCAGGTTCAGCAGTTGCCGTTCGTCGGCGCGGGGAAAGCTGATGGCGTGGTAGCCCGGCGCTACCCGGAACTGGCCGTGACGCTTCAGGCGCAGGGTCAGGGAGGCGGGATCCGCCATCCAGTCACGGATACGCGGCGGCAGCACCAGCTGTTCCAGCGGGCGCCAAAGGCTGTCAGGATGCAGGGCGGCAGGCAGCATGGGTCTCTCAACGTCGCAGGCCGCAGGACTATGGCGCAAGCGGTGACTCAGGGCAAGTCGGCGGTCAGCCTGTGTGCAGGCGCTTGCCTGCAAGGGATAATGGCGCTGGGCCCGGTCGATGGACCCCGGCGCCGTGCTTTGCCAGCGCCCAATGTCATTGATTTTTCGGGCGTGCGCCGATAGGTTAACGCCCCCCGAGAAACACCCTGTATGTAGCAGAGTAAGCAAGTACTTACTCCAAATCGACGAGGTTCACGATGAAGAAGTGGGAATGCGTAGTGTGCGGTTTCATCTATGACGAAGCCGAAGGTCTGCCCGATGAGGGTATTGCCCCGGGTACCGCCTGGGATGACGTGCCGGAAGACTGGGTTTGCCCGGATTGCGGCGTGGGCAAGGAAGACTTCGAAATGGTGGAAATCTGAGCCACTGCTACGGTCATTCTGCCCGTTCACTGATTAATTAAGGACTGTTCATGCAACCTATCGTCATCATCGGTTCCGGCCTTGCCGGCTTCAACACCGTCAAGGAATTCCGCAAGCTGGACAAGGACACGCCCATCGTCATGCTCACCAGTGACGACGGCCGTAACTATTCCAAGCCCATGCTGTCCGCCGGTTTTACCAAGGAAAAAACCGCTGATGACCTGTGCATGGCCACGCCGGAGAAGGTTGCCGAGCAGTTCAATGTGGAAGTGCGCACCGATGTGCACGTGGCAGAGATCGATCCTTCCGGCAAGCGCGTGCTGCTGCCGGACGACCACCTGGACTACAGCAAGCTGGTGCTGGCCCTGGGCGCGGATACCTGGACGCCGCCGCTGGAAGGCGATGCCGTGGGCGACGTGTTCTCCGTCAATGACTTGATGGATTACGGCAAATTCCGCACTGCCCTGCAGGGCGCCAAGAAAGTCACCATCCTCGGTGGGGGTCTGATTGGCTGTGAGTTTGCCAATGACCTGTCCAACGGTGGCTATGCGGTGACCCTGGTGGAACCCCAGGGCCGTTGTCTGCCGCTGTTGCTGCCGGAACCGGCCTCTGCCGCCGTGGGTCGTGGCCTGGCGGATCTGGGCGTGACCTTCCACTTTGGCCCCCTGGCCCAGGCGGTGAATCACGGCGACAACAACCAGCTGGTCACCGAGCTGTCCGACGGCACGCGCATTGAATCCGATGTGGTGCTGTCCGCCATCGGCCTGCGCCCGCGCATCGCCCTGGCCAAGGAGGCCGGCCTGGCTATCAACCGTGGCATCATCACTGACAAGACCCTCAAGACCAGCGCTGAAGACATCTACGCCCTGGGTGATTGCGCCGAGGTCCAGGGCCATGTGCTGCCCTATGTGTTGCCGCTGATGGCCTCCGCCCGTGCCCTGGCCAAGACCCTGGCCGGCGAAACCACGGCGGTGAGCTATGGCGTCATGCCGGTCACCATCAAGACCCCGGCCTGCCCGGTGGTGGTGTGTCCGCCTGCAGATGCAGAGAATGGCGAGTGGGAAATCCAGGAAGACGGCAACAACGTTCAGGCCCTGTTCCGCGGCAAGGACGGCAGCCTGCAGGGTTATGCCCTCACCGGTGATGCGGTGAAAGAGAAGATGAAGCTCAACAAGGAACTGCCGCCGTTGATGCCGTAACGACGGCCCGCCGCAGGAGCCATGCTTGCATGGCGAACCGCCCAGGTAGCGCTCCTGCCATCGGCCACCCAACAAAGGAACGCCCATGAAATTTGCACTGGTTTTGCTGGTCCTTGGCTGGCGTTTGCGCTGGTTGGCCTGGCGTAATGCGGGTTTTCGCAAACAACTGGAAAACCGCAACGTGATAATGCAGTGGCGGACCTTCAAGGGTAAGCCGGCGCGCAGTTTTCATTTCACGCCAGGCAAGGTGGTGTCCTCCGGTGGCCTGCACGACAAGCCCACGGTCACCCTGAACTTCAAGGACGCCAGCTACGCCTTCCGCACTCTGCAGGTGGCGGGCAAGAACCAGATGGCCTTCATGGAAGGCATGCAGGCCGGCGACATCAAGATCGAAGGCGATCCGGGGCAGCTCATGTGGTTCATGACCCTGATGAAATTCATCATGCCGGGTGGCAAGAAAAAATAGCTCTCCCGGTTCTTCCTGCAAATGTCTCACTGCACGCCCCGGATTCGGGGCGTGTTCGTGTCTGGCCCTCCGCTTCCGTTTTCCCTTTGGTAAATTCGGGTCATCCCGTAGGCTGGTGAAATATTCAGGTTGCTAACCAAGACAGGGAATGGCGATGAAGAAACTGAAAAACGAAAAGGAACTGGTCAAGAAAGCCATTGCACTGGGGGTGGATTACGCGGAGAAGCGCGGTGTGGTGGAATTCGAACCCACCGATTCTGCGGCGGAGAAACTGGAGTACATCTACCGGCTGCTGGTGCACGACAAGGTGATTCAGCCGTTGCCGGAGGACCAGGTATCTCAGCCCTCCATTCAGCACAAACTCGCGATCTGGGCTTCCAAGCAGACATAACCGGTATCGCTTGTTGCTTGCCGGTCTGTTATAAAAATCCTTGAACTCGAGCCTGTGGGCAAGTTCCCGCGCTCGATGGAATTGCCCCTCTTCAAAAGGACCTGATATGCGACGCATCGCCCTGTTGGCCATTGCCAGTATCGTTTTGCTACTGACCGCCTGTGCGACAACCACGGAAACCCATTCCACCTGGCAAACCAAAACCGGAGAATCCCACCCGACCTTCCGGCATATGTATGTGCTGGTGCTGGCGGATGACCCGGCGGTTGCTGCCACGGCAGAACAGCAGGTGCGCAAGAGCCTGAATCATCGGGCCGTGGAAGCCACGCTGGCCAGTGAGACCCTGGGCGAGCGAGAGAGCGAACGGGAGGCGTACCGTGCCCAGGTAGAGGCGGCCGTGAAGGCCAGCGGTGTCGATGGCGTCATGGTGGTGTCGTTGCTGAAAGTGGAAGAACGCTCCGAGTATGTCCCGCCCCAGGTGGACTATGTGCCCGTGCCCTCTGCCCCCATGTATCTGGGCTACGGCCCCTATGTGGGCCACAGTTACGGTGCCATTTATCAGCCCGGCTATTACCACAATGCCAAGGACTATTACCTGCAGACCCAGGTCTACAGCGTGGAGCGCAAGCGCCCGGTGTGGCAGGCCCAGTCGCGCAGCATGAATCCGGATAGTCTGAAGAACGGCGCCAAGGGCTATGCCAAGAGCATTGTCTCGCAGCTGGACAAGGATGGTGCCCTGAAGCGCTAGCCGTTATGCCAGAGAGGGCACAGAGCCCGCGCAACCCCCTCCGCTCTGTGCCCTATCCCGCCAGCCGTTTTTTCAGCACCCAGCCCATCAATATCCCTCGCCCCGCCATAAAGCCGTTCATGGCCAGCCACAGGCCGTGGTTCTCCCAGCCCAGGGTTAACGCCCAGAGCACAAAGAAAATCCCCACTGCCAGCAACATGGTGTTGCGCATGGCCGCGCCCCAGGTGGCGCCCACGAAGATGCCGTCCAGCCAGAAGCCGGCACTGGCGGTGAGGGGTAACAGCAACATCCAGGGCAGATAGGTAATGGCTGTGTCGCGGATGCCGGGCAGGTCAGTGAGCAGATGAATCAGTGGCACACCGCCGAGACTGAACGCGATCAGCCCGAGGGCCGCACAGGCCACGGTCCAGCGGCCGGTGGCGCCAATCGCCTGGCGCAAGGCCTGTCGATCATGTCGGCCATGGGCGTCTCCCACCAACGCTTCCGCCGCATTGGCAAAGCCGTCCAGCAGGTTGCTGAGCAGCAACAGAAAGGTGATCAGTACCGCATTGGCGGCCAGCACCGCATCCCCCAGGCGGGCGCCCTGGGCGGTGAAGAAAAAGAAGGTGCTGAGCAGGGCCAGACTGCGCAGAAAGATATCCCGGTTCACCGCCATCAGCGCCAGCATGGCCGCCGGCTGCCACAACCGTTCCTGTCGCGCCGGTGGTCGCAGGGCGGCGCGCAGCCAGAACAGACCGCCGGCCAGGCCCACGTATTCCGCCGTGGCACTGGCGATGGCAACGCCGCGCACATCCAGATGCCAGACCTGTACCAGCAGCACGTCCAGCAGGGCATTGGTGCTGTGCATCAGCACCGTCATCTTCAATGGCACCCGGGTATTGTGGGTGCCAATGGCAAAACCGATCAGGGCAAAATTGGCCAGCGCCGCCGGGGCGCCCAGAATGCGGATGTTGATGTAGTCCCCGGCCAGCTTCTGTACCTCGTCGCTGCCGCCCAGCAGCCACAGCCCGGATTCCCGCAGCAGCGGCGACAGGGCAATCAGCCCCAGCCCAAGCACGGTGGACAGCAACAGGGCGCGCAGCAATACCACCCGGGTATCCTTCTCGCCACCCCGCGCCTGGGAGGCAAAGCCGGTGGTGCCCATGCGCAGGAAATTGAAGGAGAAATACAGGAACATGAAGACATTGCCACCCAGCGCCACCGCCGCCAGATAGCGGGGATGGTCCAGATGCCCCACCACGGCGGTGTCCACCAGCCCCAGCAACGGCGCCGTCAGATTGGACAGCAACAGCGGCCAGGCCAGCATCCAGATGCGGCGGTTAATCGATAAGCTCACTCAGCCCTCTTCAACAATCCTTCTACGGAGCCGCTGTAGGAGCGCCTCTCGAGGCGCGAACCGCGTGTAAACGCGGAAATCGCCCGCAGGGCGATCAGGCATCCCGGGGCTCGACAGGTTTGGATAGAAACCCGATCCCCCGCTATTGCTCGGGTTCGCACCTCAAGCGGTGCTCCTGCAGAGAGAAACCGTCAGGCCGGTTTCCGCAGCAACGTCAGCACAAACAAACTGCTGGCGGCGACCACGATGGAGGGTCCCACCGGTGTATTGGCAAACCAGCTCACCGCCAGCCCGGCCAACACTGCCAGGGTGCCCAGCACGCTGGCCACCGCCGCCATCTGCGCCGGGGTATGGGTGAGCCGGCGGGCGCTGGCGGCGGGGATCACCAGCAGGGAGGTGATCAACAATACCCCCACGGTGCGGATGGCACCGGCGATCAACAGGGCCAGCAACAACATCAGCAGCAGCCGGGTGCGCTGTACTGCCACCCCTTCCACCTGGGCCAGTTCCTCGCTGACGGTGATGCTCAGCAGGGCCCGCCACTGCCACAGCATCAGCAACAGAATCAGGATGGCACCGGCCCACAGGGCCAGGGCATCCTGCCAGCCCACCGCCAGCAGGTCGCCGAACAGATAGGCAAACAGGTCCACCTGGATACCCTGCTGCAGGCTGATGGCGATCACCCCCAGGGCCAGGGTGGTGTGGGCGACAATGCCCAGCAGGGTATCGCTGGCCAGTTTCTGTTGATGCTGCAGGGCGGTGAGGGCAGCGGCCAGGCCCAGGCATACGGCCACCACAGCCAGGTACAGACTGATATCCAGCGCCAGCCCCAGGGCCGCCCCCAGCAGCGCGCCGTGGGCCAGGGTGTCGCCAAAGAAGGCCATGCGCCGCCAGACCACAAAGGCCCCCATGGGCCCGGACACCAGGGCCACGGCCAGGCCGGCGAACAGCGGCGGCAACAGCAGCTCAATCATGGTGGCAATTCCCGTCGTGTTGGTGGCCCGGTTGGGCGTCGCCATGCAGATCATGGTCGTGGTCATGATCGTGGGTGTAGAGCGCCAGGTTGGGGGTGCCGGCGCCGGGCCCGAACAACTCGTGGTAGGCCGGGTCCCGGCTCACGGATTCCGGGCTGCCGGAGCAGCACACATGGCGCTGCAGGCAGATCACTTCGTCGGTGGCGGCCATCACCAGATGCAAGTCGTGGGAAATCAGCAGGATGGCGCAGCCCAAGTCATCGCGGACCGATTTGAGCAGCCCATAGAGCGCATTCTGCCCGGCCACGTCCACCCCCTGGGCCGGTTCGTCCAGCACCAGCAGGTCCGGCTTGCGCAGCAGGGCCCGGGCCAGCAGCACCCGCTGCATCTCGCCGCCGGACAGCTGTTGTACCGCGCGGCGGCGCAGGTGGGCCACCCCGGCCTGCTCCAGGGCTGCCCGCCGGGCGGAGGTGGGACCGGGAGCGGCCAGCCACAGGAAGCGGTCCACGGTCAGCGGCAGGCTGTCGTCGATCTTGATGTGCTGGGGCATATAGCCCACCCGCAGGCCCTTGCGCCGGGTCACCGAGCCGCTGGACGGCGTCACCAGCCCCAGCACCACCCGCGCCAGGGTACTTTTGCCGGCGCCATTGGGGCCGATCAGGGTGGTGATGCGCCCGGGAGCCAGGGTCAGGCTCACCCCGGACAGCACGCTGTTGCCACCCAGGGTGACTGACACCGCCTGCACATTGACCAGAGGATCCGACATAGCAAAAGGGCCCGAAGAACAAAGGCGCAATGATATACTGCCGGCCTTTCGCCTGCACTTTGGGTTCAGTTGAAAGTTCAAAGTTGAAAGTTGAAACGCGCGGATAAAGCCATAGCCACTCGAAACGGGCCGTGCCCGCGCTTCACTGTCTCGACGGAAAACGCGGGCACGGCCTGGAAACCACGATCGCACTTCCCGCGCTTTTCAACTTTGAACTTTCAACTCGCTAAACGAGGAAATGATGCGCAGTGTGTGGTTGGTAACGTTGATGATGCTCAGTGCCCAGGCAGTGAGCCAGACCCTGGTGGCCAGTGTGGAGCCGTTGGCCAAGGTGCTGCGCGGCCTCTATGGCGACCAGGTGGAGGTGGTGACCCTGTTGCAGGCCAACCAGAACCCGCATCAGCTGGCCCTGTCCCCCCGCCAGGCCATGCTGGTGCAGCAGGCGGATCTGCTGGTGTGGCTGGGCGAGGCGGTGGAAGCGCCGCTGGCTCCCCTGGTGGCCCGCCGGCAGGGTCCGACCCTGAGCCTGCTGGCCCTGGAAGGCGTCCATCGCCGGGAAGGGGGGGAGGATCATGACCATGGACATCAACATGCCGACCACGCCGATGCCACTCTGGATCCGCACCTGTGGCTGTCACTGGACAACATGATGCGACTGGCCGGAGCGCTGGCGCAGCAATACCCGCAGGGGCTGAAAGCCGGAGAACCGGCACGCTGGCAGCAACAGGCCAAAGAGCGCCATGCCCGGCACCGGCAGGCGCTGGTCGGGCTGGAGGGAGTGTCCTGGCTGAGCTACCACCAGCCCTGGGGGTATCTCACCGAAACCCTGGGGCTGGCGGAGCCGCTGGTGGTGTCAAAGCAACTGGATGCGGGACCCGGTAGCCGGCGTTTTGTGGCGCTGGCCGGCGAGATTCGCGAGCAGCAGGTCCGCTGCGCCATCCTTGAGCCGGAAGCCCGCGCCGCCATGGTCTCCCGGCTGTGTCCGGATTGCCGGGTGCAGCCTCTGGACCCGCTGGGCCGGGACTACCCGGAACTGGATTATCTGAGCTGGCGGGATCGGCTGGTGGAAGGTTTCAGGGCGTGTCTGCAGGCGGGAGCGGGCTGAAGCTACGAGCTCCGCTCGCTGGATAAGAAAAGGTTGGAAGGTTCCCAAGGCTTCGGCATTTCTTACGAAGCCGCTGTAGGAGTACCTCTTGAGGTGCGAACCTTGCGAAGCAAGGAAATCGCCCGAAGGGCGATCAGGCATTTCAGCACTCGACAGGTTTCAGAAAGAATGGCTGTAAGATTGATCTTTGTCGCCTCGCTAAGCGCGGTTCGCATGTCGCAGATCCCCTGCGGGGGCAAGCATGGCTCCTACAAAAGACTGCCAACCCTCGCAGCTGCTAAAGCTCCCGAATCGGAATCAACGTGGGTGGCGGTGGCGGAGGGGTGTTGTCGCGCAGCGCTGGAGGGCGGACAGATTCGGCCTGGCGCTGACGCAGCTCCTGTTGCTCGTCTTCCAGATACCGGGTGTCCGGGCTGACCGCATTCATGCCCCGGCTTTCATCGCTAGTATCCAGTTCCCGGGGGGACTCCAGATACATGGCCTCCAGCTCCTTGCCATCCAGCGGCTGGGCGGGAACCGGCTCGCGGGTTTGCGGCGCATCATCGTCCGGCGGCGCGGAGTCGGGCAGTTGTTCCGCCGCCAGGCTCAGGGCCGGGGCCATTAACAGGGCAATCATTATTTTTTTCATATCCCGATCATAGCGCTCCCGCAGGCCCGGGGGAACTGGCGGATTCGCACCACCCGGTGTCAAGGCGGGTCAATAATTCCCCGTTGGGCTCAGGGCCATTGAGGCGGCACCGGAAAACGGTATGCTGGAGCGCTTAATCTGAAACGGGTGCAGGGCCTGAATGGCACAGCAAAGCAAACCTATCGCAATGGCCTGCTGGGATTTGTCCTGGCTGCTGGACCGTGACAGCCGTCACGGGGCCTTTGCGTCGCTGGAAAAAGTGCTCGATGAAACCCAGCAACGGGGTTTCAATGCCTTGCGCCTGGATCCGTGCCCGCACCTGATTGCCCGCCCCGAGAACGGTGTCCATCTGGACCGCTGTGAATTGCAGGCGCCCGGGTGTGAGCCGGTGGAAGTGAAAATCCGCCACAGCCTGCAGAAACTGCTGCAGTCTGCCCACGAGCGCGGCCTGAAGGTCTGGTTCAGCAGCCGTTTTGTGGATGACAGCCGCGCGCGCCGTTCCTTTGTGCGACGGCCGGAAGACTTCGTCGCGGTGTGGAGCGATACCCTGTCCCTGGTGCAGGAATGGGGCTACCTGGAGGATGTGGCCGGGGTGGATTTCTGCCACCAGTTCCCCGCCCTGCCCTACGCCCACGGCGTCACCCGTCGGGTGTTCAACCGGTCGCCGGACCGGCCCCTGCCGCCGCGTTGGTCCGCCAGCGCCGCCGAACGCATTGAGGAGTATCTGCTGGATATTCCCCGCGCTCTGCATGCCCTGTTCCCCGGGGTGCCCATCGGCCTGAGCACCACCACCCAGATCAGCGAGCAGTTGCGGCAGCTGGATACCAGTGAGCTGGATTTTCTCGATTTCAGCCTGTGGCTGGATGATGATCCGCGCTATCGACTGGCCAGCGGCGAGGCGGTGCCCATGACCGGCCTGGCCCGACGCCTGGCCAGCCCGGTGAAGCAGCTTCTGCTGGATGCCGGCGGCATGCACTGGCAGCGGCGCATGGAAGACCAGTTACAGCGGCGTATGGCTTTTACCCGTCTGCGGCGTCTGCAGCCGGTGATCGGTGAGGGCTTTGTTCGCCAGCCCCGCCATCTGCGCCGCCTGCCCACCGGCTGGGCGGACCTGCACGAAATGATGGTGGTCAGCGCCCTTACCCAGGGGGTGGAATCCATGACGCCCACCTCCCTGGCCTGCCCGGCCTATGAGTGGCTGTGGCGGGAAGAGGAGTACCTGGCGCACCTGAATCATCTGATTCTGTCCGGCTCGGAGTAATCCCCCGCCCTCTATTCTCACCACAGAGCTCACAGAGAACACAGAGTGAATGTAGGAGCGTCGCTGGCGGCGCGATTCACCCAGGTTCGAGTTACGAGGAGCGAGTTCCGAAAAGCGAAAAGCGTTTTTACTACAGAGGGCAGAGAGTTCACTGAGGGAAACATTACGTTATCTATCTGCGCTCAGTGCCCCTGCCGGCAGGGCACTGGCGGTGTGAAAAGTCGGGGGGTGGTTGTGATTGTCGAAACCCGCTCCTCGGAACTCGCTCCTGGCCTCTTACCCCGCCAACGCCGCAATCCGCCACTGAAAAATCCGCGCAAACTCTTCCGGGTCCTTGCTGCCCTGCCCTTCGCTGTGCTCGGACACCGGGCCGGCCAGTCGCGACAACCAGAAGCGCAGGGCCGCCACCGCCAGCGCCTCCAGCAACAGGCTGTCATCCACCTGCCCGCCGGACTCCCGGTAGCCCGCCAGCAGCGCTTGCTCCCGCTCTGCCACCGGCTTGCCATTGCGATCCACACACCAGTCGTTGAGCGTTACCGCCAGATCGTATTCCGGGTAATCCAGGCAGGCGTTGTAGAAGTCCAGCAGGGCGCTGATGCGACCCTGTTGCCACAGCAGGTTGTCGCGGAACAGGTCGCCGTGGATCAGGGTGGTGCCGGTGGGTCGTGCCTGCCAGTCACTCAGCAGTGCCCTGGCCCCCTCGCGGTGGTCGTCTGGCAGCTGGTCCAGGTGGCTAGCCAGTGTCTCCAGCCGTTGACGTTCGCCGGGCAGGGCCCGCAGGGAGCCGGTATCACATTGATGCAGTTGGGCGAGCAGCGCGCCCACCTGTCGGCAACGGTCCAGATCCACGGCAAAATCATGCTCCCCGGGCAGGCGCGGCATCAGCACCGCCGGTTTGCCGGCCACCGTGATCTGGTCCTGGCCGCCATGATCCGTCAGCGGGGCGGGCACCGGCAGACCCTGTTCAGCCAGGTGCGCCAGCAGCACCAGATAAGGGGCGAGAGCCGCGTGGGTCAGGGTTTCGAAAACCGTCAGCACCAGTGGGGCAGGTTGCTGGTGGCGATCCTCTGCCTCAATCAGGAAGGTGCTGTTCTCGATGCCATGGCTGGCCGCCCGGAATGCCAGTAGTCGGTAGCCGTAACCGTCCAGAACGGCGGCAAGCTGACGGTGACTGAGCGGCGTATAAACGGACATGGGATTCCTTGTCGGCAAAAAGGCCGCAGATGACCGGACTCTGCGGGCGAGCAATGGTATAACAGGCGCTGATAACAATAACGACGCATCTCCAACAATAACAAAAGGATGACTTGCCATGCGTTACGGGATTCTGTTTTTCGGGTTACTGTTTGCTGCCGCCAGCCAGGCGGACGGGGTGGCGCACTATCAGGACCAGCGTTTCGGCTACGTGGCCGGCAATCTGATGAACATCACCCTGGACTATGACAACCGCGAGCTGACTCCCACCGGGGTGGGGGTGCGTCTGGGGGGCATGATCGACCCGTACTGGGGGGTGGAGCTGCGTGCTGCCGTGGCGCCTTCCGGCGATACCTGGCGGGCCGAGAACAGCCGCAACAAGGTGGATTACACCGTGGATCATATCGGCGCCTTGCTGGCCACCGGCCGGTTGCCGTTCCAGTCACCGGTCACGCTGCCCGTGCTGGATGCCTACGTGGACGAATTTTTCGTGCAGGGCTTTGCGGGTATTGCCGATGTGAAGGTGAAAACCAACCGGCGCCGCTGCAACGCGCTGCGCTGCCGGGATGATGTCTCGCGTAATGATGAGACCAGTCTGGCCTTTGGCGCCGGAGTGGGCGTGCGCACCACGTTCAATCTGGGGCTGACCCTCCAGTACATGCAGTACGTGGACAAGGATTACATCACCGTGACCGGCATCGAAGGCGGTCTGGAGTGGTATTTTTAGTAACGTTTCATGCCGACGGCCTGATGCATGAGCGTCATCGACGGCAGATACAAAGAGGACAATCGATGAATCCTGCAGTATTCGAGCGTGGCGCGGTGCGCGCCCTGATGAGCCTGCCCGGTGCGGTGCTGGACAAGCTGTCCGCCGGCCTGGAAACCCACAGTCGCTCCCATCTGGATTCCCGCCTGCGCTTCCTGCTGGCGCTCAGCGCCGCCAAGCCGACGCTGGATAGCGGTACCGTGGAACAGGCCCGCCGCCTGTACCGGGATGTCATCAATCTGCTGGATGTGGCGCCGGTGTCATTGCCTGTGGTGGTCGATCACCAGGTGCCGCGGGACGATGGCAGCTCGATGCGGGTGCGGCGTTATCGTCCGGCCCTGGCGCCACGGGTGGCGCCGGCAATCCTGTTCATGCACGGTGGCGGCTTTACCGTGGGTGGCGTGGACGAGTACGACCGCCTGTGCCGCTACATTGCCGACCGCACCAATGCGGTGGTGTTGAGTGTGGATTACCGGTTGTCCCCGGAGCATCCCTCTCCGGCGGCGGCGGAGGATTGCCTGGCCGCCTGGCGCTGGTTGCTCGACAACACCGCCGCCATGGGGCTGGACCCGCAGCGGCTGGCGGTGATGGGCGACAGTGCCGGCGGCAACCTGAGCGCCGTGGTCTGCCAGCAGGCCAAACAGGCCGGCCTGCCCCTGCCTGCCCTGCAAGTGCTGATCTATCCCACCACCGACGGGGCCCTCAAGCACCCCTCGGTGCAGACCCTGGGCCAGGGCTTCGGCCTGGATATGGCCTTGCTGACCTGGTTTCGCAGCCAGTTTATTCAGGATCCGGCGATGATGGAGGACTACCGCGTGTCGCCCCTGCGCAACCCGGACCTGTCCGATCTGCCCCCCGCCATCCTGATCACCGCCACCGATCCCCTGCGGGATGAAGGGCTGGAATATGGGGAGAAGTTGCGGGCAGCGGGGGTGGATGTCACTGCCCTGGATTACCCGCAACTGGTCCACGGCTTTCTCACCATGGGCGGCGTTATTCCTGCGGCACGCAAGGCGGTCAATGCCATCTGCGACGCCACTGTCCAGCGGTTGTGATTCAGCTACAAGCTACAAGCCGCAAGCTACAACGCGATAAGGAACAGTGCATTCACGAACCATAGAGGCCGCGACCACACATTGGACGCGGCCTCTATCCTTGAAGATACAGAAAGAGGCGATCCGCGTTGCAGCTTGCGGCTTGTAGCTTGCAGCTGCGTCTCAGAACTCCCCCACAAACTGATTATAAAACTGCCGCGCCGTGCGCCCGGAGCGTACGCCTTTCTCCATGGAAAACCGCCGGGCGCGCACGTGCAATTGATCGCGGTCTTTCACCTCGCCAAACAGGTGATCGACGATCTCGAAATACTGCGGTTCGCTGATCGGGTAAAAACTCAACGCCAGCCCGAAACGATCCGAAAGGGAAATCTTTTCCTCCACCGCATCACCGTGATGAATCTCCCGGCCCACCACCTGGCTCTGTTCATTGTCCTTCATGTATTCCGGCACCAGATGGCGACGATTGCTGGTGGCGTACAGGCGCACATTCTCCGGCGGCAATTCCAGGGAGCCTTCCAGCACACTTTTCAGATGCTTGTACTGATGTTCTCCGTCCTCGAACGACAGGTCATCGCAGTAGACGATAAAGCGCTGACTGCGTTCGCGGATATCATCAACGATATCCGGCAGATCCTGCAGGTCGTCCTTGTCCACCTCGATCACCCGCAACCCCCGCGGCGCAAACTCGTTCAGCAACGCCTTGACGATGGAGGACTTGCCGGTGCCCCGGCTGCCCCACAGCAGCACATGGTTGCAGGGGTCGCCGCGCAGAAACCGTTCCGTGTTCTGCAGGATCTTCGCCTTCTGGGTATCGATGCCGAGCAGATCCTCCAACCGTACCGGATCCGGTCGGCTCACCGGTCGCAGGGTGCCGGAACGGCCCCGCCAGATCGCGGCAGGAATGTTGCGCCAGTCGATGTTGGACGCCATGGAAGCCTCGTGAGAAAAAGTGGGAAAGCAATGATGCCGCCAGGAAAATAACGAAGCCTGACAAACCGGTCTTTCGTTGGAGCCTTGCTTGCAAGGCGAAGAGGCGGCTGTTCTGAAAGGATTCGCCTTGCAAGCAAGGCTCCAACGGTGAAAGTCTAACAAAAGTTTTTCCTCTGGAGCATGCGTGGCCGCTGAACTTTCACTATGCTTGAATCTCCAATGCATGGTCCTCGACGACTATTTCAGGAGATCGTCAATGAAAGCTGTTGCCCTGGTTGTGCCCGCCTTTGCCTTGCTGGCCACCGCCTGCGCCACCCAGTACGACACGGACTACCCGGCCGGGCTGCCGGAAAGCACCACCGCCTGCCCGGAAGATCCGCCCCAGGCCTGCACCATGGATTACCGCCCGGCCTTCGGCTATGACGAGCAAGGGGGCATCCTCGGCGAGTACGGCAATGCCTGCGGAGCCTGTGCCACTGACGGGGTGAAATACACCTCCCCCAAACAGCTGCCGCAACCGGCCGCTGCCCCGGACGACAAATAACCTCGAGGTCGCCCCTTGCCCAAGGCCCTGACCCTGCTGCTGGATTTTGACGACCAGTACCGTCGTGATGTGCAACAGAGCCACGCCTTTCTGCACCGCCGCGATCGCCGTTTTGCCCAGCAGCAGGAAGACCAGAAACAACCGCTCACCGTGCCCGCCTGGCTGGCGGCTCTGCATGCCCTGAACGGCCAGCGCCGTGAAGCCGGCGCCGACCCGCGCCTGCGTCACTGGCGCCAGGCCCGCTGGGTGTTTGCCGGCTTGGGAGCCCTGCTGGGGGCGGGTTTCATGCTGGGTCTGCTCTGGTATGACGGCAGCCGGCAGATCAACCTGACCCTGCTGATCGGCCTGGTGGCCCTGCAACTGCTGCTGGCCCTGTTCACCAGCCTGCAGGCCTGGCTGGGCTGGCAGCCCTGGGGCAGCCTGCTGGGGGCGCGCCAGGGGGAGGATCCTCTGGCCGCCCTGCGCCCGGCCCTGTGTGCCCGCATCGCCCACACCGGGGGGTTGCTGTTTGCCATCAGTGGTCTGCTGACCTTGCTGGCCCTGGTGGTGGTGCAGGATCTGGCCTTCGGCTGGAGTACGACACTGCAGACCTCCGCCGACGGCTATCACCGGATGGTGGCGGCCCTGGCTCAGCCCTGGCAGAGCCTGTGGCCCGCAGCGGTCCCCTCGGCGGAGCTGGTAAGCGCATCCCAGTTCTACCGGCTTGCGGACACTCCGGCGGATAACCCGGCCTTGCTGGGGACCTGGTGGCCCTTCGTTCTGATGCTGTGGCTGGTGTATGTGCTGTTGCCCCGGCTGGTGTTGCTGATGCTGGCGGCCCTGCAGCTCCGCTGGCAGGCCGGCCGGGCCCTGCGCGCCCACCCTGGCTGGCAGGGGCTGTTCTATCGCTTCGAGACGCCCTGGGTGGAGACCCGTGGCCAGGAAGACAGCCAGCCCGCCCCGGCGGCGGCCAAAACGGACCTGTCGCCCCTGCCGGACAGTGCCACCCTGATCCACTGGGCCGGCGCCGCCATGGACGCCCCCGGCCTGTTGCCCCGCCTCAGCCGCGATCCGGGGCCGCTGCAGTGCCGTGCCGGGGGCAACAATTCCCTGGAAGAGGATGCCCGGGTGCTGGAACAGACCGGTGCCCGCAATCAGCCGGTGATCCTGGTTACCCGGGGCTGGGAGCCACCCACCGGGGAACTCAGCGATTTCATTGTCGATGCCCGCGATCACTGGCCCGCCGCCACCCTGCTGGCCCTGGTGCCGCTGGCGGATGAGCAGGGCACCGCGCTCACCGATGCCGGGCTGCTGGCCCAGTGGCAACGCTTCGTGGATCGTCAGGGCGACAGCCATCTGTTGCTGTGCGCCCCCCGGGAACAGGATCAACCATGAACGAAACGGCCCAACAACTGCCCCGCTTTGCCGTGGTTGGCCACCCCAACAAGGGCAAGTCCAGCGTGGTGGCCACCCTGGCCCAGAACGATTCCATTGCCATCGCCATGGAGCCGGGCACCACCCGCGACAGCCACCGTTACCCCATGAAGGTGGATGACACGACCCTCTACGAGCTGATCGACACTCCCGGGTTCCAGCGTCCCCGCAAGGTACTGGCCTGGTTGCAGGGGCACAGCCTGTCCGCCTCCGATCGCCCGGAAACCGTGGCCGCCTTCGTCACCCAGCATGGGGATGACCCGCGCTATCACGATGAATGCCAGTTGCTGGCTCCCATCGTGGACGGTGCGGGGATCATCTATGTGGTGGACGGCTCGGTACCCTACAACCGCGAACACGAAGCGGAAATGAACATCCTGCGCTGGACCGGCCGCCCCAGCCTGGCGCTGATCAACCAGATCGGCAGCGACGATCACAGTGCTGACTGGGAAGCGGCCCTGGGCCAGTATTTCCAGATCGTTCGCCGTTTTGACGCGGTGCGCGCCCCCTTCGAAAAGCACCTGGACCTGCTGCGCAGCTTCGGGCAACTGGCGCCGGACTGGCGCGAGCCGCTGGATGCGGCGCTGGAATACCTGCAGGCCCTCAAATTTGGCCGCGACAGCCAGGCCCTGGAACATATCGCCGATGCCCTGATCGACATGCTCGGCCATCAGGAAAGTGCCCGCCTGGGCGAGCACGAACCGGCCAAACCGCTGCTGCCCAAATTGCGCCAGCGGTGGCATCACTGGCAGCGCGAACGGGAGCAGCGCCTGCGCCGGTCGGTGGAAGATCTTTATCAGCACCGTCGCCTGCAACGGCAGGAAAGCGACCTGCTCACCCCGGACGATGGTGACCTGTTCAGTGAGCGCACCCGCCAGCTCTGGGGCATCAGCAAGGCCCAGCTGGCCGCCGCCGGCTTCGGTGCCGGTGCGGTGGGCGGCGCGGGCCTGGATGCGGTGACGCTGGGGCATTCCCTGGGCACCGGCGCGCTGATCGGTGGCCTGCTGGGCGCCGCCGGCAGCTATTACTACAGCGACAAGCTCACCCGCCTGAAACTGGGCCCGCTCAGTGGCGGCTTCCGGGAAGCGGTCTACGGCCCCCTGAAAGACCCCCAGTTCGCCTATGTGGTCCTGGGCCGGGCCCTGGTGCACAGCTACGAGGTCAGCCAGCGCAACCACGCCGGCCGCGACGTGCTGGTGGTCAACGAGGCCGGTGAACACTGGCTAGATCACATGGACCGCAAGGAGCGCCAGCGCCTGCACAAGACCCTGCTATCCCTGGCCAGCCGTAAATTCGAACCGGGCAAACGCCAACGGCTGATCGAGCAGCTGGAACAGGCGCAACAGGCGTTCGGGCAATGGCAGATGGGGCAGTTTGAGGGCAGTGAACAGTTAACAGTGAACAGTTAACAGTGAATAGTTAACAGCAACGCGGTTTGGTGTAGGTGCCAGGTTTAAAGGCCTGAGGCCGCGATCATCTTTGGGCGCGCGGCCTCAGGTGTTAAAGATAAGAAACAGGTGATTCGCGAACTGTTCACTGCTAACTATTCACTATTAACTGCCTTTTTTTGCATTCCACTCAGTCAGCAAAACCGCCCTGGCAGCAGATTTGTGAAGGCTATTCGTTGCCTTGGTCCCGCACTCTGGGCAAGCTAAAACGACCTTGCGAGGACGTGTGATGCTGCCTGAAGAAATCAAACTCAAGCTGGCCCCCTTGTCCCGGAGTGCCTGGCGGCCCCGGACAGGCCCTGCTGTGCCCGGCGCGCGTTCGAAATTCGGGGGCTTGCCCCTGTTGAGGCCCGACGAGTCCTGGCCCTGTTGTGCCCATTGCCATCAGCCCATGCAGTTGTTCGTGCAGCTGGATTCCGGGGATTTGCCGGCGGAGGCGGGTCAGCCGTTCGGTGACGGGGTATTACAGGTGTTCTACTGCACCAACATGGAAGAAGAATGCGAGGTGCTTTGCCAGGCCCATCTGCCCTTCTCCGAAGCCTCACTCACCCGGGTGATTCCCCGGGATCAGACCGGCGGCTTCGACGCCTTGCCGGTGACCATTCCTGATGCCTTCCCCGAACAGTCGCTCACTGGCTGGAGTCGCCACAACGATTTTCCCGATCAGCAGGAAACCGTGGCCATCAATGATGATCTCCCCGACGGCACCCTCGCCCTGCTCCATGCCCACCGCCCTGCCCCGCGGGCCGGCGACAAGCTGCTGGGCTGGCCGCACTGGGTGCAGAATGTGGACTACCCGACCTGCCCCTGTTGCCAGAAAAAAATGCAATTTATCATGCAGCTGGATTCCACCGACACCCTGCCCTTCTGGTTCGGTGATTACGGTTGCGCCTATGTTTTTCAGTGTGAAAATCACCCTGACGTGATGACCATGACCTGGTCAAGCCGCGCCTGATTTTTGAAAATAAAATTAAAAAAATAAATATGGGAAGCGATGCTTGCGTCGCGAATCCAGCAGTATCTGCGAGGCAGTACCGTCAGCTTTTCAAATAACACCCAGCCGAACCATTAAACGACTACCCACCAATTACCGTAGGGTGCACTGAGCCTAAGGCGAACTGCACCGGTCCGGCGTTTGATGGTGCAGTTCGCCTTAGGCTCAGTGCACTCTACATATCCGCTGGCGTGCTAAAGAATGAGTAACCGTCGTGTGTCCTGCGGTTAACGTACTTTATATTCTGGCTCACTATGGCCCTAATGCCCCCGCTCACGACGGTAACGTTGTGGCGAAACGCCCATCACTTTTTTAAACAATCGCGAAAAATAATAGGGGTCATCATAGCCCAGCCGGGCGGCAATCTGCGCCAGGGTGTCGTCGCTGATATCCAGCAGATAGCAGGCATGGCTGACCTTGATGCGTTGAAAGGCCTGCATGGGAGTTTGCCCGGTCTGGCGTTTGTATTCGCGGATAAAGTGGTAGCGCGACAGCGTACTGGTGGCGCTCACCAGCTCGTCCAGATTGAGACGGCGGGTGAGGGCGGTCTGAAGGTAGCTGTTGACCCGGTTGATGTCCAGGGAGGCGTGGCGGGTGGTGTACTGGCGGCGCATCAGGGCCGCAAAGGCCAGCAGGCTGCGCAGCAGGTTGGCAGCGTAGACCAGGTGCTCCGGCTGTACCCGGGTGGCGGCGGCGAGCAGGGCCTGAAATTCCTCTGCCAATCGTGAATGCACCCCTACCGTTACCCGCTGACGCTCCACGCCCTCCCCGGCAATTTCGTCAAAATACCCTGCGACCTCATCCCCCCCTAAATGCACCCAGTAAATACTCCAGGGATCACTGTCGTCCGCCTGATAGCGATGGGGAAGGCCTTCCGGCAGCAGTAACAGATCCCCGGCGGTTACCGCCAATGTCTGGCCCTCGACCTGCAGCTGGCCCTGGCCTGAGACGCAGTAAATCAGCAGATCATCCGCGGGATTCGCCCGGTACATGCGGTGTCCGCTGGCATGGGGGTAGTAGCCGACGCCATGGGGCAGGCAGCCGCGACAGAGTGGGTGCGCCGTCATGGTGGCCAGCACCGCCGGGGGCACCACGGTGCGCTGGCCACTGGCGGGCAGCGGCCAGCGGGAGGTTTCCGCCGGGTGGTTGTCGGGGTCGGTTGAAGAGCTCATAAGCAGCAATATAGTCCATCTTGGATCAAAAGTGGCTATCTCTATCCGCCGGAGGCTGTGCTACAACGTATTCAGAGGTTCCTTATCGCGCAGACTCGCTTCACGCTGGCTCGCCAGCCCAAACAAGAATGGAGACCCCATGGCTCGTCAACTCCCCATGCTGATCAATGGCGAATTCGTCGCCAGCCAGACCGACCAGTGGATACCGGTTACCAATCCGGCCACGCAAGAGGTGCTGTGCGAAGCCCCGGCGGCCACCGCCGGCGAAATGGAGCAGGCCATCGCTTCCGCCAAGGCGGCCTTTGCCGACTGGAAGGAAGTGCCAGTGTCCGAGCGGGCGCGGTTGATGCTGCGTTACCAGGCCCTGCTCAAGGAGCACCAGGAAGAGATTGCCGAGATCCTCAGCCAGGAAACCGGCAAGACCTTCGAGGATGCCAAGGGCGATGTGTGGCGCGGTATCGAAGTGGCCGAGCAGGCCGCCAATATCGCCTCGCTGATGATGGGCGAGACCATGGGCAATGTGGCGCGCAGCATCGACAGCCACTCCTGGACCCAGCCGCTGGGGGTCTGTGCCGGTATCACCCCCTTTAACTTCCCGGCCATGATTCCCCTGTGGATGTTTCCCCTGGCCATCGCCGCCGGTAACACCTTCGTGCTCAAGCCTTCCGAGCAGGATCCCATGACCCCCAACCGGCTGGCGGAGCTGTTCCAGCAAGCCGGTGCGGCGCCGGGTCTGCTTCAGGTGGTCCATGGCGGCAAGGAGCAGGTGGATACCCTGCTGACCCATCCCGATATCAAGGCGGTGTCCTTTGTGGGTTCGGTGCCGGTGGGGCAGCACGTGTACCGCACGGCCACTGAGCATTTGAAACGGGCCCAATGTTTTGCCGGTGCCAAGAACCATATGGTGATCATGCCGGATGCGAAAAAAGAACAGGTGATCAGCAGCCTGGTGGGCTCCTCCTGCGGGGCGGCGGGGCAGCGCTGCATGGCCATCAGTGTGGCGGTGTTCGTGGGCGACTCCAAAGCCTGGATTGATGAGCTGAAAGACGAGTTCGCCAAGATTCGCCCCGGCGCCTGGAACGATCCCGATGCCGCCTACGGCCCGCAGATCAGTCCCCAGGCCAAACAGCGTGTGCTGACCCTGATCAAGCAGGGCAAGGAAGAGGGCGCCAACTGTTTGCTGGATGGTTCCGAGTGCACCGTGGATGGCCTGCCGGATGGCAACTGGGTGGGGCCCACCCTGTTTTCCGGTGTGACCCCGGAGATGTCCATCTACCGGGAAGAAATCTTCGGCCCGGTACTCTGCTGCGTCACCGTGGATACCCTGGAAGAGGCGTTGGAGCTGGTCAACAACAGCCCCTACGGCAACGGCACCTCCATCTTCACCGCCTGCGGCGCCGCGGCGCGCAAATACCAGCATGAAGTGGAAGTGGGGCAGGTGGGTATCAATGTGCCGATTCCGGTGCCGCTGCCGTTCTTCAGCTTTACCGGCTGGAAAGGCTCGTTCTACGGTGACCAGCACGCCTACGGCAAACAGGCCGTGCGCTTCTACACAGAAACCAAGACCGTCACCAGTCGCTGGTTCGATTCCGATATTCCGGCGGCCGGGCCAAACATGAGTATCAATTTGAAGTGACGGGATTCTCCGTAGGAGCGTCGCTGGCGGCGCGATTCCAGCGTCAGGTTATCGCGCCGCCAGCGACGCTCCCGGGGCAGGGTCTTGAATGATGAAAAGGTCTTGAAAGGATCAACGCGTGGACTTTTCTTTTAGCGAAGAACAAATCGCCTTCCGCGAAACGGCCAGACAGTTTTCTGAAAAAGCGCTGGCGCCTTTCGCCGCAGAATGGGATGCAAACAGCCTCTTTCCCAAAGACGCCATTCGCGAAGCTGGGGCGTTGGGATTCTGTTCCCTGTACTGCGATGAAGAGCACGGCGGCATGGGGCTGAGCCGACTGGATGCGGCGCTGATCTTCGAGCAACTCTCCCAGGGCTGCACCTCGACCACGGCTTTCATCACCATCCACAACATGGCCACCTGGATGCTCACCCGGTTTGGCAGCGATGCCATCCGGGCGCGCTGGGCGGCGGACCTGATGAGTGGGGAAAAGCTGGCGTCCTACTGCCTTACCGAACCGGGGGCCGGTTCCGATGCGGCCTCATTAAGCACCACCGCGAAAAAAGACGGCGATGACTATGTGCTGAATGGCGCCAAAGCCTTCATCTCCGGCGCCGGCGATACCGATGTGCTGGTATTGATGGCGCGCACCGGTGGGCCCGGAGCCGGCGGTATTTCCTGCTTTGCGGTGCCCGCGGATACCCCCGGCATCAGCTATGGGCGCAACGAAGCCAAGATGGGCTGGAAAAGCCAGCCCACCCGGGCGGTGATTCTGGAAGACGCACGAATTTCTGCCGATTGCCTGATCGGTGAAGAAGGGCAGGGCTTCCGAATCGCCATGGCCGGGCTGGATGGTGGCCGCATCAATATCGCCAGCTGCTCCCTGGGTGCGGCCCAGGCAGCTCTGCGCCAGGCCCAGCAATACGTGCAGGAACGCAAACAGTTCGGCCAGGCCATCGGTGATTTCCAGACCGTGCAATTCACCCTGGCGGATATGGCCACAGAACTGGTGGCTGCCCAGCAAATGGTGCGCCTGGCCGCCTGGAAACTGGATCAGAATCACAGCGATAAAAGCATGCTGTGCGCCATGGCCAAACGCCTGGCCACGGACCTGTGCTTCAACGTCTGCAACCAGGCCCTGCAACTGCATGGTGGCTATGGCTATATCAGTGAGTACCCGCTGGAGCGCTACGTGCGTGATACGCGGGTGCACCAGATTCTGGAAGGCACCAACGAAATCATGCGCGTGATTATCGCGCGCAATGTGCTGAAAGATTTATCGTTTCTGTAAAGGGTCGGACGTCAGAAGTCCGGCCCGTCTCTAAACGCACAAAAATATCCGCTCGGGAAAGCGGCAGGGAGAGACAACCATGAAAATCGGATTCTTCGGTGTCGGTCATATGGGTGGTCCCATGGCCGCCAATCTGGTCAAGGCCGGACATGAGGTAGCGGCATTTGATCTGGTGCCCGCCTTGTTGGCGGCTGCAGTGAATGATGGCGTCAAGGCTGCCGAGAGTGCCGCTGAAGCGGTGCAGGGAGCGGACGTGATCGTGAGCATGCTGCCCTCGGCGGCGGCGGTTCGTGGCTTGTACCTTGGCGCCCGGGATAGAGAAGACGGGGGCGTGCTGCAACACATCGATAAAAGCGCCCTGATTATCGACTGCTCCACCATCGATGCGGACACTGCGCGGGATGTGGCAGGCATTGCCCGAGAGCAGGGCAGGGTGATGATCGACGCCCCGGTCTCCGGTGGCGTGGGCGGGGCAAAGGCGGGCACCCTGACTTTTATCTGTGGCGGTGAAAGCGACGCCATCGAACGGGCCCGCCCGGTGCTGGAATGCATGGGCGCCCAGGTGTTCCGTGCCGGCGACAACGGTGCCGGCCAGCTGGCGAAAATCTGCAACAACATGCTGCTGGCCATCCACATGATCGGCACCGCGGAAGCCCTGCAGATGGGCGCGGACCACGGCCTGGACCCGGCGGTACTGTCCGAGATCATGAAAGCCAGTTCCGGCGATAACTGGTCCCTGGACAAGTACAACCCCTGGCCCGGTGTCATGGAAAATGTCCCTTCATCGAAAGACTATGAAGGCGGCTTCGCCGTGAAGCTGATGAACAAGGATCTGGGCCTGGCACTGCAAGCCGCCCTGAGCACTCAGTCCGCCACCCCCATGGGAAACCTGGCAAAAAGCCTCTACGCCGCTCATGGGAACCATGGCTACTCTGAAAAAGACTTTTCCAGTATCCAGCGGTTTTTTCGCCACAAGGAGTAAGGCAGTTAACAGTTAACAGTGAATAGTTAACAGCGCGCGAGAGAGCGTCACTCCAACTGAAATGAAAAAGGCCGCGCCCAAATCGGGGTGCGGCCTTTTTTGTTTTCGCTGTTAACTGTTCACTATTCACTGTTAACTATCGTCCGCTTGCCAAAGCCGATCCGGCTCATGCCCAAGAAAACGCGGGCGCCGTTTTTTGGCTGCATAAGGTTTATGGCAGGCGTTGTCACGCCGGTTGAACACGAAGAACACATTGCTGCGCGGGTCCGGCGACATGTTGGCGTTGGAGCCGTGCAGGGTGTTGCAGTCGAACAGCAGCAGGCTGCCAGCCGGGCCGGTGGGGGCGTCGATACCATGGCGACTGATCATGGCTGCCAGCGTCTGCTCCGAGGGGACGCCGATCTGCTGGGTTTTCAGTGATTGCTTGTGGTGCTCATCCGGTGTGGGGCCTACACAGGGAATAAAGTGTTTGTGGGACCCGGGGATCAGCATCAGCGGTCCATTGAAGGAGTGATTATCCGTCAGGATGATGGAGGCACTTACCGCATGCATGGCCGGCATGCCGTCTTCCGCATGCCAGGTTTCAAAATCGGAATGCCAGTTGAACCCCTTGCCCTTGAAGCCGGGTTTGTAGTTGATCCGGGACTGGTGCACATAGTGGCCGCCACCGAGAATCTGCTCCACCCGTTGGGTCAGTCGCGGATCGCGGGCCAGGTGTTGAAAGGCCCGGTGCAGGAAATGCACGGCAAACACGGACCGGATCTCATGGCTATCCGGCTCGGTGATAGTGAACGGCTTGCCCCGGTAGTCCTCACGATTGAGCAGCTCACTCATGGCCTCGGTCAGAGAGGCTACCTCCTCAGGCGGCAGAAAACCGGGCTCGAAAAGAAAGCCGTTTTCCTCGAAATGATCCAGCTGTTGTTCGGTCAGTGGACCGGGCAAGTGGCGGCCTTTGACCGTATTCTCCCGGCGCTCGTGCCAGGGGTGTTCCGGTTGCTGGTGCAGCCGGGTGGGGTAGGGGTCGGCCTGTATCGGGGCCGGGCAAGTCAGGTTCTGCGCTGACATCAAATCACCTCCGCGATCTAATCCACCGTTCAGAAACCGCCTTGCTAAAAGGCGTTCAGTGTCATCATCTCCTGTTGGCGACCTGGGCACTCGAACAGCCGCCATCGGGCCAGACGGCAAAAAAACTGACGCAGTGCATCAAGTCGAGTCTGTTGCTCAAATAATCCGGCAAGCAGAAAGGCCGGGGTGCGTGAAGATAAGGGTTATAACGGGAGTTTCAACCCTTGTGTGGGAAGTTGTCGGGCAATAGCGTTGTCCGTATTGCACATGGTTAACTCACCCTGCCTGGCCCGGGCGATGCGTTTCGTCTCAACGTGGAGATAGCAGTTGGCGAACGCCATGTCTAAGTCCATATCCGCCAGCATGCTTATCAACTAGTAGTCATCGTGCATACGCCACCATTGGTAGGGCTCGCTTTGTGGCCAGCCACCGGGCGAATCTTCCCACTGTTCCTGGCGGCCGTACGGGGTGATATCCAGCAGCCGGAAATGGGTATCGAACAGTTCTCCGCCACGGTCGGTACTGAAGTAGGTGCGGTAGACCAGGTTGTCGTCGTCGCGAATAAACACGTTGATGGCAAACCCCTTGCCGGCGCCGAACGCATCCGCGAAACGACGCTGATGGTCGGTATACCAGGGCGCCTGCCAGTGCATACGCTTTTGCAGTGCCAGGATCTCGTGTTGCGGTGCCGGGGAGGTGAACACGAACGTCGTATCCCTGGCGTTGACGTGGGCAAGATTGTGGCCAATGTTGTCCATCACCATTGAGCAACCCTCAAAGGGGGTGGCGCCGGGCTCAAGCATTGCGCAATAGACAATCAGTTGCCGGCGTCCCTCAAACAGATCCACCAGACCCACCTCACCATGCGGCCCGGTGAAGGTGTAGTTTTCTTCCACGGGCACCATCGGTAACCGACGGCGTTCGGCAGCCAGCTCGTCCTGCATTCGGGTCAATGCCTTCTCCCTGTCAAGCAGGGCCTGTAGAGACGCTTCCCACTCATTGTGGGAGGTGGTTTTTGGTAGTGCCGTTTTTTTCGAGGTCATGAGTGCGACTCCTTTTGTTCCGGGTGGTCTACTTCATGATCGAATGTGCCGCGTCGATTTCGACAAGATCCTGACTCTGGCAGTGTAGGCATTTGGCGTGGCCGGTCAAAGGGCGCTACCGTGTTGAAAAAAGGCGTTAATGCTTTTCGAAGGGAGGGGAAAGCGGTGGCAATGTGTCGGTAAAACACCGGACTGTGATGCAGTGCGAAAACACCGGTGAGCGGCGCAAGGCCACTCACCGGTACCGAAATCAGGCAATATTGTTGATGCGCGGGCCTTCGCGGAACAGCTGATCCAGCTCGCCTTGGTAGTAGGCTTCCACCCGCGGGTTCATCACGGCTTTCCACAATGGCGGCACCATGGCCAGCAACATCATGGCGGAATAACCAGCTGGCAGTTGCGGGCTCTCGTCATAGTGGCGCAGCACCTGGTAACGACGCTTGGCATAGGCGTGGTGGTCGCTGTGGCGTTGCAGTTGGAACAGCACCAAATTGGTCACAAGGAAATTCGAGTTCCAGCTGTGTGCCGGGGTGACCCGTTCATAGCGACCGGTCTGCAGTTGGCGACGATGCAGGCCGTAGTGTTCGATGTAGTTGACGATCTCCAGCGCCAGAGCCGCAAAGAAACTCTGGCCGACAAAAAACAGCACTCCTTGCCAACCCCACAGGACACCGAAGGCTACCGCAAACAGGAAGGAGATGCCGTACCACCAAATCAGCTCGTTATGAATGCTGATGTTGTTCTTGCCCTTGCGTTCCAGGTACTGCTTTTCCAGTTTCCACGCATTCTTGAAATTGCGCACAAACGCCTTGGGCAGAAAATCATACAGAGACTGGTTATAGCGGCTGGAAGACGCATCATCCGGGGTGGACACATGCACATGGTGACCACGCACATGCTCCACCTTGAAGCCGCCGTAGGTCACCGACGACAACAACAGGCCGCCCATCCAGTTTTCCACCTTGGGGTCCTTGTGAATCAGCTCGTGACCCAGGTTGATAGCGATCATGCCGCCAAGCAGGCCGATGGACATGATCCAGCCGAGCATGCCGGCCGAGGAATAGTCATTGCTGACGAACACATGGCCGGCATAGAACAACAGGCCCAGCCAGGCCACGGCCAGCAGCAGGGGCAGGGAGCGGTAGCTCTTGTCCTGGGACAGTTCGGGGACCTGTTTTTCTTCATCCGGGTTCACCGGGTCCTTGCCGACCAGGTAATCCACCACCGGCACCAGAATGAAGAACACCGCCAGAATCATCCAGGCCCAGAGATTCTGGGTGCCCTGCTCACGACCCACCAGCGCGGAAAACGGCACCATGGGAAGAAAGAGCATCCAGCAGGCCAGGTAGCCCTATTTTTTCAAACGCAACAAGGTATCAGGATTGATTTTTTCCAACATGATAATGCCTCGCATAATGCTGTGCAGATCACTGCAAGATGACGTTGAAAGAAAAGAAATAATCGATCAGATCATTCGACGGGATTGACGCATTCCGCTCGGGACGGATTGCCCTTGCAGCGCACCTTGCGCAGCAGGCTCATCATGTCCTTGTTGTAAACGCCCTGGTTGGCCAGATCGATACGGGCCTGGCGAAACATTTCGTCGTAACGAGTAGTTTCTTCATCAGAAATATTGATCCACCACTTTTCATTCACTTCGCCGTCGGCGTTGTTGATGATGCGCATGGCACGATCAAACTGGCCGGCCAGATACTTGCGGGATTGATCGGCAAAATCTGCGGGGAAAAGATCCTTGCGAAGAATCAGCTGTGCACTCAATTGGCCGAGCACCAGATCAATGATGCCGCCGTCCGGCTGCATGCCCTTGTACAGTTCTAGGGCGGAATAACCGAAGATGGGAGCGAAGCAGGTATCCACGGAACCGTTGTTGAAACGGGTGGAGAAGTTGGTGATATCCGACATCACCGGTGACATGCCCACACGCTTGGCCATGTTCGCCTCGGCCACATCGTATTCCAGCACCGCAATGGATTTTCCCGCCAGTTCTTCCACCGTATCGATGCTGTTGTCCTTCACGAACAGATAGGCTGCGCCCATGGGTACCAGGCCGCCAAACTCATAGGGGCCGGACACCAGATGTGGGTTTACCTTGGGGTTACCGCTGGCCAGGATCGTCACCACCATGCGCATAGCATCGTAGTCGGGGATGGCGCCGATGGAATCCATGCTGCCGGTATAGCTGATGAACTGACGGCCACGGATGCCGGTAAGCAGGGCGCCATCGCATTGCTTCGCCTTCAAATCTTCGGCGGCAATTTTCTCGTCGGTATAGGGCTTCAATTCAATGTCCACGCCCCAGCCGAGCGCGGCGGTCTTGAAATCCTTCATGATGCCGTAGAAATCACCGTTGGCACCGACCAGATCGAAAACGCAGAGTGTGCGTTTGTTGCCAATGCTGGCGTGAGTGCTGTTGGCGAAAAGGACCGTGGAAACCACGAGAAAAATAATAAATTGTTTTGCATATCGCATGATGTTCTCCCTGATGAAAGGCAGCCAATACGTAAGGTTTTATTGTGCTTTGTTACCTTCCTGTACCGTTGTCGTGCTCGGGGTTTGAGCAGTGGAGATCGATGCTAGATATGCGACCGGTGCTGGGGTAGGTTGTCTGTAGACAGATTGGGGTCATTTTTTGACAATGCGAATTTTCGGATCTTGCCAGCCATGAACCAGCCGATGGAATGGGCACTGTCCATCAACTATCTCCGCCAGGTGGCAGACCAGCTCACGGAGATGGGGATCGACGTTGCTCCCTGGTTGGCTTCCCATGAGCTGTCGCTGGCCGATCTTGAACAGGCCGATACCAGCGTTCCCTGGGAGGTGGTCCGAGCCCTGTTTCTGGAAGCGGAAGCGATCACCGGAGAATCCGCCCTGGGTCTGATGGTGGGCGAGCGGCTGCGCATCAATAATCATGGCATGGTCGGCTATGCAGCCATGAACAGTGGTTCTGTCCGCCAGGTGGTGGAATTACTGGAGCGGTTTATTCCCCTGCGTATCAACCTGGTCATGGTCAGCCATCAGGTGGAGGGCAACTACCTGAATCTGCAGATACGGGAATTGCTGCCGCTGGGTGAGCTGGGGCCCTTCCTGCTCGGGGCCGTGGTGGTGGCGGTAAAGAACGTGCTCGACTTCATTACCCTGGGCAACTGTCAGGTGGCTGAGGCCAGCTTTACCTTTGACGAAGCCTTCGACCGGGAACTGGTCCGCTCCCTGTTCCGCTGCCCGGTACGCTACAACCAGAACTGGACCGGCCTGTCCCTGCCGCTGGAAGTGGTGGACCAGCCCCTGAGAACCGCCGACCCTGCCGCCTTCGAACATGCGGAAAAACTCTGCGAACGGGAATTGCAGAACCTGGTATCGGATGCGTCCGTATCAGCACGGGTGCGCCGACTGATGCTGGCCAAACAGGTGAACTTTCCCTCACTCACCGTCACCGCCCGCATCCTGCACATGACCCCGCGAACCCTGCACCGCCGGTTGCTGGATGAAGGCACCTCGTTCCAGGAAATCCTCGACGAAGTCCGCCACGCCCTGGCCATGGAATACCTGAAAAGCCAGCACATGACCATTCAGGAACTGGCTTACACCCTGGGCTACGGCGACACCGCCAACTTCCGCCGCGCCTTCAAACGCTGGACCGGCGTAGCGCCGTCGTTTTTCCGGGAGGGGAATGAAAACTGACGAAACAGTCAGGCGCGCTTTCTGGCCACAATAAAGACAGACAGGCTGTCCGGCTGCCATTCATGGTCGATATCAAAGCCAGCCCGAGCCAGCATGGCGAACAACTCGTCCCTGTCGAAGCGACTGACATGGGGCGCAAAACCAAGCGCCTGCATTAACGGGATAAGCAGTCGCCAGTGCAGCTTCATATCGGCGGCAAGTACCGTGTTGGCAACGAAAATACCGCCGGGTTTCAGCAGACTGCTGACTCGGCCGATGGCGGCGTCGGGGTCTTCCAGCAGATGTAAGATATTCAATCCCAGCACGGCATCAAAACTCCCGGGGGCCAGCGGCAGGCTGTCCAGCGTGCCCTGCTGGAAGCGGATATTGCCAATGCCGGCATCAGCAGCTTTGGTTTGCGCGATCTCCAGCATATTTTTGGAAATATCCGTGGCAAGAATGTCCCGCACATAAGGCGAATGGAGGATGGCTGTGCCGCCAGTGCCACAACCGAATTCCAAAACAGACCAATCCGGTTGGAAGTACTCCCGGGTGATGGCCAGTTTTTTCTGGTAGCTGGCTTCGTCCCGAATCGGACTTTTGGCATAGCGGGCGGCGGCCTTGTCCCAGAAAGTTTCCGCGCTTTTCATTGGTTGTGTCCTTCAGGTGCTGGCATGTTCCGTCAGCATTTCCTGCAAACGGCGCTCCAGTGCGGCATGAAAGGCATCAACGGCATTAGGGTCATCGTCGCTACAATTGCCGGGCGGTGACATTGGTGCATTCAGGTAATGAACCAGTTTGGCGGGCCTGGGAATGGGGGTGCCGAACTTGCCAAGGATAACCGGGGCGGCCAGCCTGTAGCGGTTGTACACCCAGTCGGTCACCGGGTTCGCGATCACATGATAAATGTCGTCCGCCGCCGGGCAGGCGGACAGCACCACCGGCGCGCCGGTACGCATGGCCAGCCGCGCAAACCCTTTCCGGTCACGGATATTCAGCTGGTACTTCTGGCTACTGGGCCGCAGCGCTTCACGCATGCCCCCCGGCGCCACCAACACCAGCTCGCCATCGCGCAACAGACTTTCCGCGTTGTGCTGTGAACCCTCAACGAAACCGTAGGCGGATGCCAGATCCCGGACCACCGGAATCTTGAAGATATAGCGATCACCCAGCAGCCACACATCACGACCCAGGCGTTCCCGCACAGCGGCAGCCAGCAGGCCGCTGTCATAGGTGGCCAGGGAATGATTCACCACAATCAGGGCCGGCCCGCTGGCCGGGATGTGCTCCAGGCCCTCGACGCGGTGATCGTGATAGCGGGCGGCGCGGTTCATGACGGTGTCTGCGATATTGATGATGTTCATGGTGTTGGGCCGTTTCAAGTCTGTTTCTCAAGGGGGGGTCTAGTTTTCTTGGAGAACTAGGGACATTAACGTTTGCAGCATGCGCAACTACGGAATGGAGCCGAAAGCGCAATCTAGCGGGCGTTACCGTGACTGCGCTGGTTAAAGTGCATTTTGCCGTGCGACCCATTGTGTATGCTCACGAGAGAAAGCGAGCTCTGCTTCATTAATAAATTCTGATAGATCTTCTTCAGATTCTATTTCTTCGAGGCGCCCTTGGATTATCCCGATTTCATGTGCGGTCAGCGTATAAGCTGAGGCCAATTCATTGAACTTCTTTATTTGCATCCAGCCGATAATTGACGACGCTAAGACTATTAGTGGCTCGAATGGCCAAAACTGCCATTCTGGGAATGAGGGGCGGAGCACTAGCAGGACAATCGCAGCTCCATAGGTTGCCGTACACACGAGGACCCAACGCGTTGCAGCTTTTTTATTGTCTCTCGCTTTCTTTGTGTACCAACCTCGCTGCTCCTTAATGCGGTTTTCCATGTAAAATTGCTTACGTTCCTCAATCGATAGCGCTCTAATGTCATCCATAGAACCAGTGATCTGATCATCTGCGGCCGAATCTGGAGGGATACGGTCTCCTATGTATCGGTTGGCTCGTAAGATTTCGCGTAGATGGTTTCTGAATTCAGCTCTAATTATTCGAACATCAGTTACATTCTCAAACGGTGCCGATCTGATACAGTAACGCCAAGTTGAGGTTTTAATTGACTCTGCAAGTGCCCGCCCCTTATACCAATCTTGCTCCGGTTTAGTCTTGAAGCGATAAAGCAACAACGCTGCAAGTGCAATAAATACTATTGTATGTATTGACTGAATTTCTCTACTAGGATCGGCCACCATCGAAATAACTGCGGCTAAGATCAAAAGGCAGTATTCCGATTTTAGGAGTCGGTGATACCAATTTTGAGATTTCTCGGACAAATCATTTGCAGCTTTGTATAGTGCAGGATAATCAAAATTTATAGATTTCAAGGGGTTATCTCCCTGATGCCCGAAACGATGGTATTAGCGTTCCAGCCAACCATCTTATTTGCTGCCAATGACACACTTATCGGTGTCCGTTCTGCACCCCATGGAATAATTCCAAGAATGGGTTTGCCGAGCGATTGAGCAAAGTCAATTTCAAACTGGATCCAATCACTATGGGCAGCGTACATTCCCGCGATTACAACTACGCACTGGGCGGGACGAATCTGCTGACGAAGCTCTTCTTCAAGTGCACGGACTGACATTTGCTCAAATCTCTTGTCAATGGGAACCGAGTAGTTTGTCCACGAAAAGTTAGGAGCTGCGTTTAAAAAATTGATCGCTCGGTCATACCGTTCGCTGTAACGCCAGGCATGGCTTACGAAAAGCCGGTAATTGTGTAGGTAAGGCATACCTTAACTCCGATTGATTTCATTCTGTGGTGTCTGACTTAGTATTCTCTGACGCTCGGCTTTGCGGAGTACCGGAGCGCTAGCGGGGATGCGTCCGACGAAAGCCGCTTGTTAGACTATTACTCGACGATACCTTCCCGCTCTAATACTTGCCTTATATCCTCAAAAATTGCAGAGATGTTCCCTTTAGGAAATCGAATTTGGCCAAGCCCCTGAATATTGCTGAACTCATTACAACCTTCTTCTAAGAGCACAATCGCCCTACCAAATCCAAGTCGCCCCTGAAATAGTCCCACTTCATGGATTACATTCATTCTTGCGTGTAAGTTGCCATCGATCTGCTCATCCTCTGCAGTCATTACAAGAAATGCTATGCATGCTTGGTCAAGCATTTGTGCTAGCCGGGCGATGTTAGTTACACCCGCAACCGGAACTCTATTGAATTCGTCCCATGGCAAGCTCAATCTATCACTCACGAAATCCTTTAATTCCCTCCAGTAGGGAGACCGCCCATGTCCGATAAAAACATTTGTGCCAATCCTTTCCTCTACAGAATTTCTGTTCTCCAGATTTTGAATATGGCTCGCAAGCTTTATAACTGTTTCTTTGAGATTTCCACATGCCAGAAATGGCTGTTTCAACGCAAAAACTCTTGAAATAACTGAAATATGTGGCGGCGTAACTAACCCCTTTTCAATTGCGATCATGTCCCGGGAAATCATCTTTCCGTTTGGACGAAGGTGTTTAATTACGTCCGTCTGTGTTAGAATCTTATTGGACTCTATTTGATCCACAAGTCGCTTAGTAAACTTATCTGTTTCTGGATCGATATTGGCGTACACAAGCGACTGAGTCTTCGCCTTGGCATCTTCGAACGCCTTCTTTGCTTTATCGGCCTTCTCAGATATCTCAGATAGATCAGGCTCACCCGCTTCATGTTTAATGAGAGACACAACGTCATCATAGTTGTACTCTCTCCAATCTCCGCGACTACCCATCGAAAAGGCATTCTGCATCCCCCATTCTTGACTAAAGGCAGCACCAGGAGGCGGCTCCTGGAAATCCCCGTAGTACACCTTCGAGTGATAGCCTAGCCAGGACCCTGACCATGCCTTCCCAATATCTTCAGCAGCAGCTTTTAGCTCATCCAATTCTGGAGATGAAAACTCTTCGAACTGTCGGAGGGCAGAAGCTATTTCAAATAACTCTTTCGATATGCTCACCAGTACCTCTTTTATTTGCGTCTAACGCCAACCGCAGCGGAAGCCGGAGCCGAGCGCCTTTCGTGCTAATGTTTTAGAGCCAGCGAGTAGCATATAAGGTGCGGATTTTTGGCTGTCCGACTGCCGGTAATCGTTATGCATTAGGAAATCTACAGACTATCTTTTCGCCATATAGCGTTTCAAATTCAGCGACTACTGTAAGCTGCTCTACTGCAGATTCAATTACACTGTGGCTACACGATTGGTTGGCTATAAACTCAAAGATACGAACCTCATTACCTTCCTTAAATGACTCACCTTTGTCAGGCATGTACATGATGGAGTCAGTTTTATCAATTTCGAATCCAGCTCCTTTCAGCAAAGGAACAATTTCCTTTCGTTTAGGAAATACGACACTCACTCCATTTGCAGTAACTGAAAAACTAGTAAGCAAGCCAGGGCCCAAGCCAAAGTTACATAGAAGGATTTTGATACGAGCTTGTTTGTCTGTTGATTTGGTAAAATGAAGTTTCGGTGCCACGCTTAGTTTATTGTGTTTTCGTGAAGCTCGAGACTCTAAAATTGCTACAATTAGGGCTGAGAGTGCTATCACCACAGAGGCAGCCGCTATTATTTCAGCTGCTCCAAATCCAGCGCTAGAGTTTTGAATATTTTCAAATATCGCGGTCACTTCATCCTGATTCATAAGTTAAATCCTTTTGCATAACAGCGTATTAACTAGAACGTTCCGTATAATCCGGTTCCTTATAATTCTGAAACCAGACCCAATGAATTATCAAAAAAACCGCAATAACAATGCAGTAGCCAACTATGGCAAACTTCTTACACTGAGTTCAAAGGAACGTTCCTTTGAACTCTTGAGTCGGTATTTAAGACACAATATAAACAAAATGCTTGATAGTCATGAGCTTGTAAAGTAACCCAGGGTCGAGAGACAGCCTTTCCGCTGAAAACAAAAAAGCCCGCACTCGGCGGGCTTTATGTTGGTAAGTCGTCACTATTCAGGCGGCTTGCGGTTTGTCGTGCATCCGGTTGGCCCGTCGGAAGGTGCCAAGATCATTGAATCTCACCCCATTCTCCTTCAACACCACATGGGCCCGCTTGGCAGTCATCTGCCGTACATAGAAGGGGTCGCGGACCACGAAGTGGTGGATGGCGTGGGTGCTGCCAAAGTTGAAGCAGAAGGCCTGCAGGGGCCACAGCCACCAGACGTTCAGCACCTGGCATTGTTCGGTGATCTTGCCCGGTTCGTTGTCGCCGTAGTAATGCATATTGGACGAGATGAAGTGCAGGCAGAAGGTGCGCAGCATGTTGGGGGCGATCAGCACCACTACCAGCGGAGTGATCCAGGTGAACTGGGCGGTAACCACTTCCGGCCACGGGATGCTGATGCCGGCCAGCCAGGCGGCGCCATTGAGCAGGTGGTAGAGCACGAAGAAGTGCCAGATGGCGTGGACGATCACGCCCAAGGGGTTGTAGCTCACCAGGCCGATGAGACGGAAGTTCTTCAGGTCCTTGCGGGTGATAACGCCGCGGCGGTAGAGCTTCAGGGGTTCGGTCAGGTATTTCACCGCACGCAGATAGACGGCCAGCATATTGTCGCCCACCATGATCAGGCGCTTGAGGCCCCACTTCTCGCCATTGGTGATACCGCGCTCTTCCAGGTCGGTCTCGCTGCCGGAATGCTTGTGGTGATGGAAGTGCAGGTGGCGACGCACCCAGGGGTTGATGGTAGTAGGGCGCCACAGGTACACGCCGAGCATCATCAGGTGATGAACCAGCTTGTTGTTCTTGAAGTACATCCAGTGGATCAGGTCGTGCTCCAGTTCATGGAGCAGTGACGTCCAGAAGGCAGTCAGCAGGATCACCGCCCAGGCGGGCATGATGCCTTGCAGGTAAAGCACGGCGTTGAGGGTGCAACCGGCAATCGCCAGGGCAAAGATGCCGAAGCCGATGGCGTTCTGGTGCTTGAGCCAGCCGTGCCGTTGCCGTATATCATCACTGATAGCGATGATGTCGCGTTGAATCTTCTTGTCTGTCGCGGACTTGCCGCGGGCAGGTGCAGTTGCCATGGGAAACCTCCATTTCTCGATGGCAACGACTTTAGGTAAGGCTGGCCAGAAAAACTCGGCTTTGCCCGCCAACCGTTTGACCGGGGACGCCAATGTCAGAAAAAAAACAGGCGGCAGCGCTGCTGATGGGGCCGCTTGTGCACTTGTTGCACGAGCGGGGACTGGACGGCGATGCCATTCTGCGCCGCCACGGGCTGGACCCGCAGATGGTGCAGGACCCGGAGGCCCGGCTGGATGCGGCGGTGTCCACGGCGCTGCTGGATGATTGCCTGCAGGAGCTGGGCGATCCGGGCATGGCCATCGAGGTGGCCCGCCATGCCCAGTACAACACCTTCGGCGCCCTGGGGCTGGCGGTGGCGGCGGGGGGCGATCTGTACAGCGTGCTCAACCGCATTACCCGCTTTCATCGCCTGATCAGCGATCTGGTGACCACGGACCTGATCGCCGATGACCACAGTGTGGCCCTGCGCTTTACCTCCAATACCGATCACCAGCCCCACCCCCAGGCCATTGTCTTTGTCATGGCCACCATTGTTCGCCTGCTGCGGATTCGTATTCATCGTGACCATAACCCGGTGGCGGTGTGCGCGCCGGAGTGGCTGGAGCCGGGGTTACGCCAGGCCATGGCCCGCTATTTTCGTTGTCAGGTGTCGGTGGCGGATCACTACAGCCTGGCGTTCGACAAGGACAACGCCCAACACATGTTGGCGGCCAGTGATGTGCAGCTGGCCGCCATGCTGGATGCCACCCTGGCCCAGCGCCTGGCAGCCAGTGAGCAGGCGGCCTTGGCCAGCCGGTTGGCACTGTGGATCGAGCAGCGTTTACCGGATGGCGAGCCCGCCCAGGCGGATGCGGCGACGGAATGCTGCATGAGCACCCGCAGCCTGCAGCGGCGGCTGGCAGACGAGGGGCTGAGCTGGAAACAGTTGCTGGAGGATACCCGCAAGACTCTGGTGGAACGCCACCTGCGCACCCCGGGGATGACGGTGACACAGATGGCGTTTCTGTTGGGGTTTTCCGAGGTGAGTGCGTTTTCCCGGGCGTTCAAAAAATGGTACGGGGTGTCGCCGAGCCAGTTTCGGTGATGTGGCTCGTAATCGCCGATCTGTAGGGGCTTGCCTGCAAGCGATGGGTGTCGGGTTCGCCATGCAAGCATAGCTCCAACGGCCAGTCAGGCCTTGCCGGTGCGTTCGCGGTGGGGGCAGCCCGGCCAGCAGCAGGGGCGTCGTTTGCCGGCGGTGAGGTTTTCCCGGGCGCGGGTGATGCGCCCCTGCCGGGTTGCCTCTCTCTTGGCATCTTCAATCCAGCAGATCCATTCGTTGCGGGCCAGCGGGGTGATGTCTTGCCATTGTGCCAGCATGGCGCTATCCGCCTGGAGGGCTTGGCGAAGGTCATCCGGTAGCGCGTGGACCACGCCGCCGCTGATGGTCTGGTTTTCCATGATCCGGATTCCTTGTTAGATCAACGTAGCGACCATAGCAAAAGGCGGTGGGCGGCCACTATGACGTGAGTCGCTGAGTTTGGTTCTTCCAGCGATTACCTGTCGTGTGGGGCCTGGGCGGGGTGATGGTGCAGTGCGCCTGAGGCTCAGTGCACCCTACCCAGAGATTGGAAGGGGTGGGCCTCTTCCAGTTCGAAGGCCAGACCCAATAGCAGGGCCTCTTCGCCGTTGGCGGCGGAGAACTGCACGCCGATGGGCAGGCCATCGGCCGTCTGGCCCAGGGGCAGGGAGATGCCGGGGCCGCCGGAGGCGTTGTTGGCGGGGGTGAAGGTGGTGTAGCGCAGCAGCCGTTCCAGTTGGGTGTCGAAGGGCAGGTCGGTGCCCAGGTAGCCGATTTGCGGGGTGGTGTGGGCCAGTACCGGGCTGAGGATCACATCGTATTGCGCAAAGGCGGCGGCGTAGCGCTGCCGGGCCAGACGCAGCTGGCGCAGCATGCCCGGGGTTTTCAGAAAACGTTGCTGGTAATAGTCGGCCAGGCCACGGGTGAGCGGGTCCAGCTGGCCGGCATCAAAACCCTGGGGGAACAGGGCCTTGCCGCCCTTGCTGACCAGGAAGCCAAGCATGGCCCAGTAGAGCAGGAAATCTTCCACGAACCGGGCGGGCAGGTCGATATGGGCCTCTTCCACGGTGTGTCCCAGACTTTCCAGCAGGCGGGCGGTGTCCTCTACGGCGCGGCGGGTCTGCGGGCAGGTGGCGTCGCCGGTGACGGAGTCGATCATCATGCCCACGCGCAGCCGCTGCTTGCCCGGGCCGGTGACCTGGCCGATGGGTTTGAGCTTGCGGTTGCGGTAGTAGCGTTCCGCTTCCATAAAGAAGTGGGCGGTGTCGCGGACGCTGCGGGTGAGTACGCCATCGTTGACGATATTCACCGGCAGCACCTTGGCGGCCTCCTGGTCGATCAGGCGCCCGCGGGTGCCTTTCAGACCCACCAGGCCACAGCAGGCGGCGGGAATACGGATGGAGCCACCCCCGTCGTTGCCATGGGCGATGGGCACGGCGCCGGCGGCTACCAGGGCGGCGCTGCCCCCGGAAGACCCGCCGGCGGAGTAGTCGCTGTGCCAGGGGTTGCGGGTGGCGGACACGCCCACCTGTTCGGTACTGGCGGTGAAGCCAAAGGCGGGCAGGGTGCTCTTGCCCAGCAGGTTGAAACCCTGGGCCAGGTACTGTTTGGCGATGCCGCTGGTTTTCTTCAGTGGTGCCTGACCCAGGGCGCGGCTGCCGTGGCCGGTGGGCAGGCCGCGCAGGTCCAGGTTGTCCTTGATCAGGCTGGGCACACCGGCGAAGAAGCCGCTGAAGCGTTTGCTGTCGGCGCGCTGGCGGGCGGCGTCGAAGGTGTCCAGGGTGAGCCCTTTCAGGATGGGCTCCACGCGCTGTAGCCGGGCGATGGCCGCCTCGGTGACCTCCCGGTTGCTGACCTGACCCTGGCGCAATCGCTCGGCCAGGGCGGTGGCGTCGTCGTGCCCGAGGGCGTCGTCGCAGAAGGCGTGGAGGGGGTTGCTGGCCATGAGTCTCTCCCGGCTAAAAAGATGCACGATCGTACCATTAATAATCTGTGCGAAGGGGCCAATTGTTGTTTTACGGCGCTGACCGAATCCGGGTTTTAGCACGACGGATGGGTCAGGCGGAATGCTTCCCTTTGGCGCCTTGCTCGCAAGGCGAACTCCTTGATCCCTCTCCCGGCTCCTTCGCCTTGCGAGCAAGGCTCCAACGGGAATGGCAACGGGTTCCCTTCGTTGGGAATCGCGCCGCGGGCGACGCTCCTACGGGAGGGCTAGCGGGCACGCTCCACGCGCTTGTGCTGGGCCAGCAGGTGGCGGGCCAGGCTGGTGAGCTCGGCAATGCTGCCGACCACGGCGTCCGGGCGATGAGGGTGCTTGATGGTGTTGGGGAAGATCTTGTCCAGCCAGGCCTGATCCCAGCCGGCGCCGTTGTAGAAAATGGAGGTAACACCGGCTTCCTTGGCGGCGATCACGTCGGTGGTGCTGTCGCCCACGTACCAGCAGCTTTCCGAGGGGGGAAGGCCCAGTTTTTCCATGGCCAGTAGCAGCATTTCCGGGGATGGCTTGCGCTTGCTCACGTCGCTGCCGCACACCACCACATCGAACAGGTCTTCCCAGCCGGTACCGTCCACCAGGGCCAGTTCGTGTTCCAGAAAGTCCCGTTTGCGATTGGAGATCAGGCCGACCTTGATGCCCAGTGCACGGATACGTTCCAGCTGCTGGCGGATGTCGTCTTCCAGGGGGAACACTTCGTCCACGTATTTTTTATAGGCCTCGTCGAAGGCCTGGTGGGCACGGCCCTTGGCATCCTGATCGCTGCCGAACAACACCTCGAAAATATCGGTGCGGGAAATTTTTCGCTGGGCAACGATCTTGGGATGCAGGCGTTTATGGTCCTTCACATAAATGAGCAGCTTGGCGTCTTCGATGGTCTTGGAATCATCCGGGTCCAGAAGTCGGTCCCACAGGTCCAGCTCCTTGAGGTGCGGCAACACATCGTCCACGGCGTGGTACATGGCATCGTGGGTGTCCACCAGGGTAGCGTGCCAGTCGATGAGGATGGCTTCGGGTTTCGCATGGGGCAGTTGCAGGATGCTCATGGTGCTCTGTCCTTGCCGTTCATAACGTATTGTTAGCACATAACCTGTGGCGCTGATGTGAACCCGTGGCGGATAGGTGCTGGTCAGGTTGCTGGCCACCCGTATAGCATCCCTACTCAAGGTGGCATTGTTCAAGTTGGTTGGTGCAAGGGAGAGAGAGCATGGGATGGGTTGCAGGGAAGAGAGTGCTGAGCAGGATGGTGTTGGTCGGTGGCCTGTTGGTGTCGGGCCTGACGCTGGCCGGTGAGTTACCGTCGGCGGAGGCGATTCGCGCGGCACTGACGCAGGCCCATGAGCGTTATCAAGGACTGGACGAAGGCGCCAACGCGGATTATATCCCGGCCCTGGCCAAGGTGGATTCAGGCATTTTCGGCATTGTGCTGGTGACGGTGGATGGCCGGGTGTTCAGTGTCGGCGATGTGAAATCCGAGGTATCGATCCAGTCCATCTCCAAAGTCTTCACCATGGCCTTGGTGATGGAAGAGAAGGGCGTGGCGGCGTTACCGGATACCATGGGGGTGGATGCTACCGGGCAGCCGTTCAATTCCATCCATGCCATCGAGCAGTATCGGGGAGCGGAGATGAATCCGCTGGTCAACGCCGGGGCGATTACCGCCACCAGCATGGTGCAGGGGCGCAATGCCGATACGGTATGGAAAAAGATTCTCGGGTTTTATAACGATTTTGCCGGTCGGAAGCTCACCGTGCAGGACGACATCTATGCCTCGGAGGCGGCCACCAATCAGCGCAATCAGGCCATCGCGCATCTGATGCATGCCTACGGCCATCTGCAGGGCGATCCGGTGCAGGCCACGGATATTTATACCCGCCAGTGTTCAGTGGGTGTGAATGCCCGGGACCTGGCAGTAATGGCGGCGAGCCTGGCTAACGGCGGAGTGAATCCGGTGACCGGCAAGGCAGTGATGACAGCGGCCAATGTGCCCGAGGTGCTGGCGGTCATGGCCACCGCCGGTTTGTATGACGATGCCGGCAAGTGGCTGTATGCCACCGGCCTGCCCGCCAAGAGTGGGGTGGGCGGTGGCATTATTGCGGTGTCGCCGGGCAAGTTCGGCCTCGCGGCCATTTCCCCGCCACTGGATGCGGCGGGCAACAGTGTCCGTGGCCAGAAAGCCATTGCAGATATCTCGGCGGCGCTGGGTGGCAACCCTTATGAAGTGGTGCCGTATCAGCGGTAACCGGGTGATGAGGGGAAAGACCGGGCCTGAACGTAGGGTGCACTGAGCCCAGGCGAACTGCACCAGCCCAACGCTTGATGGTGCAGTTCGCCTGGGCTCAGTGCACCCTACACATTATCTTGCGTTGTTCGTCTCAGAGTTCGCCGAGCACGGTTTCGGCGCTGCTTTTTTCCACGCCTTTTTCATCCACACCCAGGTATTCCACCACGCCGTCATTGGCGATCAGGGCGAAGCGTTTGCTGCGGATGCCCATGCCGCCACCGGTGGCATCCAGTTCCAGGCCCAGGGCTTTGGCGAATTCCGCGTTGCCGTCCGCCAGCATGGTGATGTGCTCGGCGTTCTGGTCTTTCTGCCAGGCATCCATGACGAAGGCGTCATTGACCGCCATGCAGGCGATGGCATCGGCTTTTTCCAGAATGGCATCGGCGTTGATCACGAAACCGGGCATGTGGGTGTTGGAACAGCCTGGGGTGAAGGCGCCGGGTACCGCGAACAGGACCACTTTGCGGCCCTTGAAAAAATCCCCGGTGTTCAGGTCTTCCGGGCCTTTGGCGCCGTTGGTCTTGATGGTCAGGGTGGGAAGGGTATCGCCGACTGCAATGGTCATGATGGGCATCCTTTGTTGAAGAGCCTGTTTGAGGTCTATACGCAGCCGCGCCGGAGTCAATTTTTTCGTCAGGTCGTGATTGCGATTGTGCCGTGTAGTCACTCTACATGAGAAAGCGCAATCGCGGGCTGGCGGAAAAAGGGGCCCGGCCCTTCGGGTTGTTGCTCAAAATGGCGCCATACTGTGTTGCGAACCTTGAACTTGACCCGTCAGGCCCTGCGGTCCGCGCCTTGCCTGGCGCCATTTTGAGTAGCAACGCGGTTGCGTATAGACCTCAAACAGGCTCTTTAAAGTGGATGTCCACTGTAGCAAAGACGCGGTGACAGAAAAGGGGGAGGCGGGGCAGAAACAAAAAACGCCCCGTTAAAGGGGCGTTTTTTGTGAGGCTTGGTAGCGTATTAGCCGAGCAGACCCAGCAGGCCACCCAGTACCGGACCCAGTACCGGGATGGTGGTCAGGGCATCATTCAGCGGGGCCAGCAGGTTGCTGGCTTCGCTTTCACCCAGCAGGGATACCAGCAGGTTACCGACCAGATCGCCTACCAGCGGCAGTTCTTCCACCAGGGCGGAGACGGTATCCAGCAGGTTGCCGTTCTGGTCCAGGATGCCGTCCAGCAGGGAGGCAGGATCACCGCTCATCAGACCGCCCAGCAGGCTGCTCAGCAGCTCGCCGAGAACCGGAATCTGTTCCAGCATGGCCAGGTCCGGGGTCAGCATGTCGCCGCCAGCGCCGCCCTGCAGGGTGGTCAGGATCTGGTTGAGCAGATCACCCAGTACCGGAATCTCGTTGAGCATGTCGGTGCCCGGCAGCTCGCCACCGGTGCCAGCGCCGGTGAGGGCGGCCAGCAGTTCGTTGAGCACGTCACCCAGTACCGGAACCTGCTCCAGCAGGGCGGTGAACTGCTCCAGCTGGTCGGCGGAGTCGGTCAGGCAGTCCAGCGGGTTGGCGGCGTCACAGGACACAGCACCCAGCAGCTGGTTGACCACATCGCCCAGTACCGGCACGTTGGCCAGCAGGTCGGTCACCATGGCCAGTTGCTCGCCTTCCAGGGCGCCCATCAGGGCTTCCAGGCTCAGGGCGTCGGTGGGCAGGCCACCGCTGCCACCACCGGCTGCGCCATTGAGGATGTCGCCCAGTACCGGGATTTGCGTCAGCAGGTCAGGCAGGGATTGCAGGTCACCGAGGGTGTCGAACAGGTCGCCGCCGTTACCCAGCAGGCCGGCCAGTTGTTCACCCAGTACCGGGATCTGTTCCAGCATGGCGGGCAGTTCGCTCAGCAATTCCATGTTGCCCGGCTCGGCCAGGCCAGCCAGCAGGTCTTCCAGGATGCTCGGATCCAGCGGGCTTTGACCCAGCAGTTCGCCGATGGGGCCCAGGTTTTCGCCAGCCGCCAGCAGGCAGGTGAACGGGTCCGCGCCTTCCGGGCACAGTTCGCCCAGACCGCCGGTCAGGTTGAGGATGGAGCCCACGCCGCCGAGCACTTCGGTGAAGCATTGATCCGGCGCGAATTCCTCGGCCTTGGTGGCAATGGGGCACAGGGCCAGGGACAGGCTGTTCACGGTGCCGATCAGGGGTTCGCCCATGGCCAGGTTGTCCGCGACCTGGGTCAGGCAGAGCTGGGGATTGAGCGCGTTGTCGCAGCCCAGGTAGCCCAGTACGCCGGCCAGGGTGCTGTCCGGAACGGTGCTAAGGGCAACTACCACACACTCAAGCGGGTTTTCAGCGCCGGCACACAGCTGCTGGCCGATGGGGCCGCTGCTATCCAGGACGCCGCCCAGGGTGTCGATCAGATAAGGAACGCTTTCTTCCAGGCAGGTCGGCAGGAAAGTGGGTTCGCTCACACTGCCGAGCAGGTCGGTGTCAGTGGCGGCAACCGTGTTGGCGCAGAGCAGGCCCAGCACGTTGTCGTTGCCCAGGGAGATGTTGGTCAGCGCTTCGTTTTCGCAGGCCAGCACATCAATGGCGCCACCCAGCTGGGTGCCGAGCAGGGTCTGCGGGCAGACGGAAACGGTAAAGTGGTTGTTGGTGTCGATCAGCGTCAGAAGCTGTTGGCTCTCTTCGTCGGTGAGCGGCGGGGTCTCATCGTCGCCACCGTCTTCCCCCCCGGTGTCGCCACCGTCGGTATCACCCTCGTCTTCACCGCCAGTGTTGCCGGTTTCTTCGCTGGTGTTGCCGTTATCGTTGGTCGGGTTGCTGCCACCACCGCCGCCGCCGCAGGCGGCAAGGGTGACGAGCAGGGAGCTCATCAGCAGGATTTTCAAAAGATGTAGCATGGGTACTTCCCCCTTAATCTTCCATGAACACAAAGTGTGTATGACAGGCGTATCATCGCGATCCACCCATGCGCGCACTATATAAAATTCATTGCGGTGCCAATGTTGGCTAAAAATGTCGTTTTGTATCTGGTATTGCAGTGTTTTGTAATGCACAACAGAAGTGCTTGAATGGGGTGCCCGCTAAGTGGCTGGGATATCAACGGAAAGGAGGCAGATATGGCGAAGACAATTGTAATTACCGGCGCAAACCGGGGCATCGGCCTTGCACTGGCCCGGCACTGGAAGGCCCGTGGGGAAAGGGTGCTGGCGGTATGCCGTCAGGCGTCCACGGCGCTGATAGACAGTGGGGTGGAGGTCATTGACGGGGTGGATGTGAGCACCGCAGACGGGGTCAGCAACCTGACCAGTGCCCTGGGCGATACTCCGGTGGATATTCTCTACAACAACGCCGGCATCATGCTCAGTGAGACAGTGGACCAGATGGACTTTGAGCAGCTTCTGGACCAGTTCAAGGTCAACACCCTGGGCCCGCTGCGGGTGACCGTGGCATTGCTGGGCAATCTGCGTGAGGGCAGCAAGGTGGGATTGATGACCTCGCGGATGGGGTCCATCGCCGATAATACCTCCGGCAAGAAATACGGCTACCGCATCAGCAAGGCGGGCCTCAACGCGGCGGGTAAATCCCTGGCGCTGGACCTGCACGATCGCGGCATTGCCGTGGCAATCTTGCACCCCGGTTGGGTACAGACCGATATGACCGGCAACAGCGGTAATCTGACCGTGGACGAAGCAGCGGCCAACCTGATTGCCCGCATGGATGAACTGAACCTGGAAAACAGCGGCACCTTCTGGCACTCCGACGGCAGCGTGTTGCCCTGGTGATTTGATCGTGAGTGCGGCCAGATCAGGAAATATTTTTCCAAAGAGGGCCGAGAGGTGCGTGCTCTGCCATTTTGCGAAGAGTGTCTTTTGCAGGAGCTATGCTTGCATGGCGAAGGCTTGGGAGCGCAATGGGAGCATAGCTCCTGCAAGGCGAGCCGGCTTGCGGGTCTCGAGCACGCCGGCCCTCTACGAAAAAATCAGTCCAGCAGAAACGCATTTTCGTATAACGCCGATAGCCCTTTCTCCCGGAAAACCGGTTCGTGGTCGAGAATCATTTTTCGGGAGAGTGAGGTTACCCGGTAGTGATCGCCGTACCGCGTTTCCACTTCCTCCTGGTCCACCGAAAACGGCGGCCCCGCCATCTGCTGTTGATCATATTCCAGCGTGATCAGTAACTGCCGCGTCCTGTGGGTCAGCGTCTGCAGATGGCGGGCATACCGTGCGCGCAGTGTGTCCGGCAGGGCGATCAGGGCGGCGCGGTCATAGATCGCATCCACGGCGGGAAGATCATCGGGCGTCAGCAGAAAAATGTCGCCCTGAAAGACGGTCAGGTCACCCTGCCGGTAACGGTTGCCACCTTGCCAGGGGGAGATCTCCGGTTGGCGGTTCAGGGACGCGAACAGGTCGGTGACGGCTTTCCCGGACAGCTCCGCGCCGATCACGCTGTAGCCCTGCTCCAGCAGATAGCCAATATCCAGTGTCTTGCCACACAAGGGCAGAAAAAGGGTCTGCCCGGCTTTCAGTGACAGCTCGACCAGATACCGTTGCAAGAGTGGATGGACCTGGGGCAGGTGAAAGCCCAGTTCCCCGTTGTGCCATTTCTGATGCCAGAATGCCGGATCCATGGTGTCGCCTTGAATGTCAGAGTCAGTGCTGTTTCGGTCAATCTTGCCACGATGCCCGGTTATTGTGCGGGAACAAACCCTGCTTGTATCGCCACTAATGGAGACTCAGTCCGCATCGTTTAGCAGAAACCGTAACGTCCCATTCAGAGACTTGCCAAGGAGAGCAGGCCATGACGCACGCTGTGCGCTTTCAGCATCCCCGTTATACCATCCGCCGCAAATTCTTCCGGCTGTTTGGTGATGCCTTTCATCTCTACACGGACACGGGCGAGCTGGCGCTATATTCCAACATGAAGCGCTTCCGCATCCGCGAGGATATTCGCCTGTATGCGGATGACACCCAGGAGCAGGAGCTGCTGCGGATTTCCACACGCAGTATTTTTGATTTTGCTGGCGCCTACGACGTGCATGATTCGCAAGGCAATGAGCATGTGGGTACGTTGCGGCGGTCGGGTTTCAAGTCTTCCTTCCTGCGCGATCACTGGACCTTCCTGGATAGCGAGGGTCGGGAAATTGGCACCCTGGAAGAAGACTCCATGCTCAAGGCGCTGGTGCGCCGCTATATCGAATTTCTGGCGTTCTTCTTTCCGCAGCATTACCACGCCAGTGTGGCCGACAAGCCCGTGGCGGAATATCGACAGCGATTTAACCCTTTCATTCTCAAACTGGATGTGGATTTCAGTGCCGACCGGGACGGTCGGTTGGACAAACGCCAGGGGATTGCCGCCGGGGTGCTGTTGTCGGCGATCGAGGGTCGGCAGGAGTAAAGAGGTTCATCGCCGCTTAGAGGAAACGGAAGCGGCCACCGACCGTGTAGGGTGCACTGAGCCTAGGGCGAACTGCACCGATTCGGCGCTTTATGGTGCAGTTCGCCCTAGGCTCAGTGCACCCTACATTTGGAAAGCCGTGGGGGTTTGCGGCCATAAAAAATTCCGGACAGGGGAGACCCTGCCCGGAAAGGGTTGCTGTCATCAGTTGATTCATTGGCGCCGGCGCAGCCCGCCGCCGACCAGCAGGATCAGGAAGGGCAGTAGGGTACCGATGCCGAAGGCGCCGCCACTGCCGCTGCCGCCGCTGTAGGAGGGACGGTTCGTGGTGTACATGGGCTGTGCCTGGTCCACGCGGTTGCTGGTGGGCGCGTTGGCCTGCCGCTGGGCCTTGGCGAGTTTTTCGATTTCCCGGCGTTTGGCATTGCGACGTTCGATGCCGTACTCCTCAAAGACTTCGTCGCGCAGCACCACCATGGAGGTGTAGTTGGTGACCAGGCCGTATTCCAGGCCCAGGTCGACGATGCCCTGCTGCAGATCCTTTTCTTCACCGAAATAATTGATCTCCCGTTGCATGTCCTGGCCGGCCACGTTGGCGCGCAGGGTGACATTCGCCGGACCATCGCCCCAGTAATGGCCGAGCAGGACGATCTGGCGGCCGTGGTAGATGCTGCCGATGCGCTGCGGTTGCAGGTCGGCGGTGCGCACACCATCGATGTCTATCTCCACATCATTCATGGCCTGGTGGGTGAGCTTGGCGGTGGCGTTCAGAATCTGTCCGGCGATGTCGTCGCTGTTGGAGACGCTGAGGGCAAAGCCGTTGCTGGCATCCGTCATGGCGGTGAGCATGGGGCGGTTGGCGCTGTTACCCATGACAAAGGTGAATAGCCGAACGTCATGGTTTTTCAGCAAGTCGATAAAATCTTTTTGTTGGGTCTTGCCCACGTTGGCCACGCCATCGGTGACCAGCACGATGCCGGTGGGACGGTCTGCGTCCAGGGGTTTCAGGGCCAGGCTCAGGCCGCCGAACAGGTTGGTGCCGCCACGGGATTGCAGCTGCATGACTTTCTGCGTGTAGCGACGAATGCTGTCCGGGGTGGCATCCACGAAGCCATTAGTGAGTTCTTCGGCGCGGTCATCAAACAGCACGATACGGAAACGGTCTCCGCCGCGCAGTTTGCCCAGGGCCTGGCTGACGCCGTCGGCCAGGGTGGCAAGTTTGGCATTCATGGAACCGGAGATATCCAGCACGAACACCCAGTCGCTGCCGGTGGTGATTGGCGGCAGGTCGTCACCGGGGGTGATGCTGAGCATGAAGGTGCCGCGGTCTTTCCCCGGGGCCTTGTAGGCAACCAGATCCACGCTGCCGGGCAGGTCTTGCTGGTGGCGCCAGTAGACGACGATGTCCTGATTCAGGGTAAAGGCATTGGCCGGCTGGCCATTGGCAGCGGGAGGGGCGAAGTTGGTGCTTTGGCTGTTGTCGTCTTCCTCGCTGACAACGGTTGCGGTGCGATTATCCAGTTTTACCTGCCAGTGTTGCGGGCCCAGTTGCTGGATCTGTGCCTGGGGATGTTTGGGCAGGCGCAGGGCGTCCACCGGGTAGCCGCTGCGCAGGTTGAGGGTGAAACTGAAATGTTCCTCGACACTGTCGTTGGCGGTCCAGAACGCCAGCTTTTGTTCGTCCACCCCGCCTTCTTCCAGCGGGTACACATAGCGACCGATGCCGGTATCCACAAAGGCCGGCTGCATGTAGACCAGCCGCACCCGGGTGTCCTGGCCGGCGCGTACCGGTTGCACCCGCACATTGAAGGCCTTGTAGCTGTCCTTCTCGGTGAGTCCGGCTTCGCGGCCAGCGGCTTTTTCCTTTTCATAGACTTGGCGGGCCTGCTGTTTTTCCAGCACCTCGCCGATTACAGGCTTGCCGTCGATCCACACAGTGAACTCGGCCACGGTGCCGCGCTCCGGGACCGGGAAGCGGTAGTAGGCTTCCAGGTCCTGGTCATTGGGATTGTGGAAGACCTGCTCCACCTCGGTGATGGCGTAGCCGTCTTCCACGTCCACGGTGACATGCTGTTCGCGAATTTGCAGTGGTGGCAGGCCGCTGTTGGTTGGCGTCATCAGCCCCGCGGCCAGGGCCGGGGTGGTCAACATGCTGCCCAGCAGCAGCGCCAGGCCGGCAAACAATCGGGTCAATCCGTTCCTGAAACCCATGATGGTTCTCCTTGTTATGGATCATGGGATTCGTTGTACCGGTGGCGAGGCTATTTGTTAAACAGTGTTCATTAACAATTCATGTCGCGGAGTGTTCAATAGCGAACCGGCCCGGGGCCGGCGCGCGAGGTGCCAGGCCGCGGTATCGGCTCAGCGTGGCAGTTGCTGGCGGGTCTGAGCGATCAAAGAGGCAAAATCCGGTCGGGCGATGATTGCCAGCACCAGGCTGAAGATGCCATTGAGGATGGCCAGATGGGCATCGGCCTGCATCAGGCAGAAGGCGATGACGAGCATGGCAACAACATCGAGCAGTCCCAGCAGGATGAACATGCTGGTCTGCACTTTCATGGCGGCAGTCTCATCATCGCTGCTGGCAGGAAGGCCTTGCAGGGGGCGCCGTGCCATGGCTTCCGGTGACATCAGCAGATTGCGCAGCGGTCGGGCTACCACCAGCGTCAGCGCCATGGCGCCGATAGCGCCCATGCGCAGAGTGTCGGTGGGGACCAGCTCCATGGGCGCCTGGTACTGGCCGAAGCCGATCATCAGGGCGATGGCGATGCCGATCATCATGGGGGCGGCGAGCACGGTGAACCAGAGCAGGTTGAGGCGTGGCACCGCCGGGTGCGAAGTAGCGGACATGATGTCTCCTTATTATTGTTATTGATCCTGGAACCAGCGAGCCTTTCGCCAGCCTCTGCAGGAGCTAGGCTTGCATGGCGAACGTGCCCAACACCCCATTCGCCATGGCAGCATAGCTCCTGCAAATAGTACTTAGTCTCTAAAATTATTGAACTGCAGCGGCGTTTCAATTTTGGATTCGCGCAGCAGCGCTATCACCGCTTGCAGGTCATCCCGTTTCTTGCCGTTCACCCGCACCTGGTCACCTTGAATGGAGGCCTGCACCTTGAGCTTGCTGTCCTTGATCATCTTGACGATCTGCTTGGCGAGGGGCTGGTCGATGCCCTGGCGGAAGGTCAGGGTCAGCGAGAAGGTCTTGCCGCTGTGCTCGGGCTTCTCCGGACGGTCAGCGCCGGCGACGCTGATGCCCTGTTTCACGGCCGCCTTGGCAAACAACTCTTCCAGCTGCTGCACCTGAAAGTCCGATTGGGTTTTCAGGGTCACATCCAGACCATTCTGTTCAATGCTGGCTTCCACGCCACGGAAGTCGAAACGATTGGCCAGGTCACGGTTGGCGTTTTCCACCGCGTGGCGCAGGGCTACTTCATCAATTTCAGAGACGATATCGAAAGAGGGCATGATCAGTCCGCACACATATTCCGTTGTAAGAAGGTTGCGATTATAGTCTTTTTTGGTCTGCGCGTGCCCATTGGGGTGGCGCCGGGCTTTACCGTTCAGGAAGAACGGCAAAACAGCATCATAACCATCGCGAGGGAACGTAATGAGTCAAGCCAATGCAATTGTCGTACTGTGCCCAAAACGTCCGGATCTGGCCGGCCAGCCATTGCTGGGGCATGTGGGCTGGGGGTTTGAACTGCCGGACGGGCAGTGGATGGTGGGAGCCGTGGAAGGTGACGGCTGGAGCAACGGGAACGGCATGAACGGTTTCTGGTCACGCCGGGTGCCGGGCGAACGGCAGGCCACCCAGGTCTTTGCCAACATGGTGCATCAGGGAGCCGAGTATAATTATTTCAAATATCTGACCATGACTCACCAGGTATGGCCTGATCCGGATGCGGCACTGCGTGTCATGGCCTGGGTCAGTGCTCAGCCTTATCAGCTGTTCGGTCGCAACTGCATGAATTCCACCTACGATGTTCTCCGCGCCTTTTCCCGAGGGGGACATTTCAATGGCAAGATCCTGCCGAATCCGGATTTCAACTGGATTCCCAATGGCTGGTTCAATGCCATCCAGGTGCCACAGAGCGACTACCATCACCTCCCTCCTGCGTCCCAGCCCGTTCAGGCGTTTGCGGCCGCCCAGGAGGATCTGCAGGCAGCGGCGGAATGCCCGGACTGGCGTAATCCGGAATCGGAAAACTATCTGCCCGTCGGGGAGGCGCCCAATGAGGCTGTGGAGGCCGTGGAGGTGCCGCCCCCGGTGAATGCAGCGGGCGTGGGCGGATAAATTGGCACGTACGCTTTATATGCAATAAATGCCATTTTGGTTAGAGTTGGGTGCGCACACCGGAGTGTGCGTATCCAACTCTGCCAGGAGGCAAACATGTCACTCAAGGAACGGTTGTCCGCAGATAATCTGCTGGATTCTCTCCCGGTTTCCCGGGATCTTCTCACTCGTCTGGGCGTACTCGGCGCCCAGGTTTCCCGCAAGATCGCCATCGATCAGGTCAGCGTGCAAGACGGCACGCTCAATAACCTGCGCGTGGACAAGGTCACTCTGGGTAGCGCCAGCATTGGCAACCTGCACGTGGAAAACACCCAGGCCTCGGTCGATAGCGCCAGAGCCGTGCTCAATCAGGTACGTACCCTTGTCGAGCTGGGTTTCCGGCTCGATTGGAAAATTGATCTGGGCTGGCTGGGCAGCTGGGATGGCAGCGAGGATATGGGCAGCCTGGATATCCCGGTGGATCTGGGCACCATCACGGTGCCGGACCTGGGCAATATCGACCTGCAGATTCCGGCCATTGATATCCCCGGTCTGGTGGCGCAGATGAAACGCATCGACCAGCTCAACCTAGGCAACCTGGACCTGTCAGGTATTCGCCTGGATAAACTGGGCCTGCCCAGCGCCGGGTTGTCCGTGTCCGGTATGGGTATCGGTGAGCTGTCGCTCAGTTCCCTGTCGGTACCGGGCGCCAACGGCGAAGCGATGCGGGTGAATCGTGCCGCGCCCACCGAACAACTCACTCTGCCCGGTGCCAGCCTGGAAAACATCAGCATCCCGTCTGTGACCATGCCAGCGGCCACCAGCCAGGCATTCAATGTGGATGCCACGGCCTCGGATAAATCCCTGGGGGTGGATCTGGGCATCCTCAAGGTGAGTATTGCGGTGACCCCTACGGTGCATCTGAACGTGGGCAGCATGACGCTCAGTGATGCCAAACTCGGTGCGACCCTGGGCAAGGTATCGCTCAACGACATCAGCCTGCCGGTGGCCCTGGAGGGCATCAGCGGCGGCGAGCTGGGGCTGAACAGCATCAGCGTCAATAAACTCACATTCTGAACAGGGAGGTTGTCATGACATTGAGCCACAAGGAATTCGAAAAACGCTGGGAGCAGGCCCACCGCAAACAGCAGATCACACAGAAAAAGACGTCCATTGCTCCACTGGTGCATCTGTCGGTACTGACGATCCTGGACAACTACATGCACCAGTTGCACAAGGCGGTAGAGGGCCATGCGCTCAGCAAGGAAGAGTGCGACGCGGTCTGTAAAAAAATCGCCGAGCTGAAACCGCTGGCGAAAAAGGCGGATGCCAAGGCGGCAAAATACCTGAAGGTGTGACCCGCGGTTTATCTGTCACCGTTGTGCCTGCCGTCACCGGGTCTGCGCACTTTGCAGCCCGGTGACAACCCGGTAGGGTCGAAAGAACGCTGTCTTGTTCAGGGGAATTTCGATCATGCCGTTCCAGCCCGATGTACACCTCAACCTGAATGTCCGTGGCCTGGGGGTGTCTGCCACCCTGGCCATCAATGAGCGCAGCAATGCCCTGCGTCAGCAGGGGCGTCAGGTCTACAAGCTGGGCCTGGGGCAGTCGCCGTTTCCGGTTCCTCCCTCGGTGGTGGACGCGTTGCGTCAGTTTGCCGGCGAGAAGGATTATCTGCCGGTGAAAGGCTTGCCGGCGTTGCAGGAAGCCATCGCCAGTCATCTGGACCGGGAGCACGATGTGGCCTTCCGGGGCGAAGACATCATGATCGGGCCGGGCTCCAAGGAGCTTATGTTCATCCTGCAGCTGGTCTACTACGGTGACCTGGTGATCCCCACGCCGAGCTGGGTGTCCTACGCGCCCCAGGCCAGCATCATCGGTCGCCGCGTGCACTGGCTGCCGACCCACCGGCACAATCACTGGAAGCTCAGTGCCGATAGCCTGGATGCCCTGTGTCAGAGTGACCCGGGTCGTCCCCGCCTGGTGATCCTCAATTATCCGGCCAATCCCCACGGCTATACCTTTACCGACGATGAGTTGCAGGAAATTGCCGAGGTGGCCCGCCGTCATCGACTGATTCTTCTCAGCGATGAAATTTACGGGCGCACCCGCTACGACGGTCAGCACCGATCCATTGCCCGTTACTACCCGGAAGGCACCATCATCAGCGACGGCCTGAGCAAGTGGTGTGGTGCGGGAGGATGGCGTCTGGGGGCCTTTGCTTTCCCGCCCAATCTGTCCTGGCTGCGCGATGCCATGGCCACCGTGGCCAGCGAAACCTATACTTCGGTGGCCGCGCCGATCCAGCATGCGGCAGTGAGTGCTTTTCAGGGTGGCGCTGACATTGATGACTACCTGTTTCAATCACGGCGTATTCTGAAAGGATTGGCGGCTTACCAAGTGGCTGCCTATCAGCGGGCCGGGCTGGACCTTGCCATGCCCGATGGCGCCTTTTACCTGTTCCCGGATTTCAGTCCGCTGGCAGAACGCTTACACCAGCGGGGGATTCATGACAGCGCGGCGCTGTGTGAAGCCTTGCTGGAAGATACCGGTGTGGCCACCTTGCCGGGCGACGCCTTTGGTCGCCCGGCGGGAGAACTGACCTTGCGTCAGGCCTTTGTGGATTTTGATGGCCAGGCGGCCCTGGATGGCGCAGCCAAGGTGACGGCGGAAGCTTCGTTGGGCGATGATTTTCTGCGGCAATATTGTGGCAACTGCACCACCGCCATGGACCGTATTGTGGACTGGTTGGCGTAGCCTTTTCTTTCTTTGTCGGAGCCATGCAAGTATGGCTCCGACAAAAAATCATAAGGTATATATGGCAGCGGGACATGTATGTCCCGTTTGTTTAAGTAAAAGAAAAAATAGCGGTTTTCGCCACTTTCTGATTGTTTTGGTCAGGTGCTTTGCTCGCTTTGTGTAGAGCCTGGGCGTCACTCATGGAACACTCGTTTTCCCAACCCTTGCGGTTAAACGAATAATGAGGAGGTGCGCCATGGGTGCGGTATTGGACAGTGAAAACCTGAAGCAGTCACAAAGCTGGGCTGGCGTCGCGGTGGATCGACAGCGACGGTTTTTCGAGACCGGCGCAACCCGAAGCTATGACTTTCGCGTGCGTCAGCTGAACAAACTGAAGGACGCCATTGTCCAGTATCAGGAAGAGATTCAGGAAGCGCTCAAGGTGGATATTGGCCGCCCGCCCTTCGAGGCCTATATCGAGATCACTACAGCGATCGAAGATCTCAAGCACACCCTCAAGCACCTGAAAAGCTGGATGAAGCCAAAAAAAGTCGGCACATCAATGTGGGCCCAGCCCGGTCGTAGCCGCATCGAGTCCACCCCCCAGGGCGTGACCTTTTTGATGGGGCCATACAACTACCCCTTCCTGTTGCTGGTGCAGCCTCTGATCGGTTCCATCGCGGCGGGTAACACGGCCATTCTCAAGCCGTCATCACTGAACCCCTCCGTGGCGAATGTGATTGAGAAAATGATGAAGGAATGCTTCAGCGAGGAATACGTGGCGGTATTCAAGGGCAGCACCGAAGTGACCAATGTGCTGCTGGAAGAGCGCTTCGATCATATTTTCTTTACCGGCAGTCCCCGTGTCGGCCGTATCGTCATGGCGGCAGCAGCGAAGCATCTCACCAAGGTCACCCTGGAGCTGGGTGGCAAGAGCCCGACCATCGTGCACAAGGATGCCAACCTGAAAGTGGCGGCGCGTCGGATTATCGCCGGCAAGATGCTCAACGTGGGTCAGACCTGTATCGCGCCGGACCATGTTCATGTCCATGCGGATATCCGAGATGCCTTTGAAAAGGAAATGGTGAAGACGCTACGGGAGTTCTATGGGGATGCGTCGAGCCAGAACCCGGACTTGGGCCGTATGATCAACGACCGGCATTTCCAGCGGGTGGCCGCACTGATCGATAAGGCCCGAGTGCTGGCGGGTGGCCAGACCGATGCGGGACAGCGCTATATTGCGCCGACGCTGTTGAAAGATATCTCCATGGACGATGCCATCATGCAGGAGGAAATCTTCGGGCCAGTGTTACCCATGTTGACCTACCAAAGCCTGGAAGAGCTGATCGGCAACCTGAAGAAATTGCCGGAATATCCGTTGGCGTTGTATCTGTTTACCAGTAGTGATCAGGTGGAGCGCCAGGTGCTCGATAGCACCCAGTTCGGTGGCGGCTGTATCAACAATACCGTGATGCATGTGGCCAACCCGAACCTGCCGTTTGGTGGTGTGGGGGAAAGCGGTATGGGCGCCTATCACGGCAAGAACTCGTTCGATGCCTTCTCCCACAAGCGCAGCATCCTCAAGGCCACCACCCTGTTCGATATCAAGTTTCGCTACGCCCCTTACAAGGACAAGGTGAACATGCTCAAGAAGATGATCAAGTAACGTCGGCGGCGTTTTGGTGCAGTTCGCCTCAGGAACTGCACCAAGGCGCTCGGCTTAACGGGCGCCAAAACCTCCCCACGAAAACGGAATCTGATAGCGGGTCATCAGCCCGCCCACGGTAATCAGCACCCGCACCATGGCCACGAAGGCATCCGGCATCACCAGCCGCAGGCGGCGAAATTCGTCCAGCAGGGTGCGCAGGTTATCGGCCAGGGTGGTGTCGCTATCCTGACGGGCGGATACCAGGGCGGCGGACAATTTTTCCAGTCGTTCCTCGCTGAGCCCACCAAAGCCGGCCGCTTCGAACAGCGGCAGCAAGGGGCCATCGCCCATGCCCAGCAAGCGCATTAGCAATGCGGTGTAATGCTGGCGATCTGCGGCGGCTACCTGCTCCACGGCACCGAAATCCAGCACCGCCAGGTCGCCCTCCGGCGTCACGATAAAGTTGCCCGGGTGCGGGTCCGCATGAAACAGACCGAACTCCAGCACCTGCTGCATCATGCTGGCCTGCAAGCGTTCCAGCAGGGGAATGGCCCGCGCTTCATCCTCGCGCAACACTGTGGAAAGGCTCTGCCCCTCGATCCACTCCGTCACCAGCATCTGTGCACTACAAAGGGTGGGATAAACCCTTGGCACCTTGATGCTGGGCAGGTGGGGCAGTTCGCTGAAATCCTGCATGTGGGCCATTTCCTGGCGGAAATCCAGCTCCCGCTCGGTGGTGGTGATGAGCTGGTTGATGATCTGCTCCACATCCACTTTCCGCAGCAGTGGCTTCAGGGCCTTCGCCAGCAAACGCAAGGCCGCGGCATCTTCGGCAAACTCCTGGCTGACCCGGGGCTGCTGCAGTTTGACCGCCACCTGGGCGCCGGATTTCAGGGTGGCGTTATGCACCTGGGCGATGGAGGCGGCGGCCATGGGAATGATATTGAAGGCACTGAAGGAGTCCGCCCAGTCATGCCCCAGCTGGGCTTTCAGCCAGGGCTGGATGTCATCGAAGTGAGCCTTGGGAGCGTTTTCGCGCAGATGGGCAAAGGCATCGATATAGGGGGCAGGCAGCAGGTCCGGGCGGCAACTGAGAAACTGGGCAAACTTGATCCAGGCGCCGCCGTTATCCCGGAACAGGGTTGCCAGGCTGTCCGCCACTTCCTCATGGAGCGGGTACAGCGCCTGCTCGTCGCCACTGCCCAGCACCTTGCGGTGTTTCCAGACCACTTTCTGCAGGCCGGCCGCGGTGGCCAGTACCCGCTTGTAGCGTCCACGGGCGTTCCACAGCATGCGGGTGGTTTCACCGAGTGTCTGGGGCTGGTCGGGCGTGGTCGATTCCATGGGGATCCCTTTGCCAATGCGATATTGGCAGCATAGCAAAGGTGGTCCTGTGATGTGATAAATCCGCAATGACAGGGGAGAGGGGCCCGTCCTTATCCATGGAGGGCCCCCGGGTGTGACTAAAAATGAGCAAGGCGACGTTTAGAACTTGTAGGCAGCGCCGACTTCGAGGGTTTGCCGAACGACTTCAATCGTCGCATCAGCACCGAAACTCGAACCGCTCTGAGCAGGAATAGCGGTGAAGTCGAAGTCACCATAATCGGCGTGTCGGTACTCTGCTCTCAGCACCAGGTTATCCGACAGGAAGTGTTCCGCCCCGAAACCCAGGGTCCAGCCGGTCATGCGCTCGTCATCACTGAAACGCTGGAGACCGTCTGCCGGGTTGCAAACGTTGGTATCGGCGGGGCAGGTGCTTGTCGTTTCGACTTCAAGCTGGGATACGCCCAGGCTGCTGTAAACCATGGTGTTGTTATTCACCATGTAGCCGCCGCGAAAGCTCAGGCCCAGCGCCAGATCATCAGTCTCGACCTCGGAAAAACTGGTCGGGTTGGAGTCGGGGTCTCCCAGCCCGGGAATCCGGTTGCGGATTTCGTCGCTGGCATCGCTCATCAGCGCCGAGAATTCAGCACCCAGCACCCATTTTCCCTGTCCGACTACCCAGTTATAACCGGTAAAAAGACCATAGCTGGTATCTGAGTCATCCAGTGATTCGGTGGGATCAGAAAATGGCGCAATAAGGTTGCCGTTGGGCTCGAAGGTTCGTTCGGTTTTCCAGTCCATATCCGTGCTCTGGTAACCGAGCGATACACCAGCGTAAAAACCGCCAGGGTTGGTCTCAGCCAGAGCTGGTGTTGACAGGACAGCAAGTGACAATGCGCCGGTCATGGCAAGCAAGTGTAGGTTTTTCATTGGTTCCGTTTCCCTTTTATAGTCCAGCAGACATCTTAGTCCATATGCGACTATTTGTGTAACTATCGAGGATATGATGCTCCTGGGGAATTTGGGGCAGGGAGTGTGTTTTTTAACGTGATATTGACGCAGACACTGTCGCGTTTAATAAAAACTATCACCGTATTTGGCAAACTAAACTGGCCAAGGTGACCTCTAAGGGACTACAACAGAGTAATAAATACGCCGAACCCACCCATAAGGAAGGAGAGCGCTATGACAGAGAGTAAATGCCCGATTAAACACGCGGCAGGGGGTGGCACCACAAACCAGGACTGGTGGCCCAACCAGCTGCGTTTGGACCTCCTCAATCAGCATTCCTCCAAGTCCAATCCCATGGATGAGGACTTTGATTACGCCAAAGCATTCAACAGTCTGGATCTTGATGCAGTAAAGAAAGATCTGGATGCGCTCATGACAGATTCCCAAGACTGGTGGCCGGCGGACTTTGGTCACTATGGTGGTCTGTTTATCCGGATGGCCTGGCACAGTGCCGGTACCTACCGTATCGGTGATGGTCGCGGCGGCGGCGGTCGTGGCCAGCAACGGTTTGCCCCCCTGAACAGCTGGCCGGATAACGTGAACCTGGATAAGGCGCGCCGCTTGCTGTGGCCGATCAAGCAGAAATACGGTCGCAAGATTTCCTGGGCGGACTTGATGATTCTCGCCGGTAACGTGGCGCTGGAATCCATGGGCTTCAAGACGTTCGGTTTTGCCGGTGGCCGTGAAGACACCTGGGAGCCGGACCTGGATGTGTACTGGGGGGCGGAAAAAGGCTGGCTGGATGGCGACAAGCGTTATTCCGGCAAACGGGACCTGGAAAACCCCCTGGCCGCGGTACAGATGGGCCTGATCTACGTGAATCCGGAAGGCCCGGATGGCAACCCGGATCCGAAAGCGGCTGCCCATGATATCCGCGAAACCTTTTCCCGCATGGCCATGGACGACGAGGAAACCGTGGCCCTGATTGCCGGCGGGCACACCTTCGGCAAGGCCCATGGTGCCGGCGACCCGGACAAGATTGGTCCCGATCCGGAGGCTGCAGGCCTGGCGGAACAGGGCATGGGCTGGCACAACCCGGTGGGTACCGGCAAGGGCGACGACACCATGGGTGGCGGCCCGGAGGTGACCTGGAGCCAGACGCCGACCCAGTGGAGTAATTACTTTTTCGAAAACCTGTTTGGGTATGAATGGGAGCTGACCACCAGCCCGGCCGGTGCCAAGCAGTGGGTGGCCAAGGATGCGGATGAAGTCATTCCGTACGCCCAGGATAAAACCAAAAAGCACAAGCCGATGATGCTGACCACGGACCTGTCGCTGCGTTTTGATCCGGACTACGAAAAGATTTCCCGTCGCTTCTACGAGAACCCGGAGGCATTCGCCGAGGTATTCGCCCGTGCCTGGTTCAAGCTCACCCACCGTGACATGGGTCCCCGTGCCCGCTACCTGGGCCCGGAAGTGCCCAGCGAGGAGCTGATCTGGCAGGATCCGGTGCCGCCGGTGGATCATGAACTGGTCAACGATCAGGACGTTGCCGCACTCAAGGGCAAGATCCTGGAGAGTGGATTGTCCGTGTCCGAACTGGTGTCCACCGCCTGGGCCTCTGCCTCCACCTTCCGTGGCGGCGACAAGCGTGGCGGCGCCAACGGGGCGCGCATTCGGCTGGCCCCGCAGAAGGACTGGGAAGTGAACCAGCCGCAGCAACTGGCCAAGGTGCTGAAGACTCTGGAAGGCATCCAGAGTGACTTCAACAGCGGCAACAAGGCGATCTCGCTGGCAGACCTGATCGTACTGGCCGGGGGTGTGGGTATCGAGAAGGCGGCGAAAGAGGCCGGCCACGATGTGACCGTACCCTTCCATCCGGGACGGACCGATGCCACTGAGGAGCAGACCGATGTGGCCTCCTTCGAGCCCCTGGAGCCCGCAGCAGATGGTTTCCGCAACTACCAGAAAGGCAAGTTCAGCATCGGTGCGGAACACCTGCTGGTGGACCGGGCCCAGTTGCTCACGCTGACGGCACCGGAGATGACCGCACTGGTGGGTGGCCTGCGTGTACTGGGCGCCAATCACGACGGCAGCCAGCACGGTGTGTTCACCGACAAGCCGGGCACGCTGAGCAACGACTTCTTCGTCAACCTGCTCGACATGGACACGGAGTGGAAAGCCACCTCCAGCGATGAAGAGGCGTTCGAAGGCCGTGATCGCGACAGCGGCAAGGTGAAGTGGACCGGCACCCGGGTGGATTTGGTGTTCGGTTCCAACTCGGTGCTGCGTGCCCTTGCCGAGGTCTATGCCTGCGCCGATGGTCAGGAGAAGCTGGTCAACGACTTCGTGGCGGCCTGGACCAAGGTGATGGAGCTGGATCGCTTTGATCTGAAGCAGTAATCAATCCCTGTCCGTCGAACGCAACGGTGCGCTGGCAACAGTGCACCGTTTTTCGTTGGAGCCTTGTTCACAAGGCGAAGGGGCGAATGAATCCTGGCGCCTGCTGAAACCTTCGCTTTGCGAGCAAGGCGCCAGCGGCAAAAGTCAGGTCGGCGCCACCTCCAGCCCCGAGTAACCGTGCCGACTTTCAGGCCGCTACGTTACTGAAAGAGAGGGGTGGAAAACAGAGAATCTCCAACGGCAGAGGCATCCTACTGATGGTACTCTGCGTGGAGTCATTGCTGTCGTGAGCCGTTATGCCATCCCTGCGCTGGCTGGAAAAATATCGTCCGCACAAATTGCCGTTCCGGCGTCATGTTACCCGCGCCTCGGTGGCGCTCATCTACCGTGGCGCCAACGTTCGCGAAGGCGAGCTGTTCTTCATTCAGCGTGCCCGCCGTGAGGGTGACCCCTGGTCCGGCGATATGGCGTTTCCCGGTGGGCGCCTGGAGCGCAGCGATACGTCCAGTCGCCACACCGCCATGCGCGAAACCCTGGAAGAAACCGGGCTGGATCTGTTTCAGCAAGGCGAGTATCAGTCGCGGCTGTCGGATCTGCTGACACGGCACCACAGCCGCTGGAGCCCCATGGTGGTGACGCCCCATGTGTTTGCCTGGCGGGGAGACAACGTCATGTCACTCAATCACGAAGCACAACGAGGAATCTGGATTCCCCTGGCGTATTTGGGCAACCCGGCACACCGATCCACGCTGCAGATACGCACGCCACTGGGAAGAATGACATTCCCCTGTTGCCGTTATCAGGGCTACTGTATCTGGGGGCTGAGTTACAGCATGCTGCAGGAGTTTCTGCGCAAGCGCGGGGAAGGTAGGCAAGTGGCGTTGGCGGGAGGGTCGTGACGCGAATCAGCCCGTAAGGCAGATAAAAAAAGGGCGCGTCCCGAAGGAGGCGCCCTTTTTTGTTACCGGAACAATCGCTTACAGAGCGACGATGTTCTCAGCCTGAGGACCTTTCTGACCTTGAGTCATGGTGAACTCAACTTGCTGACCTTCGGCCAGGGTCTTGAAGCCGGAGCCCTGGATGGCGCTGAAATGTGCGAACACATCCGGACCACCTTCCTGCTCGATAAAACCAAAACCTTTAGCTTCGTTGAACCACTTAACGGTACCTTTCACTGTAGACATAATACTAATCCTGAAAATAATGATATTTCGCCGGTGAGGGCGTGTGTAGCTGAAAAATGGAAACTTGGACTTGTGGACTGCAGGACGAGTTATACGAATAAAACAGCGAAATGTAGTACTTGATTCAAGCGTAATTTTTTAGCTATTGGCTACGTTACAGGGCGCGCCGTTCCCTGTCCAGCTAAATATCACCGCCGCTGTCACCTCGCCAGAGGTGACAAAGACCGGGGCAAGGTGAGAATCCGCTATACTCCTGCTTTTTCATAGCGGAGCACTGTATGAGCGAGCACATGGAAGGCGGCAAACACCGGACGCCATTGAGCCAGCGGATCGCGCAGACCCTGTTGCGTCTTGCTGGCTGGCGGGCCGGGCCCTTCCCGGATATCCAGCGGGCAGTCATTGCCGGCGGTCCCCATACCTCAAACTGGGATGGGGTCCTGGCCCTGGTGAGCCGCTCGGCCTTGCAGCAAGACGTGAATGTGATGATCAAGCACAGCCTGTTCAAGGGCCCGCTGGGCTGGCTGCTGCACAGGCTTGGCGCCATGCCCATCGAGCGCGGCAAGGCCGGCGGCATGGTGGAGCAGACCGTGGCGCAATTCCGTCAGCGCGACAAACTGCTGATCGCCGTCACCCCGGAAGGCACCCGCAGCAATGCGGAGCAATGGAAGCTGGGCTTCTACCACATCGCCAAACAGGCCAACGTGCCGATCATTCTTGCGCTGGCGGACTACCAGGTGAAGACCTTCTCCTTCCCGGTGGTGATTTACCCCAGCGACGACATGGAAGCCGACCTGCAACAGATCTATGCCCACTTCGCCAACGCAACGCCGCGACATCCGGATAAACTGTCGGGGCCGGTCAAAGCTTATTGCGGGAAATAGCTGAGGCGTAGTCGAATCGTTTCGTAGGGTTCAAGGCATTATTGGGGGCGATTTCCGTGTGTGCTCTTCTTCATCATTGGTTGAGAGAAAATGATCAATACCAAAATATACAAGGCCGTTCATAGCTTGGCTGAAAAGCTGATGGAAGCTGCGAGAAAAGACGATCAAGCGGAGTTCGAGTCGCTTTACGGGCAGCTGAAAATCATTTGCACCGGTAACGACAATACCGACAAGGATCATCCCGAGCAGTGGGAAACGCTGGCTGACTTCACCGAAGATCTGGAGGCTGCGCTGGTGATCTACGAAAAAGCCCAGGCCAAAGCGCTGGCTATCAATGCCAAAGATCACCTCTCATCAATCGGCCTTTCCATGGCTAAACTGCAGGTAGATCTGGGGAAGAAAGAGGCTGCAATCAAGAGTCTTGAGAGTGCGCAAGTGAGTGCGAACAAGATTGAAGATAAGCAGCTTAAAGCGGAAATTGATGCGTTGCTTGAGAGTTTATTGGCTGGTCAGGAGGAGCAATAAGGGGCGCAACGAGATGTGCCTTCCAGTTTCTTGCTCATTGTACGAAGGTTATGGGATTTGGGAGGATTTTCCAGGTTTCCGCTAGTAAATGGTTAAAGGCTGACATTCTGGTCAGTCATTGCCCCTGAAAGTTGTGCGATGCAGTATGGTCGAACTACAAAAAACCAAGGGAAGGTAATGACTATGAAGAAGGTAATGGCTGTAATTGCTCTTGTTATGATGGTTTCTGGTGCCGCGCTGGCCCACTCCGGTGGTACAGATGCTAACGGGTGCCATGCAGGTAAAAAACCATATCACTGCCACTGATTTTTGGTGCGCGATAGCTTCCTGGCTATCGCGCGATACTCCTACTTCCTCCGCCGTGATTGTCTGGTTACTGCGAGCCCTGCCGTTCCCGCGGAGCCTTCCGCGGTCGCCATATCTGTACGCCGCCCGGCACCAGGTACTCTGAGACGGTTCTGAACCAGAGCAGCCCCTTGATATTGCCATTGAGTCGGATCTTTCCCTGGCGCATGCCGACAAAGAAAAGTCGTTGATTATCCAGCAGCTGTATCAGTGTGGTTGCCCCATAGTCGGCATCCTGAAAGCGCACGGCAATATCACAGCGCTCACGTAAACCGGAACCGCTGCGAACGCGATTGGGGCTGAAATGAAACCAGCGAGCGATACGCCCGTCATGGGTGCGCCACACCATCATGATGTTGCGTCGCTGCAAGTCCTTGCGAAATGCCGGGTCGCGCCATGCCAGCCAGCGCAGCCGCAGGGCGACACAGAACAGGATCAGGCGGAAGGCCAGGTGTTGTTTTCTTCTGGCCAGCCAGGCACGGGTGCGCAAGCGGATGCGGTGTGGTGGGGCTGGTGGCATTCTTGTTCTGATGTTTGTTGTGGTGAATGAACCTTAACAGTTGGAGTCGAGGAGGCATACGTGTTGGTCAGGAAAGCTGACCACCTTGCACAGAGACATGGCAGAATTGAGATGCATTGCATTTGCCGGGTGATGGGTCACTAAGGCGCGCACTGTCGTGCTTGGATCAAGGAAAAGGCAACGGAAGCTGGTCGTCCAGCTCGGGAACCCCGGGCCACCGTCTTTGAGCGGCGTAATGACGGTAAGGAATTGGTGTTCACCCCTTCTCTCGATTGAATAACAGCAGGATCGCCTGAGCCATGGAAAAAGACTGGAAACTGGATATCGTTTTTTCCGACAGTGTGGCCATATTTCGTGGGCATGTGGGTCCGAATAATCCGCACAGCCACTGGGCGTCGCAACTCACCATTGCCCTGGAAGGGGAGCTGGAATTTGAAGCCGGGAATTCCGGGCGGCGCCATGCCCGGGCTGTGTTCCTGTCGTCCAAGGTGAAGCACCGGTTATTTTCCGGTTATGTCTGTTCGATTTATTTTGATCCGTTAACCGTCTCTCCGCTCAAGGCTCTGGGCCAGGCGAGCGGCAAGGATTGGCGGGTGTTGACGGAGGGTGAGCTGCCCGCGCCGCTGCGCGAGCTGTCGGCGAGCAGCGATCTGCATGCCCTGCTGGTTTCGGATCTGCTGGTGGGTGCGGAGTCGGACGCGGCGCTGGATCCCCGTTTTCGGGATATCGTGGATGCCATCACCACGCAGCTGCGCGCCGGTGAGGACCCGGACCGTGATGCGCTCGCAAAAAAGGCGAACCTGTCTCCCAGCCGTTTCTCCCACTGGTTCGTGGAGCAGGCAGGCATTCCCCTGCGCAGCTACAAAAAATGGCTCAAGCTGAGAATGGCCATGGATGCGCTGCTGGACGGGATCAATCCCATGGATGCGGCCATGCAGGCGGGTTTCAGTGATTTGCCGCATATGAGTCGAGCCTTCGCCGAGTCCTTCGGCCTGACCTACATGGACGCCCTGCACGCCTGGCAACAGGCTCATCAATCGTAGCTGTTTCGTTCAATACGCCTCCTGCCTTCATCGCTAGTCTTGCCCCATACGGTGACCGCCATCCTTGTGGAGAAACGGGTCTTCGCCATTACGCATGAGAAGGGGCAGGAACGCGCATGAAAGTCACAGAACGATTTGTCGATATCGAGGGGCATCGGCTGGCATGTTTGGCCGTCAATGAACACCTGGCGCAGCCCGGTGAACCCGCGGTGGTGTTCATCCATGGGGTGTTGGCGTCGGTGAACTTCTGGCGGGCTGCCCTGCCGGCGGACTACCGCGACAACCGTCCCTGGTATGCCTTGAGCCTGCCTGCCCATTCGCCCTCCACTGTGCCGGCGGATTTTCATCCGGATCAGGTCGATGACGACTGGTTCTACCGGATTATGAACGGCGCCCTGGAACAGCTACTGCAGGGCCGTAAGGCCATCGTGGTGGGTCACTCCACCGGAGGCTTCGTGGCCCTGAATCTGGCCATTCAGCACTCGCCCTTGCTGGCCGGTTTGGTCAGCATCGCGGGTTTTCACCGTGGCCAGTGGGGCGGAGTGGAAGGCCTGCTGGTGAAACTGGCTGCGCAGGGCCAGTGGGGGCGACCGTTGTTTGCGGCCAATATCGCCATTGCCCGGCATAGCCGCTATGTGCAGAAGACCTTTGCGAGTTTGTTGGCCCGCGATCGCAACGCCTTCCTGCGCCACCCCATGAGCCAGGCCATGCTCGACAATATTCGCGCCGATACCCGGGCGCAGGATGCCCGGGCACTGTATTGCTTGTTCAATGGCATCGGCAGGTTGGAAATCGGCCATCGGCTCGATGCGATACGCGTGCCTTGCCATCTATTCGTGGGCACCCACGACCCGGTGGTGCCTGCGTCTCAGTCGGTACTACTGGCGGATCGTGTGCCCAGGGCTCGCACGGAGGTGTTCTGGAATGTGGGCCACATGCCGTTCATGGAAAGCACGGAGCAATTCGGTTGCGCCCTGGATCGGGCCATTGCCGCCATCACCCAACAATACAAGGCGACGGCCGCCGCTGCCTGAGCCGAGGAGAGAGAGAATGAACTACCCCGAATATCAGGCCGACTTGCAGCGCATTCACGAATCCGAAGTGTACGGACAGGCAGTGTTTGATACCGCCGCCCGACTCACCCGCAACCCGGAGCGCAGGGCAAAATGGCTGGCACTGAAGGCGCTGGAAGCGCACACCCTGCAACGCTATCTGGATTACATGGCGAGCACCGGCCAGACGGTGTTGGAGCCTAAAGGCTGGGCAGTGAAAGGCCGCGCGGAGGGGGCTGCTCTGGCCGTCATGCCCTGGCGTCTGGCCATGACCTTGGTGCGTAACGCCACGAGGCCCTTCCAGGAAAAGTTTCTGCGCCTGAAGACCCACGCGCAGAAGCAAGAGCAGGACTTCTTCGCCTATGTGTACGCCCATGAAAAAGCCATCGAAGCCTTTGCAAAAAAAGAGCTGGCCCGTGAGCCGGACAGCCTCAAGGGGGTGGAGAGCCTGTTGAGGGGCAAGTAGGCAAGGCCGGGGTTTATTGCTTTTCAAATCCCGTCATCGATATTTTGTCTTGCAGGGCGATGCTGATGTCGATGCATGGCGGGTGCCGTGGCAAAGGGATGCAGGGTCAGGGAATCGACCGCAATAAATCAGGCTGACAGGGAAAAGTGGCAATGACTACCCCAGGAAAATCCAGGTTCAGGCAGTCCGGGCGTTGCAGGACAGCCCTGCTGTTGATGGGGGTCATGGCCATCAGCGTCATGCTGGCGGCAGGGCTTTATTTTGCCGCGGTGCCGCAGCAGCCTTCCGCCTTTTATCAGCCGCCACAACCGTTGCCAAAGGCGCTCCCCGGGAGCGTGATCCGGCAGGCACCCTCCTATGCCAGCTTGCCGGAAGGGGCCAGGGCCTGGCGGGTCATGTATCTGTCCACGGATGAACAGGGCAAGCCACTGGCGGTGACCGGTACCGTGGTTGCCCCGGACAAGCCGAGCATCACGCCGCGACCGGTGGTGGCCTGGGCCCATGGCACCACCGGCATTCGCCCGGAGTGCGGTGTCAGCCATACCCGCGATCCGTATCAGCAGACCCCGGATGTGGCCGGCATGCTGGCGCAGGGGTGGGTGGTGGCGATTACCGACTATCCAGGTTTGGGCACGCCGGGCATCCATCCCTATATGGTGGGCAGAACCGCTGCCCACAGTGTGCTCGACATGGTGCGGGCCGCGCAGCAGATCCCGGAGAGTGGGGCGGGTTCGTCATTCGTGGTCTGGGGTGCGTCCCAGGGCGGCAACACCGCCTTCTGGGTGGGGCAGCTGGCCGCAGACTATGCCCCGGAACTCACACTGAAAGGTGTCGCCGCCTCGGCGCCGGCGCTCAACCTTCGCGAGATCGCTGCCTATAACCACGACAAACCCGCCGGCGGCATCTTCATGGGCATGGTGTTTGCCGCCTGGGATCAGGTGTATGCCGAAGCGAGCCTGCAGGCCATTCTCAAACCGGATGCCGCCGACGCCTTCCAGCGGATGATCCGCCCCTGCTTCACCGCCCCGGCCGGTTTCCTGCCGGCGCTGGCAGACCTGCGCACCCCGCAGGAGTACCTGGCCGTGGATATTCTTGCCACACCACCCTGGCCTGGGCTGTTCGACCACAACAGCCCCGACGGGCCGATTGCGGTGCCCATGGTCATTGCCCACGGCACCGCAGACACACTTATCCCCATCGCGCTAAGCGAGCAGGCAGTGAGCCGACGCTCCCGGCGGGGAGAGACTATCCAGATCATTCGACTGCCTGGCGTAGGCCATGATGCCCGGGATGAGAGTGCTGGTTATTTGATGACGTGGGTTCAAGAGCGTTTTGAGGGGCAGGGCCCAACGCGTTGAGCAACGCAGCTTGGCCGCAAAGCCATCATAGGTGCCAGCATCCGAAAACGGGTTCAGCTGCTGCTCTGCGCATTTTATTGGCCGCGCTGGCGAGCCTGGTGGCCCGCCAACCGTTACCCAGCTTCAGGGCTTCTCTTCGACAATGATCGCCATCACTGGCTGGGTTCCCGTATTGGTCACCTGGTGAGACCAGGCCTCGTGCCACATCACATGGCCATCCGGCACGGTGACATCCATGGCGTCGCCGCCGGGCAGGGTAATACGCAGGGAGCCACCTTTCTGAAAATAGACGGTTTCATCGCGGTGGTCATGCGGGCGGTCTGATTCGCCCGGTTCGAGCACTATTTCCAGTACCAGCACCTGGTCATTCTCCAGCAATACCCGGTACTGATCCGGGGAGGTTACGTGGGCGGCGTTGTGCTGTGTATGGCTGGCGGTGGTGCAACCGGTCACGTTCAGGACCATGCCAAGCAGCAAGGCCGGAGTCGCGTATCTTTTCAACATGGTTGCTCCCTCAGGCTGCCGGTAGGTGGGTGTCGAGATGTTGCTGGAAACGCACAAAATCGTTTTCTGCCTGGGCATTCTTCATCACGTCGAAGCAGGCAAAGGTATCCAGCGGTGTCATGCCGAAAAAACGGAAATTCATGTGCATTGGGAACAGCAGGTCGTCGACGCCCTTGCCCTGGAACAGGTATTCCTGTGGATCGTCGAAGGCTTCTTGCGGGGCATTGAAGGTCAGCGAGAGCATGTAGCGCTTGCCGTTCAGGGTGCCGCCGGCCCCGTAGTTGGCCTTGGGGGCGGCTTCGGTGCGCCCATCGCCGTTGCACAGCGCGCCGCCCATGCCGGCGGTGTACACCTCGTCCATGTATTTCTTGAACACCCACGGCACTCCCATCCAGTTCACCGGGCTCTGCAGCAGGATCACATCGGCCCACTGGTGGTGGGCCAGTTCCTGCTCAACGTCCCAGCCCTTGTCGACTTCCACAATGCGGGTCTGGTGGCCATTGGCCTGGAGCTGCTTGCTGGCCCGTTGCACCAGTGACGCGTTGAGTTTGCCCTCGGCAAACGGGTAGGGGTGGTGGGCATTAATAATCAGGATGTTGCTCATTAGGGTCTCCATGAAACAGGTGAAGGTGACAGCGGGTTGCTGGTTACCAATCTATTTCAGGTATACTATTTATACCTGCTGGCGTGGATCAATTAGTATCCTTTTGGAAACCTGGTGCTTAGGGCGGTGAAAAAATGAAAAGTCGCATCGAAACAGATGGTTATGGCAGGAAAAAAGTCATCGATGCCTGCATGGAACCCTGCGCCATCGAGCGGGGCATGCGCATTATCGGCGGCAAGTGGACCGGCTCGCTGATCTATCACCTCAAGGATGGCCCGGTACGCTTCAATGATCTGAATCGCCTGCTCGGCGGCGCCACCAAGAAGATGATCGACCAGCGGCTCAAGGAGCTGGAGGCCCGCGGGATGGTGCTGAGAACGGTGATCAACGACAGGCCTATTGCCGTGACCTATGAGCTCACCGAGCTGGGGCGCAGTGCGCTGGATATTCTGGAAGATCTGCGGTTGTGGTCGGAGAAGTATGATATTCGGTAGGGGGAGCGTACTCCCCCCTTCTATCACTGTCGCTCAAAATGCGGCATGTCACGTGCCGCCCGATAAAGCGGCACGGCAATTTGCGAGAACAGCGCCAGCCCCCAGAGCAGGTTGCCGATTATCGAGGGCACGAAAGGATGCACGGCCAGCACGACCAGGGCCATGACAATACCGAATAGTCGCAGAGCCGGGCTGTGACCGCGGCAGGCATGGCTGTCCTCCGCCACGAGCCGCTGCAGTATCCATAGCGCGGCGAGAAAGACGGCGAGACCCACCGAGCCGAGGGCACCGTAACCCGTCGGGTAGGGCTCCAATAGGCCGACATAGACTTCGCCGGCCAGCGCCACGCCAATCGTCACCGCGCTCCACAGGATGGTAATGTGCGCTAGCCAGTATCCCACCAGGACACCCATGTCGCGGCTTTTCGGTTTGGCGTTGCCGGCGCTGTCGAAATAGACCCAGGCCAGCGCGAAGAGCGACAGGCCGCCCATGGCCACATTGAAGAAGGTGCCGGCGCCGATTTTGTAGACCCCTTTGTCGGCCAGAGTCAGCACCAACTTGAAGAAGCCTTCCCCCAGCAGGATCAACATCAGCAGGCCGAAGCGCTCAGAGATATGCCCGAGGCGCGGGACGAATCGGGCGAACCGCAGTGTCCCGATACGCGGCAGCATGTACTGCAGCTGGATCAGCACAACGCTGGCCCCGAACACCCAGTAGGCCAGCGGTTTGGGCAAAAACGCGGACAGCGCGAACAGCCCGGCCAGCACAAAGAAATTCCGTCCCTGCTCGTGTGCCAGCGTATCGGTGGCGTCGCCAACACAGCGCGCCCGCCAGTACAGATAGGCAGTGATCGCCCGGTTCAGGGCGTAGCCCAGCGCAAAATAAGTCCACCCCTTGCCGGACACATCAGGAATGGCCGCGGCGATGAACATCATGGTGACGATCTGCAGCGCCATGGCGGCGCGATGGGGCATGTCCGTGGAGATATAGAGGGAGTTGTAGACGGAGCTGTCCGCCCAGGCATAGAAAATCGCCAGGAACAGCCCGGTAAATACCCAGAAGCCCTGCCAATCCATATGGTGGGAGAGGTAGTTCCCCAGAATGAAGATCGTCACCACATGGATCAGGTCGAAAAACAGCTCGACCCAATGCACATGATCGTGGGCGTCATCGGCATCCATGTAATGGCGGGGCCGCCGCCAGAGAGGATCGTTCGCTGCCATGGGCGACTCCTTGTGGGCGTTGGGTTCTCTTGGTGGCAGAGTATAGGTTGGTCAGCCTTATTGATCTAACCGGTGACGCTGCGCGGCCAGTGCCGTGCTCCTTAGCCTCCGGGTAAGTATCAGGCAATTTTTTACAGCTTATATATATGTGCGTGTCCCCTTTTTCTCTTATTCTTAGATCGCAGGAGTCGAAAATGGCAAGCCCGTTGAGATTGGAATTTGCGGGGGCGCTTTATCATGTCACGGCAAGAGGGAACCGCCGGGGGATGATCTATGAGGATGATAGTGACAGGCTTGCCTTCCTGGAAAGGCTCTCCGCCGTCTGTACTGAGGAAAACAGTTATGTCACGCTTATTGCTTGCTGGGTAACTACTACCAGCTTTTCCTGGAGACGCCCGAGAGTGGCACTTTTCGTGACCGTTCGCATAATTTCTTCTTCGCCTTACTTTCTTTAAGTTTTCCTGTAAGAGATATCCTCTGCAAGTTTAAGACATTTCCGACTTTATGCCGTAAGGGGAATCCGTCAGATTCACGTCCACCGTTAATGGATGATAAGGGTGAGAGAGGAATGGATCGCAGGGTATTTGGGGTACTGATGGGGGCTTTGGCTATTGCGGCATGTGGAGGTGGATCGGGGTCTGGCGATGCCCACCAGGCTCCGGTCAATGAAGAGGGAAAGGTTGAGTCAGATGAAACCGTGCTTGATGGGGTGTGGGTCAAAGGGTGTGGGCCAGTAGAAGGGGCAGAAGACGACCCCTTGTACGATGTCGTGACATTAACATTTCAAGGATATGAACTTCATTCTGACATCAAGAATTTTATGGACGCCAGCTGCATAACTCCACTGGAGGGTGCTCCCAACCCCACTGCAAGTGGTGATCTATTTATTGGAGATGAGGTTGTGGCGGAGAGTGGCCTGCTCGCGCACCAACTTAATACACATATCACTGAGTACAATGGTGCTGATTTTGATCTTTACGATTACACAATCTTCCGCATTGAAATCAACAAGCTATACCTGGGCAAGGATACAGAAAATAATGACGGAGAGTCTTCCGAGACTCGCAATAAATCGTTGGACTTCGAACGAATTTATTACAAGCAATAACGGCTGAGGGAAGAAAGCATTTTAAGATAATTTTTCCCTTTTCAGTTTCTGCCGAAAGCGAATTGGTTGGGCGCTCAATGCGCCTCATCCCAATTCTCCCCAATCCCCGCATCCACAATCAGCGGCACCTTCAACGCCGCCGCTGACTCCATGCGAACTTTCACTTCCTTGACCAGATCCTCCACCTGATCTTCCGCCACTTCAAACACCAGTTCATCGTGCACCTGCATGATCATCTTGGCGTCAAAGTGGGTGGTGTCGAGCCAGTCGTGGACCTTGATCATGGCCATCTTGATGATGTCCGCGGCGGTGCCCTGCATGGGAGCGTTGATGGCGGTGCGTTCGGCGGCCTGGCGGCGTTGGCCGTTGCTGCTGCGGATTTCCGGCAGGTAGAGGCGGCGGCCGAACAGGGTTTCCACGTAGCCTTGTTCCGATGCCTGGGCGCGGGTTTCTTCCATGTAGCGTTTTACGCCCGGGTAGCGTTCGAAGTACAGGTCGATGTAGTCCTGGGCTTCCTTGCGTGGCAGGCCGAGCTGTTTGGCCAGGCCAAAGGCGCTCATGCCGTAGATCAGGCCGAAGTTGATGGCCTTGGCGTTGCGGCGGTCGTTGTCGCTGACCTCGTCCAGGTTTTTGCCCCACACTTCCGCGGCGGTGGCGCGGTGAATATCCAGGCCTTTTTCGAAGGCATCGGTGAGGCCCTTGTCGCCGCTTAGGTGCGCCATGATGCGCAGTTCGATCTGGGAATAGTCACAGGCGACGATCTTTCTGCCTTTGGGGGCCAGGAAGGCCTGGCGGATCTTGCGGCCTTCTTCAGAGCGCACCGGGATGTTCTGCAGGTTGGGATCACTGGAGGACAGGCGCCCGGTGGCGGCCACGGCCTGGTGGTAGGAGGTGTGCACGCGGCCGGTGCGCTGATTGATCAGCTCCGGCAGCTTGTCGGTGTAGGTGTTTTTCAGTTTGGCCACGCCACGGTAATCCATGATCACCTGGGGCAGGGGGTATTCCAGGGCCAGTTCCTGCAGTACCGGTTCCGCCGTTGAGGGCGCGCCCTTGGGGGTCTTCTTGATGACCGGGATTTCCAGTTTCTCGTAGAGGATCTCGCCCAGCTGTTTGGGGCTGGCCAGGTTGAATTCCTGCCCGGCGATCTCGAAGGCTTTTTCCTGTAGTTCCGACATGCGCTTGGCCAGGAACTGGCTCTGGTGCTTGAGCAGGGTGGCGTCCACGTAGGTGCCGTTGCGTTCGATGCGGCTGAGTACGGTGACCAGGGGCAGTTCGATGTCGCGGAATACTTCGGGCAGGCGGCCTTCGTTTTCCAGCTTGGGCCACAGGGTCTGGTGCAGGCGCAGGGTCACGTCGGCATCTTCGGCGGCATAGCGGCTGGCTTCGTGCAGGCCCACCTGGTTGAAGGTGAGCTGCTTGGCGCCCTTGCCGGCGATCTCTTCGAAGCTGATGGTCTTGCGGCCCAGGTACTTGAGCGCCAGGGAATCCATGTCGTGGCGGGTGGCCACGGAATCGAGCACGTAGGATTCCAGCATGGTGTCGTAGGCCACGCCGCGCAGGGTGATGCCCACATCTTCGGCCAGCACGCTCATGTCGTACTTCAGGTTCTGGCCGATTTTCTTGATCGTGTCGTCTTCCAGCAGCGGTTTGAAGGCATCCATGACGAGCTGCTTGTCGAGCTGGTCCGGGGCGCCGGGGTAGTTGTGGCCGAAGGGGATGTAGGCGGCCTTGTCGTCCACGGCCACGCAGAAGCCCACCAGTTCCGCGTTCATGTAGTTGAGGCTGGTGGTTTCGGTGTCGAAGGAAAACTCGCCGGCGCTTTTCAGTTTGTCGATCCACTTGTCCAGCTGTGCCTGGGTGTAGACGATGTCATAGGCGTCGCGGCCGAAGGTGGGAGCCGGCGGCGCATCGTCATCCGCGTCCATTTCCACGTCTTTGCCCGCGTCTTCGGCCACCGGGTCCTTGCCGCCCAGCAGCTCCTTGAGCCAGCCCTTGAATTCCAGGGTGCGGTAATACTCGGCCAGTTTCTCCGCGTCCGGGGTTTGCAGTTTCAGGTCGTCCAGGTCTTCGCTGAGTTCGCAGTCCAGCTTGATGGTGGCGAGCTTGTAGGAGAGGAAGGCCTGTTCCTTGTGTTCTTCCAGTTTCTTGCCCAGGGTCTTGGCGCCCCGGAAGCTGAGTTCGGCCACTTTGTCGAGATTCTGGTAGATGTTTTCCAGGGAGCCCAGGCCCTGGATCAGGCCCAGGGCGGTCTTCTCGCCCACGCCGGGGACGCCGGGGATGTTGTCCACCTTGTCGCCCATGAGGGCGAGGAAATCGATGATCAGTTCCGGGCCCACACCGAACTTCTTCACCACGCCGTCGATGTCGTAGAGGGCGTCGTTCATGGTGTTGATCAGGGTGACCTGGTCGGTGACCAGCTGGGCCATGTCCTTGTCGCCGGTGGAGATCAGCACCGGTTTGCCCTGTTCGCCGAAGATGCGCGCAAAGGTGCCGATCACGTCGTCCGCTTCCACCCCTTCTTCGATGATCAGCGGCAGACCCATGGCGCGAATCAGGTCGTGCAGGGGCTGCACCTGTTCGCGCAGGTCGTCGGGCATGGGCGGGCGGTTGGATTTGTATTCCTCGAACAGTTCGTCGCGGAAGGTCTTGCCCTTGGCGTCGAAAATCACCGCCATGTATTCCGGGTCGTAGTCCTTCATCAGTTTGCGCAGCATGGCGGCGACCCCGCGCACCGCCCCGGTGGGTTGGCCGCTGGAGGTGGTGAGCGGCGGCAGGGCGTGAAAGGCGCGGTACAGGTAGGAGGAGCCATCGACGAGGATGATGGGTTTTTCGGCTGCGGACATGGTGCTCGGCTTCTGCTTATGAGTGAGTGGGGAGAGTGTAGCGGAAATGGGCGGGTTCGGCAGGCGGGGCGGGGGATTGTAGGAGCGTCGCTGGCGGCGCGAACCGGAACGAAGTGGAGGTAACGCCCGCCAGGGGGCATAAACCCAGCGTATGGGATCGCGCCGCTAGCGACGCTCCTACGGATAGGGGGGGGGGAGGTGCGTCAGGGGGTCTTGTCGTCGTCCGGGTTGTGGAGGATGTGGGTGTCAGGGTCGTAGCGGTCTTTCAGGTCGTCCTTGAGCATCTTGTCCCACAGGGGCACGCCCACGAAGTAGCCGGCGCGGCCGATGGCGTGGGCGGCCACCGGGGCGGTGAGCAGGATGAACAGGATGATGGCCAGGGTGCGAGCGGTGACGCCGGCATCCAGGAAGTGGGTGGCCACGGCCAGCATCACCAGCCCGGCGCCCAGGGTGCCGGCCTTGGTGGTGGCGTGCAGGCGCATCAGCAAGTCGGGCATGCGCAGCACGCCGATGCCGGCCAGAAACATGAAGAAGGTGCCGGCGACCATCATCACCGATACCAGCAGGTCATTGATCACCTCGGTGGCCTCCTTTTTCCAGGTAACGGGCAAAGCCCACGGCGGTGAGGAAGGCGGTGAGCGCCAGCACCATGGCCACATCCAGGAAGGCGGGCCGGTCGTTGTTGAGGGCATAGATGCCAATAAAGGCCACGGTGAGCGAGGCCATCAGCTCCAGGGCCACGACCCGGTCGGGCAGGGTGGGGCCGCGCACCAGCCGCACCAGGGCTCCCAGCAGCGCCAGGCTGAGCAGCAGATAGCTGAGAAATATTGCGCTTTGCAGCATGCCTGTCTCCGTTGTTAATCGCCTGTGTTTCTATCGTAGGAGCTATGCTTGCATGGCGAACGCCCTGCCATCGGCAAGTCAATTCGCCATGCAAGCATGGCTCCTACGGGGGCGGTGTTGCCTGCCGCCCGTCCTATTCCAGTACCGCCAACACCCGGTCTTCCAGTTTGTGGATCTGTTCGCGCAGGTCGTCTTCATTGTCCAGGTACATGACGTGCAGGTAGAGCACGCTGCGGTCGCTGGACACGTCCAGGCTCAGGGTGCCCGGGGTCAGGGAAATCATGTTGGCCAGGATGGTGATGGCACCATCGGTCTTGGCCCGCAGGGGCACCGCCACCACCGCCGGGCGCATGTAGTGGGTGGGGGTGAGCACGTCGTAGGCCACCCGCAGGTTGGAGACCAGCAGGTCGCGCAGAAAGTGGGTCAGCAACATCAGGACCCGGGGCATTTTCTCGCGGTAGCGGGCGAAGTCGGGCACATCGCGCAGGGCGAAGCCGAGAATCAGGTAGCCCAGACCAAACCCTACCAGCAGGTTGGCGCCGCTGAAGTTGCCGGTGATGGCGGCCCAGACCAGGGCCAGAATCAGGTTCCAGCTCAACGGGCTCATGGTGCGCCTCCCAGCACGGCGGTGATGTAGCGGGTCGGGTCCAGTAGCTGTTCGGCGGTGGCCATGGCCAGTACCAGTACGGGCTGTGCCGCCACCCCGATGGCCACGGTGATCAGTGCCAGGCCGGCCACGGTGGCATAGAGCAGGGTGTTGCTGCCGCTGGCAGGGGCGGCGGCCGGTTCCGGGGCCGCCTTCCAGAATACCTCGGCCCAGATCTTGGTCATGGAGTAGAGCGTCAGCAGACCCACCACCAGGGCGGCGGCGACCAGGGCCCAGGCGCCGGCTTCAACGCCTCCGCGAATGACGATGAACTTGCCGAAGAAGCCGGACAGCGGCGGCATCCCTGCCAGGGACAGGGCCGGGATCAGGAACAGCAGCGCCAGCCAGGGTTTGTCCCGGTACAGGCCGCCCAGCTGCTTGAGCTCGTAGCTGCCGCGCAGGCGGTAGACCAGGCCGCTGACAAAGAACAGGTTCGCCTTCACGATGATGTGGTGAATGATGTAGAAGATGCCGCCGGCCAGGGCCAGCACGCTCACCGAGGCCAGCGCCAGGCCCATCATCATGTAGCCGATCTGGCTGACGATATGGAACGACAGGATACGACGGAATTCGAACTGGGCGGCGGCGCCCAGTACCCCGGTGACCATGGTCAGCCCGGCGCCCCACAGCAGCACCTGATGGATCAGCGGGTCATCCATGCCGAAGATCAGGGTGAAGACCCGGAACAGGGCATACACGCCCACCTTGGTCAGCAAGCCGGCGAACAAGGCGGACACCGCCACTTGGGGGGTGTGGTAGGAGGCGGGCAGCCAGAAGAAGAAGGGGAACGCCGCGGCCTTGATGCCGAAGGCCACCATGAACAGCATGGCGATCACCGTGGTCATGCCGGTATCCACTTCGCCCAGCTTCACGGCAATGTCGGCCATGTTGAGCGTGCCCACCAAACCATAGAGCAGCCCTATGGCGGACAGGAACAGGGCGGAGGACACCAGATTGAGGGTCACGTACTTGACGGCCCCTTCCATCTGCGCGCGCTCGCCGCCCAGGATGAGCAGGGAGAAGGACGCCACCAGCATCACCTCGAACCACACGTACAGGTTGAAGATGTCGCCGGTGAGGAAGGCGCCGTTGACCCCGGCCAGCAGCAGGTGCATCAGCGGGAAATAACCGGCCTTGCGATGGGCGATGCTGATGGTGCCCAGGGAGTAAAACGCGGTGGCGGCACCGGTGACGGCACTGAGCAACACCATGATGGCGGCCAGCAGGTCACTGACCAGCACGATGCCGAAGGGGGCGGGCCAGCTGCCCAGCTCGGACACGATATGGCCCTGCTCCCAGGTGGCCAGTAACAGCGCCACGGCACTGATCACCAGGGCGATGCTGCCGGTGACCGCCAGGGCGCCCTGCACGCGCTGGGAGTGGCGCCCCAGCAGGGACAGGGCCCCGGCTGCCAGGGGAATCAGAATGGGCAGGATAACCAGGAGATTCATGTGTCGGTATCCCGCATCTGGTTCATGTCGTCCGCTTCCACCACCTCATAGGCCCGGCGGATCAGCACCACCGCGAAGGCCAGCACCCCGAAGCCGATGACGATGGCGGTGAGAATCAGTGCCTGGGCCAGCGGATCGGCGACCAGGCCGGCGGGTACCTGGGCGTCATCCGGCACCAGCGGCGGGGCATCCCGGTGCAGGCCGGCGGCGGTAAAGATCAGCAGGTTGGCGGCGTTGGACAGCAGCACCAGGCCGATCACCAGTTTGACGATGGAGCGGCGCAGCATCATGTAAATGGCGGCGGCGTAGAGCACGCCCACCACCAGGGCCATCAGGCTGGTCATGTGTCCTGCTCCGCCAGGTTGATGATGATGGTGCTGGCGGTGCCCAGCACCACCAGAAACACCCCCAGATCGAACAGCAAGGGCGAACCCAGCTTCAGTTCACCGAACACCGGCAGGCTGACGGTGAGCCAGTGGGCAGTGAGAAACGGCTGGCCGCTGAACAGGCCGATGACCCCGGCGGCCAGCGCCAGGATCAACCCCCAGGCGATCAGGTCGCGGGGATCGACCCGCAGGACCCGGCGGGCGCCGGCTTCGCTCATGGCAAACAGGTGCACGGCGATGGCCGCAGAGGCCACCAGTCCGGCGATAAAGCCCCCGCCCGGGGCGTTGTGGCCGCGCAGCAACAGGAACAGGGCAAACAGCAGCAGCAGCGGCAGCAGAAAGAACCCGGTGGTGCGCAGGATCAGCGACTGGGTGCGCAGGGCGTTGCGGTCCGGTGGTGGGATGCGGCGTCTAGACTGCATAGGACCCCCAGAAGACAAGCTTCAAGCTGCAAGCTGCAACACGGGGAAGGACCCCATGTTCTGCAAGGCTTTCCCCGCGATTAACGGTAAGGCGCGGGCACAAACGATCAAAACCTGAAAGCACATAGCGCGTTGCAGCTTGTCGCTTGTAGCTTGCCGCTTCTCTGTTAGTCATGGGTCTTCTCCGGTTCCGTGGTGTCACCCTTGCTGCGCAGTTTGAGCATGGCGTAGACCCCGGTGGCGGCCAGCGCCAGCACGAAGATTTCGCCCAGGGTATCCAGGGCGCGGAAGTCCACCAGAATCACATTGACGATATTGCGCCCGTAACCGGCGGGCACGCTCTCGTTGATAAAGTAGTGGGCAATGCTGCCGTGGTAGCGGCTGCCCAGTACGCTGAGCAACAGCGCGGTGACCATGCCGCCCACGGTGAGGCCCACCAGGGCATCGGCCAGCCGGGTGCGGGTACGGGTCAGGCGCAGGAAACCGGGCAACCGGAACAGCACCAGCACCAGCATGATCACCGTGAGGGTTTCCACCAGCACTTGGGTGATGCTCAGATCCGGGGCGCTGAACAGCACATAGAGCAGGGCGATGGAAAAGCCCACCGCGCCCAGGCTGGCCACAGCGCCCAGACGGGATTGCAGGGTGACCGCCGCCAGGGTGGCGCTGACCAGCACGGCGGCGATCACGCCCTCGTGGAGCTGGATGTCGGAGAAATCCAGGTGCAGCTTGAGGGCATCCGGGTTCAGCCACAGGGCGGCGGCCACCATGGCCACCAGCGTCAGCAAGGTGCTGATCAGGTAATAGCGCAGGTAACCGCTTTGCAGCAGCCGGGTCTGGCCACTGGACAGGGCCACCAGGCCATCCATCAGACGGTGATAGGCCTGCTCCGGGCCGAAGCGGGACAGGGTGTCCGCCCAGCGGGTGTAGTGGCGGAAGCCCTGCCAGTAGCGGAACAGCACCAGGCCAACCAGCACCGCGCCGATGCTGATCAGCAGGGCGGTGTTGATGCCGTGCCAGAGGGCCAGCGGTTGCGTCACGGCTTCTCCCAGGGTGGCGCTGGCGGCGGCGCTGAGCAGGCTGCGATCAATCAACCCGGGAATCAGGCCCAGCAGCAGGCCCAGGCTGGCCAGCAGGACCGGGCCCAGCAGCATGGCCGGGGGCGCTTCGCTGGGGGTGTGGGTGAGGGGGGCGGGTTTGCCGAACCAGGGGCGGATGGCAATCACCGCGGCCACGGCCACGCCCAGGGCGGCGGCGATCACGATGGCGGCAATGAACAGCGGGGCCAGGGCATGGCCGTGACGCAAACCGGCTTCCAGCAGCTGTTCCTTGGCGATAAAGCCGAACAGGGGCATGACCCCGGCCAGGGACAGGGCGGCCAGGCCGGCGCTGGCACTGGTCACGGGCAGATAGCGGGCCCAGCCGCCGGTATCGAGGAAATCCTTGCGGCCGGTCTGGTGGTCAATGATGCCGGCCACCATGAACAGGGCGCCCTTGTACAGGGAGTGGGCCAGCAGGTAGCTCATGGCTGCCAGCAGGGCAGTGCGAGTCCCCAGACCGATCAGCAGGGTCAGGGTGCCCAGGGCCATGACGGTGGAATAGGCCAGCATGCGTTTGATGCCGGTGGCGCGCAGGGCCAGGAAGATGCCCAGCACCATGGTGATGGCGCCGGCGCTGCCCAGCAGCAGGAGCCACAACTCGGTACCGCCCATGGCCGGGTGCAGCCGTGCCAGCAGGTAGATGCCCGCCTTCACCATGGTGGCCGAATGCAGGTAGGCGCTCACCGGGGTGGGCGCGGCCATGGCGTTGGGGAGCCAGAAATGGAACGGGAACTGGGCGCTCTTGGTGAAGGCGCCGAGCACGATCAGCACCAGTGTCAGTTCGTAAAGCGGATGGGCAACGATGGTGTCGCCCCGGGTGATCAGCTCCGACAGCTCATAGCTGCCGCCGATGTGGCCCAGCAGGATAAAGCCGGTCATCAACGCCAGCCCGCCGCCCACGGTGACGATCAGCCCCTGCAGGGCCTTGGCCCGGGCGTTGGCGTCTTCGTGGTTGAAGCCGATCAGCAGGTAGGAGGTGATGCTGGTGAGTTCCCAGAACACGAACAACACGATCAGGTTGTCGCTGAGCACCACGCCCAGCATGGCGGCCATGAAACACAGCAGCAGCACATAGAGCCGGGGCAGATCCCGGTGGCCTTCCAGGTAGCGGCCGGCGTAGATAAAGATCAGCGCGCCGATGGCGCAGATCATCAGGGCAAACAGCAGTGACAGGCCATCCAGCATGAAGCTCAATGGCATGGCCAGATCGGGAACCCAGGCAAACCGCGACATCACGGTGTCGCCCTGGGTGACGGTGTGCCAGTGGCTGAAAAAATACAGGGTCAGCCCGGCGGGAAGCAGGGCGAGAAGCCAGCCACTGTAACGGGGAAAAAGCCGATGCAGGGCGGGGGCCAAGGGTGCGAGCAAGAATCCAGACAAGATGCCTGTCAGCATGGCGCTCCGTCGTAATCAGTGGCCCGCTTTCGCGGAATATGGGATCACCGTAAAACGATGATTAGCATGCAATTATCCTACGCAACATGTGAAATTCCGGGCAAGGTAAAGTTCCGTTTGACGGCGAAAAAAAACGTTTATTGCTGCTTATTTAAGAGAGTTGATCGGGGTCAAAAAATGCATATTTGGACCATGTCGTCGATCTGCCTGTAACCAGAAGACAACAAAAGGGCGAGCTTGCCGGTGTCCTGTTGCCCGGTTCGCTCGCTGTCACAGCCGCCGCCGTCGGGGGGATTCTTGCAAGGGCAAGGGGGCATGGCATACTTGCCGAGTTTTGCTGCCGGTTTGGTAGCACAAGGATTGTTATTCAAGAGAGCACATGATGTTGCCTGCAATTGTTCTGCTTCCCCTACTGGCGGCGTTTCTGCCCATGTTTACCCGCCACCTGGGGCGGCGCTGGTGCGCCCTGCTGGTGGCGTTGCCGGTGGTGGCTGCCCTGGGGCTGCTGGCCCAGGCGTCGCTGCCGATCTGGGAAGGGGGGATGCAACAGTGGTCCATGGCCTGGTTGCCCTCGCTGGGACTGAATCTGGCGCTGAGGCTCGATGGTCTGGCGCTGTTGTTCTGTATCCTGATTCTGGGTATCGGGCTGCTGGTGGTGGTGTATGCGCACTATTACCTGCCGGCCAAGGATGACGGCGGCCGTTTCTATACCCTGTTGCTGCTGTTCATGTTCAGCATGCTGGGGGTGGTGACCAGCGACAATCTGCTGTTTCTGGTGTTCTTCTGGGAATTGACCAGCCTTAGTTCCTTCCTGCTGATCAGCTACAAACAATACGACAGCGCTGCCCGTAAGGGGGCTCGCATGGCGCTGACGGTCACCGGTATGGGCGGTCTGGCGTTGCTGGCCGGGGTGTTGTTGATTGGCCATGTGGTGGGCAGTTTCTCGCTGAGCACGGTGCTGGAGAACGGCGCCCTGGTGCAACAGCATGCCCTCTACCCGGTGATTCTCTGTCTGGTATTGCTGGGGGCCTTCACCAAGAGTGCCCAGTTCCCGTTCCATTTCTGGCTGCCCCACGCCATGGCGGCCCCTACCCCGGTGAGTGCGTATCTGCATTCGGCCACCATGGTCAAGGCAGGCATCTTTCTGCTGGCGCGGTTCTACCCGGTACTGGCGGGCACCGACCTGTGGTTCTACCTGGTTACCGCTGCCGGCATGGCCACGTTGTTGTGGGGGGCGGTCTGGGCCCTGTTCCAGCACGATCTGAAAGGGCTGCTGGCGTTTTCCACCATCAGTCACCTGGGTCTGATTACCTTGCTGTTCGGGCTCAATTCGCCGCTGGCGGCGGTGGCCGGGGTGTTTCATATCATCAACCACGCCACCTTCAAGGCGGGCCTGTTCATGGCGGCGGGGATCATTGATCAGCAGACCGGTACCCGCGACATGCGCCGCATCAACGGGCTGTGGAAGTACATGCCCTATACCGCTGTGCTCGCCATGGTGGCGTCGGCGGCCATGGCCGGGGTGCCGTTACTGAACGGGTTCCTGTCCAAGGAAATGTTCTTTACCGAGACCCTGCAGTCCGATCAGTTGGGGGCCCTGAGCTGGTTGTTGCCGCTGGGCGCCACCCTGGGCGGGGTGTTCTCGGTGGCCTATTCGGCGCGCTTTATTCATGACGTGTTCTTCAATGGCGAGCCGGTGAATCTGCCCAAGTTCCCGCCCCGGGAGCCGCCCCGCTACATGAAGATTCCGGTGGAAATCCTGGTGGCCCTGTGTGTGGCGGTGGGGGTGTTCCCGGCAATCACCGTGGCCGGGCTGCTGGCGGTGGCGGCCACGGCCACCCTGGGTGGCACCCTGCCGGAGTATCACCTGGCGGTGTGGCACGGGCTCAATATTCCCTTGTTGATGAGTGTCATCGCCATGGTCGGCGGTATTGCCGTGTACGCCTGCCGGCGGCGGTTGTTTGCCTGGTATGCGGGCCTGCCGGAAATTGATGCCAAGCAGGTCTTTGAAGGGGCCATTCAGCGTCTGGTGAGAGGGGCCGCGGCGGTTACCCGGCACTTCCAGAACGGCTCGTTGCAGGGCTATGTGGCCTGGGTGCTGGCGATGGTGGCGGCGGTGCTGGTGTGGCAGCTGCCTGAGCTCGACCGCGTTACCGGGGAGCGCGCCATGCTGCCCGTGGATGGGGTGTCGGTGCTTTGTGCTCTGATGTTGATCGCCGCTGCCTTGCTGACCACGGTGCTGCATCGTCAGCGGATGATGGCGATTATCAGCCTGAGTGTGGTGGGCCTGATTGTGTCGCTGATCTTTGTGCGCTTCTCGGCGCCGGATCTGGCGCTTACCCAGCTGTCCGTGGAAGTGGTCAGCGTGTTGCTGATGATGCTGGCCATGTATTTCCTGCCGGCGCGGGCCAAGGCGGATTCCAACTCCCTGCGGGTGGGCCGTGATGTGGTGCTGGCGGGGCTGATCGGCACCGGGGTGGCGGTGGCCGCCTTGCTGGTGATGACCACGGACACCGCCACCATCAGCCCCTTCTTCCTGGAAAACAGTGTGCCCGGCGGCGGCGGTACCAATGTGGTCAATGTGATCCTGGTGGATTTCCGCGGCTTCGATACCTTCGGCGAAATTACCGTGCTGGGGATTGCCGCCCTGGGGATCTATGCCCTGCTCAGCGATCTGAAGCTGGCCTCCGCCAAGTATGATCCCTTCGGCCGGCCCTGGGCCCATGATGCCCATCCGCTGGTGCTGGTCACCCTGTCGCGGCCACTGTTGCCGCTGGCGTTGATGATCGCGGTGTATATCTTCCTGCGCGGGCACAATCTGCCCGGCGGCGGTTTTGTGGCGGGGCTGATCACCTCGGTGGCGCTGCTGTTGCAGTATGTGGCGTCCGGGGTGACCTGGGTGCACAAGCGCATCCCGGGGGATTATCACCCGCTGGTCGCCCTGGGCGTGTTGCTGGCGGGGCTCACCGGTGTGGCCAGCTGGGCCTTCGATTCGCCGTTCCTGACCAGCACCTTTACCCATGTGCACTGGCCCCTGGTCGGCGATTTCGAATTGGCCAGCGCCATGTTGTTCGATACCGGCGTGTTCCTCACCGTGGTGGGCGCCACCCTGCTGATACTGGCCAACCTGGGCAAGCTGTCGCTGCTTGATGACAAGAAGGAGACCACCTGATGGAGTTGTTAGTGGCGCTGATTATCGGCGTGCTGGTGGCCACCGGCGTATACCTGTGCCTGCGTGCGCGCACCTTTTCGGTAGTGCTGGGACTGACTCTGCTGGGTTACGGGGTGAATCTGTTCCTGTTTGCCATGGGCGGGCTGAAGATCAACCAGGTGGCGGTGGTCGGCGCCAGTGCCGACCCCACCGACCCGTTGACCCAAGCGTTGGTGCTGACCGCCATTGTGATCGGGTTTGCCATGACCGCCTTCCTGGTGGTGCTGGCCCTGCGCAGCCAGGGCGAGCAACACAGTGACCATGTGGATGGTCAGGACGGGGAGCAACGTTCATGACCCACTGGATTATTGCGCCTATCCTCATTCCGGCATTGGCAGGGCTGCTGCTGTTGCTGGAAGTTCGCGAACGGCAACGGCTGCGGCGGTTTACCGGCCTGTTGTCCTGTGTCGCCCTGGTGCCTGTGGCGCTGGTGCTGTGGCAACAGGCCGCCCAGGGTGACGTGGGGGTGTATCAGCTGGGCAACTGGCAGGCGCCGTTCGGTATCGTGCTGGTGCTGGACAAGCTCAGCGCCCTGATGCTGCTGCTGACGGCGCTGCTGGCCCTGCCGGCGTTGCTGTATGGCTGTGCCGGCGATGACCGCCGGGGGGCCAATTTCCATGCCCTGTTCCAGTTTCAGTTGATGGGCATCAACGGGGCCTTTCTGACCGGTGACCTGTTCAACCTGTTCGTGTTCTTCGAGGTATTGCTGATCGCCTCCTACGGTCTGGCGCTGCATGGCCGCGGCCCGGAGCGGGTCAAGGCCGGGCTGCATTACGTGGTACTGAACCTGGCGGGCTCGGCTCTGTTCCTGATTGCCCTGGGCCTGATCTATGGCACCACGGGGACGCTCAACATGGCCGACTTTGCGGTCAAGGCGCAGGCGCTTCAGGGCAGCGAGCAGATACTGGTCACGGTGGCGGTGCTGTTGCTGTGGGTGGTGTTTGGTCTGAAGGCGGCCCTGTTCCCGCTGTACTTCTGGCTGCCGGCCACCTACGCCAATGCCACCGCGCCGGTGGCGGCGTTGTTTGCGATCATGACCAAGGTGGGCATCTACGCCATCCTGCGGATGCAGGCGCTGGCCTTCAGCGACGGGCCACTGGCCGGGCTGGGTGCGGACCTGCTCTGGTGGCTGGCGTTGGTGACCCTGGCCCTGGCGGCTATCGGGGCTCTGTCGGCGTCACGATTGGGTGGGCTGGTGGCCTATCTGGTGGTCATGTCGGTGGGGACCCTGGTGGCGGCGCTGAGCGTTGGCGAGCCACAGACGGTTGGCCCTGCGCTTTATTATCTGATCCATTCCACCCTGATCTGTGCGGCCCTGTTCCTGCTCTGTGATCTGCTGCGCCGCTCCCGTGGAGACAGTGGGGACCGGCTGGAGTCCGGGCCACCCCTGGTCCATGGTAAGTGGCTGGGGGCGGCCTTCTTTGCCGCAGCTGTGGCGGTGGTGGGGTTGCCGCCCCTGTCCGGTTTTATCGGCAAACTGGCGCTGTTGCAGGCGGTACCCAGTGCGCCTTACTGGACGCTCCTGCTGCTGGCGGGTCTGGCGGGTCTGGTGGGCATGAGCCGGGCCGGTTCCACCCTGTTCTGGCGGGTGCACGGTGAAGTTGTCGACAGGAAGCTGGGCAAGCGACGCGTCATTCCCATGCTGGCCCTGTTGCTGGCCAGCCCGGCCCTGGCGTTGGCGGCTGAGCCGCTGTTGCAGTTGTGTGCCGGCGTGGCGGGCCAGCTGGCAGATCCGACGATTTACATCCGGGCGGTGCTGGGAGGTGCTTCATGAAACGCTTGCTTCCCTATCCCAGTCTGACGCTGGTGTTGTGGCTTACCTGGCTGCTGCTCAATGGCTTCAGTGTGGGCCATGCCCTGTTGGGGCTGATTCTGGCGGTGGTGTTGCCCCTGGGCACCCGACCCTTCTGGCCACAGGTGCCGCTGGTGCGGGATCGTATGGGGCTGCTGCGTTTCGTGCTGCGGGTGGCCAAGGATATTCTGATAGCCAATATGGCGGTAGCGGTGAAAGTGCTGGGGCCGGTGAAGGACCTGCAGCCCGGTTTTGTGGAGGTGCCGCTGGATCTGCGTGACCGTTTTGCCATTACCGTGCTGACCAGCACCGTGTCGCTGACCCCGGGCACCGTGTCCGCCGATGTGAGCGAGGACCGTACCCGGCTGTTGGTGCACGCCCTGCACGTGGAAGACCCGGCGGCGCTGGTGGCGGAGATCAAGCAGCGCTATGAAGGGCCGATCAAGGAGATTTTCGAATGCTAGAGAGTGCTATCTCGTTGACCTTTGGCCTGCTCACGGTGGCGTGGGTGCTGAACCTGTATCGGCTGGTGATCGGTCCTTCCCTGCCGGACCGGGTGCTGGCGCTGGACACCATGTACATCAACAGCATTGCCCTGATTGTGGTCTACGGCATCCAGGTGGACAGCAAGCTGTATTTCGAGGCGGCCATGCTGATTGCCCTGATCGGCTTTGTCAGCACCGTGGCAGTGGCCAAGTACATTACCCGCGGTGACATCATTGAATAATGCCTGGCACCCGGTGTCAGGCAAGTTGGAGCTTTTATGGATGTCTTGATTGAATGGCTGGTGGCCATATTTGTGGTGGTGGGCGGCATCTTTGCGCTGATCGGGTCCATCGGCCTGGCGCGCTTGCCGGACTTCTATACCCGTTTGCACGGCCCCACCAAGGCCACCACCCTGGGAGTGGGCGGCACCATCATTGCGTCCCTGCTGTTCTTTTCCTGGCAGGAACGGGGGCTGCAGCTCCATGAGGTGCTGATCACCCTGTTCCTGTTCATCACCGCGCCGGTGTCTGCCCATATGCTGGCCAAGGCCGCCATGCACCGGGATCTGAAGCGGATGAAGGGCACCCAGGGAGAGCCCTGGAAGCAGTAGGGGGAGCTGCGAGCTTCCCGTTGCCAGGCGCATACCGTAGGAGCGTCGGTTATTAGCTACGTTCACCTTTCGGGCCGTCCTGCGGGCGTTCCTTCGCTGCGCTCGGTGGCGGCGCGATTCCTGAAAGAAGCGAGTCACGAGAAGCGAGTTTCGAAAATCAAAACCCTTCACTGGAAGGCCGGGTTTTCGCTTCTCGTGACTCGTACCTCGAAACTGGGATTATCGCGCCGCCAGCGACGCTCCTACAGAGAGCTGTTGGGCTGGTTCTGTAAAAAATGTAAAAGGTGAAACCGGCAGGAACTTTCGAAAAAACGGTGTGGTCCTAAAGAATAGCTACGGATTGGCACCCCCCGATCCCCCAGTACCCTCGTCGATCCGTAGCGTATTTGGACTCCCCAATCTCCCCCCAGAGGTTGGGGCGGCAAGCCTCCCTGGCAGCGCAGTCGTTCCCTTCCCCCAAGATTGCTGCCAGGGATTTTTTTTGCCTGTCGTTTGTGCTGACAGGCAATGGCAAACTGCAACCTCTTCGGGTTTTCGCGCAGTTCGCGAACTTCTTTCCAAGAACTAAGCAATCCCTGTGCCAGAGATCTCCGCGTGACTAATACTTCTTGCTGATCAGTGGGATAGGGGAGAGTTGGGTCCTTTTTTCCATTGCGGCAGAAGCGGGACGGGGGCAGGCGTGTGCCATACAGTGCCAGTTTTGTGACGCAGATCGACAGTCGGGCAAAAAAACAGGGCAAGGGGCTGGAACTTTTCAGCGAACACGGCAGTCTCTATTAATGCGACGGGCCGGAACCCCCGATCCCCCAGTACCCTCACCGGCCCGTCGTGTTTTGTCCCGGCCTTTCCCCCCAAAGAGGCCGGGGCGGCAAGCCTCCCCGGCAGCAAGTCGTTCCCTTCCCCCAAGAATTGCTGCCGGGGATTTTTTTGTCTGGAACTTTTTCCCGGAAGAAAGTGGCGAGGTACGAGTACCGAGTTGCGAAAACCTTTCAGAATCCCCAATGCCTGGTGATCACCGCTTGCCGGCAAACCATTGGGTATTGTCCAGAGGCCCCGAACGTCAGTAAGTTCGGCTGCCACAGAGGCAGGTTTCGAAACTCTTCACTCGCTCTGGTCAGGCGCTGCGATCTCCAACCATTCCCCCAGTTTGTCCCAGGCCGCTTCGCAGCCGGTACCGTTGGTGGCAGAAAATAATTGCAGGGACAGCGGTGCAGGATGGTTCTTGAGCTGGCTCTGCACCTTCAGCAGGGAGGATTTGGCGGCGCCGAACTTGAGTTTGTCGGCCTTGGTCATGAGGATATGAATCGGCATGTTGGCCTGGGCGGACCATTCCAGCATCAGCAGATCGAAATCCTTGAGGGGATGGCGAATATCCATCATCAATACCAGCCCCACCAGCACCTGGCGCTCGGCCAGGTAGTGATCCAGGTGTTCCTGCCACTCGTTGCGCTTGCTCTTGGCCACCTTGGCGTAGCCGTAGCCGGGCAGGTCCACCAGGCGCCGTTCCTCGTCCAGGGCAAAAAAGTTGATCAGCTGGGTGCGGCCGGGGGTCTTGGAGGTCCGGGCCAGGGTTCTCTGCCCGGTCAGGCGGTTGATGGCGCTGGATTTGCCGGCGTTGGAGCGGCCGGCGAAGGCCACTTCCCGGCCCTCGTCAGGCGGGCACTGGTCCAGGCGCTGGGCGCTTTGCAGGAAACTGGCCTGGTGGAGCAGGATCTCTGCTGGATGCTTTTGACTGTTACCCATAACCCTACCCTTCACATGGAATATGACGGCGCGTGCCAGACTGGTATATAATCCCGGCCGCCTGACTCTCCTGGCGATAGCCAGGGCGGTCGACGTTCTACAAGGGTTTGACGGGAAAGGCAAATCCACACTTCGCCAGCGGTTGACGCCAGCATAGCAGAGGTAGGATATGAAGGGTTTGGTAGCAGGTATTGCATTGATCATGATGGCAGGAGCGGCCAGCGCCGCCACCGTGGAAGAGCGCTACAGCAGTAGCTGCACCTTCTGCCATTCCTCCGGGGCTGCGGGTGCACCCAAGTCTCACGATGAGGCCGCCTGGAAGCCGCTGTTGGCGAAAGGCATGGATACCCTGGTGAAGCATGTGAAGGAAGGGTATAACGCCATGCCGCCAAAAGGCATGTGTAACGACTGTAGCGACGACGAATACCGTGCTCTGATTGAGTACATGTCCAAAAGCAAATAAGACGCTGTAGGAAAGGATAGGCCATGAAGTTTTTCAAACTGTTCGTGCTGATGGCGGCTGCCGCAGTAGCCAACCCGACCCTGGCAGCAGGCGATGCTGAAGCTGGCGAAGCAAAAGCCGCTCCCTGCGCCGCTTGTCATGGCCCTGGTGGTGCCAAGCCGATTGCGGGTAATTACCCGAAGCTGGCAGGCCAGGGGGAAGCATACCTGGTCAAGCAGCTCCAGGATTACAAGTCCGGTAAACGGGAAAACGCCATCATGGCCGGTCAGGTAGCGAACCTGAGCGAGCAGGATATGGCGGATCTGGGTGCATACTATGCCTCCCAGGAGCCCTCTATCGGCCAGGCCGACCCGGATTGGGTTGAGCAGGGTGCCAAGCTGTATCGGGGGGGTGACATGACCAATGGTCTGCCTGCCTGTTCCGGCTGCCACGGCCCTGCCGGGCAAGGTGTTGAGGGTGCCAAGTATCCGCTTCTGGCCGGTCAGAACGCCCAGTACGTGGAAGAGCAGTTGAAAGCTTTCCGTGCCGCTGGCCGTAATGACCTTGGCGATAATGTGGTCAAGCGTACCAATGATACGGATGGCGACGCTCCCGGCATGATGCAGACCGTTGCTGCCAAGATGAGCGACACCCAGATCAAGGCGGTGGCCAGTTATATTTCTGGTTTGTCCAAATAAGTCTGATTGGTTACGGTTTGTAGAAAAGGCAGCCTGCGGGCTGCCTTTTTCGTTGTTATCATGAAAAGATAATTGCTCCCCGATGAGGCGGATGTGTTTTTCCCGGCAGCGGGAGAAAATAATGATTCCGGCGGTCCTACCGTGCGGAGACCAACAATAAGGAGATGAACTGATGCTTCGCTTTGTGACAGCTTTGCTGATGAGTCTGGGCCTGGCGACCACTGCGTTTGCCGCCGAAGAACATGCCCGTTTTGCGGTGGACACCCATTACAAGATTCTGGATGTGCCCGGCAATGTGAGTGACCCGAGCAAGGTGGAAGTGCGGGAGTTCTTCTCTTATGCCTGCCCTCACTGTTACTCCCTGGAGCCTGCAGTGGACAAGTGGCTCGAATCCAAACCGGAATTTATCGACTATGTGCGCACGCCGGTGCTGTTCCTGCGTAACGCCGAGCCGCTGGCCCGTGCCTATTATGTGGAAGAAACCCTGAATCTGGTGGATGAAATCCACGCGCCATTGTTTGACGCCATCCACAAGCATCGTGAACCGCTCTTCAATGAGCCGGCATTGGCCAATTTCTTCCGCAAGTACGGTGTTGAGCCGGACAAGTTCAACCGTCTTTACAGCTCCTTCGGTGTGTCCACCAAGGTGCGTCAGGCGGAGGCGCTGACCAAGGAATACAAGATTCCTGGCGTGCCCAACTTTGTGGTTAATGGCAAGTACCTGGTGTTGCGCGAGAACCTGAAGACCACCGACGAGTTGTTTGAGGTCATCGAGTATCTGGCCAACAAGGAAAAGGCCGGTAGTTAATTAGGCACTCTCTATGCTCCTGGATCGTGCCCGTACGGCTTATCGTGACTGGAAAACCCGCCCTGCGGGTTTTTCTTTCGCTCGGGAAGGGGTGCGGCGCACCCGTCAGACCCGGGAGATTCTTCTCCCGGATACCAGCATCAAGCTGCTCAGCTTCAATATTCAGGCCGGCATTGGCAGCCAGAAGTTCGGCGATTACATCACCGGTAGCTGGAAGCATCTGGTGGCGCATCCGCGTAGCGTGGAAACCATCGAGCAGATTGCCGAAGTGCTCAGCCATTTTGATGTGGTGGGCCTGCAGGAGGTGGATGGCGGCAGCCTGCGCTCACGGAACATGAATCAGCTGGTGCATCTGGCGTCGCTGGGTGATTTTGCCTTCTGGCACCAGCAACTCAACCGTAATCTGGGCCGTCTCGGCCAGTTCAGCAACGGCTTCCTCAGCCGCCACCAACCCTTTGAAGTGAAGGATCATCGGCTCCCCGGTCTGCCGGGGCGTGGTGCCATCATCATCAAGTATGGTCATCCCATTCAGCCTCTTGTGGTCGTCGTGGCCCACCTCGCCCTTGGCGAAAAGGTGCGCAATACCCAGTTGGCTTACCTGGCCCGGCTGCTTGAAGGTTACAAGTATGTGGTCATGATGGGGGACTTCAATTGCCGTCTGGAGCACCTGGAGGCGTCGCCACTGGCAAGCCTGGGGCTGCGGACAGTGGAAGCCGACAATCTCAACACCTACCCGAGCTGGGCCCCGGACCGGCATATCGATCATATTCTGCTGTCTCCGGCCCTGCAGAGTCGTCACACCCGGGTACTGGAAGATTGCCTGCTGTCGGACCACCTGCCCCTGGCCACGGAAATTCTGGTACCGGACGAGGTGATTGCGGCCACGCGGGAACATCGGCTGCCGCTGATTCGTTGATAACGGTGCGTCGGGTCGACCATTGAAAGGGGCCCGATTTTATTCATCGACAACCATTGATGGCTCTCCCGATGCTGGTCTTCGTGTATGGCACACTCAAGCGAGGTGGCAGAAATCAGGGGTTTCTGCGCCGGGCCCGTTTCGTGGCGAGCTGGCAAACGGCGCCTGCCTACCAGTTATTTGATCTGGGCACTTACCCGGGAGCGTGGCGTCCCGGGACCACGGCACTGCAGGGTGAATTGTATGAGGTGGATGCGCTTACTCTGGCAGCGCTGGACCGGCTTGAAGAGGTGCCACGGGTGTACCGCCGTGAATCGATTCAGACCGACTTCGGCCCCGCCATTCTCTACCTGTTGCAACGGATGCCCCGATCCGCGCGACGCTGTGCTAGCGGTCGCTGGCCATAACCGGTCGGACATGTCATGAGAATACCCGCCATCGCCATGCTGCTGACCCTGGTGTCGCCGATCCTGGCTGACTGTCCGCGGGTGCCTGGCGAGGAAGATGACAGGCGGGCAAATGCGGGCTGCCTGATTCTGCAGGACGGCCAGGCATTGCTGGTGAGCCACCGCTGGGGTGGCAAGCTGGGGGTTCCGGGCGGCACCCGGGAGGAGAATGAGCTGGCCCAATGTACGGCATACCGTGAAACCCTGGAGGAGACCGGGCTGTCGGTCACGGTGGGGCGGCGGCTGGAGGTGATGAAAAACGGTTTCCATCTCTACCGCTGTTACCCGCAGCAACCGTTGTCGGCGTCGCCACTGGCAGTGCCCGCCCGGGCGCTTGCGGAAGTGAAGGGGTTGGGCTGGCACGCACCGGGTTCCCTGGACAGGGAGAACTGGCGTTTTTCCTATCAGTTCGACCTGTTCCTGGATGTGCTGAACCGCGCTCTACAGCAACAGAATGCAGAACCGGAATAACGGATCACCCGGCAGGCCGGGGTTTCGCGTCAGGCCCGTTGCGTGATGGTCTGAGGTATCGAGCCAGCCAGTGCTTCCACAAACTCCTGCCAGCATTCTATGACCGGGTAGCGGCCCTGGTTTTCCAGCACGTGAAACTGTGCGCCAGGAATGGCCTCGGCCATGGCGCGGGCGGATTCCACCTGGACGCTGCGATCCAGCGCGCCATGCCAGACCTGGGTGGGGATGGTGATGTCCGTCAGCTCAAACTTCCAGGGGCGTAACACCCGCAAATAATCATCAATGATTACCCTGGCGCCCTGGAACCAGCGTTGGCGTAACTGTGGCAGGGTGATTGCCTGTACGGCCGGGTCGTTAATCAGGCTGGCGTCTTTGGGGTCGAGGAAGCGGGAGAAGAAGGAAAAGAACTTTTCCGGAGAGCGGTTGACCCCGCGCAGCGCCATTTTCCCCAGAGAGATGAAGATTCTGGGATCGCGATCCACCATTTTCAGTAGCCGGTCATGCATGGGGTCCAGTTGACCTGAATGCATGTATTGCCAGGGTACGAGGCTGCCAATCACGCCAACCTGCTGGAACAGGGACGGGTATCTGGCGGCGGCAGCCAGAGCGTAGGGGCCGCCGAAACAATACCCGGCGAGGATTGGCTGCTGCAGGTTCAGGCGCTCGCAGAAATAGCGCAGATCATCGGCAAAATCCACAAAGCTGCCGTTCGGGCAGGGACTGGAAATACCGAACCCGGGTCGCACCACAACCAGCACTCTCAGGCCCTGTGACACATACCAGTCGTGATGGGGCTCATGGCAGGGCATATTGCCGGCCTGGTTTTCCATGACCAGCAACGGCTTGCCTTCCGGGCAGCCATATTCAAACCAGCTCAACACCCGGTGATCCGGTAGCACCATAAAGCGCTCTTCATGACCATCGTGGGTGGCGAGGGTGGGGGTTGCCAGCAGGGCATGGCTCATGGCGCGGCTGACCAGGGCGACCTGACTGCTGATGCCGGTTTTGCCCATGATCGATTTGAGTTGGGTGCGGGCCGTATGCACGCTGACAGAGAGCAGTTCGGCACTCTGACTGAGGTTGCCCACCTTGCAAAGCAGGTGCAACAGACGCGCCTCCGCCGGGGAAATGCCGAACAGATCCGCCAGAGATTTAACCGAGGGTGCGGCAACGCTTCGGTCGGCAAACACCCAGACCACGGTGGTAACCCGCGATACCTCATCCGGCGCATCGGAGCGAAACACGGGCATACACAGCAGGACCATTTTTTCCTGTTCGGAATGCAGTAACTGGCTGTCGCGGCCATGTTGCAGGCGCACTACCTGCTGAAGCTGCTGTTTGAGTTTGGCATCGCTGAGCATCAGTGCGCCGCCATCGGCCATGCGTAACGGGCCCGATGCCAGGATGCGGTCAGCGGCGGAATTGTGCTTCACCACATGCAGCTGGTCGTCCACCATCAACATGGGCCAGGGCAGACGGTTGGTCATGTCGTTGAGCAGGTGGTTCTGGTCTTCCTGGGAATGCATGTGATTGCTGCTGCGCACAGCGCGATCCAGATGGGCAAGCAATGCCTCCATGGTGGCCAGGTCCTGCTTCTCCTGCTGGCACCAGTCCACCATGGGTTCCAGCAATTCGCCCCAGTCACCGGGTGACAAAGCGGTTTCGTAGATGCGCCCAATAAGCGCATCCCATTGTTTTTGTTGGATATCCATCTGGATTCCCCATTGATCCCTGCTTTTTACCTTAGCAAATTTTCCCCTGTGGGCTGTAGCGATGGCGTTAATGTGGGCAGGCAGAGGGTAAAAAGCGAATAGAAAAGCGTAACGGAAGGGGGCAGTGAGGGAATGCGGGGTGCCCCGGCAAGGGCTCTTGCCGGGGCGCTACCAAGGGGGATTACTGCGCGGAAGCCAGGGACTGCATCAAGCCGGGATAGATGGCATCCGCAGCCTTGATGGCGTCCTGGAAGTTGCTGTTGGTCCCGTGGACCGCCTTCAGATAACGGGCCATGTCCTCCAGGCTGCGGAAGGACTGGTCCGAGGTCTGGCGAATGTAGTCCATACCGCCGGACGCACTGATGGCCGCAGAGTGGCCCATTTTCTTGCCCACCTTGGAACCCAGAAAGCCGCCGACGAAAGGCACGTTATCCAGCGCTTTCGAGGCTGCATAGGCGCCAGCGGCGGAGCCCACCGCGCTGCCCATTTTGGCATTGATCGCCTTGTCGACCCATTCGGCCAGGACCCCGTCGCTGGTCCAGGGGTTCATGTACTCGCCGCTGTTGTCGGGAATCAACAGGGCCGCCAGAGTCTCCTCCCGGGATGGAGTCGGCGTGACAGCCACAGCGGGCGCCGGGGTTGCCTGGGGTGGTGTCTGGCTGGTGCTGCGGATCATGGCCGCGATCAGGTCGCTGGACAGTCCCATTTTTCGCAAGCGTCGCACCTCTTCCTCAGCGAATACCTTGTAGGGGCCCTGGGTCTCCACGGACGCAGCGAGGATTGTCTGGTTTTTGCCGCGTTTGACAGCGTCCACCAGATCAATCACGCGCCGATCTTCCGGTCCCACGAACCACAAGGCGTCTTCTTCGGGAAGCAGCGATATATAACCGGGAAACAGGGCGACATTTTCCCGGTGCCAGCCCAGGGTGTTGCGCCGGGGAGTATGGGCGGCCAGGTTGGCGAGAATGTCACCGGCAAAGAGGCTGTCGGGATTGTCGATCAGCCATTGGCGTTGCTCCAGCATGCTCTTGCCTGCCACTTGCTGGTCATACTGCTGCTTCTCTGCCGTCATCCACTGGTCCAGCGCTTGCCGGTGTCTGGCCATCATGGCCTGAGTCATGTCCTGAGACGCAACGGCAGGGTCGCTTTTGCCGATAAACAGCGGTGTGGGGAAATAGACCGACAGGTAACGTCTCATTTCACCCTTTTCCCGGGACGTGAACAGGGTCTTCTCTCCGGACTTCACCGTCATGTGACTCTCGAACTGAAGGTCATCAGTGGCTGGCACCAGAGTCAGGGTGACGATGTAGAGGAAAAAGGAGCCCCAGTGCATTTGCGAGCCGTCATTGTCCACGCTCACCGCAAGGGTGGGTGAGGGCGCCGACACGGGTTGCGAGGAAAGATCCTTGAGATTGTCCGCCACCGCTTTTTCCAGCGCAGGCTTCATTTTCTGCCATTCCGGCGTGTTGGGCTGATGGGCCTCGCGACTGGCTACGGGTGAGTCGATGCGAAGCGCAACGGGGGCCGTGTTGACGGTCTCTTGAGGGTTTGCCTCCGTCGCCGCCGGAACATAACGATAGGTCGTACAGCCACTGATCAGAAGCAGGCAGGTTATGACCTGAGCGAAGCGGTAAAGGGGTCGAATTGACATGGAAGGCTCCCGATCAACGTGCCGAATTGGCGACGGCGGTTTGCAGGCCCGGGTAGATCTTGTCGGCGGCCTTGATCACATCCACAAAGTTGCTCTTGTCCCGGTGGGTGGTGGCCAGCCAGCGGGCCATGTCATTCATGGAGTTGAAGGAAATATCCGAGCTGCTGCGAATGAAGTCCCAGCCACCGGAGGCTTCCAGCGCCGTGTTGCCGCCCACAGCCTTGCCGGCCTTGGAGCCCAGAAAGCCGCCCAGCATGCCGCCGAAGGGGACGTTTTCCAGTACCTTGTTGGCCGCGTAGGCACCGGCAACGCCACCTACGGCTGAGCCGGTTGCCTTGCCCATGGACACGTTGATGGTCTTGTTGACCCACTCGGCTGTCACGCCATCGCTGGTGTAGGGCGACAGGAACTGGCCACTGTTGTCCTTGATAGCAAGGGCGTCGATCTGCTGCTGTTGGATGGCGGCCTGTTGCTCGGCAGTCTGCTCACGACGCTCAAGGACCACGTCGCGGGTTCCGGCAGTGCCCGGAGACATGATGCTCAGGCGGGCAAAGGTGCCGGGCTCGCCACGCATTTGGGCAACCAGCTGTTGTAAGGTCTGGCCGCTGGTCGGGGTCATTTCCCCGTCCTTGCCTTCGCCAATGGCAACGATCAGATCACCGCTTTGTAGTTGACCGCTTTCTTCCGCTGCACTCAACGGCACCAGGCTTTCCACTTTCAGGAAATGTTTATCTTCGGTCTGGTTGATGCGGATACCGAGCAATCCCTTACCAAGGGGTTCTCCGGTGGGCGACTGGCCGTCAGACGCCAGAGAGGAGGAATCCAGCAGAGCCCAAACCTGTTCAGCGTTGTTGCTGTAATCGACACAACGCCAAGCGCCTTCGGAGTGCTGCGCTTGCACCTGGAAACTGCCCGGCGCAACAAGGGTGGAATGGTAGACCATCTTGCCGGATACCACTTCGGCCTGTACGCAGGCGGTTTGGCCGGTCTGGCTGGCCTGCAGTACCTGTGCGTGATAGGCGCCGGTGTCAGTTGAGGTGGTTACACTGCCGTTAACGGTGGTCACGGCGGGGCTGCTTGTACTGCCTTGTTGATAACTGGAGGCGCAGGCGCCCAGTAGTGCAGAACCGAGCACGACCGCCCCCAAGCGGATGCTGGCAGAAATGCGTTCCATGATGATGATCTCCTGTAATCGCCTGTCCAGGCGGGCGGTCGTTCCCGTGGCGCCCGCGGACAGAAAACGGGTTAGCGGTAAAGAACGTTGTCCTGGGTGGCCTTGCTCATTTCAAAGCCGTCGCCCCACACCAGGGTGCCCAGCTCCATGTCCACCATTTCGAAGGAAATGTAGTGGTAGCGCTGACGCATCTGGCTCTGACGATCAATGGCGTCCTGGGAGGTGATGGTGGCGAACATCTGGTAGTCGACCCCGGCGGTGGCCTGGGTCTTGCGGATGGTGCCGCCATCCACCAGGCCTTCGCGTTTGATCTCACGCTCTTTCTGGATCGCCGCCAGGTTCTGGCGATTGACGAACACCATGCGGCCGTTGGCGGCCCGGGTGAGTTCGATCTGCAGGCGCTTGGCCAGCATGTTCAGGTTGATCACCGAGGTGCTCTCGTTCTTGAAGCCGTCCATGTCGATCAATACCCGTGGCGGGGTGGTGCGGTTGGAAACCATGGGGTTGGCCAGCAGGCTGCGCATCATCTGGTCGGTCATGGCCACCACGTCCTGGGACTCGATGCCGACCCCCTGAACGCGCCCGGCGCTGCCCACGTCCTGATAGACGGAGGGTTGTCCGGCGGCGTTGTCGACCCGGGTTGGCGCGCAGGCGCTGAGCAGTACGGCAGCACCGAGGATGGCGATAGGTTTGAAAGCGTTCATGGTGTTCCCCTCATGGAATACGTGAATAGGTTGGGTGCTCACTGGCTCATCTGGGCCATGGTGTGCAGGGCGATTTCCTTGCCGGTGGTGCTCATGGGTTGTGGGCGGTCGCGTTTTTCGAAGCCGCCATCGGTGACCACCCAGGCATGCTGATCTTCACTGCCCGGTGGCTTGCCATCGGTGTTGAACACGGCCACCACGCTGGCGTCTTTCACGGACAGCACGCGCACCTGGTACAGACCGTCACGATCAAATTCGCTGCCCACCACCAGCTCCAGCACGTAATCCGCATGCTGGGACAGGGCCCGCATTTGCAGGCGCAGTTGGTCCGGGGAGGCGCGTTCGAAAGTGCCGTCTTCCAGGGCGTTATCGGTAATGCGCTGGGCCATGGCCTGATCGATGACGGTGGCGCCGCCTTGCTTGAAGGCGCTGATGAGCCCCCCTTGCAATCCCAGCGCAATGGCGTTGCGGTCTGAGGGACGGAGACCGCCGCGGCTTTCCTGTTCCATGGTCAGGGTGGCGCGCCCTTTTTCTTCGCGGGCATCCTTGCCGGTGACGCTGAACTCGCCTTTGGCATTGAGACTGCCGCGGTGGTGGCTGTACCAGTCGCTGACGCGGGTGGGAAATTCACGATTCCAGAAGACGGCAATGCGCGGCTTTCCCTGGTCGGGAAAGGTCTGACGAAAACGGCGGATGACGTCCTGTTCCGGCGGGCGCTGGGACGGATCGCGCAGGCTTTCCGCGTAGGCTTCCTCGCTCATGGGGACCTGGGCGGGTGCCATCATTTCGGTGGCGGGGTGATCCTGCTGGGCAAGGGCATGGCTACTGGCCAGCCAGGCAAGGGGCAGGGCGAGAGCGACGAAAGTCTTCATTTTGCCTGCCTCACTTCCACCCGGTATTTCAGCGGCTCGGTGGTGGTGGATTTTTCCAGATAGACACTGGTGGAGTTGGCCGGTACCACCACTCGCTGCCAGCGCGGTTCCACGTCGGTGGGAATCTCGGACTGGTCAAAGAACTGGGTGCTGGCTTCCAGGATGCCGTTGTAGTCGGTGTGGTTACGCAGGACGACAAAGACTTCCGAGGTGTTTGCCGGGGTACGGCGAATACCATGCTTTTCGGCGGTAAAGCGGAACACCTTGTGAGGACCGGGAATGCCGCCACTGAAATTCCGGTTCAGGTCGTAATCGGTAAATGTCACGCTGTTGTAGGTGGTCGGCGCGGTGCGCTGTTCGTGTTCCAGTTTGCTGCTGCTCTGGCAACCGACCAGCAATGAGCCGGCCAGCAGACCGGCGACAAGGGCGAATTTCGCGTGCATGGAGTTCTCCTTAACGGGGTTAACGGGCACTGGCGAAAATCACGCCGTTGCCATTCTTGTCGAAGAAAATACGGGCGGGTTTGCTGCCCGGTGGTTGGGTAATACCGGCCTTGTTGGTGAAGGTGACATTGGCGTTTTGGGTATCCCCGGAAAGGCGGGCGCTGCCCAGGTGCAGGGTGTCGGGCAGACTGGTCCAGTAGCGGGTATCGGCGCGGGTCTTGGTGCGGGCGGACATGCCCTGGGCGGCGACACCAATGGCGGTGATGGTATTGAAGCCGGCGGCAAGGCCTCCCCCGGCCCCGGCCGCGATACCGGTGATCAGGCTGTTGTCGCTGAGGCTGGTCATGGTGTCGCCCACGTTGCCGGTGGTCTGCTTGAACTGCACCTTGCCTTCGATGATGCGATCCACCGCCCGCCCGCCTCGCGTCGAGGCCTGGAAGAACACGTCTTCCGCCGGGTAGAGGGTCTGATTGAGGCCATCACCGGAAATCCTGGCGCGGTTTTCGGTAAAGCCCTTGCCGCGACGGTAGACCAGTTCGAAGTGACCGACGCCGTCGGCCAGTTTGCGCGGGGAGGTGCCGGTTTCTGCCACGATCAGGGTATTGTCGCTGTCAGTCGGGATCGGGCCGTCGGGACGAAACTGGCGGTATTCCTCGAAATGCTCATTGGCGAGGCGTTCGTTGCCATCCAGACGTGCCGCCCAACCGGCCAGATAGACCAGGGAGGCAAAGTCGGTGGTGTGCTGTTCTTCCTCGGCGAAGGCATCCTGCAGCAGGCCGTTGAGGAAGGTGGCGCGGGCGTTACCGTAATCGCCATCGATCAGATAGATCAGGCCGCGATAGTAATAGACCATGGAGCGTTCATAGGGCTCGCCCTTGAATTCCTTTTCGCCTTCCTCGTACCAGAGGCTGCGTGCCTTTCGCGCGGCATCGTTGTCCGCATAGACGCTTTCGATGTTGGCGATGGCCTCATCCAGGGTGCGGCGGGCGGTATCCAGATCCCCGGTCTTGAACGCGGTGGCGCCGATTTCCATCAGGTTCAGCACTTCGTTGCGGCGCCCTTCCTGGAACAGTTTGCGCCAGGCGGGCTGCAGGGCCGCTGGTTGACTGGCCACATATTCCTGTTTGGCAGGATCCAGCGGTGCCACCGCGTATTGCTTGGGGCCGGTGGCGCAGGCGCTCAGCAGGCTGGCACCGAGCAGTGGGATCAGGAGCGTCTTGCAGGCATTAAGGGGCCGTGCCCCGGAAACAGCAGGCGTAAACATGGTAGCCATCAACTTCCCCGTTGGATGGATTCTTGTGGCTTTCGTGTGGGGTGTCCCCGGACCCTCACCCGCACGAAGCTCCTTAACTATCAGTATTGAGCAGGCCCGGATAGGCGCGCATCCCCCATATGGGGGATCTTAGGGAAGAGGCTGCCAAGGTTGATCAAATTACAGCCAGATCACGAGTATTCAACCCATGATTCAGTAAGCTTGTTGTAGAAATACTGGAAGATTTGTGTGTCTTGTCACGAAAAAATTGAGATGCATGTCGCTTTTTGCTAGTTTCCCGACTTGGAATACTAAGACGAACTCAGGGAAGGGAAATATATGAAGGGAATTTTTGCCTTCACCCCCCTCGTTGCTGCGTTAGTGCTTGCCGGTTGTGGCGGCGGAGGCAGTAGTGGTGGGGGAGGCTCAGCAAACAATGGTGGCGGTTCATCAGGCACGGCTCTCAAAGGAGCTGCGGTGAAAGGGCCGTTGGCCAATGCGGCAGTCTCACTATATGCCGCTGATCCAAATCAGCCGGATGGTCTTGGCGAACTGCTGGATAGAGGTGATACCAATGGTAGTGCCGCGTTCTCAGGGGTTTCGGTGCCCGATGGCACTACAGGCACTGTGATCGTTGAAGTTGTAGCAGATGCTGACACCATTGATTTGACAACAGGCCAGGCGCCGGTCATTAGCCGTTTGCTGTCCGTCTCTACTGCGGAAGGCATTGCAAACGGTCAAACGAATTATCCTACCCCCCTTAGTACGCTGGCTTTGCAGTTAGCCCTGAAAAATGCAGACAGCCCAGACGGAGGCTTTGCCGGTAATGATGATGGCAATGTTTCCCAGGATGAGTGGCTTCAGGCTCTGGGGATTGCTCAGCAAAAAGTGAAGAGCGCTCTAGGGTTTGACCTGCTTGGTGATGATGTGGATCTGTTTTCCAGTCCTCCTCTAATCACTTCTGCCGACGATGATCAGGCCAAAGTTGTTCAGCTGCGTACGGCTGTAGAGGCCGTATCTGCATTAGCTGCAGAGCTTGCCAAAAAGGCGAAGGAAGCCAATACCGCCAGTGAAGAGTCTGCTGACAGCATCTTCTCTGCGCTGCTGCAGGATTTCTCTGATGGGACGATTGATGGCCAGTCAGATGGGCAGGCCCTGAATGCCTTCAGTGACATCCCAAACCTGGCGACAGAAGTCACTCAGGACCCGTCAATGCTGGTTATTCCCGGCACAGATGGTGTCACGGTTGGTCAGACCAACACGGTTGTGGCCGGTGAAACGGCGGATACGGGTCAGTCTGGAGTGGATACCAGCACAGCCTCCGCTACCACTGCCGATCCCGCCCCAGCAAAGGTCGAGAGTGACCTTGATGGCGATGGTGAGCCGGACAGTACCGATCCTGACATCGATGGCGATGGTGTCCTGAACGCCGACGATCCTGCACCTGGAAACCCTGATCGTGATGATGATGGTGTTGTCGATGGTGACGATGCCTTCCCTGATGATGCGGAAGAAACTGCTGATACTGACGGGGATGGCGTAGGCGACAATTCGGATGCCTTCCCGGAAGACGAGACCGAGACAGTGGACTCCGATGGCGATGGTGTCGGCGATAACGCTGATGTGTTCCCGAATGATCCGGAAGAAACCGCTGACACCGACGGCGATGGCGTAGGCGACAATGCGGATGCTTTCCCGGAAGACGAGACCGAGACCGTAGACTCCGATGGGGATGGTGTTGGCGATAACGCTGATGTGTTCCCGAATGATCCGGAAGAAACCGCTGATACCGACGGCGATGGCGTAGGCGATAATGCGGATGCCTTCCCGGAAGATGAGACCGAGACCGTGGACTCCGATGGGGATGGTGCCGGCGATAACACGGATGCTTTCCCGAACGACCCTGGAGAAACGGCTGATACGGATGGTGACGGGGTTGGGAATAACGCTGATCTCTTCCCGGAGAATCCCGATGAGAGCGTCGACTCTGACGGCGACGGGGTTGGCGATAATTCGGATGCTTTCCCTGATGATGTTACCGAAAGTGAAGATGCCGATGGTGATGGATTTGGTGACAACGTAGCTGATCCAGATCCCACTGATCCTTGTGTTCCCAGCACCACGGTCAGTGCCTGCACCGGCACTACTGTCGAAGCAGTCTGGGGCGAAACGAAATGGAACCAAGCGAACTGGCAGTAAGCCGGTTTGGCAACTAATTACGGAAGAAGGAACGACACAATGGAAAAAATTATGATGACTGCTCTGGCTGCTGCAATGGCAAGTTCCGTGGCTGTGGCAGAAGTGACTGTGCCGAATACATTTGTGCAGGGTACGAACGCGGTTGCGGAAGATGTGAATGCCAACTTTCAGGCCTTGGCTGCGGCTATTGATGAAAGCAATAGCCGCATTGCCGCTCTTGAAGAGCAACTGGAGGCGGCCAAATCTTTAGATGTTTCTGGATCAAACTATGCAGTTCAAAGCTCTTCTGCATCAGTAAGAATTCGTGATGCAAACCCAAGCGGTACAGATGATTTCTCAAGTTGGGGAGTGGATTTATTCTCGGAAAAATTTTCCCTTACATTTAATGCTGACACGGACAAAACTGTTACTTTAGAATTTGAAATTGAGCAGGAAGGTGATTTGGATAATGGGTTTCGCTTAAGTATTGAAGAGGATAGTGAGCCCGTAACGGAAACCCTTTATTGGAATCAGGAAGGGAATCGCCTTCAAATTGCTGAATCCTTAGGTGGCGAGCCAGTGGTTGAGTTTGTTGTCGTAGAAGGCGCGAGTGTTATCTACTCTGCTGATACAGAATCTGTTCGGAATGAGAATCTGGGGCATATTGGATGCGGTGAGCAGGGTTTGGATACTTGTTACGAGGATTATTTTGATAACGGGACCCTAGTGGGCATCCGTCAAACTTCGACTCAGTGACTTTTGGTGAATGCGTGATATTTCCGAGCAGGTAGCGATGACGCCTGCTCGGTCATTTATACGCACTAGTACCGTGTTTCCGCCATTCCCGAAAACTGTTTGGCCAGATAGGTGGCGTAGTTGTCAGTCATGCCGGCAAGAAAATCCAGTGCCCGCATGATGCATTGATAAATGCGTTCCTGTTTGGGCAGCGAGGCCAGTTGTTCCGGAAAACTGTGTCGGCCGATCAGGTCGATGATCCGTTCGTGGCGATAGTTCCGGGCGCTATCGCAGGCATGGGACACCGCCGCTTCAATCAGGCCGTCCAGTAGCGCGCCCATCACTTCGAAGGCCCCGATTTCCAGTTCGATTTTCCGTGGATGCTCGAACACTTTCGAACGGGCCAGCTGCTTGGCGTTTTCCACCACATCGCGCACCGCCGGTTCACAGTGGCTGATCAGATCCCCTTCCATTCTGCCGCCCAGCAGATTGTCGTGGTTGGCCACGAAGGCCTCCACCCCGGCCTCAATGAAGCATTCGATGATCTTGCCCCGCAGCAGGGCCGCCTTGCGGCCGTCGCGCAGGTCGGAATGGATCAGGTCGCGGACCTCGGGGGTGTCAGGAAGGGCCGGTTGCAGCAGGGCATAGACTTCGTCCCAGTGCAGCAGGTCCATCTCCAGGCCATCTTCCAGATCGATAATGGCGTAACAAAAGTCGTCAGCGGCCTCCATCAAATAAGCCAGCGGGTGGCGGCAGAAACGGCCCGGAGCAATTTCCCGCAGGCCGGTGGCAGCGGCCACCTCCCGAAAGGCATCGGCTTCCGACACAAAGGCGCTGTACTTGCCGGGCTTGCTGCTGGCTCCGTTGCTGCCGGTGGCATCGATGGACAGCCAGGGGTATTTCAGGAAGGTGGCCAGGGTGGCATAGGTCAGGCGCATGCCGCCGTCGTACTGGTGGTATTCACTCTTGGTGATGATGCGAAAGCCCTGGGCATTGCCCTCGAAAAAGGTCAGGTCGCTTTGCTGCTCCGGGGCCAGCATGGCGAGGAAGCGTTGCCCCCGTTCCTGGAACCAGGCGCGGATGGCGCGCTCGCCGGTGTGTCCGAACGGCGGGTTGCCGATATCGTGGGCCAGGCAGGCGGACTGGACGATGTCACCCAAGTCGGTGGCGCTGACCGTGTCCGGGAGCAACTGGCGCTGCTGCAGCCGTTCGCCCACGCGGATGCCCAGGGTGCGTCCCACGCAGGACACTTCCAGGGAATGGGTCAGGCGGTTATGAACATGGTCGTTGGTGGCCAGCGGGTGCACCTGGGTCTTGCGCGCCAGTCGCCGGAAGGCGCCGGAAAAGATGATCTTGTCGTGGTCGCGCAGGAAGGCAGTGCGACCGCTCTCATCCTTGGCGCTGCGCCCGCCCAGCCGGGCCTTGTTGAGTAACTGGTGCCAATCCATACAAAAAAATCCGCCTGCGGGCTTGATGAAAAACGCTGTCGCACCCAACGTGAGAAGAACCAATCACAGCATGTTGCCATGGGCCGTGCTGAGATGAACAGAACAGGAACGCAGTGAAACACGAACGGGAGGCGTAATGAATCTGGATAAACCCCTGCTGATGCTGGTTACCAGTGCATCGCAAATGGGTCAGGGTCAGCAGACCGGCCTGTGGCTGGAAGAATTCGCAGTCCCCTGGTTGCTGTTCCGGGAGAAAAATATCCCGGTGGTGGTGGCCAGTCCCCGTGGTGGCAAGATTCCCGTGGACCCCAACTCGGTGCCGGATGATGAACAGAAAGCCCAGTGGTCGGAAGCGATCTCTGCCCTGCAGGATACCCGTCCCCTGGAAGAGATCTGGGAAGACGGGTTTGCCGGTGTCTTTGTCCCTGGCGGCCATGGCGCCATGTTCGATATGCCGGATCACCCCTTGGTGGCAGCGGTGATGGAACGGACCTGGGCTCAGGGTGGCCTGCTCGGTGCGGTCTGCCATGGCCCGGCGGCGCTGGTGGGACTCCGCAATGAAGACGGCACCCCGCTGGTGCAAAACCGCACCCTGACCTGCTTTACCAACGAGGAAGAGCAAGAGGTGGGGCTGGATGATGTGATGCCGTTCCTGCTGGCGACTCGCCTGGCAGAGTTGGGGGCGACGCTGGATCTGGGCGACAAGTTTGTCAGTCACGTGGTGGCGGACGGGCGACTGGTGACCGGGCAGAACCCGCAGTCCAGCCGGGCCGTGGCGGAAACGCTGGTCGAGGTGATCTATGGCGGCCAAGGCGCCCAGGGATAATGCCCTGACTCGCCGGCACCCTGGCCTTACGTTAAGGTAAGAGCCTCGCGCCAGCCGGCGTTCGATTCCGTTGGGAGACATCATGGGGATTTATGATTACAGCGCCACGACCTTGAGTGGCGACGAAAAAGCTCTGGCTGATTTTAAAGGCAAGGTGCTGTTGATTGTTAACACCGCCAGCAAGTGCGGTTTCACGCCGCAGTACAAGGGACTGGAGGCGCTTTATGACGACCTGCAGGAAAAGGGCCTGGAGATTCTCGGCTTTCCCTGCAACCAGTTCGGCAAGCAGGAGCCCGGCGCGGCGGACGAGATCGGTGCTTTCTGCGAGAAGAACTACGGGGTCAGCTTCACCATGTTCGACAAGATCGACGTGAACGGTGACAACACCCACCCGCTGTACGCTTACCTGAAAAGCGAAGCCACCGGTGTGTTGGGTAGCAAGGCCATCAAATGGAACTTCACCAAGTTTCTGGTTAACCGGGATGGCAAGGTCATCAAGCGCTATGCGCCCACCGACAAGCCGGAAGCGATCCGCAAGGATATTGAAGCCCTGCTGTAAGCAGGGTGGAGCGACAGGTACGAGTTGCGAGTAACGAGTTTCGAAAAGCGATAATCAGCAGATGGACTGCATCGATTAAGCCGTAGAGCGATTCCGGTTTTGCCTTTCGCAACTCGTTCCTCGAAACTCGTCACTGCCTTTACGCGCTCTTACGCCTTTCCAGCCATTCAAAGGCCGCCATCCCCGCCACCATGGCGGCAACGAAGACCACGGCCTTGAGGCTGCCGGTGCCCAGTGCCACCAGCGCCGGGCCTGGACAAAAGCCCGCCAGCCCCCAGCCCACCCCGAAACCCAGTGAGCCCAGCACCAGCCGCCGGTCCAGTTTGCGGTTGCCGGGTATCTGAATGGGGTCGCCACTCCAGGCAAGGTGACGACCCTTGGTCAGGACAAAGCCCACCGACGCCACCGCAATGGCGCCCACCATTACCAGCGCCAGGGACGGATCCCAATCGCCGGCCAGATCCAGAAAGGCCAGCACCTTGGCCGGGTTGGCCATGCCGGCCAGTAACAAGCCGATTCCGAAAATCAGGCCGACGATGAAGGCACTCAGTTGCGAACGGTTCATAGCGCCCCTCCCAGACAATGGCGAACCACATAGACGGTGACAAAGCCGCTGCCCATGAACGCCAGAGTGGCCACCAGTGAGCGCGGAGAGAGTCGGGAAATGCCACAGACCCCATGGCCGCTGGTGCAGCCGGCGCCGTAGCGGGTGCTGATGCCGACAATCAGCCCGGCAAGGATCAACAGCGGCCAGTCCGCCGCAATGATCAATGGGGGCAGGGTGGTTGCCAGGCCCCACAGCAGCGGGGCAGCGACCATGCCCAGCACAAAGGCCAGTCGCCAGCCCCGGTCACCGGGGGCGGGGCGCACCAGGCCGCCGACAATGCCACTGATGCCGGCAATGCGGCCGTTGGCATGAATAAAGAGGGCGGCGGCCAGCCCGATCAGGGCGCCACCGGCCAGGGCCGACCCGGGCGTAAAGGCTTGCCAGTCGATGGTCATCGGGTGTCTCCACAAAACAGGGCGTACAGGGTTTCCAGCACGGCCAGGGCCTTGGGGTCGGCAATGGAATAATGCATCTGCTTGCCGTCCCGGCGACTGGCCACCAGCCCTTCCCGGCGAAGAACGCCCAGCTGTTGGGACAGGGAGGGTTGGTAAACGCCAACTAATTCTTCCAGCTCGCTGACGCTGCGCTCGCCCTCGGTGAGCTGGCAGAGCAACAGAAGCCGATCCGGGTGTGACAGGGCCTTGAGCAGCTGACTGGCTTCGGTGGCGTTATCGCGCAGGGCATCCATATCCAGAGTTTCCATGACACTTCCATAAAATATATTTAAATAAAATATATAATGAATGATCAGGATCATGCAAGGGGCTGACGGGTAACCGCTATCTCGTCGCCTGATTAGCCGTTGGCGCTTTGCCTGTCACGCGAAGCGGCGTGGCGTTCCTGGTTTCGCTTTGCAAGCAAAGCGCCAACGCGACCCGCGCGGCTGGACCGGCTAGACCGGCAGCACACCGTAGTAGACGGCGAAGAAATGGCAGACGCTGCCGCCCATGACGAACAGGTGCCAGATAGCGTGGTTAAAAGGAATAAAGCGGTCGGCCAGGTAGAAAATCACCCCGGCGGTGTAGGTGATGCCGCCGGCCAGGATCAGCCAGAATCCCAGGTCATTCAATTTGGTGGTCAGCTCCCCGGACGCAACCAGGATCAGCCAGCCCATGGCCAGGTAAATGCCCACCCGCATCAGCTTGAAACGGTGGCCGTACATTGCCTTGAGACCGATACCGATGAGCGCCAGTGTCCAGATCACTGCAAACAGGATCCAGCCGGTCTGGCCACGCAAATTCACCAGCAGGAAAGGCGTATAGGTGCCGGCAATCAAGCCGTAGATGGCGCAGTGATCGAGCATCTTGAACACCGCCCGCCACTTCGGGTTGCGCAGGCTGTGGTAAAGCGCGCTGGCACTGTAGAGCAGGATCAGGCTGGCGCCAAAAATACTGAAACCGACGATTTTCCAGGGGTCGCCCTGCAGACTGGCGGCAACCACCAGCACCACGGTGCCGGCCACACTCAGGGCTGCGCCGATGCCGTGCGTCCAACCGTTCAACCATTCTTCCAGAATAGAGTAATCCGTTTCCGGTTGTGGGGTTGCGGGCATTGACGGCGTCTTCTTTCCAGTGAGAGGAGACTGCATCATGCCGAGCGTTCACCGCGCCTGTAAAGCGCCAATTCAGTCAGAGGTGCAGATCGGCGTTCCCTATCGAGGCAATGAATTCATTCTCCTGTCGATGCGCGGATTGTGGCGTTACGGTCAACACATGGCATGGCGAAGCGGGGTTGAAGTCGCTGTCCCCGAGGCCATGTAAGGAAACAGCGGGAGAGTCTCCCGCCGCACATTCGCACAGCAAGGAGCCACGCAATGATTGAGCACAACAAGCAGGTTGCCGAGCAGTTGAGCAAGTTACTGGCGGAGAGTTATACCCTCTACCTGAAAACCCACAAGTATCACTGGAACGTGACCGGACCCATGTTCCACAGCCTGCATCTACTTTTCGAGCAGCAGTACACCGAGCTGGCGCTGGCGGTAGACACCATTGCCGAGCGAATCCGCGCACTGGGTTGGAAGGCGCCGGGCAGCTATGCGGAGTTCGCCAAGTTGTCCACGGTGAAAGACGCGGTGGGCGACCCGTCTGCCAGTGACATGATCCGAGAGCTGGCGCAGGACCACCGCACCGTTGCCGAGCAGGCCAATCGGGTCTTGAAACTGGCCGGCGAGCACGAGGATGAGGGGTCTTCCACGGTAGCCAGTGACCGCATCGAGATTCACGAAAAGGCGGCCTGGATGCTGTCCGCCCATCTCGACTGATAGTTAAAGGCAATTGATGAAATAGAGGTAATCCGTTTTCCAGATCAATAGAGGGTGACTATTATTGAATGCATAGCAAATGAGCCACCCTCTAATTGGCACAAGGAGTGCAACCATGCTGGAAAATCGCGCAGGACAACGCGTCCCCCAGGTCACCTTCCGGACCCGTGAAGGAAATGAATGGCAGGACGTGACCACCGACGACCTGTTTCAGGGAAAAACCGTGGTGGTGTTCGCCCTGCCGGGGGCATTTACGCCGACCTGCTCCTCCACCCACCTGCCCCGTTATAACGAACTGGCGCCGGTGTTGAAGGCCAACGGTGTCGACGACATTGTGTGCCTTTCCGTGAACGACGGCTTCGTCATGAACGCCTGGGCTGGCGACCAGGCTGCCGGCAACATCCGTTTCATTCCGGATGGTAACGGCGAGTTCACCGACAAGATGGGCATGCTGGTGGACAAGCAGGATCTGGGTTTTGGGCCCCGTAGCTGGCGGTATTCCATGCTGGTGAAAGACGGGGTAATTGACCGCATGTTCATCGAGCCGGAAAAACCTGGCGACCCGTTCGAGGTCTCCGATGCGGACACCATGCTCAATTACATCAATGGCGAAGCGGCCTTGCCCAAGCGGGTCACCGTTTTCACCAAACCGGGTTGCCCGCACTGCACCCGAGCCAAGAAGGCGCTGGCCGATAACGGCTACGCGTTCGAGGAAATCGAACTGGGCAGCCGGGGGCTGAGCTACAGCACCCTGGCGGCGGTCACCGGTGCCGGCACCACGCCGCAGGTGTATATCGAAGGCGAACGCATTGGCGGCGCCGATGAGCTGGAAGCCTGGCTCAAGGCCTGATCAGGCCGCAAGCCTGGTAAAGAGCAACCCCGTGACGCGCTCACCTTCACCGCACGGCGGGCAGGGTGGACCCACCCGCCATGCATCGTACTTCCCCCCTTGGGTCGACGCCTGTCGGCCCTTTTTTTTACGGTAAATCCCCGCAGCTTTGCGAGAGGTAGGGTGCCACTGAGCCCAAGGCGAACTGCACCATGAAGCGCCGGGTCGGTGCAGTTCGCCTCAGGCTCAGTGGCACCCTGCGCAATCGGTGGTGGCGGTCAGGGATTCAGGGTTAGGGTTTCATCATTCGGAAGCCGTTTCCCTACACAAAGACACCACAGTCATTTCAGGTCAGAATCCGGTAGGGTTTTGAATAGGCTTCACGACACGGCGGCAAGTTGTGTGATAATTGGTACTGGTTAGTACCATGGAATCGGGAGAGCACGCATGGCACGTTTCTGGGCACTGGTTGGCCTGTCTCTGGTGATGGCGGGATGTGGTGATGAGCCGCCTGCGCAGGCGCCGTTACCGCAGCCGGTGAAACTGTACACGGTGAATGGCGATGGTGCCGGGCAGCTTCGGCATTACCCGGGGCGGGTGGTGGCGACCGAAGGGTCACAGCTGGCGTTCCGGGTGTCCGGGCAGCTGGTCAAGCTGCCGGTGCGTGCGGGTGAACAGGTGAAGAAGGGGCAGCTGCTGGCGGCCCTGGATCCGGCGGATTTCAACAATCAGCTGGCGGACCGCCAGGCACAGTATGATCTGGCCGAAAGTCAGTATCAGCGAGCCATCAGCCTGCGCGAGCGCGGGGTGATTTCCGAAGCCCAGTTTGACGAGTTGCAGGCCAAACGCCGCCAGGCCCGGGCTGCCCTGAGTCAGGCCCGTGACAATGTGGACTATACCCGTCTCAAGGCACCCTATGAGGGTACCGTGGCGCGCACCGAGGTGGAGAATTTCCAGTTTGTGCAGGCCAAGGAACCGATCCTCTATCTGCAGGGTGACGATAACATCGATATCGAGTTCGCCGTGTCCGAACGCTTTTTCACCAACCTGAGGGAAGGCGGCGAAGACTATCAGCCGACGGTGCGTTTTGAAGGGGCGCCCAACCGTACCTTCAAGGCAAGCTATAAAGAGCATGAAGCCAGCGCGGATGCGCGTACCCAGACCTACAACATCACCCTGACCATGGCTAACCCTGAAGGCTTGCTGGTGCTGCCGGGCATGAGCGTGGATGTGGCCATTGACCTGAGCCAGATCCGCAAGGCCTCCGCGGATCACTTGCAGGTGCCGGTGGAGGCGGTGTTCAAACAGGACGGCAAGGAAGGAGCCTTCGTCTGGCGCTATCAGAAGCAGGACCAGGAGGGAACGGTGACCGCGGTGCCGGTCATGCTCGGCCAGGTTGTCGGTGACGGGGTGGAAATCCTGGACGGCCTGCAGGCCGGGGATCGGGTGGTCAGTGCCGGGGTTCACCATCTTGAAGAGGGTCAGACGGTCCGTGAGTTGGTGAAAGAGCGGGGACTGTAAATGAATATCGCCGCCTACAGCATCCGTCATCGCGTCGTTAGCTGGCTGTTCACTCTGGTGCTGCTGGTGGGCGGGATCGTCAGTTTTACCCGGCTGGGTCAGTTGGAAGATCCGGAGTTCACCATCAAGACGGCCATGGTGATTACCAGCTACCCGGGGGCGTCGCCCCGTCAGGTGGAAGAGGAAGTGACCCTGCCGGTGGAGATGGCCATCCAGAATCTTCCCTATGTGGATTACGTCACTTCCATCTCCAGCAATGGGCTGTCCCAGGTACAGGTGGAGATGAAACCCACCTACCGGTCCAGCCAGCTCAAACAGATCTGGGACGAGTTACGGCACAAGCTCACGGACCTGCAACCTGAGTTACCGCCGGGAGCCGGCACCATTCAGGTCATGGATGACTTTGGTGATGTGTACGGTATTTTGCTGGCCATTACCGGGGACGGTTACCGCTATCAGGACATGCAGGATTACGCCGACTACCTGACCCGGGAGCTGGTGCTGGTGAAAGGCGTGGGCAAGGTGGTGGTAGGGGGCCAGCGCCAGGAGCAGGTGCTGGTGGAAATCTCCCGCACCCGGCTGGCGTCACTGGGCATCAGCCCGGAACGGATCTTTTCCCTGTTGCAGACCCAGAATACGGTCAACCCGGCGGGCAAGGTCAGAGTCGGTGACGAATACATCCGCATCTACCCCACCGGAGAATTTCCCACCGTCCAGGATATGGGGGATCTGCTGATTTCCGAACCGGGCGCGGATGAGCTGGTTTACCTGCGCGATGTGGCCACCATTGAACGGGGCTACGCAGAGGTGCCGGATCATCTTTACCGCTTTAATGGTGAGGCGGCCCTGACCCTGGGGGTTTCGTTCTCCAAGGGCGTCAATGTGGTGGAAGTGGGCGCGCGGGTAGAACAGCGTCTGGCCGAGTTGGAGTACCAGCGACCGGCGGGCATGGAGCTGGCCACGGTCTACAACCAGCCCGAAGAGGTCGACAGTTCGGTGGGGGCCTTCCTGCTCAACCTGGGCGAGGCCATAGCCATCGTCATCGTGGTGCTGCTGGTGTTCATGGGGGTGCGCTCCGGTCTGTTGATGGGGGGCGTGTTGCTGCTCACCATCCTTGGCACCTTTATCGTCATGAAAATGCTGGCCATTGATCTGCAGCGGATTTCCCTGGGCGCACTGATTATTGCCCTGGGGATGCTGGTGGATAACGCCATCGTGGTCACCGAAGGCATCCTGGTGGGCATGAAGCGGGGCATGTCGAAACTGGAAGCGGCGGTGGATATTGTCCGCCAGACTATCTGGCCACTGCTGGGGGCCACGGTGATTGCCATCATGGCGTTCGCGCCCATTGGTCTTTCCGAGGATGCCACAGGGGAATACACCAATACCCTGTTCTGGGTGTTGCTGATTTCGTTGCTGCTCAGCTGGATCACAGCGGTGACCCTGGTGCCGTTCTTTGCCGACCTGTTCTTCTCCGACAAGGATGTGGGCGGTGCCGAGGGGGAGGCCGAAGACCCCTACAAAGGGAAAATCTTTGTCATCTATCGGCGTTTGCTGGACCGGGCCATTCACCACCGGGTGCTCACCCTGAGCGGCATGGGCATCCTGCTGGTCGCAGCGGTGGTGGGCTTCGGCGCAGTCAAACAGGCCTTCTTCCCGCCCTCCAATACCCCCATGTTTCTGGTGGACTACTGGCTGCCCCAGGGCAGTGATATTCGTGCCACCCGCGAGGCGGTGGAGCGTCTGGAGTCATCGCTGCTGGATATGGACGAAGTCACCGGGGTGACCAGTACCATCGGTCGCGGCGCCGAGCGATTCATGCTGCCCTATAACCCGGAAAAGAGTTACCCCAGCTATGCCCAGTTGATTGTTCAGGTGGGCGAACGGGAGCAGATTGATGCGGCCCTGTCTGCCACCCGGAAACTGATCGGCGAAGAACACCTGCAGGCCTTTGCCAAGGTGAAACGCCTGATGATCGGTCCCAGCCCGCCGGCGTCCATTGAGGCCCGTTTCAGCGGCCCGGACCCTCAGACGTTGCGCGAATTGGGGCTGAAGGCCCAGGCGATCATGCGTGCCGACGGCGGTCTGGAGAGCATTCGACATGACTGGCGTCAGCAGGAAAAAGTGATTCGTCCCCAGTTTCAGGAGGCCCAGGCCCGCCGTGCCGGCATCAGCCGGGAAGACCTGGACAATACCCTGGCCCTGAATTTCAGCGGCCGCACTGTCGGCCTGTACCGGGACGGCAGTCAGTTGTTGCCCATTGTGGCGCGGCCCCCGGAAGAGGAGCGGCTCAGTGCCGATAACCTGAACGATGTGCAGGTGTGGTCGCCGGTCTATACCACCTATATCCCGATTACCCAGGTGGTGTCCGATTTCCGCACGGAGTGGGAGAACGCGCTGATTCTGCGTCGTGACCGCAAGCGGACTCTCACCGTGCAGGCGGAGCCGGATGTGCTCGGTGATGAAACCGCCGACCAGGTGCTGCGCCGGATCCGCCCGGCCATTGCCGAGCTGGAATTGCCACCGGGGTATTCCCTGGCCTGGGGGGGAGAATATGAAGCCTCGAAAGATGCCCAGGCAGCCGTATTCGGCAGCCTGCCCATGGGCTACCTGTTCATGTTCATCATTACCATGCTGCTGTTTGATTCCCTGCGCCAGCCGCTGGTGATCTGGGCCACGGTGCCGCTGGCCATTATCGGCGTCACCCTGGGCCTGTTGCTGCTCAATGCCCCCTTCGGCTTCATGGCCTTGCTGGGCTTTCTCAGCTTGTCCGGCATGCTGGTGAAGAACGGCATCGTGCTGGTGGAGCAGATCAAGCTGGAGATGGAATCCCTGCCGCCGTTTGAGGCGGTGGTGACAGCGTCCATTTCCCGGGTGCGACCGGTGTGCATGGCGGCAGTGACTACCATCCTGGGCATGATCCCGCTGTTGTTCGATGCCTTCTTCGAATCCATGGCGGTGGTGATCATGTTCGGCCTGGGCTTCGCCACCATCCTGACGCTGATTGTGGTGCCGGTGCTTTATACCCTGGCCTATGGCATCAAGCCGGGGCGGGAAGAGCATGTGTGAACCCTGTCTGTAGGGGCGGGGTGCTCTGAGCCATGTGGGTGTGGGGCGCGAGCGACGAGATGCGAGTTACGAACGGCAAAATTCGATAGAGGTTTTGGGTTTTCGTAACTCGCTTCTCGTAACTCGCAGGTGTCTGTTTCCGTTCTCTCTGCCACAATGCCCGCCTGACACGATTCACTACCCCAAGGAGTCCCCATGTTGTTGGCTATTGCCGCCGTCATTGCTGGCCTGATTTTGCTGGTATGGAGTGCTGACAAGTTTGTGGAAGGGGCAGCGGGTACCGCCGCCCATGCCGGGATGCCGCCGCTGCTGATCGGCATGTTGATCGTCGGCTTCGGCACCTCCGCACCGGAGATGGTGGTGTCTGCCATGGCGGCGCTCGATGGCAATCCCTCGCTGGCCCTGGGCAATGCCTATGGCTCCAATATTTCCAATATTGCCCTGATTCTCGGGGTGGTGGCGGTGATCAGCCCCATTGCACTGAATTCGGCGGTTCTCAAGAAAGAGCTGCCGGTGCTGACGCTGGTGACCTTGCTGGCCGGCTATCAGCTGTTGGATGGCAATATTTCCCGTCTGGATGCCTGGGTCTTGATCGCCGTGCTGGCGCTACTGATGGGCTGGTCCATCTATGCCGCCATGACCGGTAAAGGGGATGTGCTGGCCGGGGAAGTGGAAACCGATCTGGCGGAACACCCGCTGCCCCTGAAGACGTCGTTGTTCTGGCTGGTGGTGGGCCTGGCCCTGCTGGTGGGTAGCTCCCGGCTGCTGGTGTGGGGGGCGGTGGATATCGCCCAGTCACTGGGGGTCAGCGATCTGATCATCGGCCTGACCATCGTGGCGATTGGCACCTCCCTGCCGGAGCTGGCCTCCAGTATCGCTGCGGTCCGCAAGGGGGAGCACGATATTGCCTTTGGTAACGTGCTAGGCTCGAACCTGTTCAATACCCTGGCGGTGGTGGGTATTGCCGGTGCCATCCAGCCCATGAGCGTGGAAACGCTGGTATTGCAGCGCGACTGGAGCCTGATGATGGTGCTGACCCTGGCCCTGTTCGTCATGGGCTTTGGGTTATGGGGCCGCAAGGGCCAGATCACCCGGGGCAATGGTGTCGTATTGCTGTTGGTGTTCGTATCCTATATGAGTTTCCTGGGCGGCAGCGTGATCATGGCGGCCCGCTAACGTGTCAAAAGGGACGGAGTGGCGATGCAGGGTACGGATATATCGGTAAAGCTGGAGCGTGGCACGTTTTTGCTCACGCTGGTGGCGGTCAGCGTGGCTTTTGCGCTGTTGTTGAAACCCTTCTTCGCCCCGATCTTCTGGGCCTGCGCCATCGGCGTGATTTTCTATCCGTTCCAGAAACGGCTGCTGGGCAAATGGCCCCATCGCCGTAACCTGGTCTCCCTGTGCACCCTCATCCTCTGTGTGGTGCTGGTGGTGATTCCGGTTCTGGTGGTGGCCTCCTCCTTTGTCACCGAAGGGGTGTCCCTGTTCCAGAAAGTGCAGAGCGGCGAGCTCAACCTGGCTGACTATGTGGACCGCATCAAGCAGGCCTTCCCCTGGTTGCAGACCCTGGCCGAACGTTTCGATATTGACCTGGATCGCATCAAGTCGCAGACCGTGGAAGCCTTCACCGGCGCCGGCCAGTTTCTGGCCAAGCGGGCCCTGGCTGTCGGTCAGAACACCTTCCAGTTTTTCCTCAATCTGGGGCTGATGCTGTACTTGGCGTTCTTCCTGATCCGCGACGGCGATGCCATGGTCAGCATGCTGATTCGCGCGCTGCCGCTGGGTGACGAACGGGAAAAACTGCTGTTTGCCAAGTTTGCTGAAGTGACCCGGGCTACCATCAAGGGCAATCTGCTGGTGGCAGCGACCCAGGGGGCGCTGGGCGGATTGATCTTCTGGTGGCTGGGTATCCCCGGTGCCTTGTTGTGGGGGGTGGTGATGGCCGTGCTGTCGCTGATTCCGGCGGTGGGGGCAGGCCTCATCTGGGTACCGGTTTCACTCTACCTCTATGCGGTGGGTGATATAGTGAATGCCACCATACTGGCCTTGTTTGGTATTTTTGTTATCGGGCTGGTGGACAATATCCTGCGGCCGATCCTGGTGGGCCGGGACACCAAGTTGCCGGATTATGTGGTGTTGTTTTCCACCCTTGGCGGCCTGGCCATGTTCGGCATTACCGGTTTTGCGCTGGGGCCGCTGCTGGCGGCCCTGTTTGTTGCCTTCTGGGGCATTTTCATACGCGAGTTCAATGAGGGTGAAAGTCCCGCCGTTCTGCTGGAGCAGCAGGGCAGTAGCGAGGAAGCGCCCGGGAGTGAGGCATCATGATTTTTCTGCGTCTGGTATTGGCCGCGTCCGTGGCAGGGCTGTCGACTTTCGGTTGCGACGAGGATGATGACAACGGTCTGTTTTCTGACAACGCCAGAATCTACTTCCATAACCAGCTGACCCAGGTGGGTGGCGGCAGCGAAGATGATGTCACCGTGGACCTGTTTGTGGACAACCAGAATAGTCCTCTGCAGGACGATGTGGGCTACACCATTACGGGCAATGTCAGCGCTGAATCCATCGAGCTGGATGACGACAGTGAGTCCTTGTCTTTCGATGCCCGTGGCAGCAGTTCCGGCAGCACCCTGGTCAACGGCCCACTGAATCGCACTCTGACAGCGGGTGATCGTTATACCGTGGTGCTGATGGGGGATACGACGCTGGACAACCGTCAGCTGCGCACCTACCGCCACCAGGATATGGACGTAACCAGCGGTCAGATCCGGGTGCGTTTCATCAATACCCTGTCGCGCCTCTCCGGCGACGAACTCAGCGTTGTCACGCCGGGCGCAGCCGGCCAGTCGCTGGTGTCCGGTCTGGAGTATGCGGAGGGCAGCAGCTATGTCTCGGTGAATGCCAGTGGCAGCCTGGACGTGACGGTGAACAACGAAACCCAGGGCCTGGAAATCGACCAGGTAAGCTGCAGCGTCAGCAGCGGCCGCAGCTACGATGCCATCATTGCCTATCGCCGTTTCGACAGCGACGATGACCAGATCGCCCTGTACTGCCAGCCGTTCAACTGAACGGCTGGCAGTACCCGCCTTTCGACCCCCTCCAAACTGCCAACTATTACCAAAAAAATGCCGCTGGCCGTGGTAATTCTTACGCCGGTAATCGATTCGGGAGAAAACAATGAAAAAGCTGGGCCTGCTGGCCATGGCCGGTGTTGTGATGTTGTCCGGTTGCGGGGGAGATGACGATGAGGTGGAGGATCTGCTGCGGCCCCCTGCCAGCCTCTATTTCCATAACCAATTAACCGACTTCACGGATCCGGATGCCTCCAGCATTCGTGTGGATGTGGTGACCAACAAATCTTCGGATCCCCTGTTTGAGGATGTGGGTTACTCAACCGATGAACAGGACGGCAAGAATCTGAAACTGGATGCCGGTGAAGACACTATCGAATTTTCCGTGCGCAGAAATGGCAGCGACTTCCACGCAGACAGCGCGAGCCTGAAAGCGGGGGATAATTACACGCTGGTATTCATGGGCGATGTTGTTGGCGGTGCTCTGCAATTGGCTGCGTTTCGCCAACAGACGCCAGAGGTGGCTGCTACCCAGGTAGGGGTGCGTTTTATCCATGCCATGTATGAGCAAGCCAGCACCCGTTTCTCAATCGGCATTGCAGCGGATCTGGATTATGGCAAAGCAACCGGCTATTTCGCAGATACACCGAACGGCAGTGGCCGCCTGGAAATTGAAGTGAGGGATGCGGCGGATGACAGCCTGCTGGATACGGTATCCTGTGCGGTTCAGGCCGGTAAGAGCTATGACGCCATCATTACCCACAAGGGGTTTGCTGATCCTGACATGGCGATGTTTTGCCAGCAGGTAGAAGGCTCCTGATCCGGGCTGTGTTGGTGTAGGAGCCATGCTCGCATGGCGAACATGTTGAGCGATTCGCCATGCGAGCCTGGCTCCTACGGGCCAATCCGAATCATTTAAGCCGTACTGATGGATCCAGGCTGGGGGCTTTCAGGGGATCGCCCTGATAGGCCGCCACATCCGGGAAGCGTTGGTTGGGCCAGGCAGCCCAGTCTGCAATCGCTGCCTCCAGCTGCTGCTGGTCCCGACCGACAAAATTCCACCACAACAGCACGGGTTGCCCCAGAGGCTGGCCCCCCAGCAGCATCACCCGGCTGTTGGCGCTGAGCGTGAGTGTCAGGCTGTCACGGCCACAACCCAGGTAGTACAGCTCACCCACCTGCAGGGTTTCACCGTCCACCTCGGCGCGGCCTTCGCTGATGCATAGCCCCAGTTCAAAATCCGCCGGCACAGGCAGGGTCAGGGTGCAGGTGTCTTGCGCCACGATATCGGCGCCGACCAGGGGGGAGTACACCCGGGCGGGGGAATGGTGGCCATCCAGTTCGCCCACCACCAGGGTGATGTCCGCACCCTCCTGATGCCATTGCGGCAGGTCGGTGTGATGGCTGAAGGCCGGGTCGGTGTCTTCGTGTTCGGCGGGCAGTGCGATCCAGAATTGCAGACCATGCATGGGGCCGCTGAAACCCTCGGGGCTTTCCTCGGAGTGACAGATGCCATGCCCGGCAGTCATCAGGTTGAGTTGTCCCGGGCGAATCACCTGTTCATAGCCCAGGCTGTCCTTGTGCAGCAGGGCTCCCTCGAACAGCCAGGTCACGGTCTGCAGGCCGATGTGAGGGTGGGTGCCCACATCCACGCCGTTGTCGGCGGCCAGTGAGGTGGGCCCGATATGGTCAAGAAAACACCAGGGGCCGATCAGTCGCTGATCACGGCTGGGCAGATGGCGAATGATCGGTAGGCCACTGCCGAGAATGCTTTTGCGTGAGGCCACCGCCTTGAGTGTGGGTTTGCTGGCCAGGTTGGGGCATTCCACCATCTCGCCGCTGGCATTGGTATTGCTCATGGCCGTCTCCGTGGCATAGTCATTGATCCTGCTTCTGGAGGTCTGCATGCAGTCTACAGAGGCGGTTTGGTATTTCAGTATGCAAGCGGCGACGCTTCAAGAAAAGGAGAGCATGATGGCCAAGGTGCAGGTTCAAAGCGTGGAGAAGTACGTGCAGCAGATTGATGCCCGGCAGCATCGGCTCGCTGCCGATGAAGGCGAAAAGCTGGGTGGCAGTGACAGCGGCCCGAATCCCTACGAATTGTTGCTGTCCGGACTGGGAGCGTGCACGTCCATTACCCTGCGAATGTATGCCGAGCGCAAAGGGTGGGACTTGGGTGAGATTCAGGTGGGTCTGCATTTTTACCGGGATGACGCGGGCAAGGAATATATCGATCGTACCCTGACCTGTAGCGGTCAGTTGAGCGACGAACAGCGGCAGCGTCTGTTGGAGATTGCCGCCAAGACCCCGGTCACCAATACCGTGCGGCAGGGCACTCCGATTGCCACGGATTGGAAATAAGCGGCACAGCGACGGCGCTTTTGGCATACTCGCGCCTCCATTGACTCAACGGAGGTCCTTGCATGTTCAAGGTCAACGAATACTTCGATGCCAAGGTGGCATCCATTGCCTTTCAAGCCGAAACCAAACCGGCCACCGTCGGCGTTATGGCGCCGGGCGATTACGAGTTCGGCACCAGCGAGCACGAGACCATGACCGTGGTAAGCGGCGCACTGACCGTGAAGTTGCCCGGCGCTGCCGATTGGCAGACGTTTGCTGCCGGTGACACCTTTGAGGTCGTGGCAGACAGTCGTTTTCAGGTAAAGGTGGCTATGGATACCGCCTATCTGTGTCTGTACGGCGAATAACAACAAACGGGGGAGCGGGATGCCGTTATTTCCTGCCAGGGACGGCCAGTCTCTGCATGTGAGAATTCTGGGGCGTGGCCAGCCGGTGCTGATGTTGCACGGGCTTGGTATGCAGGGACGCGACTGGTTGCCTTTTGTGTTGCCATACCTGCGTCGTTACCAGTTCTTCATGCCGGATCTGCGCGGGGCGGGACAGTCCGCCGCCGCCCGATTCAATCAGCCGGATGTGTTCCATAACCACATGCAGGACATGGAAGACCTGGTGGCCCATTTCGGGTTGCAGGACTTCCATTTGGTGGGCTATTCCCTGGGTGCCACCACCAGCCTCCTCTGGCAAGCCCACGGGGATTTCTCCCCGGTGGCACGGTATCTCCATATTGATCAGACGCCCTGCATTGCCAACCAGCCGGATTGGGCCCACGGCCTGTTCGGTGAGCGTCAGGAGCATTTCTTCTCCCAGCTGCGGGAGTTGCTGGTATTGCTGGAGGCGGCGCCGGATCAGGGGCGGGTCGCCAACCTGGCTCCCGGTCTGCGCGAAGCGGTACTTCGCCAGTTGACCCATATTCTCGCGCAAGTGGCTGGGCGCCCCGGGCTGCATTCTGCCTTTCGGGCCACTGCCCGCTGGTCCGGATTATGGGCTCGCCTGCTGCCGGTGGCGGAGCTGGCAGATATTCGTGCCTACCTGCAGGCCTACCTGTCCGCAACCCATGATTATCGGCCCACTGCGGCGGATTTCCCGGTGCCGGCCACGGTCATCACCGGCGCCCACTCCCCCCTCTATCCTGCGGAAGGGCAGGCTGCGTTTGCCGAACTGATCGGGGCTCGCCATGTGGTGTTATCCCGCTCCGGCCATGTGCCGCTGATGAGTCAGCCGTGGGCGTTCACCCGCGCGCTGGGGGAGTTTCTGACCGCCCAGCATTGAACGGCGGAAGCAGCCGCGGAATGCAATTTCGGAAATCTGCCAATAGCGGGTAGGATGCATAACCTTCCTGAGCAGGTTGCGGAGAGAACAGGTGGTCGCCATTCACAATAACGCCCCGGCCTTGACGTTGCGCGCGGGCACCGACGCTATTGCCCATTTGCGCGAATATGGTCTGCGTGCCGGGGATGTGGACATTGTTCCCGGTGCGGCCGGTGGTCCCAAGGCCCTGGGAATCAACGGGCTGGACCAGGCCGTTTTTGGTGACTTCCTGCCCCGGGCTCCTCGCCGTCGGACCCTGATCGGTGCCTCCATTGGAAGCTGGCGTTTTGCCGCCATTGCCATGGGGCAGGACCCGGCCAAGGGGCTGGCAAGGCTGGCGGAGCTCTATACCTGCCAGCGTTTTCCCAAAGGCATTACCTCCAGAGAAGTCAGCCACCGCTGTGCGGCCATGCTCTCCGACCTGCTGCAGGATCGCGACCAGCATATCCTGCATAACCAGAACTACCGGCTGGTGATTGTCGTAATTCGCAGCCGCGGCCTGATGGCTCGGAGCGGCGGTCTGGGCCTGGGTCTGGGCCTGGCCGGGCTGATCGGTACCAACTTTTTCAGTCGTCAGGCCACTGGCCTGTTCATGGAACGAGGCCTGGTTTACCCGGACGGCAGCCCGCTGCCGGTGGGCCCGCTCAATGATTTCACCACCCACCATATTTCCCTGGGGGCGGAGAACTTGCGTGCGGCGCTGCTGGCCAGTGCCGCTATTCCCATGGTGCTCGATGGGGTCACCGGCCTGCCTGGGGCGCCGGATGGCGTCTACCGGGATGGCGGTATGCTCGATTATCACCTGGATTTGCCTTACCAGAGCACGGGTATTGTGCTGTATCCGCACTTCACGGACCGGGTGATCCCCGGCTGGTTCGACAAGCCGTTGCGCTGGCGCAACGGCGATCCCAAGCGGCTGCGTCGGTTGTTGCTGGTGTCACCCTCCCGGGAGTACCTGGCCAGCCTGCCCCATGGCAAGTTGCCTGATCGCACCGACTTCAAGCATTACCTGGGGGATGACGCCGGCCGCGAGGCCTATTGGCGCAAGGCGGTGGGCGAGAGCCAGCGGCTGGGTGATGAATTCCTGGAGCTGGTGGAAAGCGGCAAGCTGATGGACCGTATCCAGCCGCTGTAAGTCTTTCCATAGGAGCGTCGCTGGCGGCGCGATAACCCAGCCTACGCGTTGCTCGATACGGTTATTATCGCGCCGCCAGCGACGCTCCTACGAGAAGACATGTTACCCTCGCCTCGTTTCTCTCCATGACCCGGACCCGGATTGCCCGTGACTGAATCCAGCCCCACAACCCTTTCCCTCGTCCGCCAGCTCTGGCAGCAAACCTGGCCCATGGCGCTGGGGGTGATGTCGTTACTGGGGTTCTACTTGGTCGACAGTATCTTTGTGGCACGGCTGGGCACGGCGCCGCTGGCGGCCCAGTCGTTCACCTTTCCGCTGGCGTTTCTGGTGATCGGGGTCCAGGTGGGGATCGGCATTGCCATTGCGGCACTGATTTCCCGGGCCATCGGTGCCGGGCAGCAGGATCAGGCCAACCGGCTTGGCGCCCTGGTGCTGACCGGTGGTGGCCTGTTGCTGGGGGTGCTGTTGCTGCTGCTCTGGCTGCTGCAAGCCCCGGCGTTTTCCCTGATCGGTGCCAGTGACGCCATTCGCGAACTGATCCGCCCCTACTGGGCGATTCAGGTGCTGGCCATGTGGGTGGGCGGGGTGTTGTACTTCGGCTACAGCCTGTTCCGGGCCCATGGCAACACACGCTTTCCGGGGCTGATGATGGTGCTCACCAGCCTGCTCAACCTGATGCTGGACCCAATACTGATCTTCGGGGTGGGGGACTGGGACGGCTTCGGCCTTCCCGGTGCGGCGCTGGCCTCGCTGCTGGCCTTTGCCATTGGCCTGGGCATTCTGGTGCTGGCCCTGCGCGGTAAGGGCTGGGTGCAGCGCCATGGCATGCTGGTACAGATGCGAGTCTCTGCCTGGCCCTTTGCGCAGATTGCCGGGCCCGCCATGATCAGCCAGCTGATGCCGCCGCTGGCGGCCATGCTGGCCACCGCCCTGGTGGCCCGTGCCGGTGATCAGGCCGTGGCCGCCTGGGGTATGGCAAGCCGGCTGGAAAGTTTTTCCATCGTGCTGGTGCTGGGCATGACCATGGCCCTGCCGCCCTGGCTGGGCCGTTGCTATGGCGGTAATGACTGGGATACCGTGCGCCGCCTGATGCGGGTGGCGGCGGCCATGGTGATCGGCTGGCAGCTGTTGCTGGGGTTGTTGATGGCCTTGCTGGCGGCACCGCTGGCTGGGCTCCTGGTGGATACCGCCCCGGTGCAGGCCTACCTGGCCCTGCTGATCCGCTGGTTGCCACCGAGCTATGGGCTGCTCGGTGTCTGCATGCTGGTGGTCTCCGCCAGTAATGCCCTGGGCTGGCCCATGCGCGCCATGCTGATTTCCTTCCTGCGCCTGTTCCTGTGCTACCTGCCGTTGCTCTGGCTGGGTTATCAGCTGGGGGATTTCGGCGGCCTGGCCCTGGGGGCGGCGTTCGGCAATCTGCTGGCGGGGGTGATGGCGTGGATGTTTTATCAGCAGGCGCTGGGAAAGGCAGTTAATAGTTAATAATGAATAATTAATAACGTCGCGGTGGCGGCTTGCTTTACTGAAACGCACGAGGCCGCGCCCAGACTCTGGGCGCGGCCTCATGCGTTTTGAAAATCCCGGCGAGTAAACGCGCAATTATTAATTATTCATTATTAACTATTAATTGCTTTCTCTCTCCCATTCCGGTGGCTTCCAGAGATGTTTCAGCCGCTGGCCGATGGGGCCGCGTTGTTTGATGTCGCGGAACATGTCCACGTATTCATGGCACCAGTTCACCAGCAGGTTGTTGCTGTACACCGGGCGGGTGATGCCGTATTCCACCGGCTCCTCGTCCCGTTCCGGGGTAAAGGTGCCGAACAGACGATCGAAGACGATGAAGACGCCGCCGTAATTGGTGTCGATATAGTCCGGGTTGCGACCATGATGGACCCGGTGGTGGCTGGGCGTGTTGAACACATATTCGATGGCCGGATGCAGTCGCTTCACCAGGGTGGTGTGGATAAAGAACTGGTAGACCAGTGACAGCGCATAGCAGACCCCGATCCACACCGGGTTGAAGCCGACAAAGGCCAGTGGCACGTAGAACAACCAGCCACCATTGAAGATATTGGTGGCGTTCTGACGCATGGCCGTGGAGAAGTTCATCCGCTCGGAGGAGTGGTGGGTCACATGGGCGGCCCAGAACCAGCGCACCCGGTGTGAGGTGCGGTGCATCCAGTAGAAGCAGAAATCGGTGAGCACCCACAGCAAGGCGCCGGTCAGCCAGGTCAGTTCGATATCCAGCAACCGGTGGTGATAGGCAAAGGCGTATACCGGGAAGGCGATCAGGCCGGCGAATAATAACTCAGTGGTCTGATAGCCCGCCCCCAGCATGAAATTGCGAATGGATTCACGGCTATCCACCAGCGTGGCATCGTGGCGGATTTTCAGGAACTCCCACAGGAATACGCCAATAAAGAACGGCGTGGCCACCATGAAGATCAGTTGCCGTTCGTCCAGGGCCAGCCAGGGCGCCACGGTGTCCCAGAGCGGGGCCAGGCCGCTGTTCTGCCAAACGCTGTTGAACCAGTCCATCAGAGCCATGGGCAACGCTCCCGGTGTGATTGATGATGGATCCATTGTGCGATGGGCTGTCCGGTTTGTATTGACGTTCCATGCCGTATTTTTGACAATCTATGCCATCGGATAAACGGCGGGAGAGGATAATGGCCACAGCTATGCGCGTGACCGGCGCCTGGGTGCAGCTGCTCACGGACTGGCTGGACCGGGAAAATCTGCCGGCACCGGCCCTGCGAACCGTGCTCGACAGCCGCAGCCCGGCGGACCTGGTGCCTTTGACGCTCTGGCGTGACCTGCTGCAGCAGGCAGTGGCCCTGCGGCCTGAGCGTGTCGCGCCGGGCCTGTCCATCGGCGCCATGGTGCAGCCCCGCCACGTGGGTATGCTCGGCTATCTGATTCTCACCTGCCGCACCCTGGGCGAAGCCATGCTGGCCTACCAGCGCTACGAAACCCTGTTCTATGGCCAGGATATGGTGGAAGTGCTGGGCCAGGGGGATCAGATGCAGGTGCGCTGGTCCGGGGACGATTCCGTGGGGGAGCTGGCGGACACCGTGGCCATCGCTGCGCTGATCACCTTTCTGCGGCGGCTGGTGGATGATCCGCCGTCACCGACGTCCGTGTCCTTCGTGTTCCCGGCACCGCCGGCCGAGACCCGCCAGGCCTACGAGGCATTCTTCGGTTGCCCGGTATGGTTTGCCCAGTCTCACACCTGCGTCAGTTTCCCGATTCACTTTCTGGCCATGGCCCTGCCACACAGCGACCCCAGCATGCGTAATCTGCTGGATCGCCAGGCCCGGGCCATGTTGCTGGCGCTGCCGGATTCCGACAGTTTCGATCGGGCCCTGCAGCAGGCCATGGTCAGGTTGATGCCCGAGGCGACGGTGACCCTGCCGCGCCTGGCGGCGGAGCTGCATATGTCCGTGCGCACCTTGCAGAGACGGCTTGCGGAGCGGCGGCTCACCTGGCGGGAGTTGCTGGACCGCACCCGTGAACAACTGGCTCGACATTATCTGGCGGACCCTTCGCTGACGCTGGGTGATATCGCGCTGTTGCTGGGGTTTTCCGAGCACAGCGCCTTCAGTCGGGCCTATCGGCGCTGGACCGGTACCTCGCCGGGCAAGGCCAGGAAAGCCCTGGGCAGCGCATACAAAAGTGACGTTCCTGTCTAACCGTTGGGCGGAAAAAGGGTTTCCGGGCGCCTCAAAAAAGCGTTGTACAACAGCGGCTTGCTAGCAGATCCCGGATCAGTGCTATCCAAAATTTCCGGGGGGGTGAACATTCCTGTCATTGCTGCAAAATAGTGGCCTTCAGTACGTTGGCGCCATCCTGACACCTCGCACCGAGTTCTGCGGGCGGGTCTGAATTGAGTAAAAGGATCCCATTCATGAAAACACGTATTACCGAATTGCTGGGCATCCAGTATCCGATTGTACAAGGCGGCATGCAGAATGTGGGCTATGCGGAACTGGCGGCGGCGGTATCCAACGCCGGTGGCCTGGGCATCATCACTGCCCTGACCCAGCCCACGCCGGAAGACCTGGACAAGGAAATCAAGCGCTGCAAGGAGATGACCGACAAGCCCTTCGGTGTGAACCTGACCATCCTGCCCACCATCAAACCGGTGCCCTATGAGGAATACGCCCGGGTGATCTGTGAAAACAATATCACCGTGGTGGAAACCGCCGGTCGCAACCCGGAACCCTTCATGCCTCTTTTCGAAGGTGCCGGCGTAAAAGTGGTGCACAAGTGCACCTCCGTCCGTCATGCGCTGAAGGCAGAAAAAGTGGGTGTGGCGGCGGTCTCCGTGGATGGCTTCGAATGTGCCGGTCATCCGGGTGAAGATGATATCCCCAATCTGGTATTGCTGCCGGCGGCGGCAAAAGTGATCAAGATTCCCATGCTGGCATCCGGCGGTATTGGTACCGGCGCGCAAATGGCCGCTTGTCTGGCTCTGGGTGCGGACGGTATCAACATGGGGACCCGTTTCCTGGCCTCGAAAGAGTCGCCGGTGCACGACAATATGAAGCGTGCCATTGCCGAGGCGTCCGAGCTGGATACGGCCCTGATCTTCCGGCCGCTGAAAAATACCGCCCGTGTTTTCAAGAATGCGGTAGCCACCCGGGTCAACGACATCGAACGGGAAAAGGGCCCGGACATGAAGTTCGATTACATCCAGGATCTGGTTGCTGGTGTAAAGGGCAAGGCGGCGCTGACCTCCGGAGACATCGACGGAGGCATCTGGACCTCGGGCATGGTTCAGGGCCTGATCGACAGTTACCCCAGCTGTGCCGAAATCATCGATGACATCATCAGTGAGTGTGTGGGCACCATCAACCAGCGTCTCGCCGGTTTTCTCAACGATTGATTTCTTCCGGTTTAGTCTCGCTCTCCCGAGCCATGCCAGGGGTAATGCCCTGGCTTTTTTTTGCCTGGACAAAAAGGATGGGAACTCTCCCATGTTTGTCAGCAGGGTATTCAGCTAAGCTTTGCACGCAGAAGGAGAAAAGCCATGAAAGGATGCATAGCGCGAATACTGATTTATTCCCTGGCTCTGGCCTGGGGAGTGGCCAGCGCCGACGGCATTTATACCTGGACAGATGCCCAGGGCCGGGTACATTTCGGTGACACACCAGCGGAAAACGACCAGGCGAAAACCGTTAAGGTCCAGATCAATACTTTCGAGAGTGTGACCTACCAAAGTCTCGATAAAGGATTGCCGGCGTCGGCAGAGGGCAGCGGCAAGGTTGTCATGTATGCGACCCAGTGGTGCGGTGTGTGCAGGAAAGCCCGCCGCTACTTCAATGACAATAATATACCCTTTATCGAATACGATATTGATAAAGACCCGAAAGCCCAGGCACGATTTGACGCTCTGCAAGGAAAGGGCGTACCCGTGATCCTGGTGGGAAAGAGAAGAATGAACGGATTCAGCGCCGCGGGTTTTGAACGGCTATATCGATAACGTTTTCTCAGTCACAAGGAACAGTGATGTTGACGCTTTACGAATTTTCTTCGTCCGGGAATTGCTACAAGCTACGGCTGGCCATGACCCAGCTGAGGATCGCCTTTCGCCGTATCGAAAAAGACATTACCCGTGGTGAAACCCGCACCGCGGACTTTCTTGCCATCAATCCCAATGGACGGATTCCGGTACTGGTCACACCAGAGGGGCAGGTTCTCCCGGAATCCAATGCGGCACTCTGGTACCTGGCCAGGGGGAGCCAATTCATGCCGGAAGATGCGTTTCAGCAGGCTCAGGTTCTGCAATGGATGTTCTTCGAGCAGTACAACCACGAGCCCAATATCGCGACATCCCGCTACTGGATTCATGTTCTGGGAGAAAGGGAAAAGTACGCCGAGGCGCTGGCGGAAAAACAGCAAAAAGGCCATGAAGCGCTGAGGGTGATGGATGCCCACCTTGCTGATCATGATTTCTTTGTCGGGGAGAGTTACAGCATTGCCGATATCGCTCTGTACGCCTATACCCATGTGGCCGAGCAGGGCGGGTTTTCCCTGAAAGCCTATCCGGCGATTGGCAACTGGCTGAATCGGGTAGCAGAGCAGCCGGGCTATGTGCCAATGGAGGCGTGATGCAGGCGCATGCAAGGGGGTGTTGTTCTGAGAGCGCAATCGGTTATTCAGAATGGCCCCCTGTGCAGCCGCTAGAGCGCCGGTTTTACCACAGCCAGATAAATAATAAGCGGAATAAAAATCGCTACCAGAGGTGTGCTGATGCGAAAGAAAGCCCAGTGCCATTGCATCAGTTTTTCATGGCGCGCATGGTCGCCTTTTTCCCGCCATTGGCGCTTGCTTCCGCCAAAATGAGAAAGCCAGTAATCAACAATTTCCATCGGCACAAACACTCCCGTCACCAGTAGCAGCTTCACTGCCAGCCAGTGAGATTCCAGTGTCCATCCCGTGGTCCAAAACAAGAGCCCGCCGCTGAGTAAAAGAACCGGGAAGGCGATATGCTCCAGTGATGCGCCTTTGTCGAACTGCTCCATGAGCCAGTCCCGGCGTTTTTTCAGTGCAGCCACATCCGGGTGTTTTTTCCAGCTTATCCAGGCGCTTCGGATAAACCAGATGTAGGCGACGGCAGTGCTGAAACTCCATGTCATCACTGCAAGTAAATGAATGAATTTTATTTGTAGATACCAGGGTTGCAGAACTTGCCGTATCTCTTCCAGCATGGTGGGCTCCTTGTTTTTCTGAAGTGCTTTTGTTGAAGCCTGCCGGAGCCACTATATGGATGAAAATTCATGAAGTCTTGTGCATCTGATAACAAATATCCTGGATAAGTTGTCACTCAAAGTTAATGCACGATCTCCTGTTTCCTTTCAGTCTGTAAGCCTGCCGATGTCGGTGATGATTCGGTAAGCAAAAAAACAATTTTTATCAGGGAGGATGATATGGATCTGGGGAAAAGTGCCCTGCGACTGGATGCCAGTGATGAATACATGCATCCCATTGAGGCGGCAAAAAACTTTAATGAAAGCATGTACGTGAATCTCTTTGATCACCGCAAGGGAATCGGTGGCTGGTTTCGCGTGGGTAACCGGCCCAATGAGGGCCATGCGGAAATGTCTTTCTGTTTTTATCTGCCGGATGGGAAGGTGGCATTCATGTTTCGCCGGGTCGAGATTCATGGAAACCATGCTCTGAATGCGGGAGGAATGCGCTTTGAGGTGATTGAGCCGTTAAAGAAAATTGCCTTGCACTACCAGGGTCCGGCCTGCGTGCTGGACAATCCCCAGGAGATGGAAAACCCGGCCCGGGCCTTTGCCGATAACCCTACGGTCATGGTGAAAGCACAGTTCAACTTCGAGGGGCTGACCCCGGTTTACGGTGGCGAAATGGTCGATGAGCAGGGCCGGCCCATCGAGGAAGACCCGGAGGAATCCTTTGCCCGCGGGCACTACGAGCAGCACCTGCGTGGCAAGGGCGAAATCAGTATTGGCCATCAGAACTTTTCATTGCAGGGCTTCGGATTGCGCGATCATTCCTGGGGGCCACGTTACTGGCAGAACCTCTATTGGTATCGCTGGCTGCCACTGGTTTTCAACGACCAGTTCGCGGTCAATGTGTCAATCGTGCAGATGGCCAGTGGCCGTCAGCATGTCTGGGGCATGGTCTACGATACCCGTGATGGTAGCGAGCCACGTTATGATCCGGTGGAACAGGCCACGCTGTGCTCAGCCCTGGATGAGCGCGATCAGGCATACACGCAGCGTGTCAGCCTGACCACCGAGTCCGGCCGTTGCTATGCCATCAGTGGTGAATCCCTGGCAATGATCCCTCTGCGCAATCGACGCCAGACCGATGACGGCGAGTGGAGACATACCCGTATCACGGAAGCGATGTCCCGGTTTACCTGCGATGGTCTCACCGGTTATGGAATGGCCGAGTATCTTGACCAGATGGTAGACGGTAAACCGGTGGGCAGGCATTGCTGATGACTGTGACTGTGGAACAGATTGAACAGGTGATCCCCGGGTTGGTGGAGCCGGTGATGGGGAACAGGTGTCTGCTGCAACAATGCCGGCGGCTCACCGCCGGGGCGTCAGCGGATACCTGGTGGCTGCAGGCAACAGTGGGCCAGCAGCAACACCAGTGGATATTGCGCCTGGATGCCGGCGGTGAAGATCTGGGCATGGCCCCGGGAAAGCAATTGGAAGCCCGGGCCCAGCAGGCAGCGGCGGATGCCGGTTGTGCCACGGCGACCGTCATCGCGGAACTGGGCGAGGGCAGCGGGCTGGGCTGTGGCTATCTGATGGCGGCGTTGCCCGGGGAGTCCCTGCCGCCGGTATTGCTCAAGTCCCCGGCCTACGACACTGCCCGTCGGCGTTTCCCGGACCAGGTGGCTGGCGCGCTGGCGGCCATACATCGCACGCCGTTAACCGGTCTGGGTGGCCTGCCTGTGCTGGATGCCAGGCGGCAGCTGGAGCAACTGTATGCCATGCACCGGGATTATGGTGAGCCTCTGCCGGTATTCGCCCTGGCGTACGGTTGGTTAAAGGAGCATGTACCGGACAACGCCAGCCTCACTCTGGTACATGGGGATTTTCGGCTGGGTAATTTCCTGTTCACGGAGTCGGGCCTTAGCGGCATTCTGGATTGGGAGCTGACTCACCTGGGCGACCCCATGGAGGATCTGGGCTGGCTGTGTGTCAACGCCTGGCGTTTCGGTCGACGGGCAAAACCGGTGGCCGGATTGACGGAGCGGGAGGTTTTCCACGCCGCCTATGAGGCCGCCTCGGGGCGCCCTGTGGACCCTGCCCATGCCCGTTACTGGGAGTTGCTGGGCACCTTCAAGTGGGGGGTTATCTGCCAGTATCAGGCCTACAGTTACCTGCGGGGGCGGGTGTCATCCGTGGAGCGAGCAGCGATTGGTCGACGGGTAGCGGAAACCGAATACGACATGCTGATCTGCCTGAAGGAGCTACAGGATGCCGCTTAATCGACCCCATGCCCGGGAATTGCAGCAGGCCATTGAGCACTATCGGCAGCGCCCGGATCCGGATCCCAGGGTCCATGAGTATTACGGCAAGGTGATTGCACACCTGGAGGCCCTGCTGGAACCGGAAAAGGCGTTGGCTGTCGCATTTGCCCACCAGGAAAAGGTGGCCATGGAGCAGCTGGCAGCGGTGCTGAAATCCTCAGACCAGACGCTGGCGGGCCTGTGCCGGAGGCTGGCATCCGGTAACGTCAATGAGCATTTGCCAGCGGTGCTGGAGACCCTGCTGGCATTGGCGGAAGCCAAGCTGGATATCGACAGCCCACGCTATCCGCGCGCAAGTTGATATGCCGCGCATCACGCAGTCAGATGGTGAAAGTGATACTTCAGATGATCGTCAATAAAACTGGCGATGAAGAAGTAGGAATGGTCATAGCCGGGTTGCATGCGCAGGGTGATCGGCACCCCCGCCTCCTGGCAGGCAGCACTGAGGGATTCCGGACGGAGTTGGCCATCCTGATAGAAATTATCCGCGTCGCCCTGGTCCACCATTAGCGCCAGGTCGCTGCCGTTGGCCTTGATCAGCTCGCAGGCATCCCAGGCCTCCCAGGTTGCACGGTCCTCCCCCAGATAGCCGCCCAGTGCCTTCTCGCCCCAGGCGCACTGACTCGGGTTGCTGATTGGTGCGAACGCCGATACCGAGGTATAGCGGCCGGGGTTTTTCAGTGCGCAGATCAATGCGCCATGGCCTCCCATGGAATGGCCGCTGATCGCTTCGCGGCCGTTGAGGGGGAAATGATCGCGGAGTAGTGCCGGCAATTCACGGGTCACATAATCATACATGCGATAGTGCTGGCTCCAGGGCGCGCGGGTTGCGTTTACATAGAAACCGGCACCGGAACCGAAATCATAGCTGTCGTGTTCGCCGGGAAGGTCGGTGCCCCGCGGGCTGGTATCCGGGCAGACCATGGCCAGACCCAGTTCCGCTGCCGTGCGTTGGGCGCCGGCTTTCTGCATGAAATTTTCATCGTTGCAGGTCAGGCCGGACAGCCACCACAACAAGGGAACGGAAGCCTGCTCCGCTGCCGGTGGCAGATAGATGGCAAAGATCATCTCGCAATTGAGCACCTGGCTGCGGTGCCGGTAGCGCTTCAGCCAGCCGCCAAAGGATTTGGTGGCAGAAACCAGTTCGATATCAGACATGATTCAACCTTTCTACGAAGCCGCTGTAGGAGCACCTCTTGAGGTGCGAACCTTGCCTGGCAAGGTCTTTCGCAAGTAGATTCGCACCTCAAGAGGTGCTCCTACAGTCGGAATTAGTACGCCTTAAAAAAGAATCACCGAACGAATGCTCTTGCCTTCGTGCAGCAAATCAAAGGCGGTGTTGATCTCATCCAGCCCCATGGTATGGGTGACGAATTCGTCGATCTTGATCTCACCGTTCATGTAACGATCCACATAGCCAGGCAGCTCGGTGCGGCCTTTTACACCGCCGAAGGCGGAGCCTTTCCAGACCCGGCCGGTGACCAGTTGAAACGGACGCGTGGAAATTTCCTCGCCGGCACCGGCCACGCCGATGATGATGGATTCGCCCCAGCCCTTGTGGCAGCACTCCAGCGCCGAGCGCATCACGTTCACATTGCCGATGCACTCGAAGGAATAATCCACACCGCCGTCGGTGAGTTCGACAATCACTTCCTGAATGGAATTGTTGTAATCCTTCGGGTTGATGAAATCGGTGGCGCCGAACTGCCGGGCCAGGGTTTCCTTGGCCGGGTTGGTGTCGATGGCGATGATGCGCTCTGCCTTGGCCATCACCGCGCCCTGAATCACCGACAGACCGATACCGCCGAGCCCGAACACGGCCACCGTGGAACCGGGCTCCACCTTGGCAGTATTCAGGACCGCACCGATGCCGGTGGTGACGCCGCACCCAAGCAGGCAGATCTTGTCCAGCGGGGCTTCCTTGCTGACCTTGGCCAGGGAAATTTCCGGCACCACGGTGTATTCGGAAAAGGTGCTGGTGCCCATGTAGTGGTGCAGCAGTTTGCCGTTCAGGGAAAAGCGGCTGGTGCTGTCGGGCATCAGGCCCTGGCCCTGGGTGGCGCGGACCGCCTGACACAGGTTGGTTTTGCCGCTGAGGCAGAATTTGCACTGGCGGCACTCGGCGGTATAGAGCGGAATCACGTGGTCGCCGGGTTTCAGGCTGGTCACGCCTTCGCCCACTTCCTGGACGATGCCGGCGCCCTCATGGCCGAGAATGGAGGGAAAGATGCCCTCCGGATCCTTGCCGGACAGGGTGTAGGCATCGGTGTGGCAAACGCCGGTGGCAACGATCTGCACCAGCACTTCCCCGGCCTTGGGGCCGGCCACATCCACGTCTTCGATCTGTAGGGGTTTGCCTGCTTCCCAGGCGACGGCGGCACGGGATTTCATGGTGATTCCTTTTTGACGGTTCGGAAGGCGGTAACCTTTTCGCCGGGCTTGCTCAGCGATTCATGGATTATTCACTATACGCAGACACGAATAGCGCTATAAGGCACAATTCGACAAGAGATTATTGTCAGGTAGCAACAATGCAGCACTGGGATCGTATTGAAGCCTTTGTGGAAGTGGTGAGGCGGGGCTCCTTTGCGGATGCCGCCCGGCATCTGGGGGTATCCAGCTCCCATGTGAGCCGGCTGGTGTCCCGGCTGGAAACCCAGCTCGGCACCCAGTTGCTCTACCGCACCACCCGGCGCCTGAAGCTCACCGATGCGGGGGCGGTCTACTTCGATCATTGTGGCCAGTTGTTTGATGGTTTCCAGGAAGCGTTGTCGGCCATCAGCGACTACCAGCAACGGCCCACCGGGGTGCTCAAGCTGACCTGCGCCACCACCTTTGGCGAACGTTACATCGCGCCGTTAGTGAACGACTTTCTGGCCCGCCATCCGCAATTGTCCATCCAACTGGACTTTACCAACCGGCGGGTGGATATCATCGACGAGGGCTTCGATGTGGCCATCCGTACCGGGGCGCTGCCGGACTCGTCATTGATCGCCCGCAAACTCTGCCCGCGTCGCGAATATATTGTCGGTTCCGCCGACTATTTCCAGCGCCATGCCCGGCCCCACACGTTGGGGGAGTTGAGTCAACACAACTGCCTGTTGGGTTCAGCGGATCAGTGGGCGGTGGATGTGGATGGTCAGCACCGGCAATGGAAAGTGCAGGGCAACTGGAAGGGCAATTCCGGCGTGGCCCTGCTGGATGCGGCTCGCAAGGGCCTGGGGTTGGTGCAGCTGCCGGATTATTACGTGGAGGATGATCTGCATCGGGGACGGCTGATTTCCGTGCTGGATCAGTATGCCTGCAGCCACACTGCGGTGTGGGTGGTGTATCCCCGCCACCGACACTTGTCGCCCAAGGTGCGCCAGTTTGTGGATTTTCTGGTGGAGGGTATGGTGCGTTGAAAGGCGTCGAAATCTTCTTTTGCAGGAGCGGCGCTGACGGCGCGATAACCAGAGTTTCGAGTTTCGAGTTTCGAGTTTCGAGTTGCGAGTTGCGAGTTGCGAGACGCGAGTTTCGAAAGACAAACCCCAAAACGCGGTAAAGTCCGGTGATTTTCGCTTCTCGTAACTCGTAACTCGCCACTGGTTTATCGCGCCGCCAGCCAGGCTCCTACAGCAATAAAACGGAGCGGTTATGTACACAGGAAATTGTCTCTGTGGTGGTGTGACATTTGAAATCGCCGGTGAGCTGGCGCCGATTCAGGTCTGCCATTGTCAGCAATGTCGAAAGGCCCAGGGTACTGCGCTGGTTACCAATATTCCGGTGGAAACCGGCAAGCTGCACTGGGTACGGGGTGAGGCATTACTGAAAAGCTATGCGTCCTCGCCGGGCAAGCAGCGGGTGTTCTGCTGCGAGTGCGGCTCGCCGATTTACAGTAGCCATGAGAAAAAGCCGGGCGTGCTGCGGATTCGGGCGGGGCTGCTGAATGAGCCGCTGGCGACGCGGCCCGCGTTTCATATCTATACGGATTCGGCCTGTAACTGGTGGGCCATTGACGATGGGTTGCCGCAGTATCCTGAAGGTGCGGAATAAAAAAATGCCGGGTCAGCGCCCGGCATTTTTTGTTACGCCATTTGTGCCTTCAGCGCCTCGATCTCGTGGGCATCGCCGTTGCGCGCCGCGAAAGCCTGCCAGTTCTCGGCGGCATGGCTTTTAAGTACCTCGGCCACTCGGGGTAGCTCCGCGTCGGGCAAGTGGCCGAACAGGCCGAGCAGCTTGCTGTCATGGGCCTGGCCCAATGCTTGCCCCAGTGCCTCTGGCTGGCTTTGGGTTAGCACGTCCACCGCTGGTGTCAGGTGTTCCTGATCCAGCAGTGGCAACAGGGTGAGCAATTCATCCCAGCTGTTTTCACTGGCCACGGTGCTGATCAGGCTTTCCATCACTGGGGCTTCGCGCAACTTGGGCACATTCACCACCATTTGCTGATGCTGATTGTCCATGGCGTTCACCGCCTGCAACAGGTTGGTCCACAGGCGCTGTTCGCTGGCCACTTCGATAATGTGACTGATGACGGCTTCGCCCTGCTCGGCTACCAGGTTGCCCATCTGGCCACGCAGTTCGGTGTTCAGGTGCCCGTTCAGGGACAGCACCGCCGGCCACAGTTCATGGTCGGTGGCGGCTTTCAGAGTGGCCCGTTGCTGTGCTTCGCTGAGCAAGGCCAGCACCGTGTCCAGTTTGCTCTTGTCTTCTAGGTAAAGCGCGATCTTCACCATGGCTTCGCCGTCGTCGATGCTGCGGGTGACGGCTTCCAGGGCAGACGGCTGAATCACGGCGACAAAACGGGCCAGGGTGATGTGCTCGCCCATGGACAGCAGGGTTTTGGCCACGGAGGCGACAATCTTGTCGGGCATGGCAGCCAGCAGATCCCGGGAGTATTTGGGCTCAAGGTGGATGCACAGCTTGGCGAGAAAGTCTTCCGGCAGTTTGTCGGCCAGCTTGATAGCGCGTTCGGGGGGCAGCTCGGAGGCAATGCCGGCGGCGAGCACGGAGCCCAGTACGGTGGTGGCCAGCTTGGCGCTGGCACCGGTGGGAACCAGTTTGCTGATGCCGGCCAGGCGCTGGTAGCTGTCCTGGTGCTGTTCGTAGAAGAAGCCGGAGACGGCACTGCGGAAGTTGGCAATGGCGGTCAGGTCCTGACCATCCAGAAAGGCCAGGTTGGTCTCGTCGGTTTCCAGCAGGCGGCTGAGTTTGAGCAGTTCGGCCTGGGTTTCAATGTGCATGTCTGTCTCCTTAACCGAACAGCATTTTTTTCACCGGGCGGCGGAAGGGCCCGGGCACCACATTCAGTGCGTTATTCATGGCTTTTTCGACTCTGGCGTCTTTGGTTTCCAGAGCGGCAAGGACGGTATCGGCCAGTTTGCTGGCTTGATCCGCAGGCAGGGACTCGATAAAGGCCAGCGCATCGGCTGGCAGTCCCTTGGTCTTCAGGGTGCTGATGGAATCAGACATGGTTTCTCCTTTACTACAGCGCCCGGGAGCACATCCCCGGGCGCCCTGGATGCAGGCTGTCGCGCGCAGCCTGCCTATGGCTGGCGCTACTATGCCAGCAATAAGGAAGGATGGGTGTTGCCGAAAAGCCGCTGCCGGGCGGCGCTCAAGAAAGCGCAGCTATTGCCTTGTGGCGGTTTGGCGGGTTCGATTCGCTGCGGGTAACGCTCACTCCGGGGAGCCTGATCCGGTATCCACCCCGGTGGACGGGGTCAGGCGAAATCCATCTGGTCGGTGATGAAACCCACGCTGATGGCGCCGGGGCCGATATTGACGCCCCCGGTCAGCCCCATATGACTGATCAGCAGGTCCACGCCGTGTTTCTCGGTGGTGGCCTTCAGTTCGCTGAAGCCGGGCATCTGGTAAACCGCATCCGGGTCGCCGGCGTAGCTGACACAGACAATGGGGGTGAGCAGGCCTTGCTCCACGCAGGCGCAGGCGTGGGTAAACATTTTCTCGACAGCGGTTTCGAACCCCCGGACCTTGGCCACCGGGAAGGTCTGATCCTGGCGGGCACAGAGGATGGGCTTGATGTCCAGCGCCGAGCCCATCAGAGCGCCGATGAAGCCCACGCTCTTGTCGCCTTTCTTGCGGGCGCGCTTGTGCACGTAATACAGGTCCGGCACCACCGCATAGCCCACGGTTTTCGGGGTCAGGTCACTGATGCGCTGGCGGATGTCGCCCACTTTCATTTCCGTATTGATCAGTCGCATGGTTTCCGCCGCCAGCACGCCCTGGCCGGCAAACAGGGTCTGGCTGTCACTGACGCGGATACGGAACGGGCCTTCCCGCCCGGCGGCTTCCCGGTATTTCTTGTAGTCGCCAAGAATGGCGTGGGCCGCTTCGGTGGCGTTCTCGAAAATCGGGCTGCGGCTTTTCGGCACGGTCTGCACCAGGGCGTAGTCGAACTCGCCCACCGCCTGTTCCAGGAACAGGGTGCGGATCTGGTCCACCGTGGGAGGGGCGGTTTCCGCGTCGTGGTTCTTGTCCACTTCATGGCGGGCGTAAAACTCCCGGGCCCGTTGCGGGTCGCGGTCGTCCACGAAAATTTCCTTGCCGATGCGGATGGGCACCGGCATGACCAGGATGTTGTTTGCGTCAATAAAGTCCTTGGGCAGATCACAACCCGAGTCCACAACCAGACCGATTCTCATTGTTATGCTTCCTGTGGGAAGTTTGAGAACCAGTCTAGTACCACCGTTCCGTTACTGGCGTCTTTTTGCGTATGGGAATGGTTAGGGGCTGTTACAAGACGCCAGTCTTTGCATCGCTGGTGAGGCGTTACTGAATATCCCCGCCCACCTGGATCACCTTCAGGGTGTTGGTGCCGCCATGGGCATCGTTGTAGTTGCCCTTGGTGATCAGCACCCGGTCGCCGTCCTCTATGGCGCCCATCTCTTCCAGGATGGCGACCGCGCGGCGGTTCACTTCGTCGCTGGCGATGGCATGGCTGTCAAAGGGGATGGCGCGCACGCCGCGCAGGATGGCCACCCGACGCTGGCTGCTGGGGTAGGGGGTAAAGGCATAGATGGGGATGCCGGAGCGCAGCCGTGACATCAGTCGCGGGGTGTTGCCGCTTTCGGTCATGGCAATGATGGCGGTGACCTTGCTGAGTCGGTTGGCGGCCTGCATGGCCGCCATGGCAATCACTTCATCAATATTGTCGGTGTTGTCGTTGATGGGACGGTCGGTGCGTCTTTCCTGCCAGGTGCGCTCGGCGCCGAGAATAATGCGGTCCATGGCCTGGACGGTTTCCACCGGGTATTCGCCCACGGCGGTCTCTGCGGACAACATCACTGCGTCGGTGCCGTCCAGCACCGCATTGGCCACATCGGAGACTTCCGCCCGGGTGGGCTGGGGGCTGTGGATCATGGATTCCATCATCTGGGTGGCGGTGATCACAAAGCGGTTGAGGGCCCGCGCGCGGCGGATGATGTGTTTCTGCACCCCCACCAGCTCCGCATCGCCGATCTCCACGGCCAGATCGCCCCGCGCCACCATGACGCCGTCGGAGGCCAGGATGATGGCATCCAGGGTGTCATCGTCCGCCACCGCTTCCGCCCGCTCAATCTTGGCAACGATGCCCCCCTGGCCGCCGGCCTGCCGGTAGCGACGACGGGCTTCTTCCACGTCTTCGGCGTCGCGGGGAAAGGACAGGGCAAGAAAGTCCACTTCCATGTCGGCGGCGGTGACGATATCGGCCAGATCCTTGTCGGTGAGTGCCCGGGCGCTGAGGCCTCCGCCCTTGCGATTGACCCCCTTGTGGTCGGACAGCTCGCCGCCCACCAGTACGGTGCATGCCACCCGGGTGCCGTTGATGGCATCCACTTTCAGTTCCAGCAAGCCGTCATTGAGCAGCAGGATATCGCCGGGCTGGCAGTCCTCCGGCAGTGGCGGGTAACTCACCCCGACCTCCTCCGCATTGCCGGCGTCATCCGCCAGGGCGGTGTCCAGCGTAAAAGCCTGGCCGGCTTTCAGCAGAATGGGGCCATCGGGAAAGCTGCCAATACGGATTTTGGGTCCCTGCAGGTCTGCCAGAATCGCCACGTGTTCGCCGCACTGTTCCGCACAGCGGCGAATGGTCTCTGCCGTTTTCCGGTGCGTATCCGCACTGCCATGGGAAAAGTTCAGGCGGAACACATTCACGCCAGCCTGTATCAGAGCCTCCAGTCGGGATTCTGAAGAAGAGGCGGGGCCAACGGTGGCGACAATCTTGGTGCGACGCAGGGGGGAGCGGGACATTCGGAACATTTCCATCAGCTGATTTTTGGCCAGCATACCATGTGGACTTGGCGGAGGGATGACAGCAATGGGCCAGATATCAGACAAAAAAATACCCCCGCACGGGCGGGGGCAAGGGGATAATTGTGCAGAGAGAAATCAATGCAGCATGGCAAAAGAGCAGGACTGGGCTCCACTGAGGCGCAGGAAATCGCCCATACCCATCTTGATGACTTCGGTGTGAGAGCCGGCATTAAAGGCCAGCCAGTCTTCACTGAGCAAGGTGTCGTCCACATACACCTTCATGTCGTAGAGGTTGCCGAAAGGCGGTTCACCACCGGGCTCGCACAGCGGGAAGCGATCCTTGAAATCTTCCTCCGGGGCAAGCCGGACGCTATTGGCATTCAGTGCCTGGCGTAGCTTGTCCGGGTCCAGGTATTGGTCGGAAGGCAGTACCGCCATGGCGAGCTCGCCATCCACATCCACGATCACCGTTTTGGCCATGTGACGTCCGGGGATATGGCTGGACTGGGCCACCTCGGAAGCGGTAACGGCGGGCGGGTGGTTATAGCAATGGTAGTTCACATTGTTGTTGTCGAGAAAATCAGCCAGTGCGCGGGCAGGCATGATAGACCTCCTCCCGGAACAGGTAAGCCGGGATTGGGGAGCGGTCCGCGGAGCAGTGGGTAACTGGCCGGGCCCGTTCCATGAATGTTCATATCCAAGCTTAGGGAGGTAAAAGCAGGCGGGGAAATACGGTTATGCGCTAAGAGAAATAGCGGAAAGACATAATGAGAGTTGCAAGTTTCAAGTTAAAAGTTGCAACGCGATTTTGTTGTGGTGCTAATCATTGCAAGTCGGAGCCGCGCCGGCAGGCATGCAGCGCGGGTAAGGCGTAATAGGTGTGGCTTTGACCTTCCCCGCGCTTTGTAACTTTCAACTTTTAACTTGCAACTGAATCACATCCCCAGATTATCCAGAATCCGCAGATTCGGACCGGCCTGGTTCATGGTGTAGAAATGCAGGCCCGGTGCGCCCATGGCGAGCAGGCGTTCGCACAGACGGGTGACCACTTCCTCGCCGAAAGCTTTGACCGCAGCGTCATCATCCTTGATGTCGTTGAGCTTGCTGTGCAGCCAGCGGGGGATATCGGCGCCACAGGTGTTGGAGAAGCGTACCAGGTTGGCCACGTTGAGGATCGGCATGATGCCCGGGTAGACCGGGGCGTCGCAGCCGATTTTCTGCAGCGCGTCCAGGTAATAACCGTAGGCATCCGCGTTGTAGAAATACTGGGTCAGGCCGCTGTTGGCGCCGGCGTCGACCTTGCGCTTGAAGTGGGCAATATCATCTTCAAAGCTGCGCGCCTGGGGGTGCATCTCCGGGTAGGCGGCCACTTCCAGGGTGAAGTGATCGCCGGTTTCCTCACGGATCAGCTGCACCAGTTCGTCCGCATACTTGATCTCACTCTGGGCGTAGCCCATGCCGGAGGGCAGGTCGCCGCGCAGGGCCACGATGCGGGTCACTCCCGCGGCCTTGTAGCCGTTCACCAGCTCCAGGATTTCCTCGCGGCTCTGGCCGATGCAGCTCAGGTGCGGGGCGGTGTCGCCGTGCTGATTGCGTAGCTGGTTGACCATGTCGCGGGTGTTGTCACGGGTGGAGCCACCGGCGCCAAAGGTGCAGGAAAAAAACGCCGGTTTCTTGGCCAGAAGTTTCTGCTGGGTCGCCAGCAGTTTTTCTTTTCCCGCATCGGTTTTCGGCGGGAAAAATTCAAAACTGATTCGTTTCATAAAATGCTCGCGTCGCGAGGCTGGCACAGAGGCACGCCCCACGCTGGCACGATTGGAGGCGAGCAGCGTGGGGCGTGTTGTGTGCAAGCGGTTAGTACTTGTAGTGCTCGGGTTTGTACGGGCCGTTCACGTCGACGCCGATGTAGTCGGCTTGCTCTTTGGTCAGTTTGGTGATCACGCCACCAAAGCCCTGCACCATGTAACGAGCCACTTCTTCGTCCAGGTGCTTGGGCAGCACCTCTACTTTAAGCATCTTCTCCTTCACGGTATCGGAGTGCTTGGCGTAGCCCTGGTCGAACAGATACATCTGCGCCAGTACCTGGTTGGCAAAGGAACCATCCATGATGCGGCTGGGGTGCCCGGTGGCGTTGCCCAGATTCACCAGACGGCCTTCGGACAACAGCAACAGGAAGTCACCCTCGGCCTTGTTGCGCCATACCTTGTGTACCTGCGGTTTGACCTCTTCCCATTCCCAGGTCTTGCGCATGAAGGCGGTGTCCACTTCATTGTCGAAGTGACCGATGTTGCAGACCACGGCACCTTTTTTCAGGGCCTTGAGCATGTTGGCGTCACAGACATTGAAGTTGCCGGTGGTGGTCACCAGCAGGTCGGTGTTGCCCAGCAGTTCCGTGTTGATGGAAGCCTCAGTACCGTCATTGACGCCATCCTTGTACTGGCTGACGACCTCGTAGCCGTCCATGCAGGCCTGCATGGCGCAGATCGGGTCCGCTTCGGTGACCTTCACGATCATGCCTTCCTGGCGCAGGGACTGGGCAGACCCCTTGCCCACATCACCGTAACCAATGACCAGTGCTTTCTTGCCTGACAACAGATGGTCGGTGCCGCGCTTGATGGCGTCATTGAGAGAGTGACGGCAGCCGTATTTGTTGTCGTTCTTGCTCTTGGTGACCGAGTCATTCACGTTCACCGCCGGCACTTTCAGGGTGCCCTTGTTGAGCATCTCGTAGAGACGGTGCACACCGGTGGTGGTTTCCTCGGTGATGCCGTGGATGTTGTCCAGCATCTGCGGGTAGGTCTCGTGGATGTAGCCGGTCAGATCGCCGCCGTCATCCAGGATCATGTTGGCATCCCACAGTTCACCGTTGCCATCGCGACAGGTCTGCTCGATACACCACATGTACTCTTCTTCGGTTTCCCCTTTCCAGGCGAATACCGGTATGCCAGCGGCTGCGATGGCGGCAGCGGCGTGGTCCTGGGTGGAGAAGATATTGCAGCTGGACCAGCGCACTTCTGCGCCCAGTGCGACCAGGGTTTCGATCAGCACGGCGGTCTGAATAGTCATGTGGATACAGCCGATGATTTTTGCGCCTTTCAGCGGCTGTTCGGTACGGTATTTTTCGCGGATTGCGATCAGTGCCGGCATTTCGGTTTCGGCAATATGGATTTCAGAGCGGCCATAGGCGGCCAGGGAAATATCGGCGACTTTAAAGTCGGTAAAAGTGTCCACTCTTGCGTTCATGATGTTCTCCATTCGTTTTTGACGAATGGGCGCCGTTGTTCCTTGCGTGTCTGCCCAGCGAGCCTCGCGGTCAAGCCGCTGCAGCGCCCCTCACAGGGCAGACATAGTCGGGATAATGCCGGCGCCACCCAAGAGGCGGCGCCGGCGGTGATGCCGGAGTTACAGGGCCTTGGCCAGGTCTGCCGCCTTGTCGGTTTTCTCCCAGCTGAAACCTTCGCGACCGAAGTGGCCGTAGCTGGCAGTGGGGCGGTAGATCGGCTTGCGCAGGTCGAGCATCTCGATGATGCCCCGCGGGCGCAGGTCAAAGTGCTCGCGCACCAGGGCCACGATGGCATCGTCGCTCAGTTTGCCGGTGCCGAAGGTGTTGACCGAGATAGAGGTAGGTTCGGCCACGCCGATGGCATAGCTCACCTGGATCTCGCACTTGCTGGCCAGGCCGGCAGCCACGATGTTCTTGGCCACATAGCGGCCGGCGTAGGCGGCGGAACGGTCTACCTTGGACGGGTCCTTGCCGGAGAAGGCGCCGCCACCGTGACGGGCCATGCCACCGTAGGTATCCACGATGATCTTGCGGCCGGTCAAACCACAGTCACCCATGGGGCCGCCGATCACGAAAATCCCGGTGGGGTTCACGTGGTACAGGGTGTCCTTGTGCAGCCACTCTTCCGGCAGGACCGGCTTGATGATTTCTTCCATCACCGCTTCACGCAGATCGGCCAGCTTGATGTCCGGGGAATGCTGGGTGGACAGCACCACGGCATCCACGGCCACCGGCATGCCGTTCTCGTAGCGCAGGGTGACCTGGCTTTTCGCATCCGGGCGCAACCAGGGCAGGGTGCCGTTCTTGCGCAGCTGTGCCTGGCGCTCCACCAGTCGGTGAGAGTAGTACACCGGCGCGGGCATCAGGGTGTCGGTTTCGTTGGTGGCAAAGCCGAACATCAGGCCCTGGTCGCCGGCGCCCATTTCCTTGTTTTCGGCTTCGTCTACGCCGATAGCGATATCCGCAGACTGTTTGCCGATGCCGTTGAGTACCGCACAGCTGGCACCGTCAAAGCCCTTGTCGGAGCTGTCATAGCCGATGTCCAGAATCACCTGGCGAACGATGTCCTCCAGCTCCACATAGGTGCTGGTACGGACTTCACCGGCAACGATGGCCATGCCGGTTTTGACCAGCGTTTCCACCGCCACGCGGGCATGGGGGTCATCCTTGATGATGGCATCCAGAACGGCGTCCGAGATCTGGTCGGCCATTTTATCCGGGTGGCCTTCGGACACAGACTCGGAGGTAAAGATGGAATATTCACTCATTACTGGAGTGCTCCCGTTATTCAAGTGTGCGTTACATTGCCTTCAACAGGCGCCAAAAACTTTCAACTCTTCCTGAAGGTGCGTACCTGCACCTGAAAACCATTGCGCAGGGCCAGAAACTGGCTTTCCTGCAATGCCAGACCGGCGCGGCCGGCCCAATCCACCAGATCGGCTTCTTCGAAGCCAAGCCAGAAATCACCACAGGCCTCGTGGGCCCAGTGCTGGTCATGCCGACACAGGTCGGTGATCAGCAGGGTGCCGCCTTCATTCAGCTGCCGGGCCGCGGCGCTGATGGCGCTGGCGGGGGCTGGCAGGTGATGCAGCACCATGTTCAGAACCACGGCATCCACCGTGGGCAGGATGGTGGCGCTGGCGGGCCACTCACCCAGTATCAGTTGCACATTTTGCCGTTTGGCGACAGTCAGGTTCTGGCGGGCCCGCTCCAGCATGGCTTCGGCATTATCCAGGCCGAACACAGTGTCAAAGCGTGTCGCCAGTTCCAGAAGAAACTGGCCATCACCGGGGCCGATCTCCAGGACGCTCTTGCCATCCGGAGCGTCCGGGCTGGCCCGGGTGAGTAATTCCAGGGCCTGATCCGCATACTGGCCATAGTCGGCAATCAGTTCCTGCTGTTCGTCCACCTGCTCCGCATGGCGGGCAAAAAAGGCCCGGCTCTGTTCCGCACGCTGCCCTTGCACCTGCTCAAGCCGTTCCGCCACCTGGGCGTCCAGGGGGCTATCATCCAGTTCTTCCAGCAGGGCGGCGTGAAGCGCGCCTTCTGAGTTGTCACCCTGGGGCAGGCGCCGGCGATAGAAGATGGAATTGCCTTCCCGCCGCTTCTCCACCAGCCCGCCCTGGGCCAGTACCTTAAGGTGGTGACTCATGCCGGATTGTTTCATGGCCATGATGTCGCACAGCTCCAGCACCCCGAAGCTGTTCTGGCCCAGCACCTGCAGCACCTGAAGACGCAACGGGTCGCCAGCGGCCTTGAGGAAGCCCGCCAGATGATCAGTGATCTCCGGAGCGTCGGGTGCTTGTGCATTCATAGGGGAAAGAGTCTAGCGCAATGAAAAGCTAAATCAAAATAAATTGATATAGATTTTCTGGCGGCCTGGCCGGTCACCCGCCAGAGCTGCTCTGGGGCATGTAAACCGGCGGGCGGGGCGCCCGCGCTTGTAGCGATTATCCCCTTGAGGGACAATAGCGCCCCTTTTCAGCCACCAGCCAGTTTGGAGCCCTGCATGTCCAGTGCCCCCGCCCGCCGTGAACTCGCCAACGCTATCCGTGCCCTGAGCATGGATGCGGTACAGAAAGCCAATTCCGGGCACCCCGGTGCGCCCATGGGAATGGCCGATATCGCCGAGGTGTTGTGGCGCGGCTTTCTCAAGCACAACCCGCAGGATCCCACCTGGCCCGACCGGGATCGCTTCGTGCTGTCCAATGGTCACGGCTCCATGCTGCTTTACAGCCTGCTGCACCTGAGCGGCTACGGCGTCAGCCTGGACGACATCAAGAACTTCCGGCAGCTGGGCAGCCCCACCGCCGGGCACCCGGAATACGGCGACGCCCCGGGCATCGAAACCACCACCGGGCCGCTGGGCCAGGGCATTGCCAATGCCGTGGGCATGGCATTGGCGGAGAAGATGCTGGCAGGTCAGTTCAACCGGGAAGGGCACGATATCGTCGACCACTACACCTACTGCTTCCTGGGCGATGGCTGCATGATGGAAGGCATCTCCCATGAAGCGTGTTCCCTGGCGGGCACCCTGGGCCTGGGCAAGCTGGTGGCCTTCTATGACGACAATGGCATTTCCATTGATGGTGAGGTGGAAGGCTGGTTCACCGATGACACCGTGGAGCGTTTCCGTGCCTATGGCTGGCAGGTGATCCCCAATGTGGATGGTCACAACGCGGAAGAGGTTCAGGTGGCCATCGAAAATGCCCGTGCCAATACCGATCAGCCCACCCTGATCTGCTGCAAGACCGTTATCGGTTTCGGCAGCCCCAACAAGCAGGGCAAGGAAGAGTCCCACGGTGCCGCTCTGGGGGAAGACGAAATTGCCCTGACCCGGGACGCGCTGGGCTGGAAGCACGGCCCCTTCGAGATTCCTGCCGACATCAAAAAGGCCTGGGATGGCAGCGAGAAAGGGGCGGCTGCCCAGAGCGACTGGCAGCAGCGTTTCGACGCTTACCAGGCCGCCTACCCGGAACTGGCGGCAGAGTTCCTGCGTCGTCAGGCCGGCGAATTGCCCGCCAACTTCCAGGAGCAGGCGGATGCCTACATCCGTGAGTGCCAGGAAAAAGGTGACAAGGTCGCCACCCGCAAGGCCAGCCAGAACACTCTCGATGCCTTCGGCCCGCTGCTGCCGGAACTGGCCGGTGGCTCCGCCGACCTGGCCGGCTCCAACAACACCATCTGGAAAGGCTGCAAGTCGGTCACCGCGGAGGATGCCAGCGGCAACTATATCCATTACGGGGTGCGTGAATTCGCCATGACCGCGATCCAGAACGGTCTCTGCCTGCACGGCGGCCTGCGCCCTTACGGCGGCACCTTCCTGGTGTTCATGGAATATGCCCGCAACGCGGTGCGCATGGCGGCGCTGATGCATCAGCCCAACATTCTGGTCTATACCCACGATTCCATCGGCCTGGGTGAAGACGGCCCGACTCACCAGCCCATTGAGCAAATGGCCAACCTGCGCCTGACCCCGAACATGCGCACCTGGCGCCCTTGCGACACGGTGGAATCCGCGGTGTCCTGGAAGAAAGCCATTGTCCGGCAAGACGGTCCTTCCGCGCTGATCTTCTCCCGCCAGGGGCTGCCCTGCATGGAGCGAGGTGATGCGCAGCTGGCCGAGATCGAAAAAGGCGGCTACACCCTGCTGCAAACCGGTGAGGGCACCCCGGACGCCATCATCATTGCCACCGGCTCTGAAGTGGAGCTGGCGGTGAATGCGGCCAAGGCCCTGACCGGCAAGACTATCCGTGTGGTCTCCATGCCCTGCGTGGAAGAGTTCCTGGCCCAGGACCGTGAGTATCAGGAAAGCGTGCTGCCCTCCAGTGTGCGCGCCCGGGTGGCCGTGGAAGCGGCCATCGCCGATTACTGGTATCGCTTTGTAGGCCTGGACGGCAAGGTGGTGGGCATGAACAGCTTCGGCGCCTCTGCCCCCGCCGGCGACTTGTTCAAGCACTTCAATATCACTGCCGAGGCAGTGCAGCAGGCCGTGGAGAGCCTGCTCTAAGTGAAAGTCGCGATTAACGGCTACGGCCGTATCGGGCGTTCCTTTGTCCGTGCCCTGGCCGAGCGCGAAGGCGCCGGCTGGCAGGCACCGTTCACCCTGGCGGCGATCAATGACAAGGGTCGCCCGGAAGACCTGCTGTACCTGACCCGCTACGACACCACCCATGGTCGTCTGGCGGAGCCGGCGGAATTGATCGAAGGCATGCTGCGTATCGGCAAGCAGGCCCCGCGGCTGCTGCAGCAACCCAAGCCGGAACAATTGCCCTGGCGCGAGATGGGGGTGGGTCTGGTGCTGGAATGCTCCGGTCATTTCCGCAGTCATGCGGGTGCCTCACGGCACCTGGAGGCAGGGGCCGGGCGGGTCATCATCGGTGCGGTGCCGTTCGATCAGGCGGACCAGATCGTGGTGTACGGCGTGAACCACAGGGATGTGCGCGATGACAGCAAGGTGCTGTCGGCGGCATCCTGTACCACCCACTGTATTGCGCCACTGCTGTCCCGGCTGGACCAGGCCTATGGCATCCGCCAGGTACTGATGAAGGAGATCCACTCCTATACGTCGGATCAGACCCTGCTGGATCATGTTCATCGGGATCCGCGCCGGGGCCGGGCCGGGGCACAGAACATCGTGCCCACCACCAGCAGTGCCATCGGCGCGGTACAGCAGGTGCTGCCGGCCCTGGCCGGCAAGATCAGCGGCCATTCCATCCGTGTGCCCACCCTGAACGTGGCCATGGTGGAGCTGACACTGCTGCTGGAGCGTACCCCGGATAGGGACAGTCTGAACCAGTGGCTGCAGCAGCAATCGAAAGAAGCCAGTGCGTTGATTGGGTACAATGATGCGCCGCTGGTGAGCGTGGATTTCAACCACCGGCCGGAATCTGCCATCGTCGATGCCACCCAGACCCGGGTGCAGGGCGAGATGGGGCAGGCCATGGTGCAGATAGTGGCCTGGTATGACAACGAATGGGGCTATGCGAACCGACTGCTCGACTGGGTGGCGGCGCTGGCTGAATCACATCAAGCTTGAATGAATGGATGCACCCATGCGGGTGGCCGTGAATGAGGTAAGTACGACATGAACTTCAAACGCATGACCGACCTGGATCTGGCAGGCAAGCGCGTTCTCATCCGGGAAGACCTGAACGTGCCGGTGAAGGACGGCAAGGTCACCAGCGATGCGCGTATCCGCGCGTCCCTGCCCACCATCGAGCACGCCCTGAAGGCGGGAGCCAAAGTGATGCTGATGTCGCATCTGGGCCGTCCCACGGAAGGGGAGTACGCGGAGGAGTTTTCCCTGCAGCCGGTGGCCGACCATCTTGGCAAGCTGCTGGGGCGAGAGGTGCCGCTGGTGAAAGACTGGCTGGACGGTGTCGATGTGGCAGAAGGCCAGGTCGTATTGTGCGAGAACGTGCGTTTTAACAAGGGCGAGAAAAAGGATGACGAGGCGCTGTCACAAAAGATGGCGGCCCTCTGTGATATCTATGTGATGGATGCCTTCGGCACCGCACACCGGGCCCAGGCCTCCACCCATGGTGTGGGCAAGTTTGCCCCGGTTGCCTGTGCCGGTCCGCTGCTGGCCAATGAGCTGGATGCTCTCGGCAAGGCCCTGAACGCGCCCGAGAAGCCGCTGGTGGCGATTGTCGGGGGTTCCAAGGTATCCACCAAGCTGGAGGTGCTGGAATCCCTGTCGGATGTGGTGGACCAGCTGGTGGTGGGTGGCGGTATCGCCAACACTTTCCTGGCCGCGGCCGGTCATCCGGTGGGCAAGTCCCTGTACGAGGAAGACTTGATCCCGGCGGCGAAGAAGATCGCCGAGAAGGTGCATATCCCGATCCCGGTGGATGTGGTCACCGCCAAGGAATTTGCCGAATCCGCTGAAGCTACCGCCAAGAAGGTGGATGATGTGGCCGAGGACGACCTGATTCTGGATATTGGCCCGCAGACTGCCCACATCGTGGCGGCGCTGATGAAGGAAGCCAAGACCATTATCTGGAACGGCCCGCTGGGTGTGTTCGAATTTGACCAGTTCGGTGAAGGCACCCGGGAAATGGCGGAAGCCATTGCCGACTCCGATGCCTTCTCCATTGCCGGTGGCGGTGACACCTTGGCCGCCGTCGACAAGTACGGTATCACCGACAAGGTCAGCTACATCTCCACCGGTGGTGGGGCCTTCCTGGAATTTGTGGAAGGCAAGGTGCTGCCGGCAGTCGCCATGCTGGAAGCGCGGGCGAAAGATTGATCACAGACCGCATGGCCGGTCTGGGAAACCACTGAACAGGAATCGGGCAGCATGGCTGCCCATGGAAACGAAGGGGAAAGACAATGGCACTCGTAAGCATGCGACAGCTGCTGGATCACGCCGCCGAATATGGCTATGGCGTACCGGCCTTTAACGTGAACAACGTGGAACAGATGCGCGCCATCATGGAGGCCGCGGATCAGACCAATTCCCCGGTGATCGTGCAGGCCTCCGCTGGCGCCCGCAAATACGCCGGTGCCCCTTTCCTGCGGCACCTGATTCTGGCAGCCACCGAAGAATTTCCGCACATTCCTGTGGTGATGCACCAGGATCACGGCACCAGCCCCTCCGTGTGCCAGCGTTCCATTCAGCTGGGGTTCTCCTCGGTGATGATGGATGGCTCGCTGGGCGAGGACGGCAAAACCCCCACGGATTACGAGTACAACGTGCGCGTCACCCAGCAAGCGGTGGCCATGGCCCACGCCTGTGGTGTGTCTGTGGAAGGTGAGCTGGGCTGCCTGGGTTCCCTGGAAACCGGCCAGGCCGGTGAAGAAGATGGTATCGGCGCGGAAGGCACCCTGAGCCACGATCAGATGCTCACCGACCCGGAAGAGGCGGCGGACTTCGTCAAGCAAACCAAGGTGGATGCCCTGGCCATCGCCATCGGTACCAGCCACGGTGCCTACAAGTTCACCCGTCCGCCCACCGGTGACATTCTGGCCATCGAGCAGATCAAGGCGATCCACAAACGCATCCCGGATACTCACCTGGTCATGCACGGTTCCTCCTCCGTGCCGCAGGACTGGCTGGCCATCATCAATGAGTACGGTGGCGAGATTGCGGAAACCTACGGGGTGCCGGTGGAAGAGATTCAGGAAGGCATCAAGCACGGCGTGCGCAAGGTGAACATCGATACCGATCTGCGCCTGGCGTCCACCGGTGCGATTCGTCGTTTCCTGGCCCATAACCCGGCCGAGTTCGACCCGCGCAAGTATCTGAAGGAATCCATCACCGCCATGCGCGATATCTGTATTGCCCGCTACGAAGCGTTTGGCACGGCCGGTAATGCGGACAAGATCAAGCCGATCAGCCTGGAGCGCATGTTCCAGCGCTACGAAGCCGGCGAGCTGGATCCGCGCGTCAAGTAACGGACCGCACTGAAACACAAAAAAGCCCCGCACTGCGGGGCTTTTGGGTTTCCGTGGGGGAGAATTATGGCTGGCGGGTAGCTTCGATCTGTACCTGGTCCGCACCACGCAGAACCAGTTGCCCGTCCTCGTTGATATCTCCCGCCGTCACCTCTTCCAGCGCGGTCAGAAATTGTTGCTCCAGCGTCATCAGCGGCTGGGGGCACGCCATCATGGTGACGCCGCCGGTTTTCACCGTGAACGTGTCCTCGTCCAGGGTGTAGCTGGCCATGTAGTTGTTGCAGGCGGCCTTGCCGGCCAGTCGTCCCGGTTCATGAAAGTTCAGGGTAATAAGGGCATCCCCCACATGGTCACCGTTGAGGCGCTGTACCTGCCAGGCGCTGCCCTGCAGTTGCTCGGAAGTGACCATGGTATCGGTTCCTGTGGGGTGGCTGCTGCAGGCGGCAAGCGTCAGGGCGGCACCTGCCAGCAGGGAAAGCTTGAGTGTTTGCATATCGGGTCCTTATTGATCGCACGGTATCAGGGCGTCCTGTCCCGGTTAGTCCCCAATGGCAGCGGATAGTTTCCCTCAGCCCTGATCGTGGTCCGGATCCAGACGGCGCAGGGGCTGATCCGGCTTGGCATAGCTCCAGCGCGCCTGGCGGTGGGTCAGGTGGTAGCTGTCCAGGCCAGACAGGGCCACGGTGCCCGCCTTTTCGATATCCACATAGCCGTCACTGCCCAGCGCGTAGCCGGGTAACTGAATATGTTCGATGGCACCGATTACCATCACTGTATCGTTGACCTGCAAGGTGTGTGTCTCCAGCAATACCATGCCCAGTCGGATGCGGGCCTGTTCCACAAAAGGCGCCGGGAAATCCGGCAGGTAGGCCGGGGTCAGACCGGTGGCGGTAAACTCGGACACGTCGCGGGGGTAGCGGGCCGCGGTCTGATGCGCCGCAGGGACCATGTCCCCATGCACCTGGTTGAGCGTGTAGAAACCGGTTTCCATCAGGTATTCCAGGCTGTGGCGGTCCACAGAGTGGGGACGAATGATCATGCCCAGCAAGGCAGGATCCGCGCCAAGATGGAAGCAGGAACTGACAATGGAAAGGTTCTCCTGGCCATTGGCGGCACGGGTGCCCAGCAGATTGGCGCTCTTGAAGCCGGACAGGCTGTTGATCAGATTGACCCGCTGTTGGCGGGGCAGGTCCTTGAGAGTATCGGCGGTCAGGTGCATGGTGTGCTTCCTCCTGGCGCCGTATTATCAGAAGTCGCCGTGAGTAAACCGTGGAGGTCTGTATGAACTCCGGTGCGACTACGACTAGACTCGAAACAGGCTCTTACCGGCTATGGCAAACCCTTTCGACCGTGATCACATTGTTCAGGAATGGCAGCCGCTTAACTGGGAGGCGTTTGATCCGCTCAGTGAGTCTACCCGGCGATATGTGGCCTACTATGGTCTGAATTTCGCAGAGCAGTTACCGGATCTGGAACATGGCTTTGGCTATTTCGAAGCGGCCGGCCACCAGTTGTCCGTGCATGCCTGGCGCCCCCGGGCGCCGCGGGGCACGGTGCTGGTCTGCCATGGTTACTTTGATCATGTGGGCCTGTACCGGCATATCATCGGCCATTTACTGGAGCTGGGTTACGCGGTGCTGGCCTATGATCTGCCCGGCCATGGATTGAGCTCCGGCCCCCAGGCCGTGATCGATGACTTTCGGACCTATCGGGATGTGCTTGAACAATGTCTGGCGCTGGCGGATAACCATTTTCCCCGTCCCTGGAATGTGATTGCCCAGAGTACCGGCGGGGCGATCGTGATGGATTATCTGATCAGTCGTGGCGACGGCGATGCCAATCCCTTTGAACATGTCATCCTGCTGGCGCCACTGGTACGACCGTTCAAATGGTCTTCAGCCCGTTGGTTGCATACGTTTATCCGCCCTTTTGCCCGCAGCATCAAACGCGTCTTTACCATCAATTCCAATGATCCGGATTTTCTGGATTTTCTGGAAAACCAGGACCCGTTACAGGCCAAGAGAGTGTCTGCAGTGTGGGTGTCTGCGCTGAAAAAATGGTTGCCGGGTTTTGAAAAAGCATCACGAATCAAGGTGTCGCCGGTGGTGATACAGGGGGACATGGACGAAACCGTGGACTGGCGTCATAACCTGAAAGTGATTCAGGAAAAATTTCAGGATCCACAGATTCATATGTTGCCCGGTGCCCGCCATCAACTGGCCAATGAACATGAAGACTTTCGCGGTAAAATTTTCGCGATTATTGATCAATATCTCGACTGATTATCGATTTTACGCTTTGTTACTTGAGCTGCGGCGCGAATTTCCTGATGGTAGCGTCACATAATGGCAATATGCCTTTTGAATGTTGTTTCAAGGAGACTTAAGCATGGATAAGAAATGGATGCTGGCCATGACCGCCGGTGCTGCAATGATGAGCCAGGCAGCAATCGCTGATCTGAACGCAGGTATCAATGCTGCCGTTAATGCCGAAGCGGATGCCAAAGCCACTGAGCAGTCTGTCCGTGATCAGCGTGATGCGGCCAAAGCCAACGCGGAGCAAATGAAGGAAGACGCCAAGGCACGCAAGGAAGCCATGAAAGAGCAGGCTGAAGCGAAGAAAGAAGAAGCCAAGGCCAAGAAAGAAGCCATGAAGGAAGAGGCTGAAGCGAAAAAGGAAGCGGCCAAAGAGCGTGCCGAAGCCGAGCGCGAAGCGGCGAAAGAGCGCATGGAAGCCGAGCGTGAAGCTGCGGAAGACATGAAAGACGCTGCCAAGGCAGACGTGAATGCCAGCGCCAATGTGAGCGCTGACGGTGCTTCCGTCAATGCCGAAGCCAATGCGGAAGGAAACGGCAAGGCAGAAGAAAAATCCTGGTTCAACTTCTGGGACTAATCACCCAGCCAGGAACGAAAAAGGGCCGCTCTATGCGGCCCTTTTTTATTGTGCAAAATAACAGCGTTTCAGTATTGATTGACGCTGCCATTTTCTCCTACCAGGACCACATCCGCCGGCCGTTTGGCAAACAGGCCATTGGTGACAACACCCACGATATTATTGATTTTTTCTTCCATCTCGATGGGGTTGAGAATATCCAGGTTGTGAACGTCCAGAATGATATTGCCATTATCGGTGACAAAGCCCTCCCGGTACTCCGGCTGCCCTCCCAGGGCCACCAGTTTGCGGGCCACGTGGGAGCGCGCCATGGGGATGACCTCCACCGGCAGCGGAAAGCGCCCCAGCCGTTTCACCTGCTTTGAGCCGTCAACAATACAGACGAACTGTCTGGCCACGGCGGCAACAATTTTTTCCCGGGTGAGCGCGCCGCCACCGCCCTTGATCATTTCCCGGTGACCGTTGACTTCATCCGCGCCGTCCACATATACCGGCAGGGAATCCACGTCGTTCAGAGACAATACCGGAATGCCGTGTCCCTTCAGTCGTTCTGCGGTGGCATCGGAGCTGGCCACAGCGCCCTTGATGCGGTCTTTGATACTGGCCAGACCGTCAATGAAGAAGTTGGCGGTGGAACCGGTGCCCACACCAATGACTTCGCCTTCGGGCACAAAGCGGAGCGCCGCCTCGGCGACCTGTTTTTTCAGCGCATCCTGGTCCATGAAATTGTCCTGTCATGCCGATCAATGAATTTTGCGGGGATTATAGGGCAGGTGTGGCGTTGACTCGACCCTGGAGAGCCGCTGACCTATCGCATTTATCCCGGTCACCCCCTAGACTAGTCCTTCCTGCGCACCAAACACCAACCCGGAACTGTCAATGCTGGACAAATACGTCAAACGGATACTGCAATCCCGCGTCTACGACGTGGCGGTGGAAACCCCTATCCATGCAGCGCCGTTGATTTCCAAACGTATTGGTAACCGGGTATTGCTCAAACGGGAAGATTTGCAGCCGGTGTTTTCCTTCAAGCTGCGTGGGGCTTACAACAAGCTTTGCCAGCTCACCGACGAGCAGCTTCAGCATGGAGTGATCTGTGCTTCCGCCGGCAATCATGCCCAGGGCTTGGCGCTGGCAGCCAGTTCCATGGGGATCAAGGCCACTATCGTGATGCCGCGGACCACACCGGATATCAAGGTGAACTCGGTGCGTAACCATGGTGGCAAGGCCGTGTTGCATGGTGACAGCTTCGATGAAGCCCTGGCCCATGCCCGCAAACTGGAAGCACGCGACAATCTGACGTTTGTGCACCCCTATGATGATCCGGATGTCATCGCCGGCCAGGGCACCGTGGGTATGGAAATCCTGCGGCAGCAGAGCCGGGATCTGGATGCCATTTTTATTCCGGTTGGCGGTGGCGGTCTGGCTGCCGGCGTGGCGGCCTACGTGAAATACGTACGCCCGGATGTGAAGGTGATTGCCGTGGAGCCGGAAGATGCGGCCTGTTTGAAGGCTGCACTGGATAAAAATCGTCGTGTCACGCTGGCGGAGGTCGGTTTGTTTGCCGATGGTGTGGCGGTGAAACAGATCGGCAAGGAAACCTTCAAGATCCTGCGCCATCACGTGGATGAGGTGATTACCGCCACCACGGATGAAATCTGCGCGGCCATCAAGGATGCCTTCGAGGATACCCGGGCCATCTGCGAGCCAGCCGGTGCCCTGGCACTGGCTGGCCTGAAAAACTGGGTGGCCAAGCACCAGGTGGAAAATCAGACCCTGGTAGCGATCCAGAGCGGTGCCAATGTGAATTTTGATCGCCTGCGCCATGTGTCTGAGCGCGCGGAATTGGGTGAACAGCGTGAGGCGATTCTGGCGGTGACCATCCCTGAGCGACCTGGCGCCTTCCGCGCCTTTTGCCAGGCTCTGGGGCGTCGAGGTATCACCGAGTTCAACTACCGATACAGCGATGACCGGGATGCCAACATTTTTGTGGGCATCCAGTTGCGCCCGGGTGGTGAAGCGCTACAGGCCCTGATGGCGGAGCTGCAAGAGCGTGGTTACCCGGTGGTGGATATGAGCGGCAACGAAATGGCCAAGTTGCATATCCGCCATATGGTAGGGGGGCACGCCCCTCGCCAGGACATGCAGGAAAGATTGTTCCGGGTGGAATTCCCCGAGCGCCCGGGGGCCCTGATGAAGTTTCTCCAGTCCCTGGGGGAAAAGTGGAACATCAGCCTGTTCCACTACCGTAACCACGGCGCGGCCTATGGGCGAGTGCTGGTGGGCTTTCAGGTGGAGTCCGGCAAGTACTCCCGGCTGCTGGCGGATCTGAAGAAAGTCCCCTATCCCATGGTGGAAGAAAGCGACAACCCGGCCTACCGGCTGTTTCTTGATTAGTCCTGAACTAAATGGCGACAGACCTGTCTGTCCCTGTTGATGTCCCGTGAGTCACGGCTTTCTGGTTGCATAACCAATAATTGCATTTAAAGCGGCTTGCAGACGGCACTTAACGAGGGTTTTTGTTAAGAAACGTCAGCAAGACCGGCTAACTGCTTGACTTTGCACCTTAAAGTGATCAAATTTTGACCCGGTTGGCATTTTACATTTCGTAATAGGTTTAAAGTGACACTCTTGTTACGACTTTTGGGTCACTTTTTATTTTGCTGTACCGTTTTTTGGGGATAGAAACAATGAAAAAGAAGCCGGACGCCCTGGTGCTACTGGCTGTGATATTCGGGTTGGGGGTGCTGATCAGCAGCCTTACCCACGGCGGCAATGAAAACGATTACCAACGTTACGCAGATAGCGCCGGTGTTGTTGTCAGTCACATCCAGCAGTAACCGTCAGATCTACCGGTTGGTCCCACGGGGCCACCGGTAGGGTCCCTTCGCCCACCTTCTGAAAATCATAGCCCACGGCCACCAGCCTGGGTCGCCTCGGTCTGCGTTGCAGATCCGCCAGGGTGCGATCGTAATATCCTCCCCCCATGCCCAGCCGATAGCCGCAAGCGTCAAACGCCACCGCCGGCAACAGAATCACATCCAGTGCCCACAGGGCTCGCCCGCGATAATAGTGTGCCGGTTCAGCGATACCGTAATGGTTGGGGCGCATGGGATGGTGGCGCTGCCAGAGGCGAAACTGCAGATGGCCGTGGCGAATCGGGTCCAGTCGCGGCAGGTAGGTGGTGGCCAGTTGGAAGCGGCTGTGGCCGAGAGCGGGTCGCAGATCCAGTTCGCCGTCGTTGGCCAGATACAGCGCCAGATGGCGGGCGGGACGATGGCCCAATGCCTGATCCAGCCTGGCGCCGAAACGGCGGCTGGCCCGACGGCGTTGCCCCGCAGTCAGAGAGCGGCGTTGTTGTCGATACTGGCGGCGCAGTTGCCGCCGCAAGGCTGCGGTCATGGGCTGGCCGGAATCTGTCCGGAGCGTTGATATCATCGCTCCGGGAGGAAAAAGAAAGGGTGCTTCCCGGTCCGCCGCTGCGGGCTTGACCCTTGAACCGTAGGTTCAAGGTGGAGGCAGCAACCCCACCTTTAGGCTTTCCGCTCAATGGGCGGACATGCACACAGGCAAGGTAATGTTTGCCCCCGGGTATTACATTATCGGCTCGGGGACATGACCCTCTGGCGAACGGGCCAGGAAACACTCGCGTGCAGTATAACAGGGGTGTCGGGGACAGGTCAGGACTTGACAGGAAAGGGATTTCGTAGATTTTTTTGCTTAACGACGAAGCTGCTGTAGGAGCCATGCTTGCATGGCGAACCGAGCCTTGGCGAGGCGATTAATTACCGGCCTGTATTTTCTTTCTGATATTCCTGATCACCCTTCGGGCGATTTCCGCGCAATCGCGGTTCGCCATGCAAGCATGGCTCCTACAGGGGGGTAGAAACGTGGGGGGGAAGAGGCTACAGCTTCCGGCGGGCGTCTTCGAAGGCCTGGATCTCGTCTTCCAGGCGGCTGAGCAGGGCCTGGACCCGGGCTTCGCTCTCGGAGTCCTCGGACACTGCCTTGCGGGCGTTGAGCAGTTCGTGGCTCATGTTCAGCGCCGTCATGATGGCAATGCGTTCCAGGCCGATCACATTGGCGTCACGGACTTCCCGCAATTGCTTGTCCAGATAGCGGGCGGCGGCCAGCAAGTTGTCCTGTTCACCGGACGGGCAGGCGACGCGATACTCCTTGTCCAGTAGATGAATCACCAGGGAGTTTTCGTTAGACATGGCCGAGGGCACCGCATTGGCTGTGGATCAGTGTCAGGCAGGATGCCACGCTCAGGACTCCTGCTCCAGGGATTTCAGACGAGAAATAATGGCTTCGACCTTGTTGCGAGCCACATCGTTTTTTTTCAGCAGCTGTGCCCGTTCCTCCACCAGCTTGGCCTCGCGCTCATGCAAGGACTGGTTTTCCTGACGCAGGCGCGCACTGATGCGCAGCAGGTCATCGACGCGGGCTTCCAGTTGCCGTAGTTGTTGTTCCGTCGTCATGGCAAAATGTACGCTGTTCGCCTAAGGTGTGGGCCTTTCGCGGCCCGGCGTTCCCATGGAGCCAGTGATTGGCCCTCACCCTGCCGGTATTTTCCGGCAATGGCATTCCCACCCGGATTAGAGGTTGTTTCAACTATAGGTGTGGGGTTTGCAAGGGTCAACGAAATTCAATAGTGGTAGCCACTTAGCGCACATTATTCACAGGCTGCCTGAGCATAACCTCCAATTCCCCGAAAAACGGATAGATGCATGTCCAACCTGATCGATTTTGAAGTCCTGGCCCAGGGGCTGGCGGCAGCCGGCGTGGCCCACTCTCCCAGTGAATTGCAAGGCGTGCTGGCGGGGCTGTTGGCCACCGGTCATGGTGGCCAGGACCAGGAAGTGCTTGGTGTGCTGGCGGCCCATGCGGATATTGATGGCGGCTTTGACGGTGCCCTCTCGGCGGCACTGCTTACATTGCGAGATCAGCTTCACGACGGGTTTCAGGGCACTGGGCTGGACCTGGCCCTGTTGCTGCCCGGGGATGAAGAGGAGCTGGGCCTGCGGGTAGCGGCGGTGGCCCAGTGGTGTGAGGGCTTTCTGGTGGGGTTCGGCACCGGGTCTGCCAATACCCACGACAAGGATCTGTCACCGGGCATCCAGGAAGCTCTCTCCGATCTGGCAGCGATCAGCCAGGTGGCGACCCCGGAAAACGACGGCGATGAAGAGGAAGACATGTTCGAGCAGGTGGCCGAGCACTGCCGGATGGCGGCGCTGATGATTTACACTGAGCTGGTCATGCGCCATCAGGGCAAGCCGGCACCGGCACCGCAGACGCCACCGACCCGACACTGATTACGCTGTTCGCGCCGCCATATTAAGGAGAGCTCTTGAGTATCAACCGCCAGGAATTCGCCCGTCGCCGCCAGGAACTGATGGGCATCATGGGGCCCAACAGCATTGCCATCCTGCCGGCGGCCCCGGAACGCACCCGTAACCGGGATGTGGAATACCCCTATCGGCAGAACAGTGACTTCTGGTACCTGACCGGGTTTGGCGAACCGGAGGCGATCATGGTGCTGTTGCCGGGCCGGGAGCACGGCGAGTATGTGCTGTTCTGCCGCGAGCGCGACCGCGCCATGGAAATCTGGAACGGCTACCGGGCCGGCCCCGATGGGGCCGTGACGGATTTTGATGCGGATGATGCGTTCCCCATCGGTGATATCGACGAGATCCTGCCGGGCTTGATCGAGGGCCGTGAGCGGGTCTATTACGACCTGGGTCATGATGCGGAATTCGATCGCCGTCTGATGGGCTGGGTCAACAGTATCCGTGAGCGGGTCCGCTCCGGTGCCCAGCCGCCGGGGGAATTCGTTGCCCTGGCACACCATCTTCACGACATGCGTCTGTTCAAGAGCGCTGCCGAAATCAAGTTGATGCGCCGCGCTGCCAGTATTTCTGCCGGCGCCCATGTGCGCGCCATGCAGACGGTGAAGCCGGGCATGATGGAGTATCAGCTGGAAGCGGAATATATCCACGAATTCATGCGCCACGGCTCGCGTAGCCCGGCTTACCCGAGCATTGTCGGTGGCGGCGCCAACGGTTGCATCCTGCACTACATCGAAAACAGCCAGAAACTGAAAGACGGCGATCTGGTGCTGGTGGATGCCGGTTGCGAGCTGGAACACTATGCCTCGGACATTACCCGTACCTTCCCGGTGAATGGCACATTCAGCAAGCCCCAGCAGGCCCTTTACGAACTGGTTCTGGCCAGTCAGCACGCCGCCATCGCGGCCACCCATCCGGATAATCACTGGAATGTGCCCCACGAAAAAGTGGTGCATATCCTCACCCAGGGGTTGCTGGATCTGGGCCTGCTCAAGGGGGAGTTCAACGAGCTGGTGGAAACCGAAGGCTACCGGCGTTTCTTCATGCATCGCACCGGTCACTGGCTGGGTCTGGATGTGCATGATGTGGGCGACTATCGGGTGCAGGATCAGTGGCGGCAACTGGAGCCGGGAATGGCACTGACCGTGGAACCGGGACTCTATGTGGCGCCGGACGACGACAGCGTGGACGAGCAGTGGCGAGGTATCGGGATCCGCATTGAGGACGATGTGGTGGTAACCCGGGACGGCTGTGATGTGCTGACTCACGAGGTGCCCAAGGAAGTGGCGGATATCGAAGCGGTGATGAAAGGCAGTTAACGGTTAATAGTGAATCGTTAACAGTGAAAACCGGTGCTACGTCGCCGTGTTAGGCCGGATATGGCCGGCAGGCGATCGGCGTTCCAGGGTGGCCTGAAGACAACAATAGCGGGTGGCGAGTCACGAGTTGCGAAAGGCAAAAGCGGTTTTTGGGTTTTCGACACAGGCTTCTCGCAACTCGAGTCTGTTTGGTTCGCGCCTAACGCGGTGTCCTTACACAGAAATGGGGAAACAATGACGCAACAACCTTTGCTGATAGTCGGCGGTGGCATGGCCGGGGCGTTGCTGGCGTTGTTGTTGCGTCATCATGCCGCCGCTGCCGTGACGCTGGTGGAAAATCATCCGTTGACCTTGCCCGATGAACCGCCGCTGACGCCCAGTTTCGATGCCCGCAGCACAGCCCTGTCCGCAGGCACCCTGGAGGTGTTGGATGCGTTGGGATTGGGCGAGGCCATTCGCGAACACGCCGCCCATATCGATACCGTGCATGTCTCGCGCCGCTCCCGGCTCGGCATCACCCGTCTGCGCGCCAGCGAAGAAGGCGTGCCGGCGCTGGGGGCGGTGGTGGAAAACCGCTGGCTGGGGTTTGTGTTGTTGCGGGCCCTGTACGCGGATGCCGCCATTGAGGTGTTGGCCCCGGAACGGCTCAGCGCCATTCGCCGTCTGGACGATGGCTACCAGGCCACCCTGGAAAGCGGTCGCACCCTGACCACGCCGTTATTGATCGCCGCTGATGGTGCCGGGTCACGGACCCGCGAATGGCTGGGGGTCAGTGCCCGGAGCAGCGACACCGGCCACGATGCCATGATTGCCAATCTGTCCCTGGCCAGCGATCACCAGGGCATTGCCTACGAGCGTTTCCTCAACGATGGGCCCTTGGCCCTGTTGCCGCTGCCGGATCGCCGTTTTGCCCTGGTCTGGACCGGCCCCCGTGATCAGGTGGATACCTGGATGGCCATGGAGCCCGAGGCATTGCTTGCCCGGTTGCAGGAGCAATGCCCGGCGGATGCGCCGCGGCTGACCGGTATCGGCGAACGCCAGCGTTACCCGCTGGTGCTGACCCATGCCTGTGCCCAGGCGGTTCCCTATGGGGTGGTGGTGGGCAATGCCGCCCATACCTTGCACCCGGTAGCGGGGCAGGGTTTCAACCTGACCGTGCGCGATCTGGTGCAGTTGGCCAGCACCGTTGGCGCTGCCCCGGCACCGGGTGAATTGTCCCTGTTGCAGCAATACGTGCAACGCCGGGAACAGGACCAGGCCCTGATCAGCCAGGCCTCCCGCTGGGTACCGGAGTTGTTCCGGGTGCAGCAGCCGTTGTTCGCCCACAGCCGGCAGCTGGGGCTGGTGGCCATGGATATCCTGCCCGGTCTGCGCCAGGGTTTTGCGCGCCGCGCCATGGGCTTGTGAAAGCAGTTGAAAGTTCAAAGTTTAAAGTTGAAACGCGAGCGAAACTTGTAGCCACACGATTTGCGTCAACGCCGCGCCGCAAGACCCGTAGAATGCACTGTAACAATGAGGCGCCAAGGTTGGACCTTGCTTTTAATCTTTTCCCTGTCATGTATGGACGCGGGGGAAACGCCGCTCGACTGGCACTAAACGAGCGTCGCGTTTCAACTTTAAACTTTGAACTTTCAACTCAAAGCACCTGAAAACGTGAGGACAAAGCGTGCAACCCAATAGCGTGTCGCCTGCAAGCGAAAAACAACACATCGTCATCGTCGGCGGTGGCATGACCGGGGGCTTGCTGGCGGTGTTGCTGGCGGAGCAGGGGCTGACCGTGACGGTGCTGGATGGTGCGCCGGCGCCAGTGATGCCGACCGGACCGGCCCAGTTGCGGGTGTCCACGCTCACCGAGGCCAGTCACTGGCTGCTGCAGAACAGTGGTGTCTGGGAGTACCTGGACATGAGCCGGGTGCAGCCCTACGACGCCATGCAGGTCTGGGATCAGGATGGCACCGGTGAAGTGTTGTTCCGCGCCCGGGAAGTGGGAGCGCAATCCCTGGGCTGGTTGCTGGAGAACGGCCACCTGGCGGCCGCCCTGTACCGCCGTGCGGCGGACTACCCGAACCTGCATTGGCGCTGTGGGGTGGCCGTTGAAGAGGCGCGCCGTGAAGAGGGGCGCTGGCAGGTCCGTGCGGGCGATGAGCAATGGCAGGCAGACCTGCTGGTGGGTGCCGATGGCGCCCGCTCCCGGGTCCGTGACTGGGCCGGTATCAGTGGTGGCGCCCGTGACAGCGGTCACCATGCGCTGGTGGCGACCATCGCCACTGCCTTGCCCCATAACGCCTGTGCCCGTCAGGTATTCATGGAATCCGGCCCCTTGGCGTTGCTGCCGCTTTACAGTGACCCGCAACAGGGTGAACAGCGGCAGTGTTCCATCGTCTGGTCTGGTTGGCCGGAGCGGATTGCCCGGCTGCGGGAAGCGGCGCCGGCGGATTTTGCGGCCGAACTGCAGGCGGCCACGGGCGAGGCGCTGGGTGAAGTGACCCTGCTCAGCGAGCGGGCGGTGTTTCCCATTCAGGAGCGGCATGCCAGCAGCTATGTGGCAGCCGGGTTGGCACTGGTGGGAGATGCCGCCCATGTAATACATCCGCTGGCCGGCCAGGGCGTGAACCTGGGCCTGCTGGATGCGGCAGTGCTGGCAGAAGAGGTGGAGCGTGCCACACAAAGCGGGCGGTCCTGTGCCGACAGTGCGGCCCTGGCCCGTTACCAGCGTCGTCGCCGTGGCGAGAATCTGCTCATGCAGAACGCCATGCGCGGGTTTCAGCAGTTGTTCGGGCAGCGGGCCCTGCCGGTGCGCTGGTTGCGCAATACCGGCATGCGCTGGGTCAATCAGGCCGGGCCACTCAAGCGTCTGTTTGCCAGCCAGGCCATGGGGCGGGGCGCCGATTTACCGGTTCGGGCGCGGCCCCGGGCTTGAGGGTATTGAACGGTCCGCAGGGGCGCGGCAAATAGTGCCGACAGGCTCTAGAGCTTGGCATAAATTCCTGCCATACTTGCCCTCCCAATTAAGAATCATTCTTGTTTCCTTGTGCATTTATGGAGTCCGCTATGATGCGAGCCATTGCCACTGTGGCTGCCGCCGCTGTCATGCTTACCGGCCTGTGGGCCTGTTCCGAACCCGCCGCTGAAGAAGAGCTGGTGGTCTATACCTCGCGCAATGACCATTTGATCAAGCCGGTATTCGATGCCTACACCGAGGCTACCGGGGTGAAAATCCGCTATATCACTGACAACGCCGCCGCCCTGACCGCCCGTTTGCAGGCGGAGGGTGAGCGTTCCCCCGCGGATATGCTGATCACGGTGGATGCCGGTAACCTGTGGAATGCGGCGGACAAGGGCCTGCTGCAACCCCTGGACTCCCAGGTGCTGGCCGCCAATGTGCCGGCGGAACTGACCGACCCGGAGAACCGCTGGTTCGGTCTGACCGTGCGGGCCCGCACCCTGGTTTATTCCCCCGAGCGCGTTGATCCGTCCGCCCTGTCCAGCTATGAAGCCCTGGCCGACCCGGAGTGGAAGGGGCGTCTTTGTCTGCGCACCTCCAAGAAGGTCTACAACCAGTCCCTGGTAGCAACCATGATCCAGCGTCTGGGCGAGGAAAAAACCGAGGAAATCGTGCGCGGCTGGGTGGCGAATCTGGCCACCGACGTGTTCTCCAACGACACGGCTCTGATGGAAGCCATCGTGGCCGGTCAGTGCGATGTGGGCATAGTAAACACTTACTACTTTGGCCGCATGAAGCAGGATAACCCGCAGCTGCCCCTGTCCCTGTTCTGGGCCAACCAGGATTCCAGCGGCGTGCATGTGAACATCTCCGGCGCGGGCATCACCCGCCATGCGCCGCGGCCGGAAAAGGCCCGCGACCTGCTGGAGTGGATGAGCCAACCGGAAGCCCAGAAACTGCTGGCCGACCGCAATATGGAGTACCCGGTGAATGCGGCCGTGGAGCCCGCCGAAGAGGTGGCTTCCTGGGGGGAATTCCAGTCGGATGATCTCAACGTCAGTGTGGCCGGTGCCTTGCAGGTGGATGCGGTCAAACTGATGGACCGCGCCGGGTACCGCTAACCGGTGCGAACCCGGGGAGCCCTGTCCGCCAGCGGAGCCAGCGTTCTGCTGCTGGCCTTGCTGGTGCTGGTGCCCATTGTGGTCCTGCTGGCCGCCTGGCAGCAGGAGCAGTGGGCCACCTGGCAGCACCTGCTCGACACGGTGCTGTGGCGGCTGGTGGGCAACACCCTGTTCCTGATGGTGGGGGTGTCCGCCGGGGTGCTGCTGCTCGGCGTGTCCCTGGCCTGGTGTGTGGCCACACTGGAATTCCCCGGGCGCCGCTGGCTGCAATGGGCGCTTCTGCTGCCCATGGCCATGCCCGCCTATGTTCTCGCCTTCGTGATGGTGGACTTGCTGGATTACGCCGGCCCCATCCAGACTTTTCTGCGCCAGTGGCTGCCGATGCTGCCCGACTTCAGTGCCCGCCATCCCCTCTGGGTGGTGATCACCCTGTCTCTGGTGCTCTATCCCTATGTCTACATGCTCGCCCGGCTGGCCTTCGAGGCCCAGGGCCGGGCGGTGCTGGAGCAGGCCCGGATCCTGGGGGATACGGCCTCCTCCGCGTTCTTGCGGGTGGCACTGCCCATGGCGCGGCCCGGTATTGCTGCCGGGCTGGCCCTGGCGTTGATGGAAACCCTGGCGGACTTCGGTGCGGTCAGCATCTTCAACTTCGATACATTCACCACGGCCATCTACAAGAGCTGGTACGGCCTGTTCAACCTGCAGGCAGCCGCCCAGCTCGCCTCCCTGCTATTGCTGTTCGTGGTGGTGGCCCTCTGGCTGGAACGGCGCGGCCGCAGCCGTGCCCGCTACAGTGAAATTGGTGGACGGCAGACCCTGCGCAGTCGTCCGCGGCTGGCCTGGGGGGTGACGCTGTTTGCCTTTTCCGTGTTGTTCATGGCCTTCCTGCTGCCGGTCAGCCGCCTGCTCTACTGGGTGATCGACAACGGCCTGATGCAGGTGGATGCCCGTTTCCTCAATCTGATCTGGCGGACCTTCCTGCTCGGGACCATGGCCGCGCTGCTGGTGCTGAGTCTGGCCGGCTGGCTGGCCTGGGTGAAGCGGCATCAGCCATCACGGTCCGTGTCCGTGGCCGTGCGCTTGGCGACGCTGGGCTACGCCTTGCCAGGGTCGGTGCTGGCGGTGGGCATCATGATCAGTTTCAGTGCGGTAGAGGGCTGGCTGGCGGACCTGGGGCTGGGCATCGTGCTGGTCAGTACCCTGGCGGCATTGTTGCTGGCCTATGTGGTACGCTTCATGGCGGTGGGTTTCGGTCCGGTGGAAAACGCCCTCCAGCAGGTGCGTCCCAGCCTGGTGGAGGCGGCCCGTACCCTGGGGGCATCCTCCGCGGAAGTGGGCCGTCGGGTTTATGTGCCGATGATGTTGCCGGGCCTGCTCACCGCGTTGCTGTTGGTGGGCATTGATGTGATGAAGGAAATGCCGGCCACCCTGCTGCTGCGCCCCTTCGGCTGGGACACCCTGGCAGTCCGGATTTACGAGTTGACCGCCGAGGGGGAGTGGCAACGGGCTGCCGCCCCGGCGCTGACCCTGGTGCTGTTGGGGTTGATCCCGGTGATGGTGCTGACCCGTCGACGCGCCGAGCGACTGGATTCCCCCCAGCTCTGATGGTCCTGTCGGCTATTGCATCCTGCAAATGGCCTAACTTCCCCGAAAAAGCTACGAACATCTCCCTAGCTGTTCCGATATCGTAACGTTTCTTTTTGTGTATATATGTAAATTTGGTGACGGTTTAGCCATTTCCCGTGATGTATTCGTGAAGGAAAGTTGGTACGTTAATGCCAACTTTTTGCGCACATAACTGTGTATGCAAATCGAAAATAACAATAGCCCCGGTACGGGCGCGTCTTTTTGGAGAGCTTCATGACAATGCGAAAACTGCTGCCTGCGGTTGTGGCGGGCGTTGGGGTGGTGTGTATCTCGCCGGCCATGGCCAGCATGGGCAACATCGGTACCACCTACGGGGTGTTGCCGTCGGATCTGGCGTCTGCCCAGGCCCTGTCCTTGTTCAACAGCCAGGTCTCCGCCACTTACTACAATCCGGCCTACCTGGCCCAGGATGATCGGGGCGAGCTGACCACCGGGTTATTGCATGCGGACCATGAACTGCGAGCAAGCAGCCTGGGTGGCGCCGCGCCGCTGCCGCGCAGCAGCGATACGCTGCAGGATTCGCCTTCCCAGCACACTCTGCTGGGCATGAAAACCGACCTGTCCTCGCTGACCCGCTTCAATCACCCCCTGTACCTGGGGTTCATGCTGGGAGTGGAGAAGTACGGCGAGGAAATGATGGCGTTCAATTCCCAGACCTCCGTCGAGGGCCAGTACTTCGAATTCGGTCGTCAGCCCCTGTTCCTGAATCTGGGCGGCGGCACGCAGATCTGGCGTGGCCTGGATATGGGCCTGTCCGCCCGCATCACGCTTCACTCGGAAGCGGAGCTGGTGGCCACCTCCACCCTGGGCGGGGTGACCAGCTATGAGACGCTTAACGTGTCAGCCAAACCCTCCATTCGTCCGATCTTCGGCATGAACATGGACTGGGGTGAGAGCTTCTGTGGTGACGGCAACGATTGCTGGTACAGCGGTCTGGAGACTGCCTTCAGTTTCCGGGGTTACTCCAATACCAACACCACGGTGGATTCCACCATCACCATTCCAGGCACTGTGCTGGATCCGGGTATCAATCTGGCCATCAGCACCGTGGATTCCTACCAGCCGAACATCTATGCCGCCGGTCTGGCCTACGGGCGTGATCGTTGGCGGGTGGGCCTGACCGTGGAAATGCAGGAATGGTCTCGGCTGGAAGAAGAGCTGGAAGGCGACACCATCAAGGATCAGGCGGTGCAGTACAAAGGCACCCCCTATGAGCTGAAGTTCAAGGACATCGTGGTGCCCCGGCTGGGTGGCGAATTCCACCTGGATGACACCTACATGGTCACCGGTGGGGTGGCCTTCAGCGAATCGCCGCTGGATTCCGACGGCTCCCTGGAAGTGAACTACCTGGATACCGACAAGTGGATCCTGGGGCTGGGGCTCACTGCCCAGTACAAGTCGGTGCCGGTGCTGGCGTTCCCGGTGCGTCTGGACCTGGCTTACCAGTACCAGAAGCTGGAAACCCGCACCTTTGACCTCTACGACCGCCGCTCGCCGTCCTTCCCGCAACCCTACGAAAGTGTGGACGCAGAAGGGGACGTGCACGTGTTTTCCGGCTCCATCACCCTGAAATTCTAGGAGATCGGTGATGACAACAAGAAATTTATGGCTGGCCGCCGCGGCAGCGACCCTGGCCGCCTGTGGCGGCGATGCCGGAGACACCCCGTCCATTGCCGGTTGGCAGCAGGCGGAAGTGTATTACAGCTATCCCTATGACGGGCAGCAGAACCTGTCACCAAAGACGCCGCTGGTGTTGCGGTTTTCCCACGCCATGGCGGTGGATGCCAGTCACTTTACCCTGCTCGATTGTGGCCAGCTGGGCGACGCCTGTGAGGACACGGGAGATAACCAGGTGGCCCTGGGTGACCCGCAATCGCTGGATGGCGGCATGGGCGTGATGCTGCAGCCGCAGAGCCCGCTTCAGAGCCACAGCCATTATCGCTTGGTGATCGACGGCATCGAAACGGCCCAGGGCAGTCCGGTGTTCCCGGATGGTGGCCTGGATTTCGTCACACGCCTCAGTCATGACGGTCCCCTGTCCACCCGGATGGCCACGCCGGATCTGGCCGTGAGTCAGGTGATCCCGGACGGCAATGCGCTGCCCTTCATGGATTTTTCCACCCTGCGGGTGCGCTTCAATCAGATGCTTGACCCGGGAACCATGCAATATGGCGACACCGACGGTGGAGCTTCCGTGGAACTGGAACACGAGGGTGATACCGTGCCCGCTGCGCTGCTGGTCAAAGGCAATGCGGTGACCATCGATCCTCTGCAGGATCTGACCCCGGGACAGCGGTACACCCTGAAATTCACCCCGTCGGTACGGGGTGTGGATCAGGCCCAGCTCACCGGCGGGTTCGAGCAGAGCTGGACCGCCCGGGATTCCATGCCCCGCGCTACCCTGGTGCAGGAAGCCCTGAGCGCCAGTGAGGACCAGAACGACCCGTGCAATGCTCCGGATGCCCTGGTGGCCAAGCTTACCGGCGCCACCATGAACTGTGTGCCAATCCAGTCCACCCTGCTGGGCGACAAGGATGCGACCATGCAGACCGGCGATGTGTTCGCGGAGCTGGCCTACCTGCCGAATTATCCGCAGGTATCGCCACTGCGGATTCCCCGCAACAGCCTGCTCACCGGCACCAATGTGACCGTCAAGGTGGCGGGGGAAGTGGCGGCGGGCATCGACACCGGCGCCATCGCGGTGACCTTCCTGTCGGATGCGTCCGGTTACCTGTTGCCCAACCCCTACAGTGATGCCCATGAAGCGCCCAAGCAGGTGAAGCTGTACATGGATGTGTCCATGACGGCGGAAAACCCGGAGGCCAACGGCGCCCTCAGCCAGACCCTGCTGCATGTGGAACTCAATGGCATGGCGCTGGTAAAAGAGGGCCGCATGGAAATTGATGCGGTGGGTATCGTGGAGCCGAAAGTCCTGGGCCAGGAAACCGCCTTTGGGCTGCTCAGCTTCCATATGAAGTCCTACGAGGATCAGGAGAACGCGCCGCAACCGGTGCCGGATATGACCGCACCACAATTGCAGTCCATGGTCCCCGCCGTGAACGAGTCGGGCACAGCGCTGAGCGCCCGCCCCGGCGATGCGGTGATCCTCAATTTCGATGAGCCCCTGGATCCGTCCAGCCTCAGCGCCGGCGACACCTTCGGCCTGCAACAGGATGGCAGCCATGTGGCGGTGGACTGGTATCTGGATGGCGCCTCCCTGGTGATGCGTCCGGTTGCTCCGTTGGCATTCGGCGAGAGCTATACCGCCATGGTCAGCTCCCGGGTCACCGACCTGGCCGGCAACCCCGCGGTTCCGGTCAATGCTTCCTTTAATCTGCCTCAGCAAGTGGGGGACCTGGCGCCCCCCATCGTGCTGACCAGCTATCCGGGCTTCCCCTGTGCCGCCGACAAGGCGCACTGGGAAATCGAAGCGGGGAACCATGGTTTCTGCCAGGGCGGCAAGGTGGAAGACGATCGCAATCCGGTGCCCTCGCTGCCGGCAGATCGTGCTATCCGGGTGAATTTCTCCCGGGATATCGACGCGGAATCGGTGGTCTTTGAAAATACCAATGCCTGTGACGTGGGCAGCTTCCGGGTGGAAAAGGTGGAGCTGGACCCGGCCACGGGGCGCCCGCTGCGCTATGACGAAGACGGCAAACGCAAATACCGCTGTGAGGCGGGTGTGACCGGCAAGCTGGAGGTGGGCAATCGTCGCCTGGTCTTTACCCCGTCCCAACCCTGGGAAGAGGGTGCCTATTACCGTTACATCCTGATGAGCGTCAATCAGACATCCGCCCAGCAACCGGATGATTGCCGCAGTGGCGAGGCCATTTGCGCCACCGATGGCAAGCGTCTGCAGACCGCTCTGTTACGGGCCCCGGACAGCGACATGGGTGGACCCGACATGCATCTTCACTTCGTTGCCGGCGCGCCGGTTGCCAGTGTCTTCCAGCCACTCAAGAACCTGCCCACGGCGGACCTGAACGGCAATGGCCATTTTGATGCGGGAGAGCCTGGCTACAACGGCGGTGAGCCCGGTGCCAATACCACGGCACTGATCATTGATGAAAGCAAGGGCGATAACGGCAGCGAAGGAGGCGTCTCCGATCCGGCGCTGGTCTGTGATCTGCCGGAGCAGTGTGGCATTCATGTGGTCGGTGGCCTCAACTCCGAGGTGATCGGCGCCACACAACCCTACGATGATCCGTCGACACCGGACGTTGAAGCCTGGCCGGCTGTCAGGATCGGGCTGTATCCCACCCTGATTCAGGCATCATCGGTGACACTGAAAGTGAAAATCATCGGCCTGTTTGACAGCGACACCCCCACAGAAACCCAGTTCATGCGTATGCGTTACCAGTGTGTGGCCTGGCCGGAAGACGCGGATAATTTCTGTGGTAAAAAGCATCCGGATGGCAGTTTTGTCTATGACGAATGGGAGCGCCAGGGGCTGATCCCCGGCTGGATTGTGCAAACCCCGGAGGGGCCGGAGTTTCGCGCTGATGTGGACCTGTATCTGGACGCGCCCTACATGCACATCCTGCTGGATGGCACCCATAACCAGCACAGCTATCCGCTGACCATGAATCTGGCCGGGCCGGTCACTTTCCTGCCGGACGGGCGCATGGTAATCGAGCAGCTGAACAGCAACGATATCGCTGTAGACGTGAATCTGTCGGTGTTGATCCTTAACCTGAAAATTTATCTGAAAATTCCGGCGGGCGGCGTAAAGCTTCAGTACCTGGGTGAGCCGATCAAGCAGTAACGTCTTCCTTGCCAAGCCATTGCCGGCCTTCGGGCCGGCTTTTTTATGCTCCTCTACCTGTCTGTGACATAGCCGCCCTGGCGACGGCAAACCGAAACCCCCCGGTTACATCGTTTAACAATACCGGTGCTCCCATCAACTTTTCTCAACCATTCCCAACTTTTTGCCAACGGCGCTGGCACTCGCGTTTTGTTTGACTTGTTGCATACACACAGGGGGGAATAGGTGAGAGGCTGCATAGCTTCACGCATTGTTCTCCTGTCGCCTGGGACCTTAACCTGAGGCGAAAACCCTAATAACAAAAGCCGGAGAAGCGCTATGACTACGAAAACCCTCGCCCGTTGGGGAGCTGCTGTCATTGTCAGCACTGCCCTGTCGACCCCTACTTTCGCTGCAATGGGTAACACGGCCAGCACCTATGGTCTGCTACCTGCCGATGTGGGGACCGCCATGGGTCTGTCCATGTTCAATCCCCAGGCATCAGCGCTTTATTACAACCCGGCCTACCTGACCCGCGATCCCCGTGGGGAACTGACGGTGGGTCTGTTGCACGGTGACCAGGAACTGCGTGCCGTCAGCCAGGGCAATCCCAGCGGGGGCGCCCCATCGGTGATTCGTGACGGTGACATACTGAATGACACCCTGTCCCAGCAGCAGGTCATTGCGCTGAAGACCGACCTCACCGATATGACCAAGTTCGAACATCCGATCTACTTCGCGATTATTGCCGGGGTGGAAAAATTCGGTGAGGAAATGCTGGCATTTGACTCCAGCACCAGCATGGAAGGCCAGTTCTTCAATTACGGCCGACAGCCATTATTCCTGAACCTTGGTGGAGGCCTCGAACTGGCCAACGGTATTACCACCGGGGCCTCCGCACACATCTCCCTGCGTTCTGAGGCTACCCTGATCGCCAGCGCCAACCTGGCCGGTGAAACCCAGCGCGAAGAGCTGACCGTGTCTGCCAAGCCGGTGATTCGTCCGGTGCTGTCCATGAATCTGGAATGGGACAAGGTGTTCTGCGGCAAGGAAGACTGCGGCATCTGGACCGGTCTTGAGACCGCTTTTGCTTTCCGCGGGCACACCGAGGCCCGCACCGCGGTGGAATCCAATCTGACCATTCCCGGTACCGTTATTGATCCGGGTATTACTGTGTTGATCGATACCATCGATTCCTATCAGCCGGATATCTTCAGTGCCGGTCTGCTGTATCACTTCACCGACAACTTCCGCGCTGCCGTTACCGTAGAACAGCAGAACTGGAGTGACCTGGAAGATGAGCTGGCCCGCGACACGGTCAAGGACCAGGCCTTCGCCGAGTTCAAGGACATTGTGGTTCCCCGTATCGGTGCCGAGTGGACGGTGAACGATCACCTGATTCTGTCCGGCGGTGTGGCGTATCAGGAAAGCCCGCTGGAAAGCATCCAGACCCCGGACGTGAACTACCTGGACAGTGACAAATTGATTGTCGGCGTGGGCTCATCCCTGATTATCCAGAACCCGCCCGTCCTCGCTTATCCGCTGCGCCTTGATTTCGGTTACCAGTTCCAGAAACTGGAAGAGCGGGATTTCGAGCTGACCACCAACCGTCCCGGTGTGGCGAACCCCTATGAAGTGGTAACCGCTGATGGCGATGTCCATGTGTTTTCCGGCGCTATCACGGTGAAGTTCTAACGGAGGTGTTCCATGAAAAAGAATAATATCGCCCTGACAGCACTGACCGCCCTTGCGGTGGCAGGCTGTGGCGGGGACAAGGACAGGGTGAGTTTCGATACACCCACCTTCAACGCACGCAACCTGCACTACACCTACCCGCTGGATGACCAGAACCAGGTGGCACCGCGTGCCATTGTGGCCTTACAGTTCAGCCATACCGTATCGGCCACGGCAGATAATTTCGTGTTCCAGGATGCGGATGGCGCGGATGTGGCCTTCACCCTGGAATCCGTGGCAGATGGCCGGGGTGTGGTGCTGACGCCTGTGGATGCACTGTCTCCGGCAACGGATTACACGGTGGTCATGAATGGCGTCACCGTGCTCGGTGAAACCACCACTTTCAAGGACGGCGAGCTCAATTTCACTACCCGCGCCGCTCTGGAAGGACCGCTGGATACCCAGCAGACCGCCGCCAGCTTTGAAGTGGAGTCCATCTTCCCGGATGACGACCAGTTCGAAAGCATGGATTTCTCCAGTTTCCGGCTGCGCACCACCAAGCCCATTGATGCGTCCACCGCAGTTTATGGTGACACCGTCAGCCTGATGAGCAACGGCGAACTGGTGCCGGCACAACTGCTGGTTGGCCGTACCGCGATTACCGTGGACCCGCTGGAAGACATGACCCCCGGCCAGACCTATGAGCTGGGTGTCAACGGCGTGCTCAGCCAGTCCGGCGAAACCATTGCCGGCTTTACGCATTCCACCGTGCCCCAGGACACCACCTCTCCCACCACCGGTGAGCGGGCGGTACTGGTGACCAATGCACCGCCGGCGGATGATTCCCTTGGCTGTCTGGATGAAGGGGTGATCACCTCCGAACTGACCGGTCAGCCGATCAACTGCGTGCCGGTGATTGGTACCCTGCTGCAGGACAAGACCGTATCCAAGCAGTCCGGTGACGTGTATGCGGAGCTGGCGTTTACCCCCAACTTCCCGGATGTCACCCCGCTGCGGGTCAGGAAGGGCGGCATTCTTACCGGTGATGCGCTGGAAGTCTTTATTGGCGGTGAAGTGCCGGTGGGCTTTGATTCCGGGGAAGTGACGGTACAGATCATTTCCGATGCTACCGGTTATCTGTTCCCCAACCCCAATGCGGAAAGCGACGATGCACCCAAGCAGCTGCGGTTGATGATGGATGTGGCGACCTCCACCTCCGACGCCCGCGCCAATGGGGCCTTTACGCAGAACCTGATGCATCTGGAACTGGTGGGCACCGGCCTGATTGAAGACGGCCAGCTCAACACCGATGCCATCACTGTGGTGGAGCCGCGGGTACTGGGCGTGGAAAACAGCTACGGCGTTCTCAGCTTCCGCATGGAGTCCTATCTGGATCAGGAAAATGCACCGGTCCAGCCGATTGATTCCGTGAATCCCATCGTTCCCGTTCTGAATGGGGATAACGGTCCGGAATTGTCCTGGCAGCCGGGCAATGTGGCAGATCGCATGGAACCGGGGGAGCCCATTGTCATTCACTTCAGCGAAGCGCTGGAGCCGCAAAGCATTGATGCGGGCACCACATTGATGCTCACCAAAGGTGGTGTTGCCGAGCCGTTCAGCTGGGAACTCAGCGGGAATGCGCTGGTGATTACCCCTGACAGCCCGGTGGAGTACGGGGTCGAATATGTGGTGACCACCACCCCGGAAATCACCGACTTGGCCGGCAACCCGCTGCAGATGCTGGATTCCCTGGAAGGGGATAATTCCCTGGATTTCACCCTGCCGGAATACGTGGTGGATGACGGTGGCGAGGATGTGCGTCGTGGGCCGTTTGCGTCCACCGTTTACCCGGGCTTCCCCTGTGCCAGCAGCACGGCCAGTCAGGCGGAAATTGACGCCGGTACCCAGGGCGTGTGTGTGTCTTCCAGCCCGGAAGCGGATCAGGTGGTGATTGACCAGCTGCCCATCGTGGGGTTGCCTGCGAATCGTCCGATCAAGGTGCGTTTCTCCCAGAACATGGACCCGAGCACCCTGGTGCTGGGCGATACCGTGATGGTGCAAGCGGACGACAACGGTTCCTGGGTTGATGTGGACGGTGAGCTCACCGTGGAAACCCGTGGCTTCACCTTTACCCCGAACCAGCCCTGGGACGAGACCGGTGCGACCCTCTACCGCTACGTGATGGCGGGTAACGGTGGCGGCACCGGCTGTGCCGGTATTTGCTCCGCTGATGGCCTGCCGCTGCAAACGGCTCCCCTGCTCGGTGGCGGACTGAAAGAGGGTGGCCCGGATATGGAAATTCTGTTCCGGGGTGAAGCCGCTGCGGACACCATCTTCCAGGAACTGGCCAACCTGCCCAGCGCGGATGTGAACAACAACTTCCAGATCGACAGCAACGAACCGGTTCTCACCGGCGACACCCTGGATCCGGCAGATACGCCTGCCAATGCCACCTTCATCGTGCCCCGTGGCACTGGTGGTGAAGGGCTGGTGGCCTATGCCAACACAGGCTGTGGTTTTGATAATCCGGCTGACGGCACGCCCACCCAGTGTGACAGCGACAAGATCATGTACGTGACCGGGTTGCTGAATACCGAGATCCTGGATTTCGATGCCGAGAATCAGGGTGTGCCGGTGGTGATCTACCCCACCACGGTGGCGCTCACCAATCTGGATGCCACGGCGGTAATCGGCCTGCGGTTGACCTCGGACGATGAAACAGGCGGCCTGCTTGGCGCGATTCCGGTGCTCGGTGATATTGCCCAGGACATCGTGGATGGTTTGCTGGGTGCCACTGGACTCGGGGATCTGATCGAAGCCGTGGGTCTGGATAACATCGGCCTGGCACCGATTCCCACCTCCACCGGCCCCAACATCATGCGCGTGCGTTACGAGCCGGAGGATCCCAATGATCCCAACAGCCCGCGCACGGTACCGCCGGTAGGCTTTATCGTGGATACACCGGATGGCCCGGTCTTCCGTATCCCGTTCGATCTGCTGTTCGATGCGCCGGCCCTGAGCCTGCCGCTGGGTCTTGAGCACAACGTGAAGAGCCTGCCCATCGACAATGTGCAGCTGGAAGGTCCGCTGGACTTCCTGCCCGATGGCCGCCTGTTCATCGCTCTGCAGAATCAGGAACCGCTGGATGTGGATCTGGAAATCACCCTGGCTGGCTTCGATGGCGGCAAGGTGCTGCTGCAGATTCCGCCGGGTGGCATCAACCTGAGCTACCAGAGTGCGTCCATTCAGTGATCGCTCTGCAAGCGTTCCTGGCAACGTGAAAAACGCCCCGGCTTGTCCGGGGCGTTTTTTTTGTAGTCCCTGAAGCCGATCCCTCGAGCCGTTGGTACCTTGCTGGCAAGGCGAAGTCGGACCCGGAGCGGCGCGGTACCGAACTTTCTGGGACATTCGTGCCTGACGCAACGCTACTTTTCACTGCCAATTGCATCACTTTTTCCAACAATTTTACGAATATGTGTCGCGAATGACGCGGATTACCGCTTTCTTCCTATGTGAATGCCTGTGGACTCCTGATTAGGGTGTGATCCCCCTGTCGCTACCCCCCCGCGACACAGAAAAAGAAATCAGGAGTGCACAATGTCTGTTTCATTCAAGGGACGCGCTGCCGTCGTTGCCGGTGGTCTGCTGATGCAGTCTGTTGCCCTGGGCAGCATGGGTAACATCGGTACCACCTACGGCGTGTTGCCTTTCGATCTGGCCACCGCTCAGGCCCTGAGCCTGTTCAACAGCCAGACCTCAGCCACCTATTACAACCCGGCCTATCTGGCCAAGGATTCGCGCGGCGAACTCACCGCCGGTTTCATGCACGCGGACCATGAGCTGCGCGCCAACAGCCTGGGCGGCGCGGATGCGCCGGTACGGAACGGTGATGTGATTCAGGACTCTCCCTCCCAGCATGTGCTGATCGGCATGAAGACCGATCTCACCTCGCTGACCCAATACGATCATCCGCTCTATCTGGGCCTGATGCTGGGCGTGGAAAAATACGGTGAGGAAATGCTCGCCTTCGAATCCCAGACCTCCCAGCAAGGGCAGTACTTCGAGTATGGCCGTCAGCCCCTGTTTCTGAATCTGGGCGGCGCCACCCAGCTGTGGCGGGGGATCGACGTGGGTGCCACCGCCCGGATTACCCTGCATGCCGAAGCCGACCTGGCCGCCACCACGGACCTGGCCGGTAACACCCGCTACGAAAAACTGGAAGTGTCCGCCAAGCCCGCCATCCGGCCGATCTTCGGCATCAACATGGATTGGGGCGAGACCTTCTGCGCCGAAGGCGACGACTGTTGGTTCAATGGTCTGGAAACCGCGCTGGCCTATCGTGGCTATTCCAATACCAAGACGGAAGTGAACGCCAATGCGGTGATCCCCGGGGTAATTTCCAGCCCGGGCCTGATGCTGGCTATCAACACCCTGGATTCCTACCAGCCCAATATCCTCAGCGGCGGCATGCACTACCAGGCCGGTCGCTGGCGCACCGGCGTCAGTGTGGAATGGCAGGAGTGGTCCGCCCTGGAAGAGGAGTTCGAGCGCGACACCATCAAGGACCAGACCGTTAACGGTGACGTGGGCCAGCTTCGCTTCAAGGATGTGGTGATCCCGCGAGTAGGCACGGAATACCGCCTCAACGATACCTTTACCCTGCGGGGCGGGCTGGCGTTCAGCGAGTCGCCGCTGGATTCCGATGCCTCCGTGGACGTGAACTATCTGGATACCGACAAGTGGATTGTGGGCCTGGGCGCCTCCGCTGAATTCAAGGAGCCCTGGTTGCTGGCCTACCCGGTACGCCTGGATGTGGGCTACCAATACCAGAAGCTGGAAGCCCGGGAGTTCGATATCTATGACACCCAGTCCGCCGCCTTTCCGCAGCCCAGCGAACGGGTGGAAGCGGACGGTGACGTCCATGTCTTCAGTGGTTCCCTGACCCTGAAATTCTGAGTGCGGAGGCAAGCATGATGTTGCGCATATTTTCCCTGATTGCCGCCGCGTCCCTGTTGGCCGCCTGCGGCGGCGGTGGCAGTGAGCAAACGGTGGATTACAGTGCCCGCAAAAAAGGGCAGGTGTACTACAGCTATCCCGCAGACGCACAGACCGGCGTATCGGTCCATGCGCCGGTGGTGGTGCAGTTTTCCGAGCCGCCCGCCCTGGACGATCAGGATGTGAGCCTGATCGGGCCGGACGGTCCGGTGGATGTGGTGCTGTCCCGGGCTGACCAGGAGCGGTCCCTGGTGATTACCCCCCAGGCGCCGTTGGCGTTCAACAGTGACTACCGGCTGGAACTGGCAGGCATGACTCTGGCCGGCTTCAGTGACGGCGAGCTGGCTTTCACCACCGCCAGTGCCGGCAAGGGGCCGGCCAGCGAGCAGCAGCAGGCCCAGGCGTTTACGGTCACGCGGGTTGCGCCATCCGGTGATCAGGCGCAACCGCTGATGGATTTTTCCACCCTGCACCTGCAGTTTAGTCAGCCGCTGGATGCGGCCACCGTGGATTACGGCACCACCGTGAGACTGGAAGCGAGTGGTGGCGCCCTGGTTGAGGCCACGGCCCTGGCCGGCGGTAACCGTCTCAGCGTGGACCCGGCCGCCGACCTGCAACCGGGCCAGCCCTATACACTGGTGCTGGATGCGGCCCTGAGTAGCCGTTTTGGCACTGCCCTGAGCGGCGACACCGAGTTTGCGGTGAACCCGCAGGACTCCGAGCCCCGCGAAACCCTGGCCCTGGAAGCCATGGCGGCCGATCCGGTCAAAGGCTGCAACGAGGATGGTGTGACGCTGTCGCCGCTGTCCGGTGCGCCGATCAACTGTGTCCCGCTGATTGCCCGCCTGCTGGGTAACACCACGGTATCGAAACTGTCCGGTGATGTGTTTGCCGACCTGGCGTTTATCCCCAACTTTCCGGATGCCTCGCCGCTGCGAATTCGCAAGGGATCGCTGCTGTCCGGTGAGCCGCTGGAGGTATTGATCGGCGGCCAGCTGCCCGCCGGGTTTGATTCCGGCGAGGTGACCGTCAGCTTCCTGTCCGATGCCACCGGCTATCTGTTGCCGGCCCCTTACAGCGAACAGCCGGAAGCGCCACGCCGCATCATGCTGACTCTGGACCTGGCTTTTTCCACTGCCGACTCCCGCGCCAATGGCGCCTTTACCCAGAGTCTGGTGCAGGTGGAACTGGTGGGCCGCGCCATCGTGGAAGAAGGGCGCATGATCATCGACGCCCTGGGTGTGGTGGAGCCGGAAGTGCTCGGTATCGAAACCGCCTTTGGCGTGCTCAGCTTTCACATGGAGTCCTACCAGGATCAGGAAAACGCCCCCGAGCCCCCGGTGGATATCACCGGCCCCAGTCTGCAAAGCTGGCAACCCGGTGATTATGCCGACCGTTTCCGTCCCGGCGATCCGATCGTGCTCAACCTGAGCGAGACCCCGGACCAGGACAGCATTGAAGCCGGCGTCAGTGTGATGCTCACCGACCAGGGTGCGCCGGTGCCGTTCCAGTGGGCCCTGGATGGGGCCTCGCTGATTCTCACCCCGGAACAGCCATTGGCATTCGGCACCGAGTATCAGGTCACGCTCACCGACGGCGTGGAAGACCTGTACGGTAACCCGGCCACACCGGAAACCCTGCTGTTCAGCATGCCCGACTACAGCCCGGATGCGCCGCGAACCCCTTATGCCGCCACCGTGTACCCGGGTTTTGCCTGCGCGGTGAACCCGCCGAGCCGGGACCTGGGCAACGGTATCCAGGGTCAGTGCGCCAGCGCTTTCCAGAATCAGGCCGGCGATCTGTTGCCAGTGGTCGAGATGCCCGCCAACCGCCCCATTGAGGTCCAGTTTTCCCAGGATATGGATACCACCAGCATGGTGCTCGGTGAGGCCTGCGGGGAGGGCAGTGTCCGGGTGGAGAAGATTGATGCCGGCGGCAACTGTCTGGAAACGGTGCCGGCCTATCTGTCGCGCAATAGCCGCAGCCTGACGGTGATGCCCGCGCAGCCCTGGGAAGAGGGCGTCTTGTACCAGTACGTCCTCGGCTCCCACGCCAGCACCGGCTGCGGCCAGGGGGTGATCTGCTCATTGGCCGGTATGCCTTTGCAGACCGCCCAGTTGCTGGCCCCGGCCGCCAATGAGGGCGGTCCGGACATGGCCATCGCCTTCACCGGCGCCCCGGCCACGGGCAATGTGTTCCTGCCGCTGCGCAACCTGCCCAAGGCGGATGTGAATGCCAACTTCGAGTTGGACGCGGATGAACAGAAAGCGGTGGAAGACCCGCCGGGCAGCGGCGAGTACCCCACGCCCACCAATGCGGCCTCCCTGTTTGTCACCGACACTGGCGGCCTGGCCACCGGCGCCAACGTGGGCTGCCCACTGAACCAGAGCTGTCCCGAAGAAAAGTTCACCTACCTGAACGGTGGCATCAACGTGGATATCCTCGGCTGGAACGAGGACGAGCAGGCAGTGGAAGTGCTGCTCTACCCGCCGGTGCTGATGACCACCAACAGCAGTGTCTATGCGCAGATTCTCGGCCTGGTGGAGCCGGAAGTGCCCACCGAGCCGCTGGTGATGCGGGCCCGTTATGCGGATGACGGCAATGGTAATCGTACCGAACCGGTGCGCGGCTATATCCGTCACGACGGCAATTCACTGACCTTTGAGACCACCCTGGATCTATTCCTGGATGCCCCGGAAATGGAAGCGCCGCTGGGGCTGCCGCACAACCTGCACAGCCTGGAGCTCAACGATCTGCAGCTGAGAGGTCCGTTGACGTTCCTGCCCGACGGGCGCCTGGTGATTGGCCTGCTCAGCCTCAATGCCCAGAACATTGATGTCAGCATTGGCGGCGGCGCGGCCACCATCGACCTGCAGATTCCTGCTGGCGGTGTCAACCTGACCTACCAGAGCGGGTCCATCAAGTAACCGCCGTCCCCGCAGTCGAATGGCTGCTCCCACATTTCAGCCCGGTGCTGGACTGTGGGAGCGGTCGTCTGCTTGCCCTGCGGGTGCGGCCGCTTTTTCTCTCCGAATCAGATCAGACATCCGGCCAATCCGCCCCTGTCCATGCCGCCAGCCTATGCCCCCCGGCCTCGGGCCGATATAATTGCCCCTCATTTGAATAGTGGTGTTTATATGGGTCATCGCACAGCTCTGTACGACGCGCACCTGGCGGCCGGCGGCAAGATGGTCGACTTTGGCGGCTGGGACATGCCGATCAACTATGGCTCCCAGATCGAGGAGCACCACGCGGTGCGCCAGCACGCCGGCGTATTCGACGTCTCCCATATGACCGTGGTGGATATTGCCGGGGCCGGTGCGCGGGACTTTCTGCGCCACCTGCTGGCCAACGACGTGGACCGCGTCACCCCGGGCCGTGCCCTGTACAGTGCCATGCTCAATGACAGCGGCGGCGTCATCGATGACCTGATCGCCTACAAGCGGGACAATGACTACCGTCTGGTGGTAAATTGCGCCACCCGCGAGACCGACCTGGCGTGGATGGAAAAACACGCGGGCGGATTTGCCGTGGATATCCGCGAGCGGGCCGACCTGGCCATGCTTGCCATCCAGGGCCCCCAGGCCCGCAGCCTGGTGGCCGGTCTGCTCAGCGGTGCCCGTGCCGAGGCCGTGAATACCCTGAAAGTGTTCGGGTTTGCCGAAGACGGCGAGTGGATGATCGCCCGCACCGGCTATACCGGGGAAGACGGCGTGGAAATCATGCTGCCCGGCAATGACGCGGTCACACTGTGGGGGCAGTTGCTGGACGCGGGTGTTGCGCCCATCGGCCTGGGCGCCCGGGATACCCTGCGTCTGGAAGCCGGCATGAACCTGTACGGCAACGACATGGACGAGAGCATCACCCCGTGGGAAGCCAACATGGGGTGGACGCTGGTCCTCAACGACCGGGATTTCGTCGGTCGCCAGCCGCTGCTCAACCAGCAACAAAATGGCCACGGAGAGCTCGTTGGCCTGGTGCTGGAAGGCAAGGGCGTACTGCGTGCCCACCAGCAGGTGTTGTTGCCCAATGGCGAGCAAGGCGAAATTACCAGCGGTACGTTTTCACCCACCCTGGGCAAATCCATCGCCCTGGCCCGGCTGCCCGCTGGCGCCACCGGCAAGGTGGACGTGGAAATCCGCAACAAGCGCCAACCTGCCCAGGTGGTCAAACCGCCTTTCGTGCGCAACGGCCAGGCGGTTTACAAAGCGCTTTAACGTGCACGCTATTCGCTGCCATGCATCACGCGTGCTGCGAAACCGTGTTGCAGCAGCGCGGAAATGCCGAAGGCAACAAGCGGCGGTGCCGCTCAAGATGAAAAGGTGACAAGACAGGCTGTAGGAGCGTCGCTGGCGGTGCGATTCAATGCGTTGACTATCGCGCCGCCAGCGACGCTCCTACGGAACAACTTTCAGCGTGCAGGCGTAAAGCGTGCCGCAAGCAAGCGACTCTCAACAGGAGACAACAATGAGCGAGATTCCAGCCGAGCTGCGTTATGCCGCCAGCCACGAATGGGCCAAGAACGACGACGGCGTGGTCACTGTCGGCATCACCGAGCACGCCCAGGACGCCATGGGCGACCTGGTGTATGTAGAGCTGCCGGAAGTGGGCCAGGTCGTGGCCGCCGGTGACGAAGCCGGTGTGGTGGAGTCCGTGAAGGCCGCCTCCGACATTTACGCGCCCGTGGCCGGTGAGGTCATCGAGATCAACGAGGCACTGGAAGACGAGCCGGAACTGGTCAACAACGCCCCCTATGAAGGTGGCTGGCTGTTCAAGATCCAGATGAGCGAAGAAACCGATCTGGACAACCTGCTCACCGCCGACCAGTACCAGGCGCAGATCGAGAGCGAATAATCGCGTAGCGATTATTCGCAGCGGCAAGCTACAAGCCACAAGCTGCAAGCTGCAAGCTAAACCCCAAAACAGGTTTTCCTTGCAGCTTGAAGCTTGCAGCTTGCAGCTTGTAGCTAGTCTTCACCGCCAGTTAAGCGCTGTGGACTCAAAGCCAACACCCAACCTATCCAGGTACCCCAATGCCGTATATCCCCCATACCCCCGATGACGTGCGCGCCATGCTCGACGCCATCGGCGCCGACAGCATCGAAGACCTGTTCGATGAAATCCCCGCGCACCTGAAAGCCGCCGGCAAGCTCGACGCTCTGCCCGATGGCCTCAGTGAAATGGAAGTGACCCGGCTGATGAACGAGCGCGCGGCCATGGACGCCGGTGCGGTGAGTTTTATCGGTGCCGGTGCCTACCAGCACCACATCCCGGCGGCGGTATGGGAGATTGCTACTCGCGGTGAGTTCTACACCGCCTACACGCCTTACCAGGCGGAAGCGAGCCAGGGCACCCTGCAGGTGATCTATGAATTCCAGACCCTGATGACCCGGCTCACCGCCATGGACGTGAGTAACGCCTCCGTCTACGACGGCGCCTCCGGCCTGGCTGAAGCGGTGCTGATGAGCCTGCGCGCCAACCGCAAGAGCAAGTCCCGCAAGGTGCTGGTGCCGGCGGCCCTGAACCCGCGCTACACCAGCGCCACCAAGGCCATCGTGGAAAACCAGGATGTGGCCCTGGAAACCGTGCCCTTCTGCCAGGAAAAAGGGCAGACCCTGATCGACGCCCTCAAGCCCCACGAAGGCGAAGACTTTGCCGCACTGGTGATCAGTCAGCCCAACTATTTCGGCAGCCTGGAAGAGGTGGATGCACTCACCGACTGGGCCCATGCCAACGGCATGCTGGTGATCGCGGTGGTGAATCCCACTGCCATGGCGTTGATAACTCCGCCCGGCGAATGGGGCGAGCAGGGTGCCGATATCGTGGTTGGCGAAGGCCAGCCCCTGGGCGTGCCGCTGTCCTCCGGTGGTCCCTACTTCGGCTTCATGTGCTGCAAACAGAAGCACGTGCGCCAGATGCCGGGCCGCATCATCGGCCGCACCGTGGACATGGAAGGCAAGCAGGGCTTTACCCTGACCCTGCAGGCCCGCGAACAGCACATCCGCCGTTCCAAGGCCACCAGTAACATCTGTACCAACCAGGGCCTGGCCATGACCGCCGCTACAATCTACACCTCTCTGCTGGGACCGGACGGCCTCACTAACGTGGCCGCCCACTGCCACGCCAATACCCAGGCGCTGGCCGACAAGCTCACCGCCATCGACGGTGTGGAACGCGCCTTTACTGCGCCCACCTTCCACGAAGTGGTGCTCACCCTGCCGAAACCGGCGGACGAAGTGCTGGCGGCCCTGGCCGAGAAGGACGTGCTGGGTGGCGTCAGCCTGGCGAAAGACTATGGCATGAGTAACGCCATCCTGGTGAACGCCACCGAAGTCCATAGTGAAGGCGATCTTGATTTGTTTGCCGTTGCTCTTAAGGAGGTGCTGGCATGAGCGAGACACAACTGATTTTCCAACTGTCTCACCCGGGTCGTAGTGCCACCTCCCAGGCGCCCAAAGCCCTCAGCGACGATAAGCTGTCGGCGATTCCCGCGCACCTGCGTCGCAAGCAGAAGCCGGGCCTGCCGGAAGTGTCGGAAATGCAGGTGGTGCGTCACTACACCAACCTGTCCAGCAAGAACTTCGCCATCGACAAGCAGTTCTATCCGCTGGGCTCCTGCACCATGAAGTACAACCCCCGCGGTGCCAACCGTGCCGCCATGCTGCCGGGCTTCCTCAACCGTCACCCGCTGGCGCCGGAAAGCCACAGCCAGGGTTTCCTCAGCTGCATGTTCGAGCTGCAGAACTTCCTCAAGGAAGTGACCGGCATGAAGGGCGTGTCTCTCGCCCCCATGGCCGGCGCCCAGGGCGAATTCGCCGGCGTGGCCATGATCCGCGCCTACCACGATGCTCGCGGTGATGAAGGCCGTACCGAGATCCTGATCCCGGAAGCCGCCCACGGCACCAACCCGGCCACCGCGGTCATGTGTGGCTACAAGGTGCGCGAAGTGCCCGTCGGCAAAGATGGCGACGTGGACCTGGAAGCGTTGAAAGCCGCCTGCGGTCCGCAGACTGCCGGTCTGATGATGACCAACCCCAGCACCTGCGGCGTATTCGAGCGGCAGATCGAAGCCATCTCCAAAGCCGTCCACGAAGCCGGCGGTCTGCTCTACTACGATGGCGCCAACCTGAACGCCATCCTGGGCAAGGTACGTCCCGGTGACATGGGTTTCGACGTGATCCACATGAACCTGCACAAGACCTTCGCCACTCCCCACGGTGGGGGCGGTCCCGGTGCCGGCCCGGTGGGCGTGTCTGAGCGCCTGCTGCCCTACCTGCCCACCCCCATGGCGGGCCAGCGCGATGACGGCAGCTACCACTGGATCGACACCGATACCCTGGATACCAGCATCGGCCACCTGAGTGCCTTCATGGGCAACGCCGGTGTGCTGCTGCGCGCCTACTTCTACGCCCGCTCCCTGGGTCGCGAAGGCATGATCCGCGTGGGCGAATTCTCCACCCTGGCCGCCAACTACCTGCTCAAGCGACTGGAAGCCGTGGGCTGCACCGCCGCCTACCCGGATCGCCGCGCCAGCCACGAGTTCATTCTCACTTTTGCCAAAGAAGCGAAAGAGCTGGGTGTCACCGCCATGGATATCGCCAAGCGTCTGCTGGACTACAATCAGCACGCGCCGACCACCTACTTCCCGCTGCTGGTGCCGGAGTGCTTCCTGATCGAGCCCACCGAAACCGAAAGCAAGGAAGCCCTGGACGCGTTCGTGGATGCCATGGCCGCCATCCTCGAAGAAGCGCGCACCGAACCGGATAGGGTCAAGGAAGCCCCCTTCACCCAGCCGGTGCGTCGTCTGGATGACGTAAAGGCAGCCAGAGAACTGGACCTGACCTGGACAGACTGATATCGGGTCACAACAACCGTAGGAGCCATGCTCGCATGGCGAACAAGAACCCGGCGAATGCCGGGTTCTTTTTTATTCCCCTCTCACCCCCGATCCAACGGACTGATCACACCCAGCCCACCCCGATTCATCACATGCAGATACCGCTCGGTGGTCGACACATCGCTGTGCCCCAGCAGCTCCTGCACTGTGCAGATGTCATAGCCCTGCTCAAGCATGCGTGTCGCAAAGGAGTGTCGAAACGTATGTGGCCCGGCATGCTTGTGAATCCTGGTCGCCTCCATGGCAGCTCGCACCGCCCGGCGCACGCGATCCGGGTGAATATGGTGACGGCGAATGATGCCGGTCTGCGGATCAATCGCGGGCTTGTCACCAGGAAAGATGAATTGCCACTTTAGGCTGTACCCGGCGTTGGGGAACTTGCGGCCAAGGGCATAGGGCATCCAGACGGGGCCAACACCATTGGCCCGATCCTGATCGTGCAGGCTGGCAGCAAGAGCGATCTGCCGGTTGAGTCTGCCCTCAAGACCACGGGGAAGCACGGTTACCCTGTCGCGCTTGCCTTTCCCTTCCCGAACAATCAGCTGTTGCATGGAAAAATCCAGGTCTTTGACTCTGAGCCGTAATACCTCGCTGATCCGCAAGCCGCTGCCATACATCAGTTGGCTAATCAGCCTGACCGGGTCATCAAGCTGCTCAATGATGGCTAACGCTTCATCGTGAGAGAAAACAGCAGGCGGCCGCTTAAAGCGTCTGCCGAAGCGCAGATTGAGCGTGCCTAGCTCCCGTTTGCGGAACTTGTTGTAGAAGCAGGCGAGGCTGTTCAGAGCTACCCGTTGAGTGCTGTCTGTGCAGCTGCGTGTCACGGACAGGTGATTAAGAAAGGCTTCCACTTCGGCAGGACCCATTTCATCAGGGTGTCGTTTGCCATGAAAACGGATGTATTGAACCACCCAATGCATATAGGTCTTCTCTGTAGCATAGCGGTAGTTGTTTTGCCGGAGATAAAACCGGAACTGATCAAGCAACCGGACTGGCTTCCCTGGCAGTGGCCTGGGGATATCAGGAGGTGCGTCCATGCTTTCTCCATTGCTGTCTTTTTGAACAGTATTTTATATGGGCTCCCGTTTTTCAACAGCACGCAAGTTGAATATGTAGGATATGGCTTACAGATTTTTGTAAGTTGCTGAGATAAAGTGAATTTTAAGATTTGTCGATGCAAGAAAAGTCCGAATAAAATTTCCCGTTCAACACGCAAGTGCAAGAAAAGGCTGCTGAGAATGATTCCTGGCTTGCGGCTAAAACATTGGCTGCCTTGGTTTTTCGAGTAGATTCAGGGAAGAATGGACCCGGGGATATATTGCAAAGTGATATATCGCATCTGCAATTGAATACGCTGTTAGAGTTGTAAATATGAGTGCTGAAGAAATACTTTGGGGTGTGATTGCGGGTGCTTATGTGGCTCTTTTTTATTATCGACGCCATGAAGAGAGAGATTCAGAGGGCAATTTTTTTGCTTTCTTTCGAGGCCCCCGCTGGCTTTCTCCTACCCTTCTTTCCCTGTTTGTCTATTCGATGTATAGCGCGCTTTTTACATATTCGCATGTTGATGCATTAAGTAAAGCCGCAATGCTGGGGGTAGGTGCTGTTCTTGCTTTGGTTCCTGCTATCTATTTTTGGTTTAGGCGCGTGACGTTGAAAGGTGATGTGATTGAGGCAGTTGGCCCATTCAATGGAATAAAACGAATATATTTAGATGATGTGGTAGGAGTAAGGTCTGATTTGGAAACGAGGGGTAGCCGTTGGACTCCTGGAAGCGGTACTGAGGTATATAGTGCTGAAAGAAAGATTCAGATTGAGGGTTTTCTGTCAGGTTACAAACCTCTGGCGCAGGAGATAGTGGATGCATTCAATGCTAAAAACTCTAACAAGAAGATGCACGGCGACAAGCGCGTGATCTAGGCGTTATATGCCATGAAGACAAAACTGATTTTCATAGTATTGTTGGGACTGCTTTCTTCGTCGGCGATTTCTTCAGGCGCCTGGGGCCCGGACCTTATTGAGTTCGACCTTGAAGGCGGTACGAAGAAAGAAGCGATGTTGTGGGTATCAGGATTTTCCTATAGCACCACCGAAATACTGCGAGGCGCGGGCTGCCTTAAAGGGCAACTCTATGTGAAGAGCAAGGAGCTTATTGGGGCCTTAAACAGAGCCTTCTCAGGGCAGAAAGTTACATCAGAGGCTGCTGCAGCCGAACTGGGCAGCTATATCCGGTCCCAGTACGCCTGCGCAGCATATAACAAGAAACTGCAGCCGACCGCTGACGCGCCGGCTGAGTAAAGCGTTAAGTGATATGAAAATCATCCAGGTAGTGGTGTTAATAGCAATCTGCGGTGCCGTGAATGCCGGGGGCTCCCATCAGCCAATTAAAATCCTTCAATTTTCCACCTATGAAGATGGCCGCTACTTGCTCGTGGTTAAGCCTCAGTTCCGAGCGGACTCTGACTATCAAGACCCTTATATGAATGGATGCCCAGTATTTAGCATTATTGGAGAGTATGAGGGTAAGGGGATGTTTGAGTCTGGCTATATTCCGGCCAAGAAAAAGCATTATGAAGCGCTTGAGTATTTGAGGTCTCAGGTTTTCATGCTGCTGGGCTGGATGGGACAGGGTTTCAGAGTCCTGAATCCCGATGACCCGTGTTTGGTAAGTAGCAGGGCACTGGAACTGGTGGAAATAGAGGGCGATAAGGCCGTTTTGTCTTGGTATGTGGGCACTTAACAAGAAACTGCAGCGGATCAAATTTCGCTGCACTCAATTAGTCCGCTGAGTTTGGCGTTATGTTTGGAGGGAGTTTGAAAGTAACTGATATTGCTGTTTCTGCGGTCGTGGCTCTAATTCTAGCTTTCCCGTCAGCTATTCTGTTTAGCTTCGCTCCGGTTTATTCTGATACCGTGCTAGTTCCGAATATGCCTCTGGAGCAATATCGCTCGCTTAGCGAGGATGAAGCTATGGAATTTAATTCGGCTCCTGGCGGCTTGCGTGAAATCGGTGGTATCGAGAAGGTTGTGTATATGCTGAGAGCTCAGCCACTTTTGTATGTAAAGAAGTCGGCAGCAATGTTCGTGGCCTTTTTTTTAAGTGCAATCGTGAGTTTGTTTCTATTAAACAAGCTAAAAAAACATAACAAGTAGCGGCAGTTCGCCCCTTCGGGGCCGGACGCTCGTCCCTTGCGCCGCTGCGCAAGACGCTATGAGCTTATGGGGTGGGGATGGAGCAGGTTGAAATTTATCTTGTCTACGCTGGCCAGGCAGCCATCGTTGCGAGCACGGTTTGGTTGATAGCTACCGGGAGAGTTGCTGTGGGTACGCTTCTCTTGGTTGGTTTCGTTTTAATGGGGCAGTATGGATACGTGGCACCAAATATGCCGAGCGATTTAGGTGCTTGTTGGGCGACAGGAAAGTCTCATTACGAGTGTTTGCCGTTTTGGTTTAAGTTCTCTGCGCATCTTTCGAAGCTAGGTATGTTCGTCACTGCAATTGGTGTTTTCATGATCAGCAAGTCGGGTGCTAATAATAAGAAGATGCACGGCGACAAGCGCGTGATCTAAGCGTTATGTGTATTGCCATGAATAAACCGGCTCTACGAATACTTGGGACATTAGTAGCTCTTTTTCTAATGGTAATGGCGGTCTCATATTTGAAGCTGGGCACGCCTTGGGGGGTTGTGTTGGTTTTCCTTGGTGCCACGATTGGGCCATACATGGGTGTGCTTTATCCATTCCCTGTGGTCTTGAAGGCTGTCTATATTTTGGGGCTTGCCTCATGCTTGGCAGGCTTCCTGCTGGGGGTCAAGTTCCGAAGTAATCTATTAGGCCAGGCTGCAGCCGTTTGCAGCATTGTGGGTTGGGTTGTGCTGGGTATTGTGGGTTTAGGTACTGGCACATGAGTCAAACACATAACAAGAAAGAGAACTACGCGCCTAACTCCGGACTGCTTGCACTACGCTTCGCTGCGTTCCAGCATCGGGTTACTTGGGCGTTATGTAGATGGTGATAGCCATGAATCGTTATTGCTTTATCTTGCTCATGGTTGCTAGCCCTCTCATACATTCAGAGAGCAAACCAGTCGCAATCATTGAAGTAACTCCATGGGCTTATGTCTTAAACGGGAACCGTAGTGAGTATCTGCCAGGTTTAACTCAAGAAGCGCAGTCTTTGCCTGTAGGTAAGTGGGTGGTTTATACCGCTCCTTGTATTGATAAGAAAAGAACTAAATGGGCAGAGAATATGGCGGCAAAGCACTCACGAATGGATTATGAAGTTATTGAGCGAGATAGAGATTTTTGTGAAAGCTATAATTCACATAACAAGTTGCGCCAGTAAAGCCCCTTCGGGGCCGGACGCTCGTTCCTCGCGCCGCTGCGCTAGACGTTATGTTTCAGGGAGCGAAGTTTGCGATCACCTCAATCCGTTAAGGCGCTTGAAGATCTGGGTCGAGTGCGTTTGTCTGATTCATTTTTCATGAGGGATTTCTTGTACTCGGAAATATCCCAAATCGAATGCATTCCAAACGTTCCAGAATATCCTGAAATAGCAATTGAGGCGGGGCGTGGCCTGTGCCTAAACGTTCTCGAGCCCATTCAGGATGCTTTGGGGCGCATTTCAATCAGGTCTGGATATCGCTCTCCAGCTGTCAATGCAAAAGGTGCAGAGAACAAAAATCAATACAATTGCTCAAGCAATGAATCGAATTATGCTCACCATATTTGGGATTATAAGGATAAGAATGGGGAGATTGGCGCGACGGCTTGTATCGTGGTGAATTCGTTTGTTGACTACTACGAGAAAACAGGTGATTGGCAGGCACTTGCGTGGTGGATTCATGACAATGTTCCTGCATACTCATCAATGTATTTCTTCCCCAAGCTTGCCGCAGTCAATATTCGCTGGAGTCAAACGCCTGAGAAGTGCATCAAAAGCCACATCCCTCCGAAAGGTATTCTTACAAAGCCCGGGAAGGAAAATCACAATGGAAAGCATGAGTCGTTCTATTTGGATTTCCTGCGTAGCGTCAGAACATAACCCGTGCAGGCACAGCGAAGCCCATTACATTGTGCCTTCGGCTCCATTCCGTGGGCGCGCTTGCTGCAAGCGTTATATTTCTCTGAGGTGGTCAAATGAGCCACTGCCCATTTTGCCAAATAATCGAAGGTAATCTTGAGGCCAGCGTTATCTACGAAGATGATGTCTGTTTAGCGATAGTGCCTTTGCATGCACCCTATCCCGAATCGGCGGTAGTGTTCCCAAAGGAGCACATTGACCACTTCACCGACTTACCCAAAGATCTTGCAAATCATGTTATGGGTGTTGGCTTTGAGATCGGTAAAAAGATAATGAGTATGTACAGTCCTGGTCGTGTTGGCATGGGGGTTCACGGCTATGGGGTTGCGCACGCCCATTTCAATGTTTTCCCGCAAAACCACCCTTACGATGTCGTATTCAGAAAAATGGCCTATGTCAAAGAAGGCGAAGTAAGGTTTGGTTTCAAGAATCTGCCCGTTCCATCAAGAGAAAAAATGGACGAAATTGCGGCCACACTCAAGATCGAAAAATAACGGTTTTTTGGGGCCCGTTACTGCCTGGGTGTCCACCTTTTTCCTCTGCCTTGGCCCTGATAAACAACAGCCTCGATGCTACTGAAAAACTCACTCCATACCGCGGTCATTTCCTGCGCTCACCTTTCCGGATCAGACTTCGTCTGTCCTGCGCTTCGCTTTTGACGCGGAAGTTTCTGTCTGGATGCCGCATGGCTTCGCCGGTGAAGATGCCGGATTGAGCTCGACTTGCTGTTGTCCTCCCTGCCTTTTCTGGTACGTTGTTATCAGTGCAACCGTCGGCAATGTGAAAATTTCATGAATGCCATTCCTGGTCCGGGGCAGTGCTAACAGGATTTAAAAATTACTGGCGTTCATTTTTGTTAGCATTGGGCGGTTACTTTTTTTGGAGGGGCCTTGCCGGTCTTTCTGTGGCTAACCCTGTCATCAAGGATGAGTATTATGACGGACAAAAGCACGCTACGTTCCTCTACCATTCTGTTTCCGGTTTTCATTCCCGCCGTTGTGGTGTCCTTTCTTCTCATTGTGGGAACCATCAGTGACCCGGAACGGGCAGGTGAGGCCTTTAGCGCGGCGCAAGCGTGGATTACCGCCAATTTCGGCTGGTTCTATATGTTGGCGGTGGCGCTGTTTCTGATTTTTATTGTCGGCGTGGCCATGACCCGCTGGGGCAATATCAAACTGGGACCAGATCACGGTGAAGCGGAGTATTCGTTCCCGGAATGGTTCGCCATGTTGTTCTCGGCAGGCTATGGCATTGCGCTGCTGTTCTTCGGGGTGGCAGAGCCGGTGCTGCATTATGCGGAGCCGCCGGCGGGTGCTGCGCAGACCGTGGATGCGGCCAAGCAGGCCATGCAGATTGCCTTCTTCCACTGGGGGTTTCATATCTGGGCGATTTACGGCCTGGTGGGCCTGGTGATGGCGTACTTCGCGTTTCGTCATGGTTTGCCCCTGTCCATGCGCTCGGCGTTCTACCCGCTCATTGGGGAACGTATTTACGGACCTATCGGCCATGCCATCGATGTGTTCGCGATTCTCGGCACTATGTTCGGTATCGCGACTACCCTGGGTTTGTCCGCGGCGCAGATCAATGCGGGGCTGAATTATCTGTGGGGTGTGCCGGTGGCCACCTGGGTGCAGATCACGGCGATTGCCATTGTCACCGCCCTGGCCACTGTCTCTGTGGTGGCGGGCATGGACAAGGGCGTGAAGCGCCTGTCCATTCTGAATATGGTCCTGGCCGTGGCGTTGATGGCTTTTGTCTTCGTGGTGGGCCCGACGATTCATATTCTGGAAAGTTTCCTGCAGAACACCGGCAGCTACCTGAGTGGCATTGTCGAGCGGACCTTCAACCTGCAGGCCTACACCCACAGCGACTGGATCGGTAACTGGACCCTGTTTATCTTCGGCTGGACCATCGCCTGGGCGCCTTTTGTGGGGCTGTTTATTGCCAAGATCAGCCGTGGCCGCACCATCCGCGAGTTTGTGGTGGGGGTGATGCTGGTGCCGTCCCTGTTTACCTTCCTGTGGTTCTCCGTGTTCGGGGATACGGCGTTGAACATGATCATGAATGAAGGGGTGACTACCCTGGTCGGCGATGTGCAGACCGACAAGGCGGTGGCGCTGTTCAAGCTGTTTGATGAGTTGCCGCTGTCCACCTTGATTTCCTTCCTGGCGGTCCTGTTGATTGTCACCTTCTTCGTGACGTCATCCGACTCCGGTTCGCTGGTGGTGGATTCCCTGGCCTCCGGTGGCGTGCTCAATACCCCGGCCTGGCAGCGGGTCTTCTGGGCGGTGCTGGAAGGGACCATTGCGTCGGTGTTGTTGCTGGCTGGTGGTTTGCAGGCGTTGCAGACCATGACCATTGCCAGCGCCTTGCCCTTTGCCATCATCATTATCCTGGCTGCCGTGGGCATGTGGCGGGCGCTGGTAATTGAAGGGCATCGCGAAACCAGCTTGCAAATGCACATGGCCACGCGCCGTCACCTGACCGGTTCCCAGTGGCGCCATCGTCTGAAAGGCATGATGGACTTCCCTGGCCGCGACAATGTGGAAGGTTTCATTCGCGGTAAAGCCATGCAAAGCATGGAAAAGGTGGTCAAGGAAATGAAAGAAGCGGGTTGGGATGCCCGGGTGCTGTTTGATGACAACCTGATTCGCGCGGAACTGCAGGTAAACCGTGAAGGTCATGTGGGCTTTGTCTATGACATCCGCCTGGTCAGCCAGCCGGTGCCCGGCTTCGTGACCGCCGGTGGCGCGTCCACGGTGATGAAAGAGGAAAACTACTACCGGGCAGAGGTATTCCTGCGTCGAGGCGGTCGCTCCTATGATGTGTTCGGCTATGACGAGGATGACATCATTCGCGACATCCTGGACCAGTTCGAAAACTACCTGCACTTCCTGGATCTCACCCCCGGCAAGTTGCCCTGGGAAATGGGGGAGCACGATGACCTGCTCCATCCGCCGGAGGATGATGAGGGAAAAACGGAAAAGTAGGGCGGCTGGCCGGCTGTCTCACTTAACACGGTGCCCCTGTTGGGGCACCGTTCTTGCCTGACAAGGCAGGCATCATGAGGCTGCGGCATTCTCCAGCATTGTGATGTCGATGCTGCAATGGATGGCAAGCCGTGCGCCCTTGGCTTCGGATTCTTCGATCAGGGCGGCCAGCGCTTCCTTGGTCTGCATCAACTCCTCAATGCGCCTGGAAACCACGGGATTATCAGCGCCCAGGCGTTCGTTTCCGCTCCATCTCTCCAGTTGATGAAACTGGATTTTGTTGTTTATCAACGCCATCAGGATGGTCTTGGCATCATCGGCGGAGAACTCGCCGCTGATGAGTTTATGACTGGACTGTGGGGTGTGGCTCGACATGATTCTCTCTCCCGTTGGTCAAGGCATTGAATGATCGCGTTACGCTGGATAGCCGGGATTACCAGGCTATCCAGCGGTTCTGTTGGTACTCCTCTACCTGTTCACCCTGGACGCGGAACAGATAGAGCCATTGGTGGTTGACCAGCTGGCGCACGACTTCGTGTTTCTCGATCACCTGGGCAATCATTTCCCGGGGGGCCTCGATGAACACGCTCAGCCGCACAGGGGTGTGCTGCCAGTGTTCGCCGTCATGCACGGACTGGATCGGCAGGCCGATGCGCAGGTCGCCGCCGTTGCCTTCAAAGACGCCCAGTTTCCCGCCCACCACGTTGTGCAGGGTCTTGTTACCGCTGCCGAAGCGCAGGTTGTCGACGGTGGAGGCGAAGTACTGCATGTTGATCCAGTTCGCCACCACCATGGGGGCGGTCATGATCTGCTCAAGCCGTTCTCCGTCTGGATCACTGCGGTAATCGTAGTCATGCAGAAAACTGCGACCCTGCAGGTCCAGGCCCCGTGTCCGTGACCGTGGTGCGATCATCATGGCGGCGTTGTTGGCCAGGGCCCACTCCGGCCGGGTCTGCGACCAGTCATTGGCCCTGTGACGCAGTGCCCGGGACAGGGCATCGGGCTTGTCCTGCAGGTGGGCCAGGCCCAGTCTCGTGGCCTTTTCGGCACTGGCGCCGCATTGTGCCCGGCGCAGGTGCTGCTGGATGGACGCCAGAGCGTCGCGGTGGCTTTCCGGTAGCCGGGCCAGATCAAACAGGGTGACTTCCTCGGTGAGGGTGTTGTGCAGGCCGGCCAGGAAATGGGTGCTGTCGGGAATCGCAATGCCCGCATCCTGCATCCGTTCCCGCACGGCCGGATCGTTGAGCAGGTTGGCCAATGTCCGCGCATTCACATCGCCGCTTTGCCCACAGCAGGCGCCGCAATCCAGTGCCGCCTGATGCGGGTTGTTGCGGGTCTGGCTGCCATGGCCGAGCAGCAGCACCAGGGGGGCAAAGCCGTAGGTCAGCCCCATGCCGGTGAGGATCCGGCAAGCGAGTTCGGCCTGCTGCTGCGTATCGCCCGCGGTGGCGCTGTCCAGCCGGGGGCTGAGTGCATCAGCGTCCTTGCTGGACAGACCGTTCCGGGTCTCCGCCACCAAGGGGGCCTGGCTGGGCAGGGTCTGCTTGATCAGCTTGAACAGGTAGCCCAGCCCCAGCGATTCCACCAGCACAAAGCCGGACAGGGGCATGGCCTTGAAGCGGCTCCAGCTGTGGTGGTTGCGCAGGTGGGATTGCCGCTTGCGGGTGATGGCCTGGTCCCGGCTGTCGCTGCCGCTGGTGTCGGTGACGGTCATGGCCGGGCTCAGCAAGCCGGGTAACTGGGGCCGCTGCAGATCAGTACCCAGAGGCTCATAGCGGATGGGCAGGCCGAAAAAGCCGGCAAAACCCAGGGTGTGAATATGCGGGGACTGGGCTTCCAGGTGACGCCGTAACACTTCCGAGCGCACATCAATGCAGAAGGCCGCCTGCACCTGGGGCAGGGCAGGGTCCGTGTTGCCATGGTGCGCGGTCAGATTGCGAATCAGGGAGCGCTGGTAATGGATTTCCTGGGCCCGTTGCCAGATCAGTGTGGCGGGGATCGTGTCTACCTGGCGCAGATGGGCAGACCAGGCGCCTTGCCACTGTGTCCACGGGGCGTCCGGGGCGCGGCTGCCCCCATCGATCAGGCACTCCCAGCTGAGCCGGATGGCGAGGAGATGGATCAGGGTGTCGTCTTCCTCGCCGGCCAGTTGCGCCTCCCAATTCCGGTAGGCGCACCAGGCGGCCCAACCGCTGATCCGCGCCAGCACGGCCTGCAGGTAGTGGCAGATATCCTCGCGGGGAATCCCCAACTGCCGGATGGCCTGACGAATTTGCTCCCGGGGTTGTGTGGCCAGCTGGCTGGCCCTTGCCGACAGTTGCGGCGCCTTCATCAGCATGGCGATGCCGTGATCCGTGCCCACGGAGTTGCGCCACTGCGGGTAGAGCGGCGCCGACTGGCTGGGGCGCCACTGTGACTGATGGTGATCGAAGTAGGCGGCACAGAACTGGGAGATCTGGTGGGTGATGGTGTCACACCAGGCCGGTTCGGACTGCAGATCCCTGTGTTTGTCCAGGGTATCCGACAGCAAGGGGGCCGGCGTCAGCGGCGCGGCCGGGGTCTCCAGGGCGTCCAGCAGCGCCTCAACAGATTCGCCCGGCGCCAGTTCATCCCGGGCCTGCGCCAGGGCGTCAGCATCAATGTCACCGGCCTGCCAAGCGTCCCAATAGTCGCTGGCATCCAGGGCCATGGGGCTGCCGGCCAGCCGGGCCAGTTGCGTGGCGGTTTGCATAAAGGACAGATCCCGGTGCCCCCAGTACGGATTCACGGCGATCATCCGGTCCAGCGGCCAGGTAGGAGCGATCCGCGATACGGTGGTCTGGATGGCGGCCTCGATGTCTGCCTCAAGGCCATCATCGTGAACCTGATCTGCCAGGGCCTGTGTGCTCATGCCGGTTCTCCGTTGTCTGAGGCAAAACGATGGACCCGGGTCTGGGCCTGGGCCGGTTTCAGCTTGACGGGCCAGACCTGAAAGGTGACCCGGGTGAAGAGTTCATCCAGATAAAAACCGTGGTACGCCCAGGGATAGAGGGTAGTGGCGAGCTTGCCGTCGGGGTATTTCTGCAGCCAGAACTGCAGCCCGTAAAGGCCGGAGAAGCACAGGATAATGGCCACGGTTTGCAGCAGACCGACCGGACTGCTGTGAGGCGCAATGGCCGCAAACAGCACATGCCAGCCCAGGTAAAGCTGGGTGAGCAACAGCACCATGAAGGCGCCGCGGGCCATCAGGCCGGCACGCCACCCCTGCTCGCCGCTGAGGAGCGGGCCCAGCCCCAGGGCGACGATGACCAGCGCGGCAACCGGCACCGACAGCGCCGGGAAAACGCTCTGCCAGCCCCACAGCGATGCGCCAACCAGGGCACCACTGAGCAAGCCGGAGGTCAGGTAATGACCGGACCAGCCACGGTCGGCCCCAGCGGTGAAGTACGCCTGTTGCCGAACCATGGCCACGGTTTCGCCGGCGCTGAGAAAGGCATGGGCCTTGTACAGGGAGTGGGCCAGCAGATGCAGCAGGGCCAGCTCATACAGGCCCAGGCCGATTTCCAGCAGCATGAAACCCATCTGGGCACAGGTCGACCAGGCCAGCCGCACCTTGATGCTGACACGGGTCATCATCACCAGGCTGGCCAGCACGGCGGTGGTAGTACCGGCCAGGACCAGAATCCCTTGTGCGATGGCCGCCTGATTGAGCAGGTCCGCCAGGCGGATCAGGATGAAGCCGCCGATATTGACGATACCGGCATGCAGCAGGGCGGAGACCGGTGTGGGGGCCTCCATGACCTGGATGAGCCAGCCGTGCAGCGGCAGCTGTGCGGTTTTCAGGATTACCGCCAGCACGATCATCACGGCGGCCAACTGCAGTGAAAGGGGCAGGGCTGCCTGTGTCGCCAGAAACTGGCGCAGTTCATCGAGCTGCAGTGTGCCGCTGGCGTGATAAATCAGCGCCAGAGCCGCGAACAGGCAGAGTTCGGCAAGACGGCTGACCAGGAATTTCTTGTGGGCCACGATCTGGGCCGTTTTGCGTTCGCGGTAATGGGTCAGCAGGAAATGCATCCCGATACTGGTGCCGGACCAGGCCAGGGTGATCACCAGCAGGTGCTGGCTAGCCAGCAGCACACCGACACAGGCGATGGTGAACAACATGGCACGGATGAAACGCTGCTGCTGGCGCTCCCCTGTCAGGTAGCGGCACGAGAAATGGATGATGACCCAGCCCAGCAATGCCACCAGCGTGGCCGTGACCAGCCCGAGCGTATCGATGCCAGGGTTTCCCTCGAAGCTCCCGAATACGGCAATGATGGCGCCGCCAACACAGGCCAGCAGGCCCAGGCGTCCGGTGCTACGGGCGATGGCCCAATGGTGTCGGGATTGTGCCAATACCAGCAGCCAGCCGAGCGTATAAACGGCAGGAAGTAGCCATGCATTCATGTAAGCCAGCACGCTGGAACTCCTTTGCTAGATGGGCGACGGGCGAATCTTGTGCAAAGGCAGATGTTTTGTAAAATAGATAATTCATCTTGAATTGTTCACATTTAGAGAATGATTAATGAGAGACCTGAACTTCCACCACCTCTACTACTTCTGGATGGTGGCCAAAGAGGGGCACCTGACGCGGGTGGCGAAGCAACTGCATGTCTCCCAGTCCGCCCTGTCCTCGCAGATTCGACAGTTGCAGGACCAGCTGGGCCATGAGCTGTTCACCCGGGAAGGCCGGGTACTCAAGCTCACCGAAATCGGCCATGTGGTGCTGGAATATGCGGAAAGTATCTTCAACCTGGGCAGTGAGCTGCTGTCGCTCACGGAAAGCGGGGATTTTCTGCAACTGCGCAGGTTACGTGTGGGCTCCGTGGCGACCCTGTCGCGGAATTTCCAGGAAAACTTCCTGCGCCCCATCATCAGTGAGCCGGAAATCCGGCTGGAGATACGCTCTGCGACCCTGGAAGAACTGCTTGAGCTGCTTCGCATGCACAAGCTTGATGTGATTCTCTCTAACCGCGCTGTAGTGTCGGATTCGTCGGCAACCCTGCAGTGTCAGAAAATTGCGGAACAACGGGTCTGTATTGTCGGCCCGCCCGGTGCGGCGGCAAGGAAGTTCCAGTTCCCGCAGGATCTGGCCTCAGCCAGATTGTTATTGCCGGGCCCGAGTAGCGAAATCAGAAGCCAGTTCGATCTGCTGATGGGGCAGCTGGGGGTCAAGGTGGATGTGGGGGCCGAGGTGGATGATATGGCGATGTTGCGGCTGCTGGCGCGGGATTCCGGGGCGCTTGCCCTGGTGCCGGAAGTGGTTGTGCAGGATGAGCTGCATAACGGCACCCTGGAAACCTACTGGGTGCTGGAGGATATCGTGGAGCATTTCTATGCGATCACGGCCGAGCGCCATTTTGAGTTGCTGCCCTTGAAAGCCTTGCTGGAAAAATCCCGTGGCGATGTCGCCTGACCGTTTTCTCTGCAAGTGTCCCGTGACCGGGGAAAACTCAAGTCGAACGCCGCTGCTTGGCCAGTTTCTCCAGCCACATCAGCGTGTCCACCTGGGTGACCAGATGATCCAGGTAGGCCGGGGAAAGATCGCGCAGGGTTTCCAGGGCGCGGCTGACCAGGCGATGGGAATTGAGCGGGCCGGCGTCGCTGGGGGTCTGGTGAATGGCCTGCTCGATGCGCTGACGCTTCCGCTGGCTGTGCTGTTTGGCGCGCACCTGGCGCAGGGCTTTCAGTTCCCGGGGGCGGCCGTCCGTCACCGGTGCGCTGGGCGTTTCCACCCCGTGGCTGGCCAGCACGCGCTGTTCCTGCTGTCGTAACAGGGCAATGACCGGGTCGCTGTCCGGCTCTTCCTCTTGGGCGTCCTGGCTGCTTGTATAGCTTTCCTGCAGGGCCGTGAAAGCCGATGGGGCCTGTGAGGTTTGACGGCTGCGAAGATGCCGCAGCAGGGCTTTCAGATCGCCTTGTTCCCGCAGAGCCGCAAAGCTGTCGGTCAGCCCATGCTCTGCCAGCTGCGCATCCAGCTGGGCCCCTTCGCGCTGAAAGTCCTCCTGAAAACCTGTCAGTGACGCGCGCAACCGCGCAAGCGGCGAGGGGCTCACCCGTGCCAGTTTCGCCAGGCGTTCGCTCTGGGCTTCCAGATAGCGGAAGCGGGCCGGGGCATAGCGGTGGGCGCCCTGTTCGCGCAGGGCCGCCAGCTGCTGGTGAATGGCACTGAGTGCGGTATCAGCCATTGCTGTCGGTTCCCTGTGCCTGTTGCTGGGCGGTCCGGGCCGCGGCGCCCTGGCGGGGCACGGTGGTTAACTCCACGCGACGGTTCTGGGCCCGGGTGGTATCGCTGTCGTTGGGCACCACCGGCTGGTGGGGGCCGAAGGCGGCGGCGAACACCTGGTCGGCGGGCATACCCTGGTTAATCAGGGTGCGCGTGACCGTGAGTGCCCGCTGGGCGGACAGGCCCCAGTTATCCTGGTAACGGCGGTTGCCGCGCTGGATCGGCAGGTCATCGGTGAAGCCGCTGACCATCAACAATTCATCGTGCTGATCCAGAAAGACCTGCAACGGTTTGGCCAGATCGCGCAGCAACTCCTCCCCCTCGGGTTGGAGCTGGTCCGAGTTGAGCTGGAACAGCACGCTGCCACTGATACCGATACGGCCGTCGCGGAAGGTGACCCGGCCACTGGCCAGGGGATCGGCCAGGGCCTCTTCCAGGGCCTGGCGGCGCTGCTCCTCGGCCACCCGCCGGGCCTTTTCCTCTTCCAGGGACTGGCTCAGTTCCAGCTGGATACCGATGACCCACACCAGCACCAGCACCAGAATGCCCACCAGGGCGGCCATCAGATCGGAAAAGATGGCCCAGACCGGCGAGCTGTCGCTGTCGTGAAGATCGTCCATCAGTTGACCTCGCTGGCCGGGCGTTCTTCGCTCTGGGCCACATTCTTGCCGGCGCCGTTGAGTGTGCCCAGGGCATCAATCACTTCCTTCTGGGACGCCATGCTCAGTTCAATCACCTCACGGGCCTGCTCCACGTAGTAGTTGAGCTGTTCATCGGCCCGGGCAGAGGATTGCTCCAGGCGGCTTTCCACCTGTTGCAGGTTATCCAGCAGCTTGTCGTTGGCCTCGCTGAATACCTGCACGGCGGTGGCAAAGGCATCACTGAGGCTGGCCACCTCGGCGGCGCTGCCGGACACATCACCGGCCACCTGGTCGAGCTGTTCGCTCTGGGCGCTGACCTGCTGGGCGAAGGTGTCGCTGACCTGGGTGAGGGTGTCGCTGGCGGCGGTGATCAGGGTTTCGATGGCCTCGCGCTGGGCGCCGGCGGCATCGCGCTGGCCGCTGAGCAGGGTGTCCAGCTCGGCCATGATGCGGCGGCGCTCTTCCAGCAGCTCGTTGTCCCGTTCGCTGCTGCGGGTCATCTCTTCGCGCAGGCGGCTGATCACTTCTGCGGCGGCCTTCGGGGTCTCCGAGGCGGTCTCGATCAGTCGGGTCATGGGCGCTTCCAGGGCGGTGCCCAGGCGACCCAGGTGTTCGCTGACGGTGCCTTCCAGTTGTGCCAGACGCTCGCTGGCGGCCTCACTGCGGCCCGCTTCCGCATCCCGCAGGGCAACAAGCTCCTCGCGCACGGTGGCCACCAGGGTATCAATACCGGATTTCTGGCCGTCCAGCAGGCCCGCGGCGCTGGTCTGGAACTGCTGGTTGTGCTCGCTCAGGGCGCTGCGCAGTTCGCTGACCAGGGTGGCGCCGGATGCCTGCTGGGCGTCGATGCCGTCGCGCCACTGGGCGGCGGCTTGCTCGCTGACCGCCCGGAACTGGCCGGTGATGGCGGTGAGCTGTTCTTCGCTGGTGCGGGCCAGCTGCTGCTGGGTGTCGCGCACTTCCTGCAGCAGGCTGTGGCCGGTGTCTTTCTGCTCAGCCAGGCCTTGCTGCCATTGTTGCAGGGCTTGCTCACTGGCACTGCGGAACTGCTCGGCAATGGCCGCCAGTTGCTGCTCGCTGGCGTTGCCCAGTTCCGCCTGGGTGCTGCGAACCTGCTCCAGCAGCTGGCTGCTGTTGTCACGGAACTGGTCGTGGTGGGCGGCCAGGGAGGTGCTGATATCGCTGACCAGGCGGGCGCTGGTCTGCTGATGCTGATCGAGGCCCTGCTGCCAGTGTTGGGCGGAGGCTTCGGTGGTCTCGCGGAAGCGCTCGGTGAGGGTGGCGAGCTGCTTCTCGGTAATCGCGTTGAGCCGTTCGTGGGTGCCCTGTACCTGCTGGCTGAGGCCGGCCAGGGATTGCTCCATGATCGGCTGGATGTTTTCCACCGCCAGGCGGCTGCTGTCCGCCAGGGTTTCCTTGAGGGACTGGCTGACCGACTCCGCCAGGGTGCGGTACTGGTCGGTGAGGGTGTGATGAAAATCCTGCTGGTTACGGGTCAGGGAGTCGCTGAGCTGTTCGCCCATCTGTTCCATGCGCCCGGTGAGCCCCTGCAGGGCACTGACCAGTTCCGGGAAGATGCGTGACTGGTCCTGCAGAGCGCTATAGGCGGACTGGCGCTGGTGATCCAGGGAGAAGGCATGCAGCTCCAGATCCACACGGTCGTCCAGCTTGCGGGACACGGCCATGCGGTCCCGGCGGCTCAGGGCGGCGCTGAGACCGAGCATGGCGGAGGCGGCCACACCGGCAATAGAGGTGCCGAAGGCCAGACTGAGCCCGGCGATGGGGGCGGCCAAGGCGCTGCGGATGGCGGTCAGTTCACTGCTGCCGTCCAGGGCGGTGGCGGCCCCTTGCAGGGTGACGATCATGCCCACGAAGGTACCCAGCAGGCCGAGCATGACCAGCAGGCCGGTCAGGTAGGGAGTGAGCTGGGGGCCGGGCAGCGGCGCCGGGTGGCCGTCGATGCGACGCTGCACCGCGTGGCGCAGGCTGCCGGGCAGGGCCTTGAGCCAGTGGTTCAGGCCGTCGCGGCTGTCGGGCAGATCCTCCAGTTGCCGGTCCAGGGTGGCGGTGGTGCGGCGAAAGCGCAGCAGCTCGGCAAAGCCCAGGGTGTAGGCGGCGGCGATGATCAGGGTCACGGTCAGGGCCACCGGGTTACTCAGAAAGGTGGCGGCGATCCAGACCACGGCGATGGCGCCGAGCAGAAAGGGGACAGCAAAAAGAAAGCGTCTCATACGGTCTTGCTTACCTCGTTATTGATGGACTGGGCGTCCGTCGCGCCAGCGGCGAGGGCATCCAGCAGGCCGAGTACCGGTTCCTGGCGGGCATCCAGCTCGGCGAGTAACAACAGTTGCAGTTCGCGCCGGAACTGGCCCAGCCAGCCTTGCGGGCTGAGCCAGTCCTGGGCGGAGTGAAAGGGATCACGGGTATCCCACAGGGTGCGATAACGTTTTTCCAGGAAGCCGGGCAGGGCGCCAAAACAGTGACGGACATAGCCGGCCATGCTTTGTTCAAACACCGCGTCCAGTTCCGCCAGCCGGGCCATGGCGTCACTGTGGCCGCCAAGCAGCCGGCGGGCCCGCTGGCGCAGGTTGCTGAGCCCGGCGATCATCTGCCGCTGGTGGGCCTGGTAGAAGCGTTCGTAGGCGCCGAAGGTGGGGCGCTTGTCGGCCGGGGCATCGTCCCTGAGCGGTGGCAGCGGAATCACCGAGGCGGCCTTTTCCCCGGCGAAACTGCGGCTCAGATGGGCCAGCAGGGTGTCGCGGGTTTTCAGTAGGTCCGCCTGCAGTCGCTCGGTGGCGTCCGGTCTGGCGTCGAACGGGCCCTTGGGGCGGTACTGGTTGGCCCCGTCCAGGGCGATGGCATCGGACAGATCGAACAGTCGCCCCAGACGCTCGGCAAAATCCCCATGGCTGGCCCGGGCGGCCTTGCGGTCCAGCTGGGTCAGCAGCGCCACCAGGCGGCTGCCGGCGGGACCGGATTGGGAGGATGTGTGCGTCCTATGCATACTCTTGGTTATCCATGCTGCAGGGTATACGCGAGCGAGCCGGCCATTCTAATCGGGAAAGGGCGGGGATGATAATGCGTCTGTCGGTTGCGCGCTCTTGGCGGCAGCGGGGACAGGGTGGTGAAATGGGTTCAGAAGGCGTTGACGGTGTTTCTGGAAACCGGGTCCGGGATTGAGCGGACTCGGGCTGGTAGTGGGTGGCGTACTGGGCGTACTGGAGGAAGCGAGATTGTGAGCGAGATGGGGAATCTGACCTTGATGGCGGACTATAACCGCTGGATGAACGAGCAGCTCTATGCCCTGGCAGCGCCCTTGGGTGAGGTGGCATTACGTGAGGATCGCGGTGCCTTTTTCAGCTCCCTGTTCGGGACGTTCAGCCACATTCTGGTGGCGGATATCATCTGGCTGAAGCGGTTTGCCCGGCATCCGGGGTGCGGTGCTGGCCTGGCATCGCTGGATAGGGTTGCCTGGCCGGAGGCCCTGGACGCTCAGCCCTGCGCGGATTTTGCGGCGCTCCGGGAGCGACGCGGCGAACTGGATGCGCTGATTGCCGGCTGGGTACCGGGGCTGACCCCGGCGGACCTGGATCAGGCACTGGCCTACACGAATATGAAGGGGGAGCCGGGGCATCGCCGTTTTGGCAGCCTGCTGCTGCATTTTTTCAATCACCAGACGCATCACCGGGGGCAGATCACCACGCTGCTGAGCCAGGCCGGGGTAGTGGTCGGGGTGACGGATCTGCTGGTGCGGATCCCGGATCAGGATTAGCCATGCTGCATTGCGATGATCACGATTACCTGGAAATTGCCTGTACGTTTCGTCTGCCGGTCCGGCTGGTGTTGAAGGAGGGAGGCAGCCTGGAAGGTGTTGCCCGGGATACCGGTTATACCCCTGACAGGCAGGAGTGTCTGTTGCTGGAGGTGGACGGTGAGCGTCAGCCTGTGATCATGGCGCAGATCAAAACGCTGATTGCCCTGCAGGATAATCCGCATTTTTCTGTGGTGGAGCTGGGATGACCCTGTCGCTTTGCCGGTTTGCCCTGGCATTCATCTGGATCTATCAGGGCATTGTTCCAAAATGGCTGGGGCCTCACGACGATGAGCTGGCCATGAACCAGGTGTTGGGTGCCAGCCACGAACAGGCGGTGTGGATTGCCTATGGCGGCGGGGCACTGGAGGTAGGGTTGGGTCTGGCAATACTGGTGTGGTGGCGCCGCCGCTGGCCGTATCAGTTGTCGGCACTGGGTATCGGCCTGTTGTCCGTGTTCGTATTGTGGCTGGCGCCGCAGTTTCTGTTGGCAGCGTTCAATGCGGCGATTCTGGCGTTGTCGATGATCGCGCTGGTGGAACTAAGACGTTCTTGAAAAGGCGTGTCTGGTTGTGGAAAGGAGGCAGAAGGCCGTCGCTGATTCTGCGGCCTTTCGCCCACCTAAATCTGCGACTCGATGGGTAGCAGTGACAGCAACCAGACGCGAAAGCGTTGCCAGCCGGAGGTTTCCGGATCGCGGTCCAGGGTGATGGGAATGCCGTCATCGGTGGCCTGCCATTGCAGCTGCTGTTCTTCATCCAGCGACAGTTGCCAGGCGGAATCGCTGGCCACCCAGCGATCAAACAGGTCGCTGAGTTGCTGATTGAGAGACGGGCTCTCAATCAGCAGACCCACCTCGGTATTCTGTATCAGCGAGCGGCCATCCAGATTCACCGAGCCAATGAAGCTGCGGTCATCATCAATCACCAGTGTCTTGGCATGAAGGCTGGCGCGGGACTCACCATGAAACCAGCGCATGCGCTGGGGCTGTCCGGCTTCCGCGCGCAATTCCCACAGTTCCACACCATGTTCCAGTAACGGCCGCCGATAGCGGGAATAGCCGCTGTGCACGATGGCCACATCCGTGGTGCTGAGGGAGTTGGTCAGGATACGCACGTCCACCCCGTCCGCCTCCTTGTCGGCAAACAGGGCCACCCCCCGTTTGCCCGGCACAAAATAGGCCGAGCTGATCAGCAGGCGGTTACTGGCGCTGTTGAGGATTCGCTTGAGGTCGTTCAGCAGGTACTGGTCGCGGGGGATGTCGGCTTGCGGGAGCACCTTTTCCGGAGGATCGGCATACAAGGTCGCCAGCCCCCAATCCAGCGGGATCTGACCGGCAATCAGTTGCCGGCCCAGGCTGGAGCCGCGCAGGGCATCGACAAACTCGCTGTCCTGCTGCTCCGCCAGAAAACCGCGCAGAAATTCCCGCAGCGCCTCCAGTGACATGTCCGCGTCGTCCGCATCCAGCACCCGGTCCACGGTCAGGGTGGCCCGGCTGTTCCAGTAGTCATCGAAACTTTGGGTGCCATCGCGCACGATGGGGCCGGCGGCGAGGACATCCACGTCCTGAAAATCCACCAGGGTATTGGAAAAATATTCATCGGCCAGGTTGCGCCCGCCGGCAATCATCACCAGCGAGTCGGCCAGCATCAGCTTGTTGTGCATGCGGTGATTGGAGCGGCTGAAGGTGGCGGCCATTTCCATCAACCGCAGTGGGCCCTGTCGTGTCTTGACCGGGTTGAACAGGCGGATCTCGATGTTGGGGTGGCTATGCAGTATCGCAACCAGGGGGTTGTCCACCCGCGTGCCCAGATCATCGACCAGTAATCGCACCCTCACTCCCCGGTCCGCCGCTTCCAGTAACCGGCTGATGATGATTTTCCCGGTGGTGTCGTTACTGAAAATGTAATACTGCAAATCCAGTGAGGTCTGGGCCTGCTCAATCATGGCGACGCGGGCCACAAAGGCAGAGAGGCCATCATCGAGCAGATAGAAACCGGATTGCGCATCGCTCTCCCGGTCTTTCAACGCTGCCTGTCCGGCGTCTGTCAGCGGGGTGTGGGCCGGTGGGGTCAGGGAATAGCTGGCCGTGCGCTCGCCGGGATCAAAACTGGCGCAGCCCTGGGCGAAGAGGACACTGAGAATCAGGGCTGCCCAAAAGGGAACGGGGTTACCATGGAACATGCGCGTGGCCCTGTTGCTTGCTAGTCGTCTTGATCGTGCTTGTCATCCATGTTCCGGGATGCCGTGCGGGCATCTTCCAGGGCGGCAAACTGTTCCGAAATCAGTGAGCCTACTTCCTGATTGACCTTGCGGATGGTGTCGTACACCAGGCCGATGGTCTTGCGTTGTTTTTCTTTCAGGCTGCCGGCCTGTTCTTCAAACAGGCCCAGTTTTTCCAGCGCGTCAAAGGGGAGCCCGGCGATGTGCTGGTGCACCTCTTCCACGGTGGTAGCGCCGTCCTCGATGGCTTCCTGAATCATGTCCTTGAGCAGTTCTGCTCGTTCAACGGTTTTCTTCATTTCCTGAGTGACCTGTTGATGAAATCATTCATTGCAATGTAACGGAAACCCCCGGCTACAGCCACAATTGCGGGTTGTGACTGACCGATTGTCAGACGTAATAAACGGTTACAGGGCATTGCCTTGACCACCGTCGAGAAATGGGGCCAATCTGGACACGGATTCATCGCAATCATGCAGAGACTTCCAAGGAGCCACACCATGGAAAATGCCAAGCAGATGCTTGCCGACATCAAGGGCAAGCTGGATGAACTGGAAACGGAGCTGGAGCAATTGGAGGCTCGGGGCGTGGGCGCCAACGGCGATGCGGGTATCGAAGCGGAACGTCACCAGTTGGCGTTGCAGGATGTGCTCACGGATTTGCAGCAGCGCATTGATGAGTACCATGAGCTGGCTGACATGGATGCTGATGGCCAGGGCAACTGGCAGCAGCTGGACCGTGATCTGAAGGATCTGAATAACGATCTGTATGGCGCCAACTGACTGTCGACCAGGCGCATCCGCCATGTTGGCTCTGTCATGACCAGGGTGGCGCCACTTTTCTCTCTTGCCCGGTGTTTGCAATGACCGGGCTGAGTCTCCGTGCGGAAACCCCGGCGGATATTCCTGCCATTACCGCGTTGATCAACGCGGCCTTTGCCAATGTGACGCACAGCGATCAGCGCGAAGCCCAGATCGTTGATCTGCTACGCCAAGAGGATGCCCTGGTGGTGTCGTTGGTCGCCGAGCGCGATGGCGACCTTCTGGGTCATGTGGCGGCATCCCCGGTGACACTGTCCGACGGTAGTCGTCGCTGGTTCGGCATTGGCCCGGTGTCGGTTCTTCCGGACTGTCAGGGAGAAGGGATCGGCTCGGCACTGATGCAGGCGGCCATCGCGGCGTTGCGAGAGCAGGGGGCCGCCGGCTGTGTGTTACTGGGGGACCCGTCCTGGTATCTGCGCTTCGGCTTTGTGGCCACACCGTTGCTGCGCCTGCCCGGGGTACCGGCGGAATATTTCCAGGCGTTGCTGCTGGACGGGAACTGGCCGGATGCCCGGGTGCATTACCATCCGGCGTTTGCCGGCTGATTTCCCGGGGTTACCTGACCAGCAGTTGTCCCAGCCCCAGCACGGCAATGAAACCGATGCTGTAGGCCACCAGCAAATACAGGAAATAGCGCAGATAGCTGACAAAGGTCAGTACTTCCACCTTGCTCATGGCGATCACCCCGGCGGCGGAGCCGATGATCAGCAGAGAGCCGCCCACGCCCACCGAGTAGGTCAGCGACAACCATTCCGGCAAGGTCATCTCGATACCGGAATTAAGCAGTGCTGCGGTGAGCGGCACGTTATCGAACAGGGCGGAGGCGATTCCCACCAGGAAGTTGGCGGCCACCGGCGGCATAAGATCATACAGGGCCGGGAAGTAGGCCAGCATGCCCAGTTCCTTGAGCATGCCCACCAGCAGCAAGACCCCGAGAAAGAACAGCAGGGTGTCGAATTCGATCTTGCGGATATATTCCAGTACCGGTTCATCCTTGTTCAGGAACTGCACCACCAGGAACATCAGCGACAGACCAAACAGGAAGCACAGTACCGGCGGAATGCCGAACGCCACATTGGCGCCAATGGTGCCGAGGATGGTGGCAAAGAACAGCACGGCAATGACCTTGTCACCCCGGTCGATCGTGCTTTCCTGTTTCTGAATCACGACCTCACCGTTGAGCCCCAGTGACAGCATGCCGGCCAGCACGGCCACAGCGCCGGCCGCGGGCAGGCTCAGCAGTAGCAGATCGGGGATTTCCACCTTGTCGGCCAGGAAGATCATCAGCGTAGTGACATCGCCGGTGATCAGGGCGGTGCCCCCGGCATTCACGGAGAACACCACCAGCACCACATAGCGCAGCAGCTTTTCCGCCGGCAGCTTCAGGTTCATCAATACCGCAATACACACCAGGGTGGCGGTGATGTTGTCGGCCAGGGACGAAAACAGGAAAGCGAACAGGCCGGTGAGCAGCATCAACTTGCGTTCACTGATATGGGTAGGCAGCAGACGGTTGACGATACTGTCGATGATGCCCTTGCCGGACAGATAGGCCACAAAGGTCATGGCGGCCATCAGGAACAGCCACAGGGTGGCAATATCCAGCAGATTCTCGTCCAGCCTTTCCATCAGGGCTTCGTGGCTCAGGTGCGCTGGCGGAGCGATGAAAAACAGTAACCAGGCCAGGGAGCCAAAGAATAATGTGGTCTTGGCCTTGTCGATGTGGACCATGTCTTCGACGACAATGGACAGAAAACCCAGTGCAACCAAAATCAGTAAAACGGTGCTCATGACGGCTATCTCGCAGGACAGGAGGTGGCGGGCGGCGGTATTCTAGGCCTTTTGTGAACCGGGTTCATCATCCAATTCCGTGTTTATCCACTGTGAACGCATCCAGGATGCAAAAAAATCCCCATGAAATGACAAAATTGCCGCCTTGCCCCTTTAAATTAATGAGAATAATTCGCATTATTGTGAGCGGATATTTCCGGCATCCCCGTGATGGGTGCCTTTTCACTTGCCGTTTCACGATTTTAGAGGAATTCCATGCTGTCCCGTGTCTCTACCGGGGGCCTGTTGCTGGCCTCTCTGCTGCTCGCTGCCTGCAGTGATGAACCTGCTGCCACTTCGACACCGGCCTACGACGAGGCCCGTGCCCGGCTGGTGATCGACCACTACGCCGACATGGCGTTGGCGGCCTACAGCGATGCACTGAGCGAGGCCCGCGAGCTGCGTGAGCACATCGATACCCTGCTGGCGCAGCCCAGTGAAGAGACCCTGGCCGCTGCCCGTCAGGCCTGGCGTGATGCCCGGGTGCCCTATATGCAGACCGAGGTATTCCGGTTTGGCAATTCGGTGGTGGACGAATGGGAGGGCCAGGTCAATGCCTGGCCGCTGGATGAAGGCCTGATCGATTACGTGGCCGACGATTACCAGGCGGTGATGGGTAACCCGGGTGCCCGCGCCAATATCATTGCCAGCCAGTCGTTGAAAATCGGCGAACAGCAAATGGACCTGAGTGAACTGACCCCGGAGCTGCTCGCCAGTCTGAATGAGCTGGGTGGTTCGGAAGCCAACGTGGCCACCGGCTATCATGCCATCGAGTTTTTGCTCTGGGGGCAGGACTTGAATGGCACCGGCCCGGATGCGGGTGAGCGTCCTGCTACGGATTTTGCCACCGGCGACAGTGCCACCGGCGGACACAACGCCCGTCGCCGTCAGTATCTTGAGGTGGTTACCGATCTGTTGATTGCGGATCTGGAAGCCATGGTGGCTGAGTGGCAACCGGAACAGGATAACTACCGGGCCGAATTGGCGGCGGGCAGTGTGGAAGACGGTCTGCGCAAGATGCTGTTCGGCATGGGCAGCCTGTCCCTGGGTGAGTTGGCCGGCGAACGCATGAAGGTGGCATTGGCCGCCCATTCGCCGGAAGACGAACATGATTGTTTCAGCGACAACACCCACTTTTCCCATTTTTACAACGGCAAGGGAATCGAGAATGTCTACCTGGGTGAGTACCAGCGGGTGAACGGCGAGACCCTCAGTGGCCCGTCGCTGAGTGAGCTGGTTGCCGCCAGCGAGCCCCAATTGGACCAGGCATTGAAGACGGACCTGGATGCCAGTGAAGCGGCCTTGCAGACCTTGGTGGACAGTGCCACCAAGGGTGTCCACTTTGATCAGTTGATCGCCCCGGGCAATGCCGAAGGTGCCGCCACTGTTAACCATGCCATCGATGCCCTGGTGGTACAGACCGCCAGTATCGAGAAAGCGGCTCTGGTACTGGGTATCCAGGCCCTGAACCCGGACACCGCAAACCACAGTTTCTGAAAACGATTCTTTTTCGGATCTGGTAACATAGCGCCGCCTCCGGGCGGCGCCGTGGAACCCAATGGGCCGTTGCGTCGTTACCGAAGTCCCGCACTATCCAGATAGAAGGATGCCTGTAACTTGCGATATCTCTTGCTGACCCTGACCCTGGCCCTGGCCACCCTGCTGGCTGGCTGCGATCAGGGCCCGACGTTCACGGAAGCGGAGCCCGGTGAGCACCTGTCTGCCGGTGAAGGCACGGTGACCAAGACGGACCAGAATGCGTTTTCCCTGCCATTGGCCAACCTGCCGCCGTCCCGTCGGCTGGATTTCAGTGTCGGCAATAGTTTTTTCCGTAATCCCTGGGTGATCGCGCCGGCTTCCACGGATGCCCGGGATGGGCTGGGCCCCCTGTTCAATACCAATGCCTGCCAGAATTGCCACATCAAGGATGGCCGTGGTCACCCGCCGGCAGCCGACGCCAAACAGGCGGTATCCATGCTGGTCAGGCTGTCGGTGCCCGCCGCTGCCGATGACGATCTGACCCGCAGTGGTCTGGTACCTGAGCCCAACTATGGTGGCCAGTTCCAGGATGCGGCGATCCCCGGTGTGGAGCCGGAAGGACGGGTGCGGGTCACCTACGAATTCGAGACGGTCACCTTTGCCGATGGCCACCAGGTGGAACTGCGCAAGCCGCGTCTGGACTTTTCCAACCTGGCTTATGGCGACATGCATCCTGCTACTCTCTTTTCGGCAAGGATTGCACCACCCGTGATCGGGCTCGGATTTCTGGAGGCGATACCGGAAGCGGATCTGTTGGCCTATGCCGATCCCGATGACGAGGATGGCGATGGCATCAGTGGTCGTGCCAATCGGGTATGGGATCGCGCTGCGGGTACCACGGCCATGGGCCGCTTCGGCTGGAAAGCCGGTCAGCCCAGCCTGCGTCAGCAGAATGCGGAAGCCTTTGCCAACGATATGGGGCTGAACAGTCATCTGGTGCCCACGGATTCCTGCGCTCCCAGCCAGGCCGACTGTCTGGCCATGCCTAACGGCGGAGAGGTAGAGGTCAGCGACAGCATCATGGACAGCGTGCTGTTCTATACCCGCAATCTGGCCGTACCGGCCCGCCGCAATGTGGATGACCCCCAGGTCCTCAAAGGCAAGTCGTTATTCCACCAGGCCAATTGCCAGGGCTGCCATGTGCCCAGCTTCACCACCGGCAACGATGCTGCGGAACCGGAATTGGCCAACCAGACTGTCCGCCCCTATACCGATCTGTTGCTCCACGACATGGGGCCGGGTCTGGCGGATGGCCGTCCTGAGTTCCTGGCTAACGGTCAGGAGTGGCGCACACCGCCGCTGTGGGGCATTGGTCTCACTGAAGCGGTGAATGGCCATACCCAGTTCCTTCACGATGGTCGTGCCCGCAATCTGATGGAAGCGATTCTCTGGCACGATGGCGAGGCCGCCGCTTCCCGGGACAAGGTGCTTACCTTCGATGCCGAGCAGCGTGCGGCCCTGCTGGCCTTCCTGAATTCCCTGTAGCCCATTTGCTGTGATGCCGAGGTTTTCCATGCAACGCCTTATTCTGCTGATCACCACCCTGGCGCTGGCCGCCTGCAGCGATCCCCGTCAGGAGGTCACGGCGCAGCTGGCGGACCAGGTGTTGCTGCCGGCGCACCAGCAATGGCTCCGCAGCAATGAGGCGTTGCTGGAAACGACCCGGGCTGGCTGTGCCGGCGAACTGGCGTTGGCAGAGATCGAGCAAGCTTTCCACCAGACCCAGTCCGCCTGGTCCCGTCTGCAACCGTTGATGGTGGGCCCGTTGTCCGAAGGCAATCGCAGCTGGCAAGTCCAGTTCTGGCCGGACAAGCGCAATATGGTGGCCCGCCAGACCGAGTCCCTGCTGGATGAAGCGCCAGAGCTGGATCAGCAACAGCTGGATGACGCCAGTGTGGTAGTGCAGGGGCTTACCGCTTTCGAATATGTGCTCTTCGATGAGCAGGTTGCTATCCGCGAGAGTCGGGATCGCTACTGCCCGTTGCTTGTGGGCATTGCTTGCCATCAGCAGGCCCTGTCTGCGGAAGTGGTTACCCTGTGGCAGCAGCCGGAGGGAATGCTTGAGCAGCTTACGACGTTCCCCAATGGGCGCTATGCCAATGCGGATGAGGCGCTGGGTGGCATCCTCCGTGTGCAGATTACGGCGGTGGATACCCTGAAGAAGAAGCTGGGGACACCGATGGGGCGACTCAACCGCGGGGTGCCGCAGCCCTACCAGGCGGAAGCCTGGCGCAGCCGTCGTTCCACAGAGAACCTGATTGTCTCTCTGCAAGGGGCGCAAGCGGTGTGGGAACGGGTCCGCGCCCTGGTCGGGGATGCGCAGCTGGTGGCTGACATTGATGAGGCCTACCAGCGGGTTCACGATCAACTGGATGCCCTGCCGGCGCCCCTGATGGAGATCGTGCAGGACCCGGACAGCCAGGCGCAGCTGCAGTCGCTGTATCAGGACCTGGATACGCTGGAAACGCTGCAGCAAAGCGACCTGGCCCGGGACCTGGGTATTCAGCTCGGTTTCAATGCCAACGACGGCGATTGAAAGCAGGAGCGAGTTGAAAGTTCAACGTTAAAAGGCGCGGGATAGCCGTTTTGACCATTAAAGGTCGTGCCCGCGATTCACTGCGTGCGTGACTTCGCTGCGCCGGATTCCTTCAGCGGGGTTTGGCTAGCTTTGTGGAGAGACGTTATGCCACTGACACGACGACAGTTGCTGGGCTCCGGTGCGGCAGTGGCTGCTGTGGCCGCCCTCGGTGGCTGGACGCTCTGGTCCGGACGCGGTCAATCACCGCTGCTGTTGTCTGCCCGTAATGATGCGGCCGGAAAACATTACGCGGTGGGTTACTTTCTCGATGGCCAGCGGGCCTTCGCCACGCCTGTCGCAGAGCGCTGCCACGACATCTGTCGCCACCCCTTGCTGCCCCTTGCCCTGTTTGTTGGCCGCCGCCCGTCCCGGGAAAGTTATCTGGTGGACCTGCGTGGCGGTACTCTGCTACAGACCCTGCGCAGTCAGCCGGACCGCCACTTCTACGGCCATGGAGTGTTCCACCACAGTGGTCAGTGGCTCTACACCACGGAGAACGATACGGCCGAGCCGGGGCGGGGAGTGCTGGGGCGTTATCGTCTGGAAAACGGCAAGCAGTTGATCCATGACGGCGAGGTCTCCACCCATGGCGTTGGCCCGCATCAGCTGGCCTGGCTGCCGGACGGTGAATCCCTGGTCATCGGCAATGGCGGTATACGGACGGAAGGGGGCAGCCGTGAGGAAATGAACCTGGACGCCATGGCGCCGAGTCTGGTGATCATGGATCGCCACGGTGAAAGGCTCAGCAAGGAAACCCTGCCGCAACAGCAGAACAGTATTCGCCATCTGGCCGTGGCCAGTGACGGCACCGTGATTACCGGTCAGCAATACCATGGTCCGGCCTGGGACAGCGTGCCATTGCTGGCCATCAAGCGCCCCGGTCAGCCCTACCAGCCGTTCCCGGTCAGCAACCGCCAATTGGCAATGATGAAACAGTATACCGCCAGCATTGCCATCCATAGCGAGAAGCGACTGGTGGCCATGACGGCGCCGCGGGGCAATCGTTTCTTTATCTGGGATCTGGATTCCGCCGCCACCGTGGTGGATGTCCCCATGGCTGACTGCGCAGGCGTGGGTGCGGTGCCTGAAGGTTTTGCGGTCACATCAGGACAAGGAAAATGCCGTTTCTTCAAATGCCAGGCCGGGGGAACGGATAGTGAATGGTTGGATTTGCCTGCAGCATGGTGGGATAACCATATGGTTATTGGGTAGTGTTTGAGCGAGGTGTCTATTGCCGAAGCAGGGCAATCGCTGTGCCACTGCTGTCTTTAAAATCTTTGGGGGTCTTTTGTAATTATGATAGACGCGTCTTATCGCGCCATGCTTTAGTTTCGGCTCTAATCACATTTTCTGGGAATGGCATCGTGATACAAAAGATTTGTTTGATTGCCTGCATCGGGTGCTTAGTGCTGATCGCTTCTGTCACCTCTGCAGAGGCCTCTGTTGAGGAGCGCTCATTAGTATTCCGGAACGTCAAGATTTTCAATGGTGAAGATCTTTCGCTTTCAGAGCTTTCAGATGTGCTGATCACCGGCAATCAGATAAGCCGGATATCACCATCAACCATAGATGTTGATGATGATATCCGAGTCATTGACGGTAAAGGCAACACCCTGATGCCCGGGTTGATAGATGCTCACTTCCACATGATGCTTGCTGCTGCCCCCTTGAGTGTCGCACTTGCTGGCCCGGAAGGTTATCTAAACCTGCTTGCCGCTCAAGAGGCAGAAAAGACACTAATGAGAGGCTTCACCAGTGTGCGTGATCTTGCTGGTCCGGTTTTCAGTATCAAGCGTGCTATTGATGAAGAGCTTATTGTCGGGCCAAGAATCTGGCCATCCGGCGCGATGATTTCCCAGACGGGAGGCCATGGTGATTACCGTCATACCAATGAATTGCCTCGGTCATCCGATGGCCATTTGCATTATTCTGAACAGGTTGGCGGAGCTGCTATTGCGGATGGCCCTGATGAGGTGATTCGTCGTGTCCGGGAGCAGCTGATGCTCGGAGCTTCACAAATCAAGCTGGCCGCCGGTGGTGGGGTGTCTTCCAATTACGATCCCATTGATGTTTCTCAGTATACAGAGGAAGAGTTCAGCGCAGCGGTGGCTGCCGCTGAAAACTGGGGCACCTACGTGACCGTTCATGCCTACACGCCAAGAGCGGTTCAAACAGCGATTCGTGCTGGCGTGAAGGTGATTGACCACGGTCAGCTGATTGATGAAGAAACCGCAAAGTTGATGGCAAAAAAAGATATTTGGTTGAGTCTCCAGCCCTTTCTGGATGATGAGGATATCACCGCATTTCCTGATGGTTCTGAGAACCGTGAAAAGCAATTGTTGATGACTCGAGGAACGGACACGGCCTATGCCCTGGCAAAAAAATATAAAATCAAAACAGCTTGGGGAACGGATACTCTTTTTGATGCCAAGCTTAATGAGCGGCAGGGGGCTCAGCTTGCCAAAATGGTTCGTTGGTACAAGCCAGGAGAAGTGCTGAAAATGGCTACCAGCACCAATGCAGACCTGCTTGCGCTATCGGGAAAAAGAGCGCCGTATCAGGGTAGGTTGGGCGTGGTCAAGGAAGGCGCATTGGCAGATTTGATTCTGGTCGGAGGAAACCCTCTTGAAAATATTGATTTGGTTGCTGATCCCGAGAAAAATTTTCTGGTGATAATGAAGGACGGGAAAATCTACAAAAACATTGCCCAGTAATTTTCTGTGCTGATAGAGAGCAGGGAGCATGCTGCCCGAACGGCATGCTCCCTGAGCGTATCAGTCGTGCCAGTTGGATACCTTGCCGGAGCAGACCCAGTCCTTGGAGCCTTTTTCCACCCCGATCCAGTTATAGCTGTAGCGGCCATTGGCGTTACTGGTGGACCAGCTCTTGGTGTTACCCGCTGAAATACCGGACGCGCCGCAGTCTTCCGAGCCGTTATTGCGCTCATTGCAGAAGCGGGCATAAATCCGGTTGTTGCAGGTATTGCGGAAGGTAACGGTGAAGCGGCCTTCGGTGTACTGGCTCCATTTGGTGTCGTGCACCACCATGCAGGGGCCGCCCCGGCTGTTACGGCCATCCCAGCAGGTGTCTTCATCCAGGCTGGAGTAGTAGTCCGCAATGGCAAACTGTGAGGCGAGCAGTGTGGCAATGCCAAGAGTCCATTTCATGATCTTCCCCTTTTCTGTCCATCATTTGATCCCGGCGTGTCGTTACCGGGCGTCATCGTTCCCCCTTCATTGTAGAAACTGGCCAGAAATGGGCTTCCCCCATATGGGGTAAACGTGAAAAAACGTCAGTGGTCGCCCCGGCATTCCTGGTGATCGCTGAGCACCTCGATGACCCGGCATTCCCCTGCATGCCCCTGCTCGCACTCGTCAATCATTCGATCCAGTTCGTTACGTAATGCGGTGAGAGAGAGGATGCGGGCCTGCACGGCGGCCCGGTGACGGCGGGCGATGCTGTCCGCGTGGCCATGCTGCTCGCTCATGGCCAGCAGTTCGCGAATATCATCCAGGGTAAAACCCAGTTCCCGGCTGTGGCGGATGAATTGCAGTCGTTCCCGGTGTTTGCGGTGATAGCGGCGCTGTCCACCTTCGCTGCGGGCAGGTTCAGGCATCAGGCCGATCTTTTCGTAATAGCGGATGGTTTCCACCTTGCAGCCAGTGGCCTGGCTCAGGGTGCCGATGGAAAAAAGCGTACTCATTCTGCCTCCGGGGCTTGAACCTGTAGTCACTACAGCTTTTTTAATGATGGCATAACCGACGGGATTCAAGGAAATCCCGGTGAGGGAAAGGCAAATCAGGCGTGTGCGGGGCTGCGATGGGGTTTCTGGAGGCCTGGTCCAGGCCATGCCGATTGTGAATTTGCGTGAACTGATGGAGACATGAGTCATGGGTTGTTGTGATACCGATATCCGTTCCACCCCGGCACCGGCCTATCGCCGGGTGTTATGGGTGGTGCTGCTGATCAATGCCGTGATGTTTGTGGTGGAGGCGACCTCCGGGGTGCTGGCGGATTCCCGTGCCCTGCAGGCGGATGCCCTGGATTTTCTGGGAGATACGGCCACCTACGGGCTGACCCTGTGGGCGCTGGGCCAGTCCCTGGCCTGGCGGGTGCGGGCAGCCCGTATCAAGGGCGTTTCCCTGCTGATCATGGGGCTGGTGGTACTGGCGAACAGTGTCTGGGCCTTGCTCCAGGGGAATGCGCCCCAGGGCCAGATGATGATGGGGGTCGCCGGGTTGGCACTGACCGCCAACGTGGTCAGCGCCTTGCTGCTGATGCGTTACCGGCAGGGGGATGCCAATATTCGCTCGGTTTGGCTGTGCTCTCGTAACGATGCCATCGCCAACCTGGCGGTACTGCTCTCCGGGGCGTGGGTAGTTTGGCAGGGCAGTCGCTGGCCGGACCTGCTGGTGGCATTGGCCATTGCCGGACTGTTTACCCACAGTGCCGTCTCCATTTTGCGTCAGGCGAACCAGGAGCGGGAACCGGATCACTGCGGGAGTTGATGCCATGATTCAACTGACATTTACCAGTGATCTACCCGTGGACCGCAGCCGCCTGTGGCAGGCAGTCACCGTCATGGACGGTATCAACGATGAAATGCGTCCCTGGTTGAGCATGGGCGCGCCGCCGGGGGTTCGGGATCTTCAAGCGGTGGCGCTGACACCGGGCAAGCCCCTGTTCCGCAGCCCATTGAAGCTCTTCGGTCTGTTGCCGGTGGGCCACTCCGAGTTGACCCTGTTGTCGCTGACTCCGCAGGAAGGCTTCGTGGAAGCGTCCCCCATGACCGGTATGCGCAGCTGGCGCCACCATCGCCGCTTGGCGGACAGTGACACGGGCTGTACGCTGCAGGACATTCTGGAATTTGAACCGCGGGTGTTCCCGCGTACCACGGGCGCGCTGGTGGCATTTTTCTTTCGCCACCGTCACCGCCGCCTGCGTCGTCGTTATCGCTGAGTCGCTATGGATTTCAAACAGGAAGACCTGAAAGCCCTGATCGAACGTACCATGCCGTTCGGAAAATACCAGGGCCGGGTGCTGATCGATCTGCCTGAACCCTATCTGCTGTGGTTCGCCGACAAGGGATTTCCCAATGGCGAGCTGGGCCGGCTGATGGCACTGGCGCTGATGCTGAAGATGGATGGCACCGAGAAGTTGCTGGAGCCGTTACGACAAAGCCATGGATAGCGCCGCCTTTCGTCATTAGTCTTGGTACTTCAGTGAGACGCAAGGAACCTATCATGAGCCAGCTGCAACCGCTTTCCGATGCCCTCTGGCACGTCGCCATCCCCCATGCCTTCATGGGCCTCCATGTGGGGACTCGCATGACCGTCGTGAAGCTGTCCAGCGGCGGGTTGTTGTTGCACTCGCCGGTGCCGGTGGACGAGGATCTGGCGGCAGAACTGGCGGCGTTGGGGGAGGTGACACATATCGTTTGCCCCAATCTGTTCCATCATGTGTTTGCCGCTGAGGTAAAGCAGCGTTATCCGAAAGCGCTTTTGCATGGCCCGGCCAAACTGGCCGGCAAGCGCAAGGATCTGAAGCTGGATGCGGTGCTCTCGGAAACCCCGCACCCGGATTGGGGAGAGGATTTCGAGCTGGTCTTTATTGAAGGCTCCATGCTGCAGGAGACGGTGTTTTACCATTCCGCCAGCCGTACCCTGATCGCCGCCGACCTGATCGAAAACTTCCGCCAGTGTGACCATGGCTTCACCCGCTGGTATCTGAAACTGGGCGGCCTGTGGCAAAAGCCGGGTTGGCATCCGGTCCTGCGGTTGGTCTACCTGAACCGTCGCAAGGCCCGCGCCAGTATCACCCGTATCCTGGAATGGCCCTTTGAAAAGCTCAGCCTGGCCCATGGCGAGGTGATTACCGAAAATGCCCGCAACCAGGCCCGCCATGGGCTGGAGTGGTTGTTCTAGGGGTCGGAGTCAGTCCGGCCCGCCACCATTCCTGTCCTCCTGTTTAACCTGGGATTGTCTGTGCTGCCCCTCGTTTATCACCCCAACTACAGCTTTCCCTTTCCCGGCGAACACCGTTTCCCCATGGAAAAATTCGGTCTGCTGCACGGGCATTTGCGGGCGGCGGGAATTGCCTGTGGCGACAATGAATTTCGCCCGGGAAGAGCCAAGGCGGCCCTGCTTGGCCAGGCCCATTGTCCCCGATATGTGTCGGATATCGTTGCCGGTACCCTGGACCCGAAAGCCCAGCGTCGCCTGGGGCTGCCGTGGAGTGAGGGGCTGGTAAAACGCACCTGTATCGCGCCCATGGGCACCCTGCTTACCGCCCAGCTGGCCCTGAAACAGGGATTGGCCTGTCATCTGGCGGGGGGCACCCATCATGCCCATTACGATTTCGGTTCCGGTTTCTGCATCTTCAATGACTTGGCCTTTTCGGCGAAGCAACTCCTGGCCAGTGGGGCGGTGGAGCGACTGCTGATTTTCGATTGCGATGTCCATCAGGGTGATGGCACCGCCGCCATGCTTGCCGATGAGCCACGAGCGGTTACCTGTTCCATCCATTGCGAAAAAAACTTTCCGGTGCGCAAGCAGAAAAGCGATCTGGATGTGGGATTGCCGTTGGGCATGAGTGACCGGGATTACCTGGACACGGTGTTCGAAACGCTGGAATCCCTGCTGGACACGGTGCGTCCGCAACTGGTGCTGTATGATGCCGGGGTGGATATTTTCGAGCATGACCCGCTGGGACGACTGTGTATTTCCGAGCAGGGTATCGCCGACCGTGATCGCGGTGTGATCGAGCGCTGCCGCCGCCGGGAAATCCCGGTGGCCACGGTGATCGGTGGCGGCTACGATGATGACCGGGTCGCGCTGGCACGGCGGCATGCCATCGTCGTCGAAGCCAGCTACGAGTTCGCGAAAAGGTCGTTGTAGAAGCGTCGCTGACGGTACGATAAAACACGTAAATCAAAGGCGATTTCACCACCGAGTGCACAGAGATCACTGAAGAAAAGAATCGGTATTCTCGGTGTGCTCTTTGCACCCTGTGGTGACAACGTTTTTATCCTGGTCAGGAATCGCGCCGCCAGCGACGCTCCTACGCAAGCGTTCGGAGAGTATCAATGTCCAAAGCCCTATTGATCATGGCCCATGGCAGCCGCAGCGACACGGCCAACGACGAATTCCGTGCCCTGGTGGAAGCCGTGGCGGAATCCGCCCCTGGGGCGGGCGAGGAATATGTGGCGGTGCTGCCCTGTTTTCTCGAGCTGGCCCAGCCCTCGCTGGTGGAAGCGATTCAGCAGCTGGAGCATCAGCCAGTGACCCATGTGCAGCTGTATCCCTTGTTCTTCAACAAGGGCAAACACGTAGGCAAGGATATTCCGGCCCAGGTGGAAGATGCCCGCGAGCGTTTTCCGGCTCTCACCATTGAGTTGCTGGACTACTTCGGCAACGCCGATGGGCTGGCGTCGCTGGTGTTGGAGCACATTGCCTCACAGGACTGAATGATGACGGTCAGGGATGACACCGAACAACGCATTCAACATATTTTCACCACAGAGTCCCGGCGGGTGCTGGCCACCCTGATTCGTCTTCTGGGGGACTTTGATCTGGCCGAAGATGCCTTGCAGGAGGCCTTTATCGCCGCCCTGCGGCAATGGCCCGGTGAGGGGGTGCCGGACAATCCCCGCGCCTGGCTGGTCTCTGCCGGTCGTTTCAAGGCCATCGATCAGCTACGTCGCCGGGCCCGCCATGACCAGATTCTCCACGAACAGGCCGAGCAGCTGGCCGCCCGGGCCGTGGTGGAGATGGAGGTGGAAAATCTGGCCATCGACGATGACCGGCTTCGCCTGATTTTTACCTGCTGCCACCCGGGGCTCGCCCGGGACGCCCAGGTGGCGCTGACCCTGCGCGAAGTCTGTGGCCTGACCACGGAAGAAATTGCCCGCGCTTTTCTGAAAAAAGCCCCCACCGTGGCCCAGCGTATCGTGCGCGCCAAGGCCAAGATTCGCGATGCCAGGATCCCCTATGAAGTGCCCGAAGGCGACGAACTTTATGAGCGTCTGCAATCGGTGTTGCAGGTGATCTATCTGGTTTTCAACGAGGGATATCTGGCTTCGTCAGGGGATCAGGTGTTGCGCCACGACCTCAGTGAAGAGGCGATTCGTCTGGCTGAACTGGTGCTGTCCCTGCTACCCAGCCCGGAACCGGAATGCCAGGGCTTGCTGGCATTGATGCTGTTGCATCACGCTCGCCGTGCCACGCGTACCACGGCACAGGGAGAGCTGGTATTGCTGGAGCATCAGGATCGCAGCCTGTGGGACCGGACAGAAATTGCCCGGGCGGATGAACTGGTTCGCCATGCCCTGCAGTCGCAACGTTTTGGCCCCTACACCCTGCAGGCGGCCATTGCCGCTGTTCATGCCCATGCGCCCAGTAGTGAGGCCACCGATTGGGCCGAGATCGTGGGGCTGTATGACCTGTTACTGACCATGATGCCGAGCCCCATCGTGGCACTGAATCGGGCGGTGGCGGTGGCCATGCGTGATGGCCCCGAGATCGGGTTGCAGGCGCTTGCCCCGTTGATGGAGGACGCCACCCTGCACGATTACCACCTGGCCCACGCCGCCCGGGCGGACATGCACCGTCGACTGGGCCAGCGGGAGTTGGCCCGTAGCGCCTACCAGGCAGCCCTGGAACGGGCCTCGCAGCCCGCGGAACAACGCTTTCTGCGCCAGCGGTTGGTCGAGCTGGGGTGAAAAAAATCCACAGCCCTGTCGAAACCGTGTCATTCCTTTCGATTCCTTGATAAGACAACCGTAATCAAGGAGAAAACCATGAGCACTGAACGCACTATTGAAGAGCTGACCCGCCGTTGGCTGAAGGCGGCGGCCAGCAATGATGTGGAGGCCGTGATGGCCCTTTACCACCCTGCTATCCGCTCCTTCGACGCCATTCTGGCGCTGCAGGTAGAAGGGGCACCTGCCTATCGGGAGCACTGGAAAAAATGCATGGCATCCTGCCCTGCCGACCCTTTTTTCGAGATGTATGACTTCAAAGTGGAAACGGCCGATTCCCTGGCGGTCAGTCACAGCCTGACCCATTGCGGCGCTACGGTGGAAGGAGAGCAGCAAGGAGGCTGGATGCGTGTGACTCAGGTCTGGGAACGGGACGGGGATCAGTGGCAGATTTTGCATGAGCATTTTTCCTGCCCTTTCAACCCGGAAGATATGTCCCTGATTATGGACTGGCAGCCAGAGCACACGCCGGTACGCTTCAGCTAGGGAGAGAACACGATGAAATATCTATGTCTGGTGTATTACAACGAAGCGGCCATGCAGGAGCGTGGTGATGATCACTGGCGGGCGCTGAACAAGGAGTGCCAGGCCTACAGTGGCGGGCTCACGGAGTCCGGTGTGATGTTGGACGGTTCCGCCCTGCAACCGGTATCCACGGCCACCACGGTGAGATTGCGGGACGGCCAGGTCAGCGTTACCGACGGCCCCTTTGCGGAAACCAAGGAACAGCTTGCCGGCTTCTATCTGATCGAGGCCAATGATCTCAATGATGCCATTCGTGTGGCCAGCCGTATTCCGCCGGCCCGCTATGGCAGCATCGAAGTGCGACCGGTGCGTGATATTTACGGCGAATCCTCCGATCAGGTCCCCTACGCGGAAGCATTGAAATCCTAGCCCCTCGTTGGAGCTTTGCCTGCAAAGCGACGCGATGGTATTACCTCCATAGCGGCTTTTCGCTTTGCCAGCAAAGCTCCAACAGTGGATGGGTGCGCTGAACCGGGCCTAGAACGTTTTGGCAAACACCAGTCCGCCCCACAGCACATTCCGGTCGCCCACGCCTTCCTTCAATTCCGAGGTGTGGCCCCGCAGTACATAGCTGAGCCGGTAGCCATCATTGAAGGCCCAGGTGTAGCCCAGCCAGGCTTCGGCCACGCCATGGTTGACCTCGTCACTGTCGTAGCTCACTTCGCTGTCGCGGAACTGGCCCTGCAGAAAGGCGTTATAGGCCCGGCCCACCAGGGCGATGCCGCCCCACAGATAATGTTCATGATTCTGGCTCATGGCGGTGGCGTTGTTGCGCTCCCCGTAATGGGCCAGTTCCGGACTGGTCTGCCACCAGGGAGAATGCAGGCGGCCGGCGCGGAAGCTCAGGCTCCAGCGTGCTTCGGTGAGGTAGCCCACCGAGCCCTCTACGGTGCTCTTCACTTCCAGTCGGTCGGATGACACGGGCAGGATCTTCTGTCGGGCCACCGCATAGCGGAAGGTGGGTTCGCCGCCATCACTGACCTGATGCTCCCAGCCTTCCGCCCGGTCGCTGCCAATCACCTTGTGTACCCCATTCTGGATGTCACCGGCCAGATCCAGCCCCATGGCACCCACTGTCAGGGTGCTGTGCCAGGCCACTTGCCTGGCCGGGTTCACCTGTACCCGGCTGCTGGAAAGATACATCAGGCTGGCGTAGGGGCGGTCGTCATACAACGGGCGCTTGGCCTCCTTGTCTTCCGGGGTGAAACCAAAGATGCCGGCTTCAAAGCTGTGTCCCCGGATCTGGCCCCCGGCGATACCGTCCACGCCGGTGAGTCTGTCGATCCAGGTCAGCGGCGTATTCAGGGACAGGGCGAAATCCCGGGCCTGGCGACCGGTGGCGGCCACACTGATCCCGTAGGTGTAGTCCTGATCGCGACTGCCGGGGACTAGCAAGTCGTTGTCCAGGGTCAGGGACCAGCTGCCGATGGTTCGCTCCTGTTGCGGATCGGGACGAGGCCGACGTGGGCGCTGTTCCTCGAACGCAGGGTCACCGGCCCGGGCCAGTTGCACGCTGTCAGTGCTGGCAGCCATGCCGCTGCCCGGTGTCGCCACGCCGCCCAGCAGGGCAACCAGCAGCGCTGTGATCGCTGATTTGCCCCGTTGGCGCAGCCGCGGTTTGGCAAAACCTGTCAGTCTCTCTGCATCGTTCATGGCGTCATGTCCACCTGGGGGCGTGCCGTGCACACCCGGGTTAGATTTGCTGCGCGTACAGTAGGCCCGGCACGCGCAATAGCGGTATTGCGTTGCTGGGCAGTTGTTGCCTGTTTCTACAGAGAGTTGTTGTTATGCCAGCGATGACGGCGCAGCGAATGTGGCCGTCTGAATCATGGTGACAAGGATGGGCTGGAACAGTTTGATGAAACAGTGGGACTGGCTGGGCGATTTAATCGATTTTTTCGAACTTTACAGTGGTTATGGCGGCCCCGCCTTGTGGCGGCGGTGACCGAATGCCTGCCCGGCACGTTGTTTTTCGTCATTGAGCCTGTCGTATTCCCGCGAGTAGCCTGATTACGACAAGGCTTGATCCGTTAACGACATGCGAGGAGTGGCAAGGTGGCAGAGGCATATATCGTAGCGGCGGTGCGTACCGCCGGTGGCAAGAAAAATGGTCGGCTGAGCAAGGTGCACCCGGCGGATATGGGTGGCCGGGTCATTGATGCGGTGGTGAATCGTATCGGTGTGGCACCGGAGAAGGTGGACGACGTGATCTTCGGTTGCGTGAGCCAGATCGGTCCGCAGACCTTCAATGTGGCGCGGACTTCCATCCTCAGTTCCTGCCTGCCGGAATCCGTCCCCGGTGTCACCATCGACCGCCAGTGCGGTTCCTCACAACAGGCGATTCACTTCGCCGCCCAGGCGGTCATGAGTGGCACCCAGGATCTGGTGATTGCCGGTGGTGTGGAATCCATGAGTCAGGTGCCCATCGGTGCGCCGGTCACTGCGGTCAAGGAAATGGGCAACCCGTTCACCGGTGAAATCAGCAAGCGTTATCCCGGTGAGACGTTCAGCCAGTTCATCGGCGCCGAGCGCATGGCGGAGAAATACGGGGTGAGCAAGGCCGAGCTGGACCAGTTCGCCTACGATTCCCACAAGCGCGGTGCCGCTGCCACCGAGGCCGGCCGGTTCAATGACGAAATCATTCCGGTGCCGATTACCCTGGAAGATGGCAGTAGTGATGAGCACATCGTGGACGAAGGGATCCGCTGGGAAGCGGAACTGGATGCCATCAAGGCGCTGCAGCCGCTGCAGGAAGGGGGCCATATCAGCGCCGCCAATGCCAGCCAGATTACCGATGGCGCGTCGGCGGTGATGATTGCCAGCGAAAAAGCGGTGAAGGAATACGGCCTGACGCCTCTCGCGCGTATCCATGCCATGGCGGTGGTGGGCTCCGATCCGACCATGGTGCTGGAAGGCCCGATTCCGGCCACCGAGAAAGTGCTCAAGCAGGCCGGCATGACCATTGGCGACATCGATCTGTATGAAGTGAACGAGGCCTTTGGTTCCGTGCCCCTGGCCTGGATGAAGGCGGTAGGCGCCGACTACGACAAGCTCAACGTCAACGGTGGCGCTCAGGCTCTGGGGCACCCGTTGGGCGCCACCGGCACCAAGCTGATGGGCACCCTGGTCTATGAGCTCAAACGTCGCGGTGGCAAGTACGGTCTGCTGGCCATCTGTGAGGGGCTCGGCACCGCCAACGCCACCATCATCGAAGTGCTGTAAGAGCAGTTTCAAGTTGAAAGTGGAAACGCGAGGTTAGTGCTCGCCAGCGATGAAAGGTTGGGTGCCGCGCGGCGGCGTTGTTTGACCATAAAAAAGCCGCCCCGGGAAACCGGGGCGGCTTTTTTATGGCCGCAAACAACCACTGTTTGCAAGGAAGTAGGGTGCACTGAGCCTAAGGCGAACTGCACCGGCCCGGCGTTTGATGGTGCAGTTCGCCTTAGGCTCAGTGCACCCTACGCAATCCGTGGCAATGATCAGAGGGCGCCCGGCATGTCTGCCTTGTCAGGCGCCGCTGAGCCTTTCCGCCAGCCACACTCCGGCCAGGATTATGATGGCCACCGATCCCACCGGTACAAAGACCCGTCGATAGGCCACCGTTTCCCGGACCAGATAGGCCGCCGGTACAAACAGCAGCACGATGGCCACTTGTCCCAGTTCCACGCCGAGATTGAAGCCCAATAACGGCAGGAAAATCCCGCTGTCAGTGAGGCCCAGATCAGCCAGTACCGAGGCAAAGCCCAGACCATGAATCAGCCCGAACACGAAAGCCATCACCCAGCGTTTGGGAAATAGGCGGGGGACCAGATTTGCCGCTGCACCCAGCGCTACGGTGATGGCAATGGCGGACTCCACCAGCCAGGTGGGTAACGTAATGATGCCCAGTGTCGCCAGCGCCAGGGTCAGCGAGTGGGTCACGGTAAAGGCGGTAACAATCGCCAGCGTCTGTGTGAGCGCGCCGGTGATAGTGGGTGCCGGCTGCCAGCCGCCCCGCTGCCATAGCAGCACCGCCGGGAACAACAGCGTCAGCAGGAACAGGATATGGTCATAGCCGATCAGGATATGGTGCACACCCTGGCGGATGAACCCCTGGAACGCCTGCCATTGTGCCCCGGCATCCGTGGACATCAGCTGGTTCCGGTGCTGGTTGCTGAACACGGCGGTGAGCGTGGTATCTCCCTGTTCCAGCCGTAACAGGCCATGGTGGCTGGGGTCTCGATCAAACAGGAACTGATAGCCCACGGCCAATTGCTCCGGCGGCCGCTGGCAATCGCCGCGCCAGTGCAGGGCGGCGTAGGTGCCATCCACGTGGTCGATGGCCTGCAGCCGGGTCAGGTTGAGGGCACAGGCGTGTCGCTGCTCGCCATGCAGTGCCTCGATGGTAAGGGTGGGGAGCACGGTAGCGTCCAGGTTGCGCTGCTGGCGGCGCAGTTCCCCCCAGGTGATGGTGCCATCACCGTTTTGATCCAGGGGCAGCACCAGCTGCAGGTCGCGCAGGGCGATATCCCAGCGCCCCTCTATCAGGGCGTTGCCGGCATTGCTGTTGATCACCAGATAGCTGTCGCTGGGTTTGTGGGCGAATGCCTGCCCGGCCAGCAAGAGCAGGAAAAGCAAAGACAGGGATTTCATTCACTGGCTCCCTTGGCAGGTTGAGTGAGTTGGGCATCGTCAACCTGGTATCGGTCTACAAAGGCCTGTAACTGGCTCAAGGTTGCCTGATCGTCGGCGGCCATGGCGCTGGCGTGCAGCAGTCGCAGGTCAGCCAGTTCCCGTTGCTGCTGCCAGTTTTCCCGGGCCAGGGTGAGGGCGCCTTGCGGATCGGACTCTACTTCAAGCAGGAAGCGGGCGTGCTCGCGCAGGTGGCGCTGGCGACCGGTGTCCTGGTCAGCGGCCATACGGGCCCGGTAGTCCTGCCGCCAGGCCTGGGCCTGAGGGTGCTCAAGGCGTTGCCCGGCAATGGCCAGCCTCAGCAAGGCGCCTTCCCTGTCCTGCCAGTTGGTGAGATCGCGGATGACCGCCTGTGCCTGGTTGCTGGCCAGCCACAGGTCACTTTGCAGGTAGCGTAGATAGGGATCATCCGGGGCCTGTTGCAAGGCGTCACGCAGGTGCTCGGTGGCCAGTTCGAGACGGCCCTGTTGCAGCGCTATTTCCGCGCTCAGGGTGTTCAGCCATTGGGCGGATTTTCCCTGTGGCGCGGCCGGGCTGGATGCCAGGGCCTGCAGGGTGCGATAGGCTTGCTCCCGCTGGCCCGTGATGGCCTGGACGCTGGCCTGACAGAGCAAAACGGTGGTGGGCGGCAGCGTACGGGATGCTGCCTGGCAAGCCTGCCGGGCCTCATCGAGCCGGCCTTGTACCCGGTCAATATTGGCCAGCATCAGCCACGCTTGTCCCTGGTTGGGTGACTGCTCCAGCAGTCGTGTCAGGCGATGACGGGCGCGGGCAAATTGATGACGTTGCTGTTCGATACGGGCCATCAGCAGGTTGGCTGCCGGTGACGACATGTCCTGACTGAATGGAGCCAGCGTGGCCTCGGCGTAACCGAGAAAGCGGGGATCGCCTTGGGCACTGGCATAGTCAATCTGTGAGCGGGCCAGTGCCAGCGCTGCTGACAGGTCGCTGGGTGGAGAAGGCGCCTGCAGCGTTGCCGGAACCTGGGGAAGGCGGGCGAGAACCACATGGTCCCCGTCCGGTGTGTAGGGGGCGGCGCTTGCGAGGGACGCCATGCAAAACAAAAAGAGAGTCACCGCAACCGACAAAAGACGCCATATTTTGGCGCCTTTGTCAGTCCCGGAGAAGCTCTCTGAAACGTGCGGGTGAAAAGCCTCCACTACCGCATCGCGGTAGTGGAGGCTGGTCTCATTTCTCCGCTGCCAATACATCGTCATAGGCGTTCGGGTTATTCAGATCACGAAAAATGAAGCGGGTATCATTGATGGGAACCGGATCCCGGGTATCCCCGCTAGTGGCTAGCTGAGCTTTCACAAAGGCGGTGTAGTTGATCGCCACCGGCGCCTGCTGGCGGGGACGGTCATTGTCACTGCCAAAGCACCCGCTCAGCACCAATGCACTCAGGCTGATGATGGTAGCCAGTAGATATCGCATGATGTCCTCCTTCACTCTGCTGCGGCAACGTTATCGGCGCCGGGCAGTGGGGTGTTCAGGTAGGGGAAACGGGTCAGGTAGTCCGCCGCGTTGGGCAGGGCACCGTCGTTGACGATGGCGCCACCGTTGACCTGCATGTCCTGAGTACCACAGGAGCCAATTTCGCCACCCGCGGCTTCACCGTTCACGTCGGCGCCACACAGGAAGCCTTCAGCCGCAGTGAGGGCGATGTCTACCACATCATCAATCGGGCGTCGGCCATTGGGGAAGCCGGCAAAGTCGCCACCTGCAACACCCAGATCATTCTGGCCACCTGCTGCCGTTGCCGGGATCCCGGTGTTCAGGCGCAGCATTTCGCTGGCGGTAACGGTGGGCAATTGAGTGACGCCGGGCACACCGGTAAGGAAGACAGTGACCAGGTCATTACGGGGCGTTTCCGGCGCCGGTACACCGAACAGGATTTCTACCAGCGCAGGCAGGCTGGGGTTGGTTACATAGGTAGCAAACTGACCATCATCCTTGGGTTCACTGCTGTTGAAACGGTCCTTGTCGGGCAGGCCGATGACCACTTCATTGACCAGCGGAGAGCCAAGACGGGACACCTGGGTAAAGGCGCCGCCTTTCACTGCCGGGCCTTTGGCGTTACTGCTGCCGGTGGTCTCGGAACCCTGCGGTGCCGGGTTGATGACCGTTGCCTGGCGGACGCTGGCGGTGGTCCAGCCGCCGATGACAGTATTCTCACCAGTGAGGCAGTCAGCCGGAACTTCCAGTGCCAGGCTGGTGATGTTCTTGTCGGCAATGATGTTTCTGCGCGAGTCCCGTGCACCCAGCGGATTCAACGCCACCAGGTCGAAGACCTCACCCAGATTGACGACAAAACCTTCCTGGCGCTGTCCGGCAAATACGCGGCCGGGCATGGGGCAGTCAGGGATAGTCACGTCGTAGATAAAGTTGTCTGCGTAGGCTTCGTAGTCATCAATGGATTTGGTGCCGATGTTGTCCAGCGGTTTGGCAAAGCTGCTGTCACCACTGCCGGCCTTGGTCAGGTTTTGTACGTTGCCGGTACGACGGTCGCCGGTCACCATTTCTACGGTGAAGCTTTCCAGGACATTCTGGGCATCGTTGTTTTGGCCGGTTACGGCACCGATATTAATCAATGGTACAGGGACAGAGGTACCGCCTACATCGACCGCCAGGTCGCGGCGTTCGGTGTTGAACTGGAAACGGAAGGTAATGTTTTCTTCCGCGTTGCCATCGTTGTCGATGTGAATTTCATAGATGGCATCATCGTCCAGAGAAAAATAATTGGGGCCACCGTAGGCATCCTGCAGGGGCAGGTAGTTGGCGATCAGAGTGACATAACCCTCTCGGCCGGATTCATAACTGTTGAACATGTAGAAATCCGTACCGTCGACTTTGGGCATGCCGGTGATAAATGGCGCTTCTCGGTGGCTGGATGCCATCGTGCCGGCACTGGCCAGCAGAGTGGCGGCAGCACAGGCCGCAGGAAGCAGGGTAAGGCGGGATAGCATGACGAATCTCCTTTCTTGTCGGTGTGAGAGTAGTACGCGTCAGGAAAGGAACTGGATGCAGAATTTCTTTTTCTTTTTTTTGTGCATCCAAATCGGTTTTTTCACGTATTAACGACAACGCATCTGTCATTAGTGAGGAACGACTTATGGTAATACAGGGGGTGCCTAGTCATGGCGAAAGCAGACGACGGACTAGTACGCGCACTGGCTCGCATCGCTCAGGGCGACCGTCAGGCTTTTGCTGGTTTTTATCAGAAAACCCATCGCGCCGTATTTGGCATGTGTGTGCACTTGCTGCGTGATCGTGATGAGGCCTGTGACGTGCTCCAGGAAACCTATATCCAGGTCTGGCACCACGCCGGCGAATACCATTGTGATCGCGGCAGCGTGCAGACCTGGATGATGTCCATAGGCCGTTATCGCTGTCTTGATGCCTTGCGTCGTCGTCGCCACGAAGCGGATTACGATAGCGTAAGTGACCGTCAGGAAAGCAACACCCTGGGCCCGATGGATAATGTTGGCAATCTGCTTGATCGTCAACGACTCAATCACTGCCTGAAAGATCTGGATGAACGGTATCGTTCCAGTATCGAGATGGCCTACTTTCGTGGTTTCACTCATCAGGAGCTGGCGGTCGCCATGGGTGAGCCGCTGGGAACCACAAAAAGCTGGATTCGTCGCGGGCTGGATGTATTGCGCCGGTGTCTGGACACATGAAGCCGGATAATTACGAACGGAATCATGCGCTGGCCGCAGAATATGTGGTTGGTACGCTGCAGGGTGCCGCCAGGCGACGTTTCGAGCGCTGGATGATGGTCTCTGCCCGGGTGCGCCGTCAGGTGTGGTACTGGGAGCGACGGCTGCAACCTTTCAATGAATCCTTGCCGGAAGAGGTTGCTCCGAGGGCCGTGTGGAACAGCATCGAGCAACGACTCTTTCCAGCCACGGCACCGGTGGCTGCGCGGTGGTGGCAGACCCTGACCGCCTGGCGCTGGAGCACGGGTATCGCCGTGCTGGGCGTTTTTGCCTTGCTGCTGTGGACGCCATCACCGCCAGTAGTGACGCATTATGTGGGTGTGGTGCAGAGTCAGCAGGCCGAGCCCCTGTGGCTGGTGAACGCCTCTGGGGATCAGCGCTTGAGCGTGAAGGCCATGCCGCCGGTTCAGCCGGCGGACGGTGGCAGGGATTACCAGTTGTGGTTGCTTCCGGAATCCGGTGCGCCGATATCACTGGCATTGCTGCCCACGGGTGGTGCCCGGTTGCAGATGAATCTCAGCGATCAGCAGGTGCGCCAGTTGCTACAATCTCGCTCTCTGGCGATCAGCCTGGAACCGGCGGGTGGTTCACCGACCGGCCAGCCCACCGGTCCGGTGGTGTATCAGACTCGTCTGGTGCAGCTGTAACGCGCAAACGGAAGTGGGCGCATCAGGCGGTGAGTTCACTTTCGGCTTGCTCCAGCGACTCCATCGCTTCCAGTAACTGTTCTTCCAGCTCGTCGTGCTGTTTTTTCAGGCGTGCCTGATCGCCAAGCAATGCATTCATTTCGTTTTTACGGCTGTCGTCAGTGTACAGGCAGTCGTCGCCCAGGGCGGTTTCGATCTTGGCCAGCTCCTGGTCACATTGGCTGAGCTGTTTCTCCAGTTTTTCCACTTGCCGCTTGAGGGGGCGTAACTGTTCCCGTTGCTGGGCGGCCTGCTGGCGGCGGGCTTTGGCATCCAGGCCATCGCCGGCTTTTTCTTCCTTGACGGGTTTGCCGTCACGGCGGTTCTGCTGCAGCCAGCGGCCGTAGTCATCCAGGTCACCCTCGAATCGGGTCACCGAACCATTGGCCACCAGCCAGAACTCATCCACGGTGGTTTCCAGCAGGTGCCGGTCGTGGGATACCATCACCACTGCCCCTTCAAAGGCCTGCAGGGCCATATTCAGGGCCTCTCGCATGTCCAGGTCCAGGTGGTTGGCGGGTTCATCCAGAATCAGCAGCGCCGGTTTTTCCTGCACGATCATGGCCAGTGCCAGGCGCGATTTCTCCCCCCCGGAAAAACGTCCCACCGGGGCAAACACATCATCACCGTGAAAGCCGAACCGGCCCAGCTCGCTGCGCAAGGCGGATTCACTCCATTTGGGATGGAAACGTGACAGCATCTGGTAGGGCGTATCGCTGTGATCCAGCCGGTCCACCTGTTGCTGGTGGAAGTAGCCAACCGCCAGGTCGTTGTCCTTGTCGAACCGGCCCGCCAGGGGCGCCAGCTCGCCCACCAGGGTGCGGATCAGGGTGGATTTACCGGCGCCGTTGGGCCCCAGCAAACCCAGTCGCGATTCCGGTCGCAAGCTCAGGCAGACATTGTCGAGAATGGCCACCTCTCCCTGCTCGCTACGGTAACCGCAGCGCACCGCATCCAGATTTTCCATGGGGTTGGGCAGTTTGTCGGGCTTGTGGAAATCGAAACTGAACCCGGAATCCACATGGGCCGGGCCGATCAGTTCCAGTCGTTCCAGTGCCTTGACACGGCTTTGCGCCTGCTTGGCCTTGGACGCCTTGGCCTTGAAGCGGGCGATGAACTTCTGCATGTGGGCCACCTGGGCCTGCTGCTTTTCATGCATCTTCTGTTGCAGGGACAGCTGTTCGGCGCGCTGACGTTCAAAATCCGAATAGCCGCCGCTGTAGTGCTTCAGCTGTTTGTGTTCGATATGCAGGATCTGGTTGACGGTGGCATCCAGGAAGGCGCGGTCGTGGGAGATCACCAGCAGCGCCCCCGGTTGCTGCACCAGGTAGCTTTGCAACCAGAGGATGGCATCCAGATCCAGGTGGTTGGTGGGCTCATCGAGCAGCAGCAGGTCCGCATCGCTCATCAATACCTGGGCCAGGTTCAGGCGCATGCGCCAGCCCCCGGAAAAACTGGCCACTGGCTGCTGTTGCTGCGCTTCGCTGAAACCGAGCCCGGCCAGCAGGGTGGCGGCCCGGGCCGGCTGTTGCCAGGCGTGCAAGGCTTCCAGTTCGCCATGGGCATGGGCGATGGCGTGGTTGTCACCGGCGGCTTCCGCGTCTGCCAGTGCTTTCTCTGCCCGGCGCAGGGCGCGATGGCCGTCGAGCACATAGTCGATGGCCGGCTGTTCCAGTGCGGGTACTTCCTGGGCCATCATGGCCAGGCGCCAGTCCGCGGGCAGGTTCAGGTTGCCGCCGTCGCTCTCCAGTTCGCCCATGATAAGCTTGAACAGCGAACTCTTGCCGGTGCCGTTGCGGCCCACCAGCCCCACGCGCCAGCCCTTGTGCAGGACCACGCTGGCGTCTTCCAGCAACAGGTCGGGGCCGCGGCGAAGGTTGATGTGTTCCAGAGAGAGCATGGATAGATCCGGGATTGATGAGAACCGGCGCAGTGTAAGCCAGCAAAGGTAACGGGGGAACCGTGGACGACTCCATAAAGCAGGATCTGTGGCGCTATGCCCTGGGGCGATGGCAGGACAAGGATTTTGAGCGTGCCTGCCTGCACCTGCAGGACGAATATCAGGTGCCGGTGGCCCTGTTGCTGTCCGGCCTGTGGCTGGCAGAATCAGGGAAGCAGCCGGATGCAGGAGTAGGGCGCCGAATGGCGGAGCTGGCCGGGCAATTCGAAGCCGATTATCTGCGCCCACTGCGGGCCGTTCGCCGCAAGGCGGGCGACGATGCGCGGCTGCCGGAATTCAAGCGGCAGCTGCAGCAGGTGGAGCTGGAAGGGGAGCGCTGGCTGCTGACAACCCTGCCGACCCTCTGCGACAACCTGTTGCCCGCCGGCAAGCCGGTGGATGCCATGGCCTGGTTGTTGGTGCTGGTGCCGGAAACGGCCCAGTGTGAGGGGGTGCAGGGCGCTCTCAACGATCTGGTAGCGCTCTAGGCATTGCGACGAAGCCGCTGTAGGAACGGAGCGTAGCGGAGTAACGCACGTTGTGCAGTGCGGCCCGCAGGGTGAGCGTAGCGAATACACCTCTTGAGGCGTGAATCCGAGCCTTGGCGAGGAAACGGTATCGCAGCTACTCCCATCCCTTTCTCAGAAAAAACTGTCGGGCCCTGACATTCCTGATCGGCCTCCGGCCGATTCCGCGTTGACACGCGGTTCGCCCCTCAAGAGGAGCTCCTACGGTGCCACCACCTCGCGCTCTCGCGCTTTGAACTTTTAACGTCCTCCTGCCATCCTTCATTCCCCTTGTGTTTCACCGGACTGTCCCATGACCACCGACCTGGCCTTCGACCGCGATCATCTCTGGCATCCCTATACGTCCACCTCTAAACCCTTGCCCACCTTTGCGGTGGCCAGAGCCGAAGGGGTGCGCTTGACGCTGGAAGACGGGCGCGAGCTGGTGGATGGCATGTCGTCCTGGTGGGCGGCGGTACATGGCTATAACCATCCGGTGCTCAACCAGGCTGCCAAGGACCAGATCGACCGCATGGCCCATGTGATGTTCGGTGGGCTGACCCATGAACCGGCGGTGGAGTTGGGCAAGAAACTGGTGGCGTTGACGCCGGACCCGTTGGAGAAGGTGTTTCTGGCTGACAGCGGCTCAGTCTCCGTGGAGGTGGCCATCAAGATGGCCCTGCAGTACTGGCTCAGCCAGGGGCACAGCGGCAAGGATAAATTGCTGGCCCTGCGCAATGGCTATCACGGCGATACCTTCGGGGCCATGGCCGCCTGCGACCCGGTCAACGGGATGCACTCCCTGTTCAGCGGGGTGCTGCCCAAGCACTTCTTTGCCGAGGCGCCGCAGTGCCCCTACGACAGTGACTTTGATACCGATGATCTCAATTCCATCCAGCAGATGCTGGCGGATCATCATCAGGAGATCGCCGCCGTGATTCTGGAGCCGGTGGTACAGGGGGCCGGTGGCATGCGCATGTACCACCCCACCTACCTGAAGGCGGTGCGCGCCCTCTGTGATCAGTACGGGGTGCTGCTGATCTTTGATGAAATTGCCACCGGCTTTGGTCGCACCGGCAAGCTGTTTGCGCTGGAGCATGCGGATGTGTGCCCGGACATTCTCTGTTTGGGCAAGGCCATCACCGGTGGCTACATGACCCTGGCGGCGACCCTGTGTACCGATCAGGTGGCGGCCGGTATTTGCGATGGCGAGGCCGGTGTCTTGATGCACGGGCCCACCTTCATGGGCAACCCGCTGGCCTGTGCGGTGGCCAATGCCAGCATTCAGCTACTGCTGGATTCCGGCTGGCAGGAAAAAGTGGCGGCCATCGAGGCGCAGCTAAAGGCGGAGTTGCTGCCACTCAAGGACCTGCCTGCGGTGGCGGATACCCGGGTGTTGGGCGCCATCGGCGTGATGGAAATGAAAAAACCGGTGGCCATGGAACAGGTGCAGGCGCGCTTTGTGGAGCAGGGCGTATGGATCCGTCCGTTCGGCAAACTGGTCTACATCATGCCGCCGTTCGTGATCGAGCCGGCGGACCTGAGCAAGCTCACCGGGGCGATGCGTGACCTGGCGGAGGGCAGTTGACGTTAAGCCCCAACTTTCTACAAACCCACTGTAGGAGTTCCCTTTCAGGGGACGAACCTCGCGAAGCGAGGCGACAAGAGCTTTTACCTGCCGCACTGCCAAGAGTCGACCTGTAGAACCTGATACCCCTGATCGCCCTGCGGGCAATTCCGCGTTTACACTCGGTTCGTCCCCTGGAAGGGAACTCCTACAGGTGGTTGTCGACTGTTTTGGCGGGTCACCGAAACCCCGGCATGGTCTGTATCAGGTGGCGTTGTACTTCCAGCCATTCGCCAATGCGGCGCCAATGCTGCTGGTCGTCCAGGTGGCGGGAAACAGCAGCGTCCAGGACGCCCTCGCCATTGCTCATGGCCTGAACATAAAGCTGGGTATCGCGCAGGGTCACCAGATAAGGAATCTTCAGGCTGGCGAGAAACTGGCGCAGGGATTCGTACATGCGGGTGCGGGTGCGTGAGCGATTGGCAATCACGGCCAGTCGACGCGGCCGCCGCCGGTAGCTGGGAGCAAGCATCACGGTTTGCAGAAAACGGGTGGTGGCGCGAATATCGATAGGGCTGGGCAGCACGGGAACCAATACCACCTGGGACAGGCGCAGCAGGTGATCAAGATGATGAGGGTCCAGGCCAGCGGGTGAGTCAATGATGGTCACCGGCGCCGCCTGGTCCAGCTTCTGCTGCAGTCGCCCCAGGGAAACCGGCTCGCCGGCGGGCCAGGATAAACCGTGAATCGTGGTGTTCTGGCGTAATTTCAGCCATTGCAGCGATGATTGCTGCGGGTCCATATCCAGCAGGGAGACACGTCTCCCGAGTGCCTCATAATAGCAGGCCAGGTTGGTGGCGATGGTAGTCTTGCCGCACCCGCCTTTGCTGTTCGCAATCAGAATGACCATGCGGGACGGGGCGGACGAACGCGGTTGGGAGCCGATCCCCTTGGCAGGGCTGTTCTGTGCGCTATTCATGCCGTGTCTTATTCGTTTTTTTGCGGGGAAGTATGCCCGGCGTTTGGGGTGGCGCGATCACTGAGTGAATGAAAAGTGATACAGCTCACAAAACCAACAGTACCGCAAAATAAGGCGTATGGATGTAATTTGTGATGTTATTTTGCTCTTGCAGGGAACTGAATCCTGTGAAGAAGGCTCACTAAAGGGGGAGAACGGATCATGCGTTATCTGTTGATTATCATCGTATTGCTGGTGGTTGTGCTGGCCGCCCTGTTTACTGTGCCACTGGGCAGCGGCAAACCGTTGCTGGATTGGCAGCATGTGGAACAGAACTGGCAGCAGCCGGAACGGTTGCTGGACCGGAAGATTTCTCCCTGGATGGAGGAAAGCGGGGAAAGCGCGGAGATGTATCGCTGGCGTGACCCCCAGGGAAACTGGCAGTATGGCCAGATTCCGCCGCCCGGTGTGCAGGCGGAACCCTTTACCGTAAAAAATCCGACCACCATCACCGCTGAGAAAATGCGCGGTGGCGGCGGTCTGGAACAGCAACAACAACAGTAGGCCAATTGGAGGCAGAATGAAGAAATTGGGAATCGTGCTGGCGGGAACCGTCCTGCTGGCAGCATGTGGTCAGGAAAGTGCAGAGCTGAAAAGCGACGACCAGAAAGCGTCCTATGCGCTGGGTTTCCGCAGTGCGGAGCAGATGCGCAGCCTGGAGAATCTGGATCTGGAGGCCATGGTAGCGGGTCTGCGTGATGGTTTTGCCGAAGACGGCAAATCACAGCTGGGTGATGAAGATCTGGATCAGCTGATTCGTGATTTCCAGGGCCGCATGATTGAAGCCCAGCAGAAGAAGATGGAAGAGCAGGCGGGTAACAACCTGGAAGCCAGCGAAAAATTCCTGGCCGAGAACGCCGAGCGCGATGGCGTTACCGTGACCGACAGCGGCCTGCAGTACGAAGTGCTGGAATCCGGTGAGGAAGGCGCTGCCTCCCCCACTCTGGAAGACACCGTGGAAGTGCACTACCACGGCACCCTGCCGGATGGCGCCGTGTTCGACAGCTCCGTAGAGCGTGGTCAGCCGGCCAGCTTCGGCCTGCAGCACATCATTCCGGCCTGGCAGGAAGCGCTGCCGATGATGAAGGAAGGCGACAAGTGGAAAGTCTTTGTCCCGCCGTCTCTGGGCTATGGTGAGCAGGGCGCCGGTGGCGATATCGGCCCCAACCAGGCGCTGATCTTCGAGATCGAACTGCTGGACGTCAAAGGCAGCGGTAACGAAGCGAGTGCTGACGAGGAATAAATCCCGTCGTGACATGCTTCAAAAAAAGGGCGCCCGAGGGCGCCCTTTTTGGTTGATTCGGACGCCATTATTTCTGTAGGAGCTATGCTTGCATGGCGAACCACGCGTAGCGGGGAATCGCCCGCAGGGCGATCAGGAATATCCGCACTCGACAGGTTTCATTTAACCGGTTAGGTGGTCGTCACCTTCATTCGCGCCTCCAGAGGCGCTCCTACATTTAACCTTGAAGCGCGGAGCACGGCGGGTGCTGTTGCACGCTATGCATTTCTTCGAGTTGCAGCTTGAAGCTCGTGGCTTGCCGCTACTTTCAATGCATCGCCTGCTGCTGCGGCGGTGCCTGCTGGTGAATGCTCAGAATCAACTGGTCTTCCAGTGCAAAGCGTTCTTCCAGGGTCTGCATCAGCAGGGCAATCCGTTCCGGGAGCTGATTCCGCTGAACCAGCCATTGCTCCGGGTGCTGGAAATCCTCGTTGAAAGCCAGCGCTTCGTCGGTGGAGCTGTCCAGCTGCTTGAGAATCTGGCGGGTCAGTGTGGGATTGTCGCGGTGGAAGTGGCGAGCCTCGTTGACCAGTTCCCGGTACACCTCGAAGTAACCGGCACTGATGTAGTCCATCAGCAACTGACAAAATTGCTGGACCTGCTTCTGCAGTGGCTGACGGTGATCGGACAGACCTTTCAGGCCCTGCAGGGTGCAAAGCAGCACGATCAGTTGCTGGCGTTCATCCAGCCAGGCCTGGACCAGTGCTTCAATGCGCCGCCACTGTGCCAGTGCGGCGGAATGGGAGCTCGCCATGGTTCCTCCTCGGCGTCGCCATTGACGATTGTCGGGTTGGGCTATCGAGCCTAGAACCGGCGGTACCGTGCTGGCAATGGGGCAAAACCGGCGCGAATCCGGGTCAGGAAGAAAACTCACGATATCTCAGCCACTTGTGGCTAAAGACAAATTTCTTCTAAACAGCGGGTTTTTAGAGCGCCGGGAAGAGAGGGCGACGCTTACCCGTGGTGGCAGGAGTGTCGGTGCTGAGCGTGGAGCGTTGAGTAGCGAGTGACGAGGCGCGAAAGACCAAACCGGTTTTGCTTTTCGTTACTCGCCACTGAGATCGGTCGACGCGCCATAGGGCGCCGTCGGGCCTAGAGGTACTGCGCCACCCAGGGCCATAGCCAGGGCAGGGCCATTGCCGTGACCAGCCCGCAGAGACCCAATGCCAGACCGGCAAAAGCGCCGGCCTTTTCGCCGTATTCGAAGGCACGGGCGGTGCCGATGGCATGGGCCACCAGACCCAGGGCAAAGCCCTTGATGCGATGGTCGGTGACCTTGAGCAGTCGGAAGATGGGGCCGGCGGCCAGGGCGCCGACAATGCCGGTGATGGCCACCGCGCCGGCGGCGAGGGAGACAAAGCCGCCGGTGGATTGCACCACCTCCACGGCAATCGGGGTGGTGATGGATTTCGGGGCCAGCGAGCCCACCACCTCCGCCGGGGCGCCCAGCCACCAGGCCAGCCCCACGGCGATGGCGGCGGAGATAAAGGCGCCCAGCACGGTGGCGATCAGGATTGGCGTGAGTACGCTGCGTACGGTGTGTAGCTGCCGGTACAGGGGCCAGGCCAGGGCCACGGTGGCGGGGCCCAGCAGGAAAGAGATCAGCGTGGTCTGGTCCCGGTATTCTTCATAATCCACCCCCACCAGGGGTAATACGATAATCACCGGGATCGAGGCCACCAGGAAGGGGTGGAACAGGGGCAGGCTGTTGCTGCGTCCGTATACCCACAGGGCAAAACGGTAGCTGGCCAGGGTCAGCAGGATACCGAACAGGGGGGTGTGTACCAGGCCGGCCAGGCTATCCAGTTTATCCATCATGGCGGCCTCCCGCTGATTCGCCATGCTTGCCGCCCAGCAGTTTCTTCAGCATCAGCGTCACCAGCACCAGGCTGAGCAGGGTGCCCAGTACCACAGCGACTCCCAGCGCCAGCGCATAGTCTTCATAGCGGTGCCATTGCAGGACGATGCCCACCCCCAGCGGGAAAATCAGCAGGCTGATGTGTTTGATCAGGGCGCCGGCGGCGGGAGCCACCCGCTGGCTGAAGGGCACATTGAGCAACAGTGCCAGTAACAACAGCACCATGCCGACCACTGAGGCGGGCAGGGGGATGCCGGTGAGACGGATGACCACCTCACCGAGGAACTGGAAAAACAGCAGGATCAGCAGGCCGTCGATCATGGCGGATCAGGATCTGGACAGGGGGCGGAACAGTTGCACCAGGGCGACCAGTAGCAGACCGGAAAATACCACCAGAGACCAGGCCGGCAGACTCAGCCCCAGGAAGGACCAGTCCATCTCCGCGCACTCCCCGGAACCGGCCAGCACTTCCTGAATGACGCTTTGCAGGGGAAAGACGTCCAGCATGTAGTTGAGGCCGGGACCACAGGCGGGAACCTGATCCGCCGGCAGACTCTGCAGCCAGATATGACGGACGGAGACGGCGCCGCCAGCGATGGCTGCCAGCCCGGTAAGCGCGCCGTAAATGCGCACTCCGATCCCCTTGGGCCCATGCAGGGCAGCAATCAGCAGAACCACAGCGGCGGCGATCACGCCGATGCGTTGAAAGATACACAGCGGGCAGGGCTCAAGGCCGTCCACGTGTTGCAGATAAAGGGCACCGGCCATGGCGGCAATACAGGCCAGCAGGGCAAGCAGGTTGAGCTGACGGGGTGCGGGGATCAGGGACAGCATGGGCCACTCTTTTCGTCGGGGACCGGCGAAGGGTAGGCAAAAGCGGGGTTGGCGGCAAGGGTGGGATGGAACCGTGGGGGCGGTCGTTCCACCGCGATCTTCATGGGGCAGGGCATTCGCGGTCGAACGACCGCTGCCACAGGATGGAGGTAGAGGGTGGGGCTGATGTCCGAATGGTGTCAGGCCTGACGCGCTTCCTGCTCGCGCAGGTTGCGGTCATGCCAGGCATCCATACCCGCTTCCCACCCCTGAAACCACCATTCTGCCAAGGCATCGTCGGCAGGGTAGGGACAACGATTACTGTCACCCCCGCCCATGCCCCACATGCATCCCTGGTTGTAGGCTTTTTCGCACTGATCACGATCCGGCATCGCGACACTCCCTTGCTGGTTAGTCCGAGACTACCACCGCAAGCCAGGTTGAATAGGGAAGAAGCACGTATTTTTGTTGTGAAATTGCACAAAAACCGGATCGGGGCATGGTGTTGGGACATGGCGCACAGCGGGTGTGTGACAACTGCACCGGGCATAACGGCAACCCGTTTCATTCCAGAGCACACCGGGAACCCTGAGATAGGATTTTCCCGGTGTGCGCTGTGGCTTTATCAGCACGCGGGGCGGTTGCGCAAGAGTTACGAGAAACGGGTTACGAGTTACGAGGGGCGAGTTGCGAGGAGCGAAAGTCAAAACAGTCCTTATTCCGAAACTCGCTCTTCGCTCTTCGCTCCTCGTGACTCGCTTCTCGCTTCTCGCTTCTCGCTTCAGTCGCGGAAGTAATCCGCCAGATAATCTTCGAAACTCTGGGTTTCCGCATCTTCCCAGTGCCGCTGCTCGGTCAGGCTGTGAGCGGCCAGTTGTTCCAGGCGCTGGTTGGTGTCGTCGCAGCGCTGCCGGGAGAGGAAGTGGTCCCGATGGGCCAGGGCCTGGTTCATGGCGAACTGGAAGAAACTTTGCTGGCGGCTTTCCAGTTTGTCGAGAATCCGGGCCGATGGGGTGGTGTCCGGGTTGTCCACCTTTTCCTGCTGGCGGGCCAGGGCGTCGCTGTAGTTGTTGCCGCCATGGGTGCGGTCGAACAGTTCGGCGATGGGCTGCATCTGCTGCAGTTTTTCTGTCGCCCAGTCTTTCAGTGATACGGCCTTGCCCCAGTTGCACAGTTCGATGGCGGTGTTGCGGCCGTCGTAGACCACCTTGCGCAGGTTTTCCTTGCTGGCATGCAGGTCGCACTTTTCCAATTGCGGGGATTCGCGCAGCAGGCAGTAGGTGGCAAACAGGTCCAGGAAACGGATTTCCTGCTGGTTGATGCCCACCGGTTCGAACGGGTTCAGGTCCAGGGCGCGGATCTCGATATATTCCACGCCACGCTTCTGCAGAGCGGTGGTGGGGCGCTCGCCCTTGTTGATGGTGCGCTTGGGGCGGATCGAGGAGTAGTACTCGTTTTCGATCTGCAGGATGTTGGCGTTCAGCTGGCGATAGTCGTTGCCCACCTTTACGCCGATCTTTTCGTAGGCCGGCTCCGGCGTCTTGATGGCGTGGGTCAGGGTGGCCACATACTCGTCCAGATTGTTGTAGCTGATCGCCAGGGACGACTGGGCATTGTTCTGGTAGCCCAGGTCGCTCATGCGCAGGCTGGTGGCGTTGGGTTTGAACAGGGTGTGGTCAAAGGTATCCAGCTGGTGCTCGCGTCCGGCGAGGAAGGATTTGCACAGGGCCGGTGAGGCGCCGAACAGGTACACCAGCAACCAGGAATAACGCTGGAAGTTGCGGGTCAGATCGAAATAGCGCTTGGAGATATAGTCCTGCAGCGGGCCACTTTCCCCTTCCAGTACCTGGTTCAGTTTCCAGAATTCTTCCGGGTAGGAAAAGTTGTAATGGATGCCGGCAATGGTCTGCATCTTGCGGCCATAGCGGTGACCCAGCCCTTCCCGGTAGACGCTCTTCATGCGACCCACGTTGGAGCTGCCGTACTGGGCCACCGGCACGTCAGCATCGTTGCTGATCATGCAGGGCATGGAGTTGACCCACAGCACCTCGTCACCGATATGGCTGTACACGTAGCGGTGCAGCTGCTCGAGAAATTCCAGCGGCTTGTGCAGCTCGGTGCTGGGCGGGGTGATGAATTCCAGCAGGGCTTCGGAATAGTCCGTGGTGATATAGGGGTGGGTCAGGGCGGAGCCCAGTGCTGCCGGGTGCGGCGTCTGCGCCAGGGTGCCATCGGTGGTAATGCGCAGGCTTTCTTTTTCGATGCCGCGGCGGATGCCGGCCAGGGTGGCGGCGGCGTCTGAATCCAGCAGGGCGTGAATACGCTGTTCAAGTTTCATGGTTTGGCCCTGTCGTCCCGCCGGGCGAGCCCGGCGGCGGGTGTGACGGAAATCCGACAATCATGGGGCAGTAGAATGACAGAGAGAAGTCACCGGGTCACAGGCGCTTCTTGCCTTTCTTCTGCTCGTCCTTGGCCTTGGCGAACAGGTCCGCGAAGGTGCCGCCACCGGTGTTCTGGGGCTGGCCTCCGCCACGCTTGTTGCCGCCCTGGCGCTGGCCGCCGCCATTGCCCTTGCGGGCGCTGGCAGGGCGCTGCCCGGCCGCTTTCTCGGCGGGCTGATCGTCCATGCGCATGGTCAGGCTGATGCGTTTGCGGTCCAGGTCCACTTCCAGCACTTTCACCTTGACGATATCGCCGGGCTTGACCACATCGTGGGGGTCTTCCACGAACTTGTCGGCCAGGGCGGAGACGTGAACCAGACCATCCTGATGCACGCCGATATCCACGAAGGCGCCGAAGTTGGTCACGTTGGTCACTGTACCTTCCAGAATCATGGAGGGCTTCAGGTCCTTGAGGGTTTCCACCCCTTCCTTGAAGACGGCGGCCTTGAATTCCGGGCGCGGATCGCGACCGGGTTTTTCCAGTTCGCTGAGGATATCGGTGACCGTGGGCAGGCCGAACGTGTCGTCGGTAAAGTCGGCGGCGTTGACCTTCTTCAGGAAGGGCACGTCACCGATCAGCTCCTTGAGCGGCCGGCCGTGTTTCTCCGCGATCTTTTCCACCAGCGGGTAGGCTTCCGGGTGGACCGAGGAACTGTCCAGCGGATTGGCGGCGTCCATGATGCGCAGGAAGCCGGCGGCCTGTTCGAAGGTCTTGTCGCCCAGGCGCGGTACCAGCTTCAGGTCAGCGCGGCTGGCAAAGGCGCCGTGGCTTTCCCGGTAGGTAACGATGTTGCCGGCGATGGTGCTGTTGAGGCCGGCAATGCGAGCCAGCAGCGGGGCGCTGGCGGTATTCACGTCCACGCCCACGGAGTTCACACAGTCTTCCACCACCGCATCCAGGGAGCGGGACAGCTTCAGCTGGCTCACGTCGTGCTGGTACTGGCCCACGCCGATGGCTTTCGGATCGATCTTCACCAGCTCGGCCAGCGGGTCCTGCAGGCGGCGGGCAATGGACACGGCGCCACGGAAGGACACGTCCAGATCCGGGAATTCCCGGGCGGCAGTTTCCGACGCGGAATACACCGAGGCGCCGGCTTCGGACACCATGATCTTCTGGATGTTGCCCTTGCTGGCCTTGACCACTTCGCCGGCCAGCTTGTCGGTTTCCCGGCTGGCGGTGCCGTTACCAATGGCGATTAGTTCCACCTTGTGCTTCAGGCACAGGGCGGCCAGTGCGGACAATGACTGATCCCACTGGTTCTTGGGCTGGTGCGGGAAGATGGTGGTGTGTTCCAGCAGCTTGCCGGTGGCATCCACCACCACCACTTTCACCCCGGTGCGCAGGCCCGGGTCCAGGCCCATGGTGCACTTGGGGCCGGCCGGGGAGGCCATCAGCAGACTCTTCAGGTTGCGGGCAAATACCTGGATGGCTTCTTCCTCGCCCAGTTCGCGCACCCGGCCCAGCAGTTCGGTTTCCAGGTGGGTGTTGAGCTTGATCTTCCAGGTCCAGCGCATCACTTCCTTGAGCCAGTCATCGGCGGCCCGGCCCTGATGCTGCCAGCCAGTTTCCGCGGTGACCATGGCTTCGCAGGGATGCGGCTGGGCGCTTTCCAGCTCTTCCGGCAGCACCATGGAGACATGCAGGATGCCTTCGTTGCGACCCCGGAACAGGGCCAGGGCCCGGTGACTGGGAATGCCCTTGATGGCTTCGCTGTGATCGAAATAGTCGCTGAACTTGGCGCCTTCCTTTTCCTTGCCGTCCGCCACTTTTGACTGGATATGGGCCTTGTCCCAGAGGAAGGTGCGCAGGCGGGTAAGCAGATCGGCGTTCTCGGCGAAGCGCTCCATCAGGATCTGTTTGGCGCCGTCCAGGGCATCTTTGACGCTGGCAATCTTGTGTTCTTCGTTCAGGTAGCCGGCGGCCAGTTCTTCCGGGTTCTGGGTCGGATCGTCCAGCAGACCGTCGGCCAGCGGTTCCAGGCCGGCTTCCCGGGCGATCTGGGCGCGGGTGCGGCGCTTGGGTTTGTAGGGCAGATAGAGATCTTCCAGCCGGGTCTTGGTGTCGGCGGCCTTGATGGCCTTCTCCAGTTCCGGGGTGAGCTTGTCCTGCTCGGCGATGCTTTTCAGGATGGCCTCGCGGCGCTCTTCCATCTCGCGCAGGTAACGCAGCCGATCTTCCAGGTTACGCAGCTGGGTGTCGTCCAGACCGTCGGTGACTTCTTTACGGTAACGGGCGATAAAAGGGACGGTGGCACCGTCGTCGAGCAGGGCGACGGCAGCGTGCACCTGACGTTCCTGACAGCCGATTTCCTCGGCGATAATCTGTTCAATACTGCGCATGACTTTTCCTGGCTGCGTGCGGCCTGCAGGCATGTCGCGTGCAGGCGTAAAACAAAACGACCGAAATCATAGGCAATGATCCCGGTCGTTAACAGATTGACTTGTGGAAGCGGCTATGTTGCAGATGCCAGCCTAGCGGGGCACTAGCCCAGCACTTCGTTGATCTTGGCGATCAGCTCGGCTTCCTTGGGCGGTTTGATGATGTAGCCGGCCGCCCCCTGGCGCTGCCCCCAGACCTTGTCGGTCTCCTGATCCTTGGTGGTGACCAGGATCACCGGAATCTGTTCGGTGGCCGGGTCACGGGTGATTTTGCGGGTGGCCTGGAAGCCGTTCAGTTCCGGCATCACCACGTCCATGAGAATCAGGTCGGGTTTTTCCTCACGGGCTTTCTCGATGCCTTCCATGCCATTGGTGGCGGTAATGACCTCATGGCCTTCGCCCTGGACGATCTTGACCAGGTTGGTCAATTGGGTCGGCGAGTCATCCACCACAAGAATTTTGGCCATGTTGCTCTCCTCGCGCCGATACTGCTTGTGTCGGCGGTACTTTGTTTTTGTCTGGTTCGCTCTACAGACGCGAATAATACCAGTCACTGGTCAAAAGGTAAGCTGTCGAATTATGGCACTATGATGCCGTTTTCGGTCAGCGTGTCAGGGTCTGTGCACTGCGCCGACTCCACAACAGCAAGGGCAATACGATTAGCGCAGTGACAAGCGCCCAGCGCGCCTGGGACCAGAACGCAGTGGCCAGTTCACTGCCCTGCGGACCGGCCAGTGGTGCCAGTGCCGCGATCAGCAGACTGCCCAAACCTGTCACCAATAACCAGTATACGGCCAGCCTGGCGGCTCGCTGGCGACGGCGGAACAGGTGCCACAGGAAGGTGGCCCCCAGCCCGGCCATGACCAGCCACAGCAGCCCGGTGGGTGCGATCAGCAAGGGCCCGGCATCGGCCTCCAGGGCCTGCTGCAGCAGCGGTAGTTTGCCCACTATGGTCAGTAACAGCCAGGGGCCGAGAATCATCACCCACCACAGATGGCCGCCCAGCCCCTGCGGGCCCGGCTGCTGGCGGTAGTGGACAGGATCAAAACGCCAGGCACGGCGGGCCAGTTCGCCCCAGTTGGCCGGTGCCAGATGGGGGCCCAGGCCCTGGAAGCGGTCACGCTGTTCCTCGATCAGCATCAGCATGGCCGGCACCACCAGCAAGATCAGTACGGTGCCGAACAGCAGCCCGAAGACAATGCTCACCGCCATGGGTTTGAGAAACTGGGCCTGCAGGGAGCTTTCGAACAGGATCGGAGTGAGCCCGGCGATGGTGGTGATGGAGGTCAGCAGGACGGCCCGCAGACGTCGCACACAGGCTTCCACGATGGCCTGGAACCGTTCCATGCCTTCGGCCACCAGTTGCTGGTAGAAGCTCACCAGCACGATGGAATCGTTGACGATGATGCCGGACAGACCGAACAGCCCCATGGCGGAAAACATGGAAAACTTGATGCCGAAGGGGGCGGTGAAGATATGCCCGATCACTGCGCCGGTGAGGCCGAAGAAAATCGCGGTCATGATCGCCAGGGGCCAGGAGTAGGAGCTGAACACCCAGGCCAGTACCACATAGATGATTGCCAGCCCCAGCAGGGCACCGGTGGCCATGTCCTTCATGTTGTCAGCCTGTTCCTGCAGCTTGCCCTCATAGCCGACGCCGATGCCGTATTTGGCTTTCAGGTCGGGCAGGGTGCTGTCGTTGAGGCTGGCAATAATCTCGTTGGCGTTGCCCTGCTCCGGATCCAGGTCCGCGTAGACGGTAACGGCCAGTTCGCCGTTGACGCGGCGCAGTAGGTCCACGCCCTTGCGGGCATCAAAGTTCACCACGTCCCGCAGGGCGATGGCCTCACCCTGGGCGGTGATGATGGGCAGACGCTCCAGGGCGGTGAACTGACGACGTTCACTGTCCGGCAGCATCACCCGCACTTCGATTTCCTCGTCTTCCTCGTTATAGAGCTGGGCCAGGTTGCCGTCGAAGGCGGCGCGTAACTGGCTGGCCACCTCGTTGAGGGTCAGCCCCAGAGCGCGGCCCCGGGCGGTCAATTCAAAGGTCAGCTGTTCCTTGCCGTAGGGCAGGTCGTCGTCCACGTTGCTGACCCCGGCAAAATCGTTTAGCCGTTCCTGCAGGGCCAGGGATGCCTGTTTCAGGGTCGGCGCATCACTGCCGGTGAGCTTCACCTCGATGGGCTTGCCGGGCGGGCCCGCTTCCGGCTGGGAAATGGTGAGCTGGTCCAGACCGGCGGGCAGGGTGAGTTTCTCGCGCCAACTCTGGATCAGCTGGTCATTGCTGATTTTCCTGTCCGAGCCCACATAGACTTCCACCACCAGGGTGCCGTATTCATCGCCGTATTTTTCCATGCGCCCGCCGGGGTTGGGGAAGCCGGCGGCGGCGCCATGGTGACTGATGACGGTCTTGACCAGATGGCCGCCCAGTTCCTCGTTGGTCTCGTTCAGGGCGTCTTCCAGATGGGACAGGAAGCGATCCACCTGGCGCCGGTCAGTGCCGGAGGAAAACTCCACCACGGCGCGCAGCTGGTCACCATCCACCGGCGGGAAAAAGGTGAACTTGAGCCAGCCGGTGGCGATCAGGCTCAGTGCCAGGATGAACGCCGCCACGGCGGAGACGCTGACCAGGTGCCGATGGCGAATGGCCCAGGCCACCAATGGCCTGAATCGCTCCTCACGGAACCGGTGGAAGCCGGCGTCAATACGTTCCCGCACCCCGGAGGCTTTGACCTGGATACCCCGGAAGCTGTGATGCAAATGGCCGGGCAATACCAGAAAGCATTCCAGCAGGGAGGCCAGGATCACACAGATCATCACGAAGGGAATGTCGAAGGCGATCTTGCCCATGGCGCCGCTCATCATGCCCAGGGGCAGGAAGGCGGCAATGGTGGTGGTACTGGAAGCTACCACCGGCCAGAACATCCGGCGTGCGCCCCCCAGGGCGGCACGCTGGGCGGATTCCCCCTGCTGCAAGTGGGTCAGCGTGTCCTCGCCAACCACAATGGCATCGTCGACAATGATCCCCAGGGCCAGAATCAGGCCGAACAGACTGATCATGTTGATGGTGCCGCCAAACAGCCAGACCAGGCCCAGGGTGGCCATGAAGGACACCGGGATGCCCACGGTGACCCACCAGGCCACCCGGGCATTGAGGAAGAAATAGAGGGTGGCGATCACCAGCAGCAGACCGCTGATGCCGTTCCACAGCAGGGTGGAAATGCGCTCCTGCACCAGCTTCCAGGCCTCGAAATAGAAGGTCATCTGTACGCCTTCCGGGAGGGTGGTGCGGTACTCCGCGCCCCAGCTGCGAACCTTGTCGGCCAGCTCCAGCATGTCCCCGTCTTCGCCACGCATCACCTGCAGTTCGATGGCCGGGTTGCCCTGATAGGTGAGGGTAGGCTGGTCATCCCGGGGGCGTCGCTCGATGGTGGCCACGTCGCCCAGACTCAGCTGTTGGCCGTCGGCGGTGGTAATCAGGGGCAGGTCGGCGAAGGCTCGTTCGTCACGTCGCTGGCCCAGGGCTCGCAGCTGTTTGGCAGCGTCATCCCGGCCCGCGGTGCCGGCGGGTATGTCCTGGCTGAAACTGCGCACCCGGTTGCTGATCTCGCCCAGACTCATGCGTAGATCATGGAGCGCTGCAGCAGGGACCTTGATGGCCATTTCCTCTTCCGGCAGGCCCAGGAAGTCCACCTTGCCGGCCCCCAGAGCGAGGATCTGGTCTTCCATGTTGCGCACCAGCGGGCGCAGTTCTTCCAGGGAGCCGTTTTCCGTGGACACCATGATGGAGGTGACCAGGGAGTAGTTGGTGATCTTCTGGATCACCGGTCGCTCCGCGTCCTGGGGCAGATTGCGGATGGAGTCGATGCGCTGGCGGACCTCGTCCAGGGCCAGGCCCAGATCGGTGCCGTCTTCCAGCTCGATAAAGATGGCTGAGGCGCCCTGCTGGGAACGGGCAATCAGCTTTTTGGTGTTGGGCAGGGTCTTGATGGCCTGCTCCACGGGGATGGTAATGGAGCGCTGTACATCCTCCGGGCTGGCACCCCGCCAGGGGATGGTGACGGTGATGTAGTCGAAATCAAAATCCGGAAACAGCTGGGTATTGAGCCGGTTGAGGCCGAGAAACCCGAGCATCACCATCAACAGCATCAACAGATTCGATGCGACCTTGTGCTCGGTAAAGCTGGCGATCAGGCCCCGCGATTCACTCACCCTGATGGCCCTCGTTGTGGTTGTCTTCGCCACTGTCGGTGGCAGGGGGGGCGGGCGACTCTGTCACATCACCTTCCCTGTCATCGGCGTTGCTGCCCGGCACCGGTTGCGGGTCCACCGGCAGGCCGACAATGGCCTGGGGCAGCTGGGTGGTCATGATGCGTTCGCCCCCTTCAAGGGTGGGCGCATGGAGAAGCAGCTGCGCGTTTTCCCGATCCATGGCTTCGCCGACGATATCGGCCTGGACGCGCCGCAGGCGGTTGTCGTCATCAATGACATAGAGGCGATTGAGGCCGTGCAGGGCGGTGGCCGGCAGGGCAATCAGGTTATCCCGGGCCGGCAGGGTCAGGGTAATGGTCAGTGGCCGGCCCAGGGCAGCCGCGGGCACGCCATCGACAAACTCGAACAGACCGTCGATGCCACCACGGGCATCGCTGGCATCCCCGGCCAGACGTTTGAGATTCAGCGCCAGGGTGCGGCCTTCCAGTTCGGTGCTGGCGGCCAGTTCGCCCTGGCCCAGACCGTCGCGCACGGCGGCCAGATACCGTTCGGGAATCTGTGCACGCACTTCCAGCTCGGCGTCCGCAAACAGACTGAGCAAGGGTTCGCCGGGGCGCACCCGTTCCCCCGGTGCCACCGGGATATCCGTCACGGTGCCATCGAACGGCGCTTCTACCCGGGTGCGGGTCAGATCCAGTTCGGCCTGCTGGAGCTGGGCTTCGGCACTGGCCAGGCGAGCCTCCATGCGGGCCAGTTCGTTCTCGAAATCGCTGACGCTGAGCTGACGCTGGCTCAATGACAGTTCAGCGCGGGCCTTGGCTTCTTCCGCCTGGTCCAGCTGGGTCTGGGAGACCAGATTCTTCCCGCGCAGGGACTGCAGCCGTTGCAGGTTGTCTTCGGACAGTTTTGCCAGCTTCTTTTCCAGCGCCAGGTTCTTCCTGTCACTCTGATAGCGCAGGCGGGTGGTCTGCAATTGGGCGGCGGCCTCATCGCGGCTGGCCTTGGCCCGATCCCGGGCCAGTGATGCCTCGGTGTCGTCCAGCTGGATCAGCAACTGGCCGGCACTGACCTTGCTGCCGGCCCGCACCGGAATGCTTGTCACATTGGCGGTCACCACCGCCGTCAGGTCGGCGGCGCGGGGCGACTGTACCCGCCCGAACAACTGGATGCTGGGGGAGTGTGCGCCCGGCTCTGCCAGCACATAACGCACCCGGTCATGGCGCTCGCTCACATCACGGGTGGGCGCCGAGGGTTTGAACATGGCCAGCAACACGATGGCGAGCATCGTGCCCAGGATCACCAGGGCCACGGGGGGAATCTGTTTCAGGCGGTCTCGCAAGGGAGGAATCCTTTGTTGATAGCCATTCTCATTTGTCGCGTACTGTAGCGATTTCTTTTTCTCATGCCTACTTTGGCGGCGGTGCTGCAGGGATCACAATCCCTTGAGGAGCGGTTAGATTCGCAGACTGCAATGTTTTTATACAATCTCTCCGGGCCATTATCTTGCACGTTCAGTCCACAACGCGTAAATCAGAGTCTGCGATACGTGGAGGCACCGTGACAGAACAGCAACTGGATAAAATTCTCGTCGTCGATGATGACGCCCGTCTGCGCAGTCTGCTGCAGCGTTTTCTGGAAGAAGCAGGCTATGCGGTGAAGGCGGTAGGTGATGCGGAGCAGATGGATCGGGCCCTGTCCCGGGAGATCTATTCGCTGATGGTGCTGGACCTGATGCTGCCGGGTGAAGACGGCCTGTCCATCTGCCGGCGTTTGCGTGAGGCGGAAAACCGGATGCCGATTATCATGCTGACCGCCAAGGGCGATGATGCGGAGCGTATCGAAGGGCTGGATGCCGGTGCCGATGATTATCTCCCCAAACCGTTCAATCCCCGGGAACTGGATGCGCGCATACGGGCAGTGCTGCGCCGCCATGTGCGTGAATTGCCCGGCGCGCCCAGCAAGGAAGAAGGTGAGGTGCGTTTTGGCCCCTGGGAGCTGGATCTGGGCAATCGCACGCTGCTGCGGGATGGTGATCCCCAGAACCTGACCACCGGGGAATTCGCCGTGCTCAAGGCCCTGGTGCAAAACCCCCGCGAGCCGCTCACCCGTGACAAGCTGATGAGCCTGGCCCGGGGGCGCGAATGGTCCGCCATGGAGCGCTCCATCGATGTGCAGGTGTCGCGCCTGCGCCGCCTGCTGGAAGACGATCCCTCCAAGCCCCGCTATATCCAGACCGTGTGGGGTGTGGGTTATGTGTTTGTGCCGGATTGAGTGGTGGTCTGATGTGGGATCTCTGACGCTGTACATGCGGGCTGAATCCCGGCTGAATTCTTCTTGTGCTTCCGGGTATTCATGGTTGGGGCTTTGACGTCCGACCTCCGACGCCTGACCTGTTATTCTCTGCTCAAACAGTCATGGAATCTCGCCAGTGAAGTTTTATCCCCGCACGGCCTTTGTCCGTTCTGCCATCGTGGTCGGGCTGGTCATCGGCATCAGCCAGGCGCTGACCCTGTGGTTCTTTGCCCGTAACGCCTATCTGCCCGGTATCCGCGAGTATGCCCGTCTGACGGTGTTGCAGGCGGAGCTGGCGTTTTCCTCGTCCGGTGAGGAGGATGCCCGGCTCGCCCAGCGGCTGGCCGGGGCCACCAGTATCGAGGTGGCCACCCCGGATAATCTGCATCAGGGGACGGTGCTGTTGTCACAGCCCGTGGTCAGTCGCTTTCGGGAAGAAGTGCAGGAGCGTCTGCGCGAACCGGTTACGGTGAAGCTGGAGGATAGTCGTCAACCGGTGTTGTGGGTCAATGCCCCCTCTTTCCAGGGACAGTGGCTGCGGGTGCCGATGGAATTCTTCCGCGATTATGACCGTTACCTGCTGCTGGGCTGGGGTGTCACGGTACCGTTGCTGGCCATCATCGGTGGCCTGCTGATTGCCCGGGGGTTGAACCTGCCGTTACGACGGTTGGCCCGGGTGGCATTGAAAGTGGGCCGGGGAGAAGCGGTGCCGGTACTGGACACCAGCATCGGGCCTGAGGAAATACAGGCGGTGAACGCGGCCTTCAACCGAATGACCAGCGACCTGCAGCAGGCCCAGCGGGACCGGGCCCTGTTGCTGGCGGGGGTCTCCCATGACCTGCGTACGCCGCTGACCCGCTTGCGCTTGTCGGCGGAGTTCATGCAGGACGAAGAACTGGCACGGGGCATTATCGAAGATATCGAGGACATGGACGCCATCCTCGACCAGTTCATTTCCTTTATTCGCGATGGTGCTGACGAGCAGCCGGATCTGGAAAATCTCAACGAACTGATACAGGAAGTGGCCGGCAAGTATCCCGCCGAACAGATCCGCTTTGAACTGCAGGATCTGCCCCGCCTGATGCTCAAGCGGCTCACCGTGAAACGGATGCTGGCCAACCTGATCGGCAATGCACTCAAGTACGGTGCCCCACCGGTGGAGGTACGTACTGCCGTTACCGACAACGTGGTACGCCTGACCGTAAGGGATCACGGCAAGGGTGTTCGGGAAGAGGATATTCCCCTGTTGCTGCAACCGTTTTCCCGTGGCGAAAAAGCCCGCACTCTCAGTGGTAGCGGTCTGGGGCTGGCCATCGTCAAGCGCATCGCCGACATGCACCACGGCGAGATCCGCCTGGCCAACCATGAGCACGGGGGGCTGCTGGTGGAGGTGCGCTTCCCGGTTACCGGCAAGTTTGTTCAACCGGAATCCCTGTCCGCCGGGGTACGTTAAGGAACCGACGGATAACAAAAAGCCACATTTCCGGGCCGGGAATGTGCGCTGGCGCAAAGTCTGTTTCTGTCGGGCAGCGCATGCTACTGAACACATCACAGGAATTGCCCAAAAACAAAAATGGCAGAAATAATTAAAGAGATTCGCTTTCGGGAAACAACAACAAGCCCCCGAAAATTTTGACAAACGGACTTGGGAGAGCCGGACATGATTTATTCCTGGCACCGACATCATGCCGATGTGCTGACAGTGTTCCCTGTTACTTGATCGCTGATTCCCGGCCGGGGAAACCCGTGTTGTGAATGCCGATAGCCTGTTGCTGCTGCCGCAGTCACAGGTCGTTGGGCCGCACCTGTGTGCGGCCTTTTTTTGTGGTGATTCATTTTGGGAATGCTTGCTGAGTGACTATCAAATAAATACGCTAACGCGTTATTCATTAATAGGGGAATTTCATGAGGGTAGTTTTAGGGGCTTTGTTGTTGGCGAGTTCGGTAGCGTCGTTTGCTGATTCCGATTTGGAGAAGAGAAACTATTTCGGTTTTCAATACAGCAAGCTGACCCAAGAGAGCGACTTGGGAAATTTCGAGCCTACCGCGGTTCAGTTTAATCTGGGGCGTCGCTTTAATCCGTATGTAGCGATTGAGGGGCGTCTGGGCTTTCGTCTGAGTGAGGATGAAAAAACCGTCAATGGTGTGGAATATACCATCCAGCCGGTGACGTTGTTGGCGGCCTATCTCAAGGTAGGTCTGGATGACTCGCTGCCTGTTCGCCCTTATCTTCTTGTTGGCCATTCTTCGGCCACGGCAAAACGAAAAACGGAAGTAAACTTCTTCCGTAATATTTCTGATTCAGAAACGGTGACAGCCAGTGATCCCTCCTATGGCGGGGGAGTTGCCTTTAATGTATCACCGGATGTCTCCCTCCATGGGGAGTGGGTGATGCTTGATGATGACGACGGCTTTGATCTGACAGCGTTTAATCTGGGCTTCCATCGTCGTTATTGATTTTTCAGGCAAGTGTCTCCGGGAATGTTGTTGCGCCTTTCCAGCGCCCGCCCGGACAGGAAGATCAGCAACCCGCCGATAGCCAGTGCCGCGCCCACCAGGCCGGTGCTGGACCAGGCCAGACCCTGTTTGACAGTGATGCCCGCCAGCCAGGCGCCCAGCGCATTGGCCAGGTTGAAGGCGGCATGGTTCATGGAGGCGGCCATGGTCTGGGCATCTTCGGCCACGTCCATCAGGCGAGTCTGCAGGGCCGGGCCCAGAGCCATGCTGGTGCCCACCAGCCCCACGAAAACGATGCCCGCCACCGTCCAGTTAGCGGCAAAATAGAAGCCTGCCTGGATCAGCGCACACCAGATCAGAATCAACGGAATGGCCCGCAACAGATTGCCGTCGGCGGCACGGGCGCCGGCAAAATTACCGATGATGGTGCCGATACCGAAGACCATCAGCACCATGGGGCCCCAGCGTTCTGCCATGCCGGCCTGTTCGGTGAGAGTGGGCATCACATAACTGAATACCGCAAACATGCCGCCAAAACCGATGCTGGCCACGCCCAGCGTGAATAACACCCGTTGTTTGATCAGTGCCGACAGTTCCCGGCGGGGGCTGGCGTTCGGGTCCGGAGCTTGAGCAGGCACCCACAGGCGTATCAGCAGGGCGGTGCACAGGGCGATCACGCCGACGCCGATAAAGGCGACCTCCCAGCCGAACAGGTTGCCGGCCCAGGTGGCCAGCGGCGCGCCCACCAGGATGGCAATGGTCAGCCCGCTCATCACCCGGGCCACTGCCCGGGCACGCATGTGATAAGGCACCGCTGATGCCGCCACCAGAGCGGCCACGCCGAAGTAGGCGCCATGGGGCAGCCCGGCCAGGAAGCGCAGGCCTACGAAGGTCCAGAAGTTTGTGGCCAGGGCGCTGGCCATGTTGCCCATGGCAAAGACCAGCATCAGCATGATCAGCAGCCCCCGCCGTGGCACCCGGGCTGCCAGGGAGGAAATCAGCGGCGCGCCCACTACCACTCCCAGTGCATAGCTGCTGATGGCATAGCCCACATCCGGCACCGGCACCTGCAGGTCGGTGGCCACCCGTTGCATTAGTCCCATGATGACGAACTCGCCGCTGCCGATGCCGAAGCCACCCAGGGCGAGGGCCAGGGAAAGGCGAAGCAGACGACCGGAGTCAGTGGGCATAGGCGCTCCTGCACAGGGCTGCGGGTTGCGTTAGGGGTGGCAAGGGGAATGGGATTGCCGAAGTTGAAGAGAGTTCATTTTAGCACGGAAAGAAATGCCCTAGGGTGGCCGATGAGGGGGGCTGGGCGTGTTTGAAGCTCTCCTGAAAGCAAGCAAGGAGAAAGCATGAAAGTGAAACGTATCATGGCCAACCTGGCTACCCCGGATCCACAACAGGCAGAGGCTTTCTATGGTGACATCCTGGGGCTGGAGCGGATCATGGATCATGGCTGGTTTCGTACCTATGGGTCGGCGGAAACCATGAGGGTTCAGGTGAGTGTGGGCTCAGAAGGTGGTTCGGGTACCGCGGTACCGGACCTGTCCATTGAGGTGGACGATCTGGATGCTGCGCTGGAAAGAGTCCACCAGGCCGGAGTGGCGGTGGAATATGGACCGGTGAGTGAGCCCTGGGGGGTGCGACGGTTTTATGTGCGCGACCCCTTTGGCCGCCTGCTGAATATTCTCCAGCATTTGTGATGCGAGGCTGCTCCTGCCGTCGTGGCGGCGACGGCAGGAGGGTGGCGCTCAGAGTGCGCTGACCGGCACCAGCGGAATATTCACCCGCGACGGCATGGCCGGGGTGCTGTAGAGGGTCAGGGCGCCCAGCAGGCTGGTGAGAAGATCACGGACCGGGCTCAAGCCATGGGGCAGATCGCTGGCGCCCACACTGATGCGCAGCCTCTCACCGGCTTTGAGCACGGCACTGGTGGGGAACACCTCCACGTCTGCCCGGAAGGGTTCCAGTGGTGTGATGGTGCGCTTGGACTCCGCACTGAACGGGTGCCAGGGTTGAACCAGTTTGCCGTTCATAAAGCGGGATTGGCTGGCATCAAACGCACTCATGGACGCCATCTGAATGCCGTGGGTCAATGGCCGGGCAATGCCGTTGTTGCCGACCACGCTGACACGCACGGTGACGTTGGTATCCAGGGCGGTGGTGGAGGCCCAGATCTGTCCGGTGATGGGCCCATTGATAGCCATGTCCGCTTCCAGGGGCTCACTGGTATAGACCGCTTCCAGCAGGTTTACCACATTGTCCTGGGCGGCACAGGGCGGCAGGATCATGCCCAGAATGCCGGCGGTCCACTGGCTGGCACTGGCGGAGCAGAGGCCGTTGACTGGCGTTTGCAGCAGGCTGGTCTGCTTGTTGCTGGTGGGAGCGTCCCCGCTGATCTTGCCAAACAACGGCAGACCGAACTGGCCGTGCAGGTAGAAGGTTTCCGCTTTGGCCTGGGGGTGTGGCCAGTCGGCGGCGGTGACATAGCGTTCGGCACCGGTGTAGTACTGGGTGACCGGCGGGTAGGACGGGGCGCCGGTATCGATATCTTTCAGGTAATGGTCAAACCAGGCCAGGCGCAGGCTGTCCAGGTCCGGCACACCATCCGCGGGCAGGCCGGCACCGGATGAGCCGTCCAGGTGCTGCCAGGGACCGATCAGCAGTTTGGCGGTGGTGTGGTCCTTGAGTCCTTCATAAATCAGCGGCTCGCCGCGCTGGAAAATATCGTTTAGCCCGCCGACCACGAAGGTGGGCGCACTGATCTTGTCGATTTGCTCCAGGGGGGAGCGGATACGCCAGAACTCGGTGTCGAAGCGGTTCTCATCACCAATCAGGGCTCCGGCAATCACCGGCACCTGGAAATCCACCAGAGCACCTTCCAGGTGCTGAAGCAGGGTGGTGAGGCTGTAGGCAGGATCGCCATTCTCGAAGCCCACAGAGGTGGGGATAACGCCCAGCCCGGTGACCAGCGCCATCCACAGGGGAATAAAGCCGGCGTTGACCTGGCCCCCGGAGAACACGATGTCCCGGTAGGCGTCGCCCATGGGTACCACGGCAAAAATCGCCTGCACGGCCGGGTCTTCCTGGGCGCCGGTGAGCAGCCCGGTGATGCCCATGTAGGAGGGGCCATTCATGCCGATCCGGCCGTTACTCCAGGGCTGAGACTTGATGTAGGTCACCAGCTCGGCCATATCGTCCTGATCTACCTGGCTAAAGGCCTGCCAGCTGCCCTCCGAGGCGCCGGTGCCGCGCATATCCACATTGATATAGGCATAGCCGTGTTTCACCAGGTCCAGGTCGGCAATCAGGCTGCTGGACAGGAACTGGTTGTAGCCGGTGAAGGTGGCGATCACCGGGAAGGGGCCGTCGATGGCGTTGCCGCTGGCATCTGCCGGCAGGGTCACCGTGGCCGCCAGGCGAATGCCGTCACGCATGGTGATCAGCTGCTGGGGAAGGTTGACGGTGTTCGGGTATTCCTCATCGCGCTGGTAGGCTTCGCCCCAACTCAGATTGACGGGTGTGCCGGCATCATCGTCATTACTGTCCCCGTCACCGCCAGTGTTGCCAGTGGGGGTGTCGTCATTGGCTGGGGTGGAGGGGGTGCCGGGTGAGGCGCTGTTACCCCCGCCGCCGCCACAGCCGGTGAGTTGCAGAGAGGCGCACAACAATATTGCCAGCAGGCCCAAGGCCGGGCGTGAAGTGAAAGCGAGCATGGTTTTATCCTGATTTGTTATACATCTTTTCGCTTATCAGGATAGGAGGGGGCGGGTAGCGGGTCTGTTGGCACAGCGGTGCAACTTGGTGAGACAAATCACGGGTTTTGTATCTGAGTGTAAGACGCGACTGTCGCGCCCCGGCGATGCCGGGGCGGAACCGGTCAGGGTTCCAGGCGCAGCAGGGCACCATTGTTGCTGTCGGTGAGGAGATACAGGTAGCCGTCGGGCCCCTGCCGTACATCGCGGATCCGGTTGCCGGCGTCTTCCAGCAGGCGAACTTCCGAGACCGGCTTGCGGCCGTCGAAGGCCACCTTGTTCAGGTGGGTCAGCTTCAGGGCGCCATGCACGGTGTCACCCTGCCAGTCCGGGTAGCGATCGCCGGTCACGAAGGCCATGCCGGAGGGGGCGATGGACGGGGTCCAGTGCAGCAGGGGCTGAGCCAGGCCATCCTGTCGGGTGTCACCGATGCTGGGCCCGTAATACTCCCGGCCATAGGTGATTTCCGGCCAGCCGTAGTTGACGCCCGCTGCCACCGCGTTGATCTCGTCCCCGCCCCGGGGGCCGTGCTCGTTGAGCCAGGGCTTGCCACTCTGCGGATGCAGGGCCAGCCCCTGGGGATTACGGTGGCCCCAGCTCCAGATGGCGGCAGCCTTGCCAGGCTGGTCGGCCAACGGGTTGTCATCGGGGATGCGGCCATCGTCGTGCAGACGCAGTACGCTGCCGGCCGGGTCCGTGGTGTCCTGGGCCCGGTCCCGTTCCCCCCGGTCGCCCACGGTGACAAACAGGTAGCCGTCGTTATCAAACAGAATGCGCCCACCAAAATGTTTGGCGGTATTGGTGCAGGCTTTTTCGGCCACGTAGATATCGCGGAAGTCTTTGAGGGTACCCTCCCGGTAAGTGCCATAGCCCACCGCTGTGGTGCCGCCATCGTCACCGCAGGGTTTGGCATAACTCAGGTACAGGCGCTGGTTGTCGGCAAAATCCGGATGCGGCATCACATCGAACAGCCCGCCCTGGCCTTTGGCGACCACCTGCGGTACCCCGCTGACCGGATCGTCCTGCAGGGTGCCGTCCACCAGCCGGCGCAGGGTGCCGCGCCGTTCCGTGATCAGCCATTCTTTGTCTGAAACAAACGCCAATGACCAGGGGTGGTGCAGGCCATCGGTGAGTGTTGTGGTGGTAACGCTGTCATTGCTTTGCGGGGACAGGGTGGCGGCGTTGTCGGCACAGGCACTCAGGCTCAGAGCGGTGAGGGTAACGGTGATCAGTGATCGCATGACGGACTCCCTTGTTCGGACTGGCTTGAGCATGCCACGCCCGGCGTGAAGGGTGAAACATCGTCACTGGCGCTGGCGTTTATGGCTCACCATCCAGGCCAGCGCAACAGGCAGCAGAAAGACCACAAAGAAAATTGGTAACTCAGCCATAAAGGAATACCCGGCGTGGACAATGCCGACGGTCATATTGATGGCCGAAGCGATAAACCAGAGCAGGGCGAAGACGGCGAGCAGGTGGTGTTGCAACCAGGGGATCAGGCGGGCGGTCAGCGCCAGTACGGCGAACAACAACAGCCCTCCGAGAATGACAGTCAGCGTATGCATGGGCGGCTCCCAGTCGAAAGCGCGGCAGGCACGTTATGTGCCCGCCTTGAGTGTGTCGCTGGCACTAGCGGGTAGTGTAGCCGCCATTGGGGAAAATTGTCTGGCCGGTGATCCACCAACCTTCCGTGGCCAGGAATTTGATGATGGGGGCGATGTCCTCGATTTTGGTCAGGTCCCCGTTCATGGCCTGTGACTTGTGGTAGGCCACCCGTTCCGGGGTTTCCTGTCCGTAAAAGAAGGGGGTGTCCATGGGGCCGGGGGCCACCGCGGAGACCGAGATACCACGCCCACCGAATTCCTTGGCGGCGGCACGGGTGAAGTGCTCTACCGGTGACTTGCCGCCGGCATAGGTGGAGTAGCCATCGGTAAAGGCGGCCAGCAGAGAGGTGAGTACAGTGACGATCTTGCCATTATCGTTCAGGTGTTTGCCCGCTTCCTTGATGAAGAAATAGGCGGACTTGGCATTGATGTCGAACATGGAGTCGTATTCTTCTTCACTGGTTTCCACGATCGGTTTGCGCAACACCTTGCCCACGGTATTGATGGCCACATCGATGCCGCCGAACTTGTCCTTGGCTTCCAGAAACAGTGCTTCCACGTTGGCCGGCCGGGTCAGATCGCCCTGGGTCATGTAGGCCTCGCCACCCAGGTCTTTCACCGCCTTGACCGTGTCTTCTGCATCGGCGCGGCTGGCATCGCTGTTGTAATGCACCACGACCTTGGCGCCTTCGCGACCGATTTGCCGGCTCAACAGGCCGCCCAGGTTCTTGGCGCCGCCAGCAATCAACACTACCTTGTCCTTGAATCCGTAATCCGTAATCCGTCATCAGTCTTGCTCCTGCTCGTTAAGGTGTCGACATTGTCGGCAGGCTTGGCGTGGGCATAAACCGGTGTAAGCTGACAGCATATGTCGAAAATAACGAACAATGGAAAAGCATGGACCGTCTCGAAAGAATGCATATCTTTGTCCGGGTGGTGGATTGCCTGAGCTTTACCCGGGCGGCGGAGAGCCTGGAAATCCCCCGTTCCACCGTGTCCACGGCCATCAAGGAACTGGAGGCCGAGATGGGGGCGCGTCTGCTGAACCGCACCACCCGGGCCATCAAGGTTACCGAGGAGGGCCATTTTCTCTATCAGAAGGGCGTGACATTGTTGCAGGATTATGAACAGTTGCAGGGGGCATTCGTGGCCAATGATCGCCGCCCCCAAGGCAAGCTGCGCATCAATGTGCCCGGGCGTCTGGGGCGACGGATTCTGGCGCCGGCGTTGCCGGATTTCCTGAATCGTTACCCGGATATTGATATCCAGATGGGGGTCACCGACCGCGCTGTGGATCTGGTGAGCGAGGGCGTGGATTGCGTGATTCGGGTGGGGGAGCTGACAGACAGCAACCTGATTGCCCGGCCGCTGGGAAGCTTGCCGCTGTGCAATTGCGCCAGCCCGGCCTATCTGGCCCGGTATGGCCGACCGGCCACCCCAAAGGATCTGTCATCCCACCCCATTGTGGCGTTTGTGTCGTCGATGACCGGCAGGGTGGAAAGCTGGGAATACCGTCAGGGCGACCGGCTGGAGAGTGTGCCGCTGCCGTCCCGTGTCACGGTGAATACCGCAGAAGCACTGATCGCCTGTGCCCTGGCAGGGCTGGGGATGATACAGGTGCCCCACTATGACGTGCGCCATCATCTGGACTCTGGCCGCCTGGTCAGCGTGCTGCCGGACGCCGTGCCGCCACCCATGCCCATCACCCTGTTGTATCCGCACCGGGAACATATGACCCGACGCCTTGAAGCCTTTATTGACTGGGTCGTGCCGGTGCTCAAAGACAAGGTGCTGGGGATGGCGTAGTCAGGCTTGGCGAACTCCGGCATCCCCCGGCTTATTCCCCTGAGGGTCCAGGGTAGACGCCGATGCGAGTCAGCACCTCTTCCCCCGGGAAACCATCGGCCACCAGATCATTGGCCTGTTGGTAGCGGGCGATGGCCTTGCGGGTGCCGGGGCCCATCAGGCCATCTTCTTCGCCGGCGTCAAAGCCCTGTTCGTTGAGGATGCGCTGCAGGCGGGTGACCTGCCCCCGGTCGAGGCGTGGCGCCTGCGGGGGTGCCTGTGACAGGGGGCCGGCGCCGGCGATGCGGTCCGCCAGGCGGCCCACCGCGATGGCGTAGGACTCGGAGCGGTTCCAGCCCATGATCACCCGGAAGTTGTGGTAGGCCAGAAAGGCCGGCCCCTGGTGGCCCGCGGGTACGATCACCGCCGCTTCCATTTCTGCAGACGGCAGGGGCTGGCCATTGGGCAGGGTCAGGCCCAGCTCTGCCCAGTCGGCGAGGGGGCGTTTGTTGCCGAAGCCGGTGAGCTGGTAGTCGAAGCCTTTGGGCAGCCGGACTTCCCGGCCCCAGCGTGCTTCTCGTTCCCAGCCCAGTGCCTGCAGGAAATGCGCGCCGGAGGCGAGGGCGTCCTCGGTGCTGCCCCACAGATCCCGGCGACCATCGCCATCGTGATCCTGGGCGTGTTTGAGAAACACGGCCGGCATGAATTGTGTCTGGCCCATGGCGCCGGCCCAGGAGCCTTTCATCTGCGAAGCATCCACATCACCGGCCTGCAGAATGCGCAGGGCATTGAACAGCTCGCCCTGAAAATAGTCTCCGCGACGGCCTTCGCAGGTCAGTGTCGCCAGGGCATCAAGGGTGGGGATATTGCCCAGGTAGCCGCCATAGTTGGTTTCCAGCCCCCAGAAGGCCACCAGGTAATGGCCGGGGATGCCATATTCCCGGGTCAGGGTGTCGAGCAATGGACGATGGCGGCGGTATTTCTCGCGACCTTTTTCGATCCGTTGCTCGCTGACGCGACGGGTAAAGTAGTCGGCAAAACTGCTGGTGAATTCCGGCTGGCTGCGATCCAGTTCCACCACTTTTTCATTCAGCTTCACATCATCCAGGTGCTGGCTGATCACCTGGGCCGGTAGCCCGGCTTCCAGTCCGGCCTGGCGCAGTTTGCTGATACACATGGCGAAACTTTCCTGATCCAGTGCCAGGGCGGGATGGCTGAAAAACAGGAACAGGGAAATCAGGAAAAAACGGGTGGCCATGGAAACTCCGAAACCGAGGCAGGAACATCAATATCAGGCAGTTTACGACGGCCCTGCCGGGGTTTCATCGGGAGAATTGCAAAATTGCCGCCGGGTTCAGGGGGTTTCCTCCGGGGCCTCCCAGTGAATGGTCACGGTCTGTTTGCCCCACTCCCGGGCGTCGGCCCGATCGGCCATGAGAATGTCGATTTTGTCGGTCCAGCGTTTGTTCATCTTGTCGAGTACCACATAGGTGCCCAGGCCTTCCACTTCCACCTCGGTGCGATGGGTAAGGCCCTTGGGAATAAGATCACGGGATACGGCGATGGCCTTCATACCGGGTTCCAGTTGATCGCCCCAGGCCGCAAGGCCAACATTGCCTTTCTTGGTTTCCGCTTCCGACAGGGTGTACGCAGTGGCCGTGACTTCCTGGCTCATGGTGTTGTCGCTGCAGCCGCCCGCCAGGAAACCGAGCAGACTGATGCCGAGTACGGGAAAAAAGCGTGTTTTTATCATGGGATCCCCTTTCCAGATTGACACCTTACCGTGTCAATCCGGCTGTGAAGGGGGCATGAAAATGATGTTAGGCGGGCGTTTCGTGTATTTCCCGGCGGACCCGTACGGCGGTGGAGCGGGCACGGATAATCCGCCCCCGGGCTTCACTGTGGGCGCGACTGAAGGCGGCGCCGAGCAGCAGGATCATGGAGGAGTAGTACACCCACATGAGCAGGATCACCAGCGAACCGGCGGCCCCATAGGTGGAGGCGGTGGCGGTGTGGGAAAGATAAAAGCCGATCAGGGCACGGCCAATGGCAAACAGCACGGCGGTCATCAGCGCGGCAGGGGCCACGTCTTTCCAGCTCAGTACCACATCCGGTAGCAGGCGAAAGATCATCCCGAACAACAGGGCAATAACGGTAATGGAGACCATGACCTCCAGTCCCAGGGCCACGCTGGCATGGAAGGGAATCCAGTTTTCCGCGTAGACCATCAGGGTCTGTACGGCCACGTTGAGAAGCAGGGATACCAGCAACACAAAGCCCAGTGATACCACCACGGTCAGTGACAGCAAGCGGCTCTTTATCAGGGCCACCACGGTATTGCGCGAGGGCCGTGGCACCACTTCCCAGATGGCATTCATGGAGCGTTGCATCTGGGCGAACACGGTGGTGGCACCGATAATCATCACCGTCAGACTGAGGAGCCCGGCCAGAATCCCCTGGCTGGGGGCCCGGGTATTCATGATGGCATTGCGGATTTCTTCGGTGGCGGCGGGGCCGACGGTGGCTTCCAGCTGGCCGAGAATTTCCGCCATGGCGGCTTCGCTGCTCATTACCAGGGAAATCACTTTCACCGCCAGGATGATGACAGGGGCAATGGAGAACAGGGTAAAGAACGCCAACGACCCGGCATAGCTGGCAGCGTTGGCTTCCAGCCACAGGCGCAGGGTGTTTTTGAGAATGCCGAACCAGTAGAGAAAGGTGTCTTTCATCGTTGCCACCGTCGTCCATGGGGTAGCAGGGAGTGTATCGGTTGCGGTGGTCGCTAACTACCGGTGTCTCTACGCCGCACCTGTAGGAGCGCCTCTTGAGGCGCGAATCCGAGCCTAAGCGAAGGAGCACTTCCAGAAAGCAACAATCCCTTCTGGAGCGATTGGCCGCTATGCTGACTCTTCCGCGTTCACACGCGGGTTCGCGCCTCAAGAGGCGCTCCTACAGGTGCTACGTAGTGTTGCCTTAATGCAGCTTCAACCTCGGCCGTACCAGCTTGTTGAAACGCCCGGCGATCAGCAGCATGATCGTTCGCGGCCAGCCATACAGGGCGGCCTGGTGCATGCGATACAGGCTGATGTACATCATCCGCGCCAGCCAGCCTTCCACAAAGAAGTTGCCGCCTTTCAGGTTGCCCATCAGCATGCCCACGGAGCTGTAATTGGACAGCGAAACCAGCGAGCCATGGTCCTTGTACTGGAACGGTCGGGGTTCGCGTTTCATGATCAGCTGCTGAAGACTGCGGGCAGTGTGCTGGGCCATCTGCTGGGCGGACTGGGCCCGTGGCGGGATGGGCCGCTCTTCCCCTTCCGGGATCAGGAACGCCGCATCGCCGATGATGAAGATATTCTTGTGGCCCTTGGCCTGCAGGGTTGGCTCCACTTCCACCTGATTGATGCGATTGGTGGTCAGGCCTTCAATCTGGCCCAGCCAGTCCGGGCATTTCACCCCGGCCGCCCATACCAGCAGGTCCGCCTTGATGGGGTCGCCTTCCTTGGGCACCAGGGCGTCGGGGGTGGCTTCGGCCACCATGACGCCGGTGCGTACCTTGACACCCAGGGACTCCAGACGCTGGGTGGCGGTGGCGGACACCCGCTCGCTGAGCACCGGCAGAATCCGCGGTGCCGCTTCAATCACGTCCACCTGCAGGTGTTTGCGATCCAGTTTTTCGTGGCCGTAGAAGTTGAGCATGGACACCGCATGGTGTAGTTCTGCGGCCAGCTCCACGCCGGTGGCACCGCCACCCACAATGGCCACGGATACCGGCTTGCCCTCGTAGTTGGCATGCAGGCAGGCATTCAGGAAGCGCTCGCGAAAACGCTCCGCCTGGGCCCGGCTGTCCATGAACAGGCAATTTTCGCGCACCCCGGGGGTGCCGAAATCGTTGCTCTGACTGCCAGTGGCCAGCACCAGATAATCGTAGGGCAGTTGCCGTTCCGGCAGGACTTCCGAGCCGTGGTTGTCATGGAGGGGGGCCAGCGTCAGGGTCTGGGCCTGCACGTCCACCCGGGTCATGGTGCCCGGCTCGAAGCGATAATGGTTCAGCTGGGCGTGGGCGCGGTAGTCCACCGCATCCAGGTCCGCATCGATGGCGCCGGTGGCCACTTCGTGAAAACGCGGTTTCCAGACATGGATGCTGGAGGAATCCACCAGGGTTACGTCCGCGTGGCCGTATTTGCCGAGCTTGCGGCCCAGGCGGGTCACCAGGGGCAGGCCGCCGGCGCCACCGCCGACGACAACAATTCTGGGTTTGCTCATTGGGGCTCCTGTTGGGCTAACCCATTGGGGTTGCCAGTCAATCATATCCACCTTGGCGGTGAACAGGTCCGGGTTAAAGGAGTCACGGAGTGCCGCTTGCGGACTCAGTGGCTCATCAATGAGGCAGAGCCCTTGTGGGGCAGGGAACGATGACGGCTGTCATGGCTCCGGAGGTGCAGTCTAGCCTTTGTGGTAAACAAGTCCAGACCAGGTGTTTCCTTTTTGCCTTCCCGGGTGGGCGGGTCTGCCCACCGGGCGGCAATGAAAAAGCCCGCCGGTGGCGGGCTTTTTCAGTGATCCTTGCGGATCAGGCCTTGGGGCCAGCGGCGCGGATCTCGTCGGACACGTCCGCATACTTCTCGGCAAAGTTCTTCTCGAACTGTTCCGCCAGATCGCGGGCGCGGGCCTCGTAGTTTTCCGGGTTGGCCCAGGTGTTCTTGGGCTGCAGCAGCTTGTTGTCCACCCCGGGAACGTTCTTGGGCACGTCCAGGTTGATGATGTCCAGATGCTCGGTTTCCGCATTGTCCAGCTCACCGGACAGGATCGCGTTCACGACGCCACGGGTGGTGGGGATGCTGAAACGCTCACCTTCGCCGTAGGGGCCACCGGTCCAGCCGGTGTTCACCAGGTAGACGGTAGAGCCGAATTCTTCCATGCGCTTGATCAGCAGCTCGGCGTACTCGCCGGCACGACGGGGGAAGAAGGGGGCGCCGAAGCAGGTGGAGAAGGTGCTCTTGATGCCGCCACCGGAACCCATTTCGGTGGAGCCCACCAGGGCGGTGTAGCCGCTCAGGAAGTGGTAGGCCGCCGCTTCCTTGGACAGCTTGGACACAGGCGGCAGGACGCCGGTCAGGTCGCAGGTCAGGAAGATGATGTGCTTGGGTTCGCCGGCACGGTTGGCTTCGACTTTCTTGTCGATGTTTTCCAGCGGGTAGGCGGCACGGGTGTTCTGGGTCAGGGACACGTCGGTGTAGTCGGCGGTGCGGGTCTCGTCATTGATGATGACGTTTTCCAGTACCGCGCCGAACTTGATGGCGTCCCAGATCACCGGCTCGTTCTTCTGGCTCAGGTCGATGCACTTGGCGTAGCAGCCGCCTTCGATGTTGAAGACCACGTCCTTGCCCCAGCCGTGCTCGTCGTCACCGATCAGGTAACGGGCGGGGTCGGCGGACAGGGTGGTTTTGCCGGTGCCGGACAGGCCGAAGAACAGGGCCACGTCGCCGTCTTCACCCACGTTGGCGGAGCAGTGCATGGGCAGCACGTCTTTTTCCGGCAGCAGGAAGTTCTGCACGGAGAACATGGCTTTCTTCATTTCACCGGCATAACGCATGCCGGCGATAAGGATCTTGCGCTGGGCGAAGTTGAGGATCACACAGCCGTCGGAGTTGGTACCGTCACGCTCCGGCTCGCACTGGAAGTGCGGGGCGTGCAGGATCTGCCACTCTTCCTTGCTGCGCGGGTTGTACTTCTCCGGGCGGATGAACATGGTGTTGGCGAACAGGTTGTGCCACGCGGTCTGCGCGGTCACTTTTACGGCCAGGTAATGATCGGTATCTGCGCCCACATGCAGGTGGGAAACAAAGGCATCGGCGTCGGCCACGGCAACGCTGACACGATCCCACAGGGCATCGAACTTGTCGGCGGGGAAGGCGCGGTTGATGGCACCCCAGTGGATGTGCTCGCTGGTGCTGGGCTCGTCAACGATGTAGCGGTCCATGGGGGAGCGGCCGGTGCGATGACCGGTTTCCACTACCAGGGCGCCGGTGTCGGACAGGCGGCCTTCGTTGCGCTGAACTGCCAGCTCTACCAGCTGGGCCGGGCTGAGGTCGTTATAAACAATCGGGTCGGTCATGGTCATTCCTGGGCTTGTGGCCGTGCCGTTTCAGCGTGTATGGGCGCCGAAACTCTGGTTCGCATTGCGGATAACAGTGCCGGTCTCGTGCCCGTTACTGCCACCGGGCAAGACCAAAAGGGACCGGGGGATGGAACCTCCAGTCAGCACAGGCGCGCGATTATGCCAGAAAAGGAAATCAGTGGCGATTCCCCCTTGGACCGGGCAGTCACGGCGCGATGGTCAGTGAACAGTTAATAGTTAACAGTGAATAGTTGCGCGGTCTGGCCCCGGGGTTGCCCGAAACGCAAGAGGCCGCGTCCATGGCTCCGGCGCGGCCTCTTGCGTTTCAGCCCCTGAGGGCCTGTTTCGCGTCGCTGTTCACTAATAACTATTAATTGCTTTCCCGGATCATCTCCGCCAGATCCACCGCATCGAAGCGCTCCTGGTTGCGGCAGAAATCGCAGGTCAGGGTCACTTCCCCGTCCTCATCGAGCAGCATCTGCAACTCGTTGCTGCCCAGGGAGATCAGGGCATTCCGGTTGCGGTCCCGGGAGCAGGTGCAGCCGAATTGCAGGGCCTGGGCCTCGGGGAGTTGCGGCGGGGTGTCGTGGAACAGCCGGTGAAGGATGGTCTGGTCGTCCAGGTTGAGCAGCTCTTCCATTTTCAGGGTGCCAGCGAGGGCTTCCAGGTGCTCCCACATCTGCGCGTTGGCGTCGCTGCTGGCCAGCTGGTTGGGCAGTCGCTGCAGCAGCAGGCCGGCGGCCCGGTTGTTGCCGCTGGCCAGCCAAAGACGGGTGGGGAGCTGCTCGGACTGGCGGAAGTAGGCTTCCAGGCACTGGGCCAGGGAGTCACCGGCCAGGGGAACAATGCCCTGGTACTGCTTGCCCTGGTCCGGGGTGATGGTGATCACCATGTTGCCGTCACCGATCAGGGTCTGGATGTCACCCTGGCTCCAGTCCTGGCCGTCACTGTGACGGGCCAGGGCGCGCAGCTCACCCTCATTGGTGCATTCGGCCAGCAGCAGGGATACCGGGCCCTTGCCCTGGGCCTGCAGCGCCAGACGTCCCTTGAATTTCAGGGTGCTGGCCAGCAAGGCCACGGCGGCCACGGCTTCGCCGATCAGCCCCTGTACCGCCAGGGGGTAGTTATGCCCTTCAATAATACGGGTGATACTGCTTTCTACCTGCACCAGTTCGCCGCGGATATCGGAGTCGGGAAAGAGAAAGCGTTGTTTGTGGTCTTGCATGGTTAAGTCCTGACAGCTGTCGGTGCCTTTAATAGTCGCTCTATTAATGGGGGCGCCCTGGCGGTTATTCCAGGTTGTCTCTCTTGAAACGCTGGATATCCCGGCGCTCCTTCTTGCTGGGCTTGTGGTCCGGTGCGGCGGTGGCGGCCCGAGCCAGTTTGCGCTGTTCGCTGCTCTGTTCCCGCCGCTGGCGGCTTTGTTCGGTTTCCTGATAAAGGGTCTGGGCCACGCTGGCGGGGCCGCGTTTGCTGCTCAAGCCTTCGACGATGACCTCGAAATGTTCCGTGCCCTTGGTAATGGCGATGGTCTGTCCGGGCTGCACATTCTTGCTGGGTTTGGCCTTGCTGCCATCGATCTGGATCTTGCCGCCTTCGATAGCGGCCTTGGCCAGGCTGCGGGTCTTGAAGAAACGGGCCGCCCACAGCCAGGAGTCGATGCGAACGCTCTCGCTCATGGCATTCCTCTCAAGGTAAAACCTGCAGAAAATCATCGATGGCCGGGAAGGGGTCGGTGTGATCCCGCTTTGGCAGGCTGGAATCCGGGTGCAGGATACTCACCGGCTGACCGATGCCATAGAGCTGGGCGCTATGCAGTACCGGCAGGGAGTCATCCACCAGCAGGGCACGGGCCGGGTCGAAGGGCAGGTGGCGCTGCAAATGTTGCCAGAACGCCTGGGCTTCCTTGGCATGGCCATAGTCGTGGCTGGAGACGATCTCATCGAAATAGCGGTCGATGCCGGTACGCTCCACCTTTAAATCCAGGGCATCGCGATGGGCATTGGTGACCATGATGACCTGTTTGTCGGACTCCTTCAGGGCCTGCAGAAAGGTGTCTGCGCCGGGGCGGATGGCGATACGGTCACCGGCTTGCCGTTTCAACCGGGCGATTTCCAGGCCCAGTTCCGCGGTCCAGAAGTCCAGGCAGTACCAGTTCAGGGTGCCCAGATGGCTGGTGATCCAGTCGTGGATGATGCGGTCGGCCTCGGCCCGGTCCAGCCCCTGTTGCCGGGCGTAGCACTCGGGCACATGTTTTTGCCAGAACCAGTTGTCGAACTCCAGGTCCAGCAGGGTGCCGTCCATATCCAGTAACACGGTGTCGACAGAATGCCAGTCAATCATGAATTTCCTGCGTATTCGGGTTAGTCTTCGGCCTCTACATGAACCTGCATGCCGCGAGAGCTGTTACCAATTATGGATGAGAAACCGGAGATTCTCGACACCCGACTGGTGGCGAAAAGCCGGCTGTTCGGAATTGAAGAGCTGCACCTGCGTTTTCGCAACGGGGTAGAGCGCACCTATGAACGCCTGCGTACCCCGCCCATTGCCGCCGTGATGATGGTGCCGTTACTGGACGACGACACGGTAGTGATGATCCGTGAATATGGCGCCGGCACGGAAAGTTACGAGCTGACCCTGCCCAAGGGCGCCTACGAACATGGCGAAGACTGGCGGGATGCCGCCAACCGGGAATTAAAGGAAGAAGCCGGTTATGGTGCTCGTCGACTCACCCTGATGAAGGACATGACATTGTCGCCCGGCTATATGGGTCACCGTATCAAGGTGGTGCTGGCGGAAGAGCTGTACGAAGAATCCCTGCCGGGGGACGAACCGGAAGAGCTGGAAGTGCTCACCTGGAAACTGTCGGATCTGGACCGCTTGATCGAGCGGGACGATGTGACAGAAGCCCGGGTGATTGCAGCGCTGCTGATGGCCAAGCGGTTGCTGGAGAAAAGATAGCTACAAGCTTCAAGCTGCAAGCTACAACGCGGTTTAGGGCTTTTCCGTTTCTCGAAGGTCGTGCCCGCGCATCAACAAGGCTCTCAGCGCGGAGCAAGTGCAGCCAGTTTGTTGCCGTGCCAGCCTCGTGTTGCAGCTTGTAGCTTGAGGCTTGTTGCTCCCAATTTTGAACGATAGGAAATCCGAAATGACCGACCTTAATACCCTGCTGGACCCGCTCGCCGAGATTGCCCGTGAAGCGGGTGATGCCATTCTGACGGTGTACGAGCGTGACGACCTGGGGGTGGAAACCAAGGATGACAAGTCGCCGATTACGGAAGCGGATATGGCGGCGCACAAGATCATTGAAGCGCGCCTGCAGGCGCTGACGCCGGAGATTCCGGTGTTCTCTGAAGAATCCGGCGGTATTGCCTATGCCGAGCGCAAGGACTGGCCCCGTTTCTGGCTGGTGGACCCGCTGGATGGCACCAAGGAGTTCATCAAGCGCAACGGCGAGTTCACCGTGAACATTGCCCTGGTGGAAGGGGATACCCCGGTACTGGGTGTGGTGCATGTGCCGGTAACGGCGGTGACCTATCTGGGCGGCCGCGGTGTCGGTGCCTTTAAAGAGGAAAAGGGCGAGCGCAAGCCGATCCAGTGCCGGGCCCGCACCACGCCGGTGGTGATGGTGGCCAGCCGCAGTCACGGCGGGGAAGCGGTGGAAAAACTGGAAGCCTTTATCCGCCAGGAAGTGGGCGAGGTGGAGCGGGCCTCCATGGGATCGTCACTGAAGCTGTGTCTGGTGGCGGAAGGCAGTGCGGACATTTATCCGCGCCTGGCGCCCACCAGCGAATGGGATACGGCCGCCGCCCACGCAGTGGTGACCGCTGCCGGTGGCGTTGTGGTCAATACCGTCTTTGAGCCATTGCAGTACAACAAGGAAGACATTCTCAATCCGCACTTTCTGGTGTTGGGACAGAGCATCGAGGAGTGGCGCTTTATCGCCCCGGCGATCGCCGGGTAAGGGCTGGGATCATTATCGAAATTGCCGGAAACGTCGGGCTTTGTGCCGTGCGGGTGGATGGTGCGATAACCGGAGTATCGAGTGGCGAGAAACGAGTTTCGAAGATCAAATTGCTTAAACCCGGAATGTCAGGGTTTCGCTTCTCGCTTCTCGCAACGGCTTTTCGCGCCGCGAGCGACGCTCCCACAGTGGGTGTGGACAGGTTGGCGATACGGCAAACCAATAAGGAGTTTCCATGAGCACAATGCGTGAACTGCGATTTGTCAGCGATGGCCAGTCCTGTCGCGGGGATCTTTATCTGCCTGAAGGCGACGGTCCCTTCCTGACTGTGGTCATGGGCCACGGTTTTGGTCTTACCAAGGACTGTGGGCTGGCGCCATTCCGGGATGCTTTTTTGAACGCCGGCCATGCGGTGTTTCTGTTCGACTACCGGCACTTCGGTGAGAGTGAGGGCATGCCCCGCCAGGTGTTGTTGCCCAACCGGGAAGTGGCGGACTGGCAGGCGGCGCTGGCCTGTGTGCGTAAGCAAGAGGACGTGGACAACCAGCGTATCGTGTTGTGGGGAACGTCTTTTGCCGGTGGTTTGGTTACGGCCGTGGCGGCCCGGGAGCCGGATGTGGCCGGTATCATTGCCCAGTGTCCGATGATGGATGGTCTGGCCTCGGTGATGGAGGTAATGCGTTATGCGGGGGCAGGGCAGGCCATGAAAATGACGGGCCTGGGCCTCTGGGATGTGGCCAGCAGCATGCTGGGTCTCGGACCGCGCATGTTGCCGTCTGCCGGCAAGCCCGGTGAGTTGGCCGCCATGTCCAGTCATGATGCCTACGACGGCTATACCGCGCTGATGCCGGCGGGGGTTCCCAATGAAGTGGCTGCCCGCATTGGACTGGTTCTGCCCATGTTCCGGCCAGTGACCCAGGCGGCAAAGGTGACTTGCCCGGCGTTGGTGCTGATTTGTGAGACGGACACCGTGGCGCCGGCGTCCGCCGCCGAAAAGGCTGCTGCCGCCATGGCGAACGCGACAGTGAAGCGTTACCCGGTGGGCCATTTCGATATCTATCAGGGTGAGGCCCGGGATATCAGCCTGGCGGATCAGTTGGAATTTCTTCAGGGCCTGTAGGGCAGGCAAGTTGCAAGTTTCAAGTTGCAGCGCGAATTAGTGCCGCTGCTGACCGTAACGCATGAGGCCGCGCCCATTGATTGGAGCGCGGCCTCATGTTTTTAAAATCAAGGATAAGTTTATGGCGCGTTGCAGCTTGAAGCTTGCAACTTGCCACTCTTAAAACGGCAGCAAGGCCACCAGATCCAGCGTCAGTTGATCGGCGGCCACCATGGCGCCGGTGGCAATCATGCTCAGGTTGATGCAGGGCAGGATCAGACCAATGGCGAACAGGTTGACCATGCCGGGCTGGCGGATGCGGCCGCTCCATAGCAGCAGGCTGATAATCACGGCGCAGGAAATCGGTATCCACAGCCAGGTGTGTGAGACGAACATGTCCCCGAAGGCAGTCAGATCAATCATGCCGGTACCCTTATAATTATAGTGTTTCATCCATCCCCATGTGCGCCGTTCCCCTATGGCGCGCAGGCAGTATGCAGAAGTGAGCAGCGCAGCAATGTGTATGACATCACAAATTGGTGATGGCACGATGATATTGGATCTTCCGTACCACTTTATTATGAAAATCGGAGAGTAGAGGCGGTCCCGTCATCGGCATTGCGGTTCTGCCAGCAAACCGGTGTCATGGAAAGTAAACCCGCTGTTTATGCTGCCTGAGCCAGCCCGCCCGTCTCTAGCGGCACTTTTCCCCGTCTCCAGGGCCAATTAACGGCCTGTTTTGGCCTTTTCTCATACCCGCCAGTACGGCTATTCTGTCCGCCAGTTAACCGTGCCATTGATGGATGTCAATGTTTTGCACTGCCAAGACCAGGCAGCCGAAGGGCTGGAGGTAAAAGAAAATGTCTAATAACCACGTTGATGTACTGATTATCGGTGCCGGCCTTTCCGGTATCGGGGCAGCTTGCCATCTGACCCGCAAGAGCCCGAATCGCAGCTATGCCATTCTGGAACGTCGCGAACGCATTGGTGGCACCTGGGACCTGTTCAAGTACCCGGGCATCCGTTCTGATTCCGACATGTTCACCCTGGGCTACAGCTTCCGTCCCTGGACCGATCCCAAGGTGCTGGCGGATGGCCCTTCCATTCGTCAGTACGTGGAAGACACGGCGGACGAATATGACGTCAAGAAGCACATCCGCTTCGGTCGCAAGGTGGTCAAGGCGAACTGGTCCAGTGATGACAATCAATGGGTCGTGGAAACCACCAATGAGAAAACCGGTGAGCAGGAAACCTTTACCGCGAACTTCCTGTTCTCCTGCAGTGGTTATTACAACTACGACGAAGGCTACAAACCGGATTTCCCCGGCGAAAAAGACTTCAAGGGCCAGATTGTTCATCCGCAGCACTGGCCGGAAAATCTGCAGTACAAGGGCAAGAAGGTGGTGGTTATTGGTTCCGGTGCCACCGCGGTAACGCTGGTGCCTGCCATGGCCAAAGAAGGGGCAGAGGTGACCATGCTGCAGCGGTCGCCCACCTATATTGCCACCGTGCCGGAAGTGGACCCGATTTCCGTGGGTATGCGCCGTTTCTTGCCGGATATGCTGGTCTACAAACTGTCCCGTGCCCGGAATATCGGTCTGCAGCGCCTGGTGTACAAGCTGTCCAAGCAGCGTCCCAAACTGGTCCGTCGCGCCTTGCTGGCGGCGGCCAAACGCCAGCTTGGCGATGATGTGGATATGACACATTTCCGCCCCAACTATAACCCCTGGGATCAGCGTCTGTGTGCGGTGCCCAATGGCGACTTGTTCAAGACCGTGCGTCGGGGTGAGGCCGATATCGTTACCGATCATATCGAGCGTTTCACCGAGAACGGTATTCTGCTCAAGTCCGGTCAGGAGCTGGAGGCGGACATCATCATCACCGCCACCGGGCTGAATATTCAGATGCTGGGTGGCGTGGAAGGTACCATCGATGGCAAGGCCGTAGAGCCTCGCGAATCACTGGTCTACAAGGGCATGATGCTGCGTGATGTGCCGAACATGGCGCTGGTATTCGGCTATACCAATTCCTCCTGGACCCTGAAAGCGGATCTGGTTTGCGAGTATGTGTGTCGCCTGCTGAATCACATGGAAAAAATCGGCGCCACAACGGTGATCCCGCGAGACAAGGATAATTGCATTACTGAAGAGAACTTCCTGGGTCTGGAGTCCGGCTATGTCATGCGTGCCGATGATCGTCTGCCACGGCAGGGTTCCAAGCAGCCCTGGATGGTAGTGCAGAACTATCTGGTGGATCTGCCCAAGCTGCGTTACGGCGCCATTGATGATGGTGTGCTGGAGTTCAGCAACTACCAGCCGGTGAAGAAGAAGGGCTTGGTGGCATCCCTGCTTGGGGCGTGATTGACCTTTGCCATTTTCATGCTGAAAGTGGCAAAAGGGTTCCGCCCTTCATAACCTAAAACGCAAGAGGCCGCGCCCGGAACACGGGCGCGGCCTCTTGTGTTTTACCCAACAGCAATACTCATTGCTCAGTGCAACGAACCGGTTATTTCCAGGGCAGCTGATCCATCCGCTGGCGAGCGCTGCTGTACTCCTTTTTGAGTCGTTCAATCAGGTCGCTGGCCGGACCGATCTTCTTGATGGCGCCGATGCCCTGACCACTGCCCCAGATATCCTTCCAGGCCTTGGAGCTGCCATCACCGAAATCCATCTTGGACGGATCGCTCTCCGGCAGGTCGTCCGGATCCAGGCCTGCCGCTTCGATAGAGCTGCGCAGGTAGTTGCCGTGCACCCCGGTGAAGAGGTTGGAATAGATGATGTCACTGGCACTGCTGTCGACGATGGACTGCTTATAACGCTCATCTGCGTTGGCTTCATCGGTGGCGATAAAGGCGGAACCGATATAGGCCAGGTCGGCCCCCATGGCCTGGGCCGCCAGAATGGCATCGCCCTTGGCGATGGAACCGGAGAGCAGCAGTGGGCCGTCAAACCATTCGCGGATTTCCTGTACCAGGGCAAAGGGGGATTGCGTTCCCGCATGACCACCGGCCCCGGCGGCCACGGCGATCAGGCCATCCGCCCCTTTCTCGATGGCTTTTTTGGCGAAGAAATTATTGATGATGTCGTGGAATACCAGGCCGCCATAGCTGTGGATGGCCTCGTTCACGTCTACCCGCGCGCCCAGGGAGGTGATCACGATAGGCACCTTGTACTTCACGCACATTTCCAGATCGTGTTCCAGGCGGTTGTTGGACTTGTGCACGATCTGGTTAACCGCAAACGGTGCCGCCGGTTGATCCGGGTTGGCCTGGTTCCAGGCGTCCAGCTCTTCGGTGATGCGCTTTAGCCAGACTTCCAGCTCTTCCGCGGGCCGGGCATTCAGTGCCGGAAACGAGCCGACGATACCGGCCTTGCACTGGGCAATGACCAGGTCCGGGTTGGAGACAATAAACATGGGTGAGGCAACGGCCGGCAGGCGTAGCCGCTCTTGCAGGGACGCGGGTAGCGACATGGTAACTCCTTGTTCAGGGTGAGGGCGCCATGGCGGGCGCCTGCAGGGAAGAAATTACACATGAAAAGACCGGCAATTGCGATGGTTGGTTGCGACGTTGATGGTGATCTGGAAGTCGTCTAGCGATCGCCCGGTGTTTTCAGAAAAGCCAGCAGCCGGGCGGGAAGGCCTGCGGAACGGAGCAGGGGCCGCACATGCATCAGGTCCTGGTGAATGTCCTGGACATTATCCGTCAGGCGATCCACTTGCCGGGTGATACCGTCCACCCGGTATGACAGATCCCGCACCTGCTCGGGCAGGGCGTCCATGCGCTCAATAATTCGCATAATGCGATGCGCCATGATCAGGTATTCCAGTGCGGCACGCACCACCGCAACAATCACCAGCAGTAGCAGCGGTGAAACCGCCAGGGCGATCAGGCCGATGGGGGTGGATATCCAGAAACAGGCGGCAGCGATTCCGAACACGGCCACGGCCGCCCCTGCCACCAGAAGCAGGTAGAAAAGTGGCAGCAAGCGCATGGTCAGGTAGTGTTCGAAACGCCAATCCGCCAGATTGGGAACGAGTGAGGGTGGCCGTTGTAAGCGCTGGTCAGGTTCCATGATGAATTCCTTTTTTTTGTCATGGAATTCAGTCTAGAACCGATAACGGTTGGCGCAATTACCGCAGCGCCATTGCGCCAGGCTGTACAGAGAGTGCCGTGTTTACTTGTCCCCGTCCTTGCTTTCCCCCTTGCGCAGGGAATCCAGCAGTCGGGCGGGCAAGCCCGCGGATCGCAGCAGGGGACGAAGCTGGATCACGGTGCCATGGATGTCTTCCACCTGGCTGGTAAGCGCCTCTACCCGGCCCTCGACTTTGGCGACCTGGTCGGGAAGCGCTCTCATACTTTCCACGATACTCATGGTGCGATGGGCCATGACCAGATATTCCAGTGCGGCACGGACGATGGCGACAAACACCACAAACAGCAGAGGGGATAGCACGGTGGCGGCAAGCCCAAACCACAAGGAGCTGGAGTAGCTGGCGGCCACCAGAAAACCCACCAGCAGCAGTGCGCCGATAATCATCAGCAGATACAACAGAGGCAGCAGCTGCATGGACAGATAACGATTGAACTGCCAGTCCACCATTTGCAGGATTTTGGATTGGTTCAGTTTTTCCTGGTTGAGCATGGACACCCCCGACGGCCATCAATTTACTTTATTGTTGCCGGCCTCCCAGGCTATTCCTACCCATAGATTGTAATGCTCTGTTATAGATTCCGGCTTGGCAGGCCTGAGATCCGGGGGAAATGCCAGGCAAATCGTGTCCTATCTGCTGACCTAAATCCGAACACGTTTCCCGGTTTTGGCGAGGGAAGACAAATAGTCCCCTCGGAGGGGTGACCAGAGGCTGGCGCCGGCATCGGCGAATGGCAGGTTTGAATGGCGCCGTTTCGGTACTTTTTCCATTTAAATCAGGTTGTTGCTGATTGTTTCTTGGCGCCATTCCGTCCAGTCTTTTATCTGTTAGCCGTCTGGATTCAGCAAGCAGAAGAGGCCGTAGGGGGGCAGGGCGAACCGAATTGAACCCGAACAAGCATTCGCTTTATTGTGTCACCCGTCAATGTAACAGTAGTGCGCGCCGATCTGTTTCCCCGGTGCGCAAGATTATCGGCTTTGCCCCATTGGACAGGTGACCAAATGACCACTGCAACGATTCATTCATATGTGCCGAAAAACGCCAAGCAACGGCCCGAGATGCCGATCCGCCATATGGATTTTCAGTTCGATGGCAAGCAGCTTGACGATACCTTCTTCAGAAACACGGAGCTGGCGTCGGCATACTTCGAAGCCTTGTCCATCTTTCTGACCTTTGGCGAAGATCTGGTGATTGATACCGCCCGCCATCACCGTCAGTTTGTGAAAGATCCGGAGCTCAAGCGTCTGGTAACCGCCCTGATCGGCCAGGAAGCGATTCATTCCAAGATGCACAATGAGTTCAATGATGTGCTGGCCCAACATCGTTTCCCCGTGGGGCTGTATCGTTTTCTTGCCGACAAGGTGTTTGAGCACGGCTTCAAGAAACTGCCCAACCGCATGCAGCTGTCCTTGATGGCGGGCATTGAGCATTTCACCGCGGTGCTGGCGGAATACATGATGAAGCACGAAGACATCTTCTATGAGTCTTTCGACGAGAAGCAGCGGGCCCTGTGGATGTGGCACATGCTGGAAGAGTCAGAGCATAAAGATGTGGCCTACGACGTGTTCCAGGAATTGTCCGGCGACTATTCCCTGCGTATGCAAGGCTTTGCCCTGGCGGCCTTCACCATCGTTTTCCTGATTCCGGTTGCGGCATCCTTGATTCCAATCATGCGCAAGCCGCGCAATCTGTTGAGCCCGCGTTACTGGAAGGATGTGCAGCGCAGTCTGGCAGTCATGGTCGGGCCCAAAGATGGGGTGTATGGCAGCACCATCAAGCATATCCTCGATTACACCCGCCGCGATTTTCATCCCAGTGACCACGACACCAGTGCGTACCTGGAGTACTACAAGGAAAAACTGCTTAACCCGAAAACCGGGCTGTTGGCGCCTTACCTGACAAAGGAATTCGTGCCGGGCAAGCGTGCCTGAACGAACACTGAATACTCGACCTGTGAAAGGGATAACAAAATGATGAATATTCTCAAGTTTCGTTCCAGCAAGCCCAGCTATAACGGTTATGCCGTTGTCACCGGTGCCGGTAGTGGTATCGGGCGAAGTTTTGCCCTGGAACTGGCCAAACGAAACACCGCGGTGGTTTGCGCAGATCTGAAGCTGGAAAGTGCCGAAGAAACGGTGGCACTGATTGAAAAAGCCGGTGGCAAGGCCTATGCAGTGGCCTGCGATGTGGGCAAGGCGGCCCAGGTGAAGAAGCTCTCCGAGCAGGCGGAGAAGCTGCTCGGCAACCCGGTCACCATGGTCATCAACAATGCCGGCGTAGGTATCGGTGGCAAGTTCGAAGAGCTCAGCCTGCAGGACTGGAAATGGGTGATGGATGTGAACCTCTGGGGGGTAGTGCACGGCTGTCACTACTTCGTGCCCGGGTTCAAGAAGCAGGGCCGCGGTGCCATTATCAATGTGGCCTCTGCTGCGTCCTATACCGCTGCACCGGAAATGAGTGCCTACAACGTGACCAAGGCCGGTGTACGGGCCCTGTCCGAAACCCTCTACGCGGAACTCAAGCGCGATAATATCAAGGTCAATGTCCTGTGCCCGACCCTGGTGCCGACCAACATCATCAAGGATGGCCGCATTCCGGATCGTTACTCCAAACTGGCCGACCATGCGCTGATGAACTATGCCATGACCACCAGTGACTCCGTGGCCAAGCTGACCCTGAATCGTCTCGACAAGGGTGAGCTTTACACCACCCCGCAGGTGGACGCCAAGCTGTTCTGGATGATGAAGCGCGCCACCCCCAACCTGTATGCGAACCTGCTGGGCTTCTCCTACCGGTTTGTTAAGAATTAAACGAGGTATTTCCCATGCCAGCGACTGAGAAAAAAACCGCCCCTGAGGCCAGGATTTACGACACCTTTATTGTTGGTGCCGGCATCTCCGGTCTGTGTGCTGCCATCAAGATGAAGAAAGAGGGCTATCACGATTTCAAGATCATCGAGAAAGCCAGCCGTGTCGGCGGGACCTGGCGGGAAAATACCTATCCGGGCTGTGGTTGTGATGTCCCTTCCTCCCTGTATTCGTTTTCCTTTGCCCTGAGCAGCAAGTGGAGCCATCTGTTTGCTCGCCAGCCGGAAATCCTCAGTTACCTGGAAGAGGTCAGTGAGGACTTCGGCATCAACGATCTGATCGAATTCGGCACGGAGCTGGAACACGCCGAGTGGGATGAAAGCCGCCATCTGTGGGTCTTGGATACCAATAAAGGCCAGACTCTGGCGCGCACCGTGGTCTTTGCCACCGGGCCGATTACCGAAGCGCAGATCCCCTCCCTGCCGGGACTGGATAGCTTCAAGGGCGAAATGTTCCATTCCGCCAAATGGAACCATGATTATGATCTGACCGGTAAACGTGTGGCGGTGATTGGCACTGGTGCTTCGGCGATCCAGTTCGTGCCGCAGATCCAGCCCAAGGTGAAAGAGCTGCATGTGTTCCAGCGCACGGCTCCCTGGGTGCTGCCCAAGCCGGATATGGATCTGGGCGACACCAGCAAGCAGCTGATCGACAAGCTGCCGATTATCCAGAAGAGCTGGCGCAAGGCGGTAGCGACATCGTTGAATGTGATCAACTTTGGCCTGCGTAATCCGGCGGCCCTGAAGCCGGTGAGCACGGCAGCCAAACAGTTGTTGCGCGTGCAGGTGAAAGACAAGGCACTGCGCAAAGCGGTGACCCCGGACTTTACGCTGGGCTGCAAGCGTATCCTGTTTGCCAACAACTATTACCCGGCCCTGCAGGCAGACAATGCCAACCTGATTCCCCATGGCCTGGTGGAAGTGGAAGGCAATACCGTGATTGCCGCCAATGGTGAGCGTCACGAAGTGGACGTGATCATCTGGGGGACAGGTTTCGAGGTGTCTCACCCGCCCATTGGTCGCAAGGTGATTGATGCCAACGGCAACCGCCTTTCCGACCTGTGGAAGGACAGCTCACCGGAAGCCTATCTGGGTGCCACCATGAAAGACGTGCCCAATGCTTTCCTGGTACTGGGGCCGAACGTGCTGGTGTACGACTCTTTCATCGGACTGGCGGAAGCCCAGCTGGACTACATCATTGATGGTTTGAAAAAGGTGAAGCAGAAAGGTATCACCCGTTTTGCGATCAAGCCTCAGGTATTGAAAGCCCACAACGATAAAGTCCAGAAGCATCTGAAGACCACGGTGTTCAACAGTGGTGGCTGCAAGAGTTATTACCTGGACCAGAATGGCCGCAACTTTGCTGCCTGGCCCTGGTCGCTGAAAGAGCTGAAGAAGCGCCTGAGCCGTTTCAAGGTCAGTGACTACGAAGTGGCCTATCAAAGCGCGGAGAAAAAGAAAGCCGCCTGACGACGATTAGATGACGGGTCTATTGAATGAGGGGAAGCGAAATGCTTCCCCTCATGCTTTCTACGCCACCGCGGGCGTGAAGGCGGTCAGCCGGCCAATTCCACCTTCTTATCCACATAGCTGGCCAGGATATCCCCGAACACGGTTGTCAGCTCCTCGAAGCTTTGTATCGGGTTGTCCTCGGACAGATGCCTGACCACGGTGAAAATGCCGCCATTGATATAGAAATAGGCCACGGTGGGAATGTTGGGCAGCTTCAGCAGCTCCGGGTGGTGCATCAGGTACTGGGTGAACAGTTCCATGAGGGCGCTGTTGATCGGTGATTGGTAGATCACCATGTCCATGCTGAAGGCGTGGCGGGCACAGCGAAGATAGAGCTGGTTGTTCTCTTCCAGGAAGTCCCGAAAACTGAACAACAATTTCTCGATGGCCTCACGGATGTCCAGACGAACCAGTTCCGGGATCAAGGGTTTGATCAGATCCACGGTGTCACTGACAAAGCGTTTGCTTGCCGCATCAATGATGGCGTCCTTGTCCTCAAAATATTCATACAGCGAACCCACGCCAATACCGGCTTTTTCCGCGATCTGCCTGGCAGTGATAGCACTGGGGCCGTGGCTGGCAATGGAGATCAGGGCGGCCTGGACAATGGCATCCACGGTGGCCTTGGAGCGTTGTTGTTTGGGTTTGCGAGCCATCTGATTATCCGAGTTGAATCCGAACGAGCATTCGCTTTATTGTTACATCAACTACTGTGACAGTAAATATCTTTGTCACCATCAACGGTGCGCCGGGCCCTGCGGCCTTTCGTCACCACAGGCAGAATAATCCGTAAGGAGTGCATCATGGCTTCCATCGATCTGGACAAAATGCTGACCAAAATCAAAAGCACCCAGTGGGCCCTGTCGGACATCGATTGGGACGCTCCCGGTGCCGAACTGATCACGGATGAACAGTGGCCCAAGCTGAAAGAGTTCATGGCCGATCTGATGTGGATCGAGCACGTGGGAGCCCGCGCCTTTGCGGCACTGGCAAAAAAGGCACCGGACGATACCCTGCGTCAGATTTACACCTACTTCCATGCGGAAGAGCAGCGTCACGCCAATGCGGAAATGGCACTGATGAAGCGCTGGGGCATGCTGGAAGGGGATGAGATCCCCGAGCCCAACATCAACCTGCGTATCGTCATCGAGTGGCTGGATCGCTTTGCCGATGAGATGCCGCTGTATGTGCTGGGTACCGTGGTGCCCATGCTGGAAATTGCCCTGGACGGCGCCCTCTGTACCTTCCTGCTGGATACCGTCAAAGATCCGGTTTGCCATCAGGCATTCGAACGAATCAACGACGATGAATCCCGCCACCTGGGCGTGGGCTTTACCGTGATGGAAATGCAGGGTCGCGGAAAAACCTTCATCGGCGCCACCAAAATGCTGGCCCCGTTGATGGACCCGCGGTTGATTCTGGGTATCGCCTCCTATGCGCCTCTGCTGAACAAAATGCGCGACAACGTAATTGCCATGGGCTTGCCGGAAGAAAAACTCTACAAGGCCATGAAGAAGTTTGAGCGTATCGGTGGTCGTACCGAGGATGGCCGTCGCAACCCCTGGTTCCAGATCATCAAATACCATGGCCGCTTTGTGACCAACCGCAGCCAGAAGGCGTATCACGTCCCCGTCGACGGGCTGGTGAAACTCACCAATATGGTGCCCCGTCGGGCCCTGCCGGCAGTGCCTTCCTGGGTGAAGGAACTGACCTGGCAGCCCACAGCGACCCACTGATTCCCCATAGATATGTCATCACCATGGGCCGTTTTGGCCCATGGTGATGCCCTCCGATTTCGTAAGAGCTAGACCGTTATGACTGAACCCACTGCCAAGAAAAAAACGGCACCGCGCAAGGCAGCGACGCGCAAGCGTGCCCCCGCGGCAAAGAAAGCCGCGGCGGCCCGCAAACCCGCCCGTAAGACTCCATCGGTAAAGCCCGTGTCAGTGTTGATTGTTGGTGCCGGCTTCGCGGGTCTGGGCATGGCCATTCGTCTCAAGCAGGCCGGCATCAATGATTTCGTGATTCTGGAACGAGGCAACGCCGTGGGTGGCACCTGGCGGGATAACCAGTATCCCGGGGCCGCCTGTGACATTCCCTCCAACCTGTATTCCTATTCCTTCGCGCCGAACCCGGACTGGTCGCGGAGCTTTTCCGGCAGTCAGGAAATTCTTGGTTATATCCATCATCTGGTGGCCGAGTTCGACCTGGAAAAGCATATTCGCTTCGAGCAAAACGTGGCGGAGCTGAGCTTCGATGACAAAACCGGCGTGTGGACTGCCACCACGGACAAGAAGGCTGTCTTCGCCGGACGTGCTGCGGTCATGGCCCAGGGGCCGTTATCCAACTGCAGTTTCCCTGCCATCACCGGCATTGATGATTTCCAGGGTCACAAGATTCACAGCGCCCGCTGGGACCATGATTATGACTTCAGCGGCAAGCGTGTGGCTGTAATTGGCACCGGTGCCAGCGGCATTCAGATCATTCCTGAACTGGTGAAAACCGCGGCCCATGTCAAGGTCTTCCAGCGCACCCCGGGCTGGGTGCTGCCACGACCGGATTTTGCCACTCCGGCCTGGAACAAGGCCCTGTTTCGCAAGCTGCCAGCCAGCCAGCAGGCCATGCGCAATCTGCTCTACTGGACCCATGAAAGCATGGCCCTGGCGGTGATCTGGAATTCGCCGCTGACGCGGATTGCTGAGCGAGTGGCGCGTCTGCACCTTCGCCGCCAGGTGAAAGACCGCTGGCTGCGCCGCCAGCTGACGCCGGATTTCACCATCGGCTGCAAGCGGGTGCTGGTCTCCAACGACTACTACCCGGCTTTGCAGAAAGACAACGCCAAACTGATTACCTGGCCCATTGCCCGTATCAGCGAAAAGGGCGTGCGGACGGTGGAAGGCATTGAGCATCAGGTGGATTGCATTGTCTTTGCCACCGGTTTCGATGTGAGCCACTCCGGCACGCCGTTCCCGGTGAAGGGCCGAGGCGGCCGGGTGCTCGGGGACGAGTGGCAGGGCGGAGCCCAGGCGTACAAGAGCATCAATGTGTCGGGGTATCCGAACTTGTTCATGACGTTTGGTCCCAACTCGGGACCTGGCCATAATTCGGCGCTGGTCTACATGGAATCCCAGCTCGACTATGCGGTGAAAGGCATCAAAAAAATTCTTCAAGACAATCTGAAAATGCTGGACGTGAAAGAAGACGTCCAGCGTCGCCACAACAAGGAAATGCAAAAGCGCCTGGCCCGGACGAACTGGAATTCCGGCTGCAAAAGCTGGTATCTGACCGAAGATGGTTTCAATGCCACCATGTACCCGGGTTTCGCCACCCAGTACGCGGCTCAGATGGCAGAATTTGAAGAGCGTGATTACGAAACCGTCTGACCCCTTGGTCTGGTTTCTTCCGGTGAACGCGGCCTCTGGCCGCGTTTTTTTTGCGGTGCGTTTCATGTTCTTGGGCCGCGTCCCGCGTTTGCCATAAAAGCATCACGCTTTTGTCGCAGTGGCTTCATCCCGCCCATTTATAAACCCAGGTTCACTGATCATTAAATAACACGAACCGTTGGGGAGTTCACCATGACATCCTGGTATAGCCTGGGGGCCGGCGTACTGCTGGCTGCTGCCTTGACTGCCTGTGGCGGTGACAGCAGCGATGACAATCCTGCTGCTGGTGGCGAGCAAGTGAAAACGCCGGATGGCCTGCGTTTGTCCTTTCTGAGCCGCTACGAATCTGGCAGCTTTGACGCCTCTGCGGCGGAAATTCCTGCGTTTGACAGCGCAAGCCAGCGCCTGTTTGTGGTCAATGCAGAACAGGGCGTACTGGATGTACTGGATTTCAGTGACCCACAACACCCGGAAAAAATAGGGTCCCTGAGTGTCGGGGAAGTGGCGCCGGGTGCGGAAGTGAACGGCGTCGCCGTAAAAAATGGACTGGTGGCTATCGCCATTGAAGCGGATCCGAAAACCGACAACGGTTTCGCTGCCCTGTACCGGGCTGAAGACCTGAGTCTGCTCGGTAGTGTGGAAGTCGGAGCCCAGCCGGACATGATTATCTTTACCCCGGATGGCAGCAAGGTGCTCACCGCCAATGAGGGTGAGCCCAGCGATGATTACCAGATTGATCCTCCGGGCTCCATCAGCATTATCGATATCAGTAATCCGCAGGATCCACAGGTCGATACTGCGGATTTCACAGCCTTCGATGCGGATACGTTACGCAGTATGGGGGTGCGCATCTATGGTCCCGGCGCGGATGTGGCCATGGATCTGGAGCCGGAATACATTGCCGTGTCCACCGATGGCAAAACCGCCTGGGTGACCCTGCAGGAGAATAACGCCCTGGCCAAGGTCAGCATTGATACCGCCACTGTTACCGACATCCTGCCGCTGGGAGAAATTGATCGTAGCGCGGAGGGTTTCGGGCTGGATGTCAGTGATGATGACCAGGAAATCCATATCAAAACCTGGGACGGTGTGGTGGGGCTGTACCTGCCTGACGCCATCCAGGCCTACAGCGCCGGTGGCAGCACCTATCTGGTGACGGCCAACGAAGGCGATGCCCGTGCCTGGGGGGAAGATAACGATGCTTACTGGGGCACCGAAGGCGAGGACTGCATGGGGGATGCCAGCCAGGGTTTCGTGGAAGAATTCCGCGTCAAACATCTGGTACATGCCAGTGGCTTTGATCGCCGCTGTGGCGACGATCTGCCTCCCCAGTTGCGTGAGCTGGGTGCCGGGGCGCTGCTGGATCCCGCCGTGTTCGGTTATTGCGGTGCCAGCGCCGGTGATCCCGGTGACTGCCGTGAAGATGATGTGTTGGGCCGTCTCAACATTACCTGGGCCATGGGCTACAAAACCGATGAGGCGGGCAGTCCGCTGATGTACAACGACGCGGGTGAGCTGGATCAGGCTGGCACCCGCATCATGTATGACACCCTGTACAGCTATGGCGGCCGCTCTTTCTCCATCCGGGATGAAAACGGCAACCTGGTATTCGACAGCGGTGACCAAATCGAACAGTTCCTGGCCAGCGAGGAATGTCGGTTGGGTACCAACCGCAGCATCGCGTGCCAGGATTACTTCAACAGTGGCCATGATGAAATCAACGCCATGGACAGCCGCAGCGATGCCAAAGGTCCGGAGCCGGAGGGGCTCACCATCGGTGCCATCGGTGACAAGACGTTCCTGTTCATGGCTCTGGAGCGGATGGGCGGCATTCTGGTCTATGACATTACCGACCCCCAGCAGCCCCAGCGACTGGACTACCTGAACAGCCGCAATTTCTGGGGTGGCGGTGGTGACGGCGCGGACATCGAAGACCTGATCGATGACGGCCTGCTGGCAGAAAGTGATGTGGGGGCCGTGGTCGGTGACCTGGGTCCGGAAGGGCTGGTATTCATCCCCGCTTCCGACTCTCCCAGTGGGATGCCGTTACTGGTCGTCGGTAATGAAGTCAGCGGCACCACCTCGGTCTATGAAGTGGAAACCCTTTTTGACGAAGAGTAAATGTCGCTTACCCGATCAAGGCGGCCTTCGGGCCGCCTTTTTTATGGCGTATCGCGAGCGCGGAGGTTGAGCCAGGCCAGTCCCGGCAAGGCGTCAGGGGCAAGATAGCGCTTGCGCCCGTTGCTACTCGCTTCCCGGGGCGCAGCGCCGACGATGCCAGAGTCACCTACGTCTTCTTCGCATCAAGCGCTGCCAGCTGCTCCGGCGTGGCCGGTTGCTGGTGTTTTTCCTTCCATTCGGCATAGGGCATGCCGTAGACCCATTCCCGGGCCGCCTCGTAGTCCAGCGTCAGCTCCCGGTCTTCGGCGGCGGCCACCAGCCATTTGGACAGACAGTTACGGCAAAAGTCCGCTAGGATCATCAGGTCGATATTCTGCACGTCCTTGTTTTCGTCCAGGTGCCGCAGCAAGCGGCGAAAGGCGGCGGCTTCGAGTTCGGTGCGTGTTGCCGTATCCAGCGAGCTCATGGGGCTTCTCCAGCAAAAGGGGGGAGGGCCATGATACGGGCGGAAAACGGCAGCCGTCGACGCCGGGCGCGTAGCATGCATACTATGGGGCACAGTAACCCGTATGGAGGAAGGGCGATGTCATTGAAACGAGGCGTAGCAATCGGTGGTCTGTTTGTGGCGGCGGCGTGGCTACTGGTCAGCTGTGGCATGAACAGTGAGGAAAAACGACTGGCGGCGGCCATTGATCAGGCCTTGCAGACCCGGGAGTTGAGCTACTGGCAAGTGGACGATCTGGATATTCAGGATCAGCGAGAGGACCGCACCGGACCTGAGGAAATCATCACCTACAAGGTGGAAGCCGTGCTGGCCCTGGAGAAGCCCTTGCGTGAAGTCCGCTATGTTGATGACATCGGCAAGCGAGTGGTGACCCGTACGGCGCTGGCAGAAGGGGAGGAGCGCGACCTCACTGCCTCGGTACAGATCATCCGCGGTAATGGTGAAGAGAACGTGGTGACCACCCTGGACGAGCAGGACTTGCCGCGCGGCATGGTCGCCGAAGACTTCGAGCAAAGGTTTGACGGTTGGCAGGTCATTGCTGAAGACAGCGATGAATTTGCCGAGCTGGAAAAAGAGCTTCAGGGCAAACTGGACGACAGTCTGTCGGCCCTGGCAGAGGCGGATCACACCCTGCGCCAGATTCAGGTGCAACTGATGGCCTCGCGGGCGGAACTGGCGGTGCTGGAAGAGAATGCGGAAGCCGTGGGTGGCCTCGGCGAACCTATGGAAAAAGCCAGCCAGGATGTGGAGGCCCTGATCGAGCGGGTGGAAGAGCAGGAGGCGGCCCGCGACAGCCTTGGCGAAGAGGTTGAGCGTCGCAAAAACGCCCTGGCCAGCCTGCGGGGTGAATGACACCAGCCTGAGAGTCAATATTCAGGGCCGGGGGCGTCTCGGGTATCATGACGCCCCCGCAGTCCTGATGAGATAACCGCCATGTTTGAGCTCACCGTCACGCCCCGCTTTTACGAAACCGATGCCTTTGGTCATGTGAACAACACCGTGGTCACCGGCTGGTTCGAAACCGGGCGGACGCCCCTGTTTCAATTGTTCGGGGGTGGCAGTGACCCGGCGTCCCTGCCCTTGATTCTGGCCCGGGTGGAAGTGGATTTTGTCGGCCAGATCTACTACGGCAGCGATGTACTGTTGCGCACCGGCATCGAGAAAATTGGCAACAGTTCCTTCGTGGTGGCCCAGCAGGCCTGGCAGAACGGCAAGCTGGTGGCCCGTGGCAAGGCGGTGCAGGTCTACTTCGAGCATGACAAGCAGGCCTCGGCGCCAATCCCCGAGGCGTTTCGCCAGGTGCTCGCCGAGCATCAGGGGCCTCTGGCGGAAACCCTCTAATTTCCGACTTTGATCAGATCGATAGGCATGGCGCGCCTGCTACCTTGACGTTGCCACGCTACACTATCGGCCATACTGATCGCTTAACGTAATGGCAGCGAGGAACGGATGGCTTATCAGGGACAACAGAACTTTGATCACCGCCAGGCGCAGAAGCTGGGGGTGCTGATCACCAACCTGGGGACCCCGGATGCGCCAGAGACCGGCGCCCTGCGCCGCTATCTGCGTGAATTCCTCTCCGATCCGCGGGTGGTGGAAGTGCCCCGCTTGATCTGGTTCTTCATTCTCCACCTGGTGATTCTGGTGATTCGCCCGCCCCGTTCTGCCCATGCTTACAAAAGCGTCTGGACGGAGGCGGGCTCGCCGCTGATGGTGCACACCCAAGCCCAGTGTGCTGGCATCCGCGAGCGGTTGCAGAACAAATTCGGTGACGACATCGACGTCCGCTTTGCCATGCGTTACGGGAATCCTTCCATCGCCAGCCAGTTGCAGGCCATGGAGGAGGCGGGGGTGCGCAAGCTGGTGGTGCTGCCCTTGTACCCGCAGTATTCCGCGTCCACCAATGCCTCCACCTTTGACGCCATTGCCAAGGACTTCATGCAACGACGCTGGTTGCCGGACCTGCGGTTTATCAGCCACTACCCGGATTATCCGCCCTACATCGAGGCCATGGCCAACCACATCGAGGCGTTTCGTGCCGAACACGGTACGGCGGACAAGCTGATCTTCAGCTACCACGGTGTGCCGAAAAAATACCTGCTTAATGGCGACCCCTACTTCTGTGAATGCCACAAGACCTCGCGGCTGCTGGCGGAGCGGCTGGGCCTGGGCGACGACGACTGGCTCACTACCTTCCAGTCCCGCTTTGGCCGTGAGGAATGGCTGAAGCCCTACACCGACCACACCCTGATGGCGCTGCCGGAGCAGGGTGTGAAATCCGTTCAGGTGTTCTGCCCCGGCTTTTCCTCCGACTGCCTGGAAACCCTGGAAGAAATCGATGTGGAAAACCGGGGGTACTTCGAGGAGGCTGGCGGTGAGTCGTTTGCCTACATCCCGGCACTGAATGCAGAGCCCGGCCATATTGATGCGCTGGTCCAGCTGATTGAAGAGAATCTTCAGGGCTGGGAGCTGCCGGAAAATGATGCCGTGGGCCTGGACGAACGCCAACAACGGGCCCGCCAACAAGGCGCTGATCACTAGTTCATGATCCATAACGCAAGAGGCCGCACCCATACATGGGCGCGGCCTCTTGCATTTCAGGACAGGAAAACCCGCCCCGCGAACGGTTCACTATTCACTGTTAACTGTTTTGTTCCAGCCTGCGCACCAGCTCATCGGTAAATTCGCTGGTACTGGCGCGGCCGCCCAGATCCGGGGTGACGATTTCGCCTTCGCCGACTACCTGACGCACGGTGCGGCGCAGCTGTTTGGCCTTGTCATGCAGCTCGATGTAGTCGAGCATCAGGGCCCCGGCCAGCATGATGGCGGTGGGGTTGGCGATGCCCTGGCCGGCGATGTCCGGGGCGCTGCCGTGGACCGCTTCGAACAGACCACCGTGCTCACCGATGTTGGCGCCGGGGGCTACGCCCAGGCCGCCGATCAGGCCGGCACACAGGTCTGAAAGGATATCGCCAAACAGGTTGGTGGTAACGATCACATCGAAGCGATGGGGATTCATGGCCAGCTGCATGGCGCAGGCGTCCACGATCATTTCCTCGTGCTCCAGCTGCGGGTAGTCCTCGCGAACCTTGCGGGCCACGTCAAGAAACAGGCCCGAGGTGGACTTCATGATATTGGCCTTGTGCACCACCGTGACCTTCTTGCGGCCCTGTTTCACCGCTGTTTCGTAGGCAAAGCGCAGCAAACGTTCGGACTCGGTGCGGGTGATGCGGCTGCGCAGTTCGGCGGTTTCGCCATCCTCGCTGACGGTCTGGCCCAGTCCGGAATAGATGCCTTCGATGTTTTCCCGCACGGTCATGATGTCCACGTTGTCATAGCGGGACTTCACCCCGGGAATGGACAGGGCCGGGCGCACGTTGGCGAACAGGTCGAAGGTCTTGCGCAGGGTCACGTTCACCGACGTGAAGCCGCCGCCTACCGGCGTGGTGATCGGGCCTTTCAGGGCCAGGCGGTTGCGGCGGAGCACTGCCAGGGTTTCTTCCGGTACCAGATCCAGCCCTTTGTCCAGGGCGGTCTGACCGGCAATGGCATATTCGAATTCAAGGCCGCAATCCAGGGCTTTCAATACCCGCACCGTGGCATCCACGATATCCGGTCCGATTCCGTCGCCGGGAATCACGGTTACGGTATTCTTGTTCATGCTGCCTCCTGATTGCGAAAGGGGTGTTGCCAGCATCACATTGTGCCCGCTGAAGATGTCAAAATGAATGCCGACCATGGTCGCAAGGCCGCTGTAAGCCTGAGCCTCCCTAGAAATGGGGCCCCGGGCCTTTCTCCGACAGGGAGTCAAAGGGATTGCGCAGCCGGCAGGCCTTGATGGACAGGCAGCCACAGCCGATACATTCGTTGAGCTGGTCGCGCAGTACGGTCAGATCATTGATGCGCTCGTTCAGGTGAATGCGCCATTTGGCGGACATGCGCTTCCAGTCGCGGGCGGTGGGGCTGCGGCCATCGGGCAACTCGGCCAGGGCCTCGGCAATCTCCGCCAGCGGGATGCCGATACGCTGGGCCACCTTGATGACGGCCACCCGGCGTAACACATCGCGATGATAGCGGCGCTGATTGCCGGCACTGCGTGAGCTTTGTATCAGGCCTTTTTTTTCATAAAAATGCAGGGCGGAAACGGCCACGCCGCTACGTTCAGCCACCTCGCCAACGGTGAGAGCCTTGTGAATATCGTCTGCACAGGACAGGGTCATGATGGAAGCCTTTGCTGATGAACGTTGACCTTAACCAAGGTTAAGGTCTTATGCTGCCAAACCGTTATTAGCCTTGCCAGCGGTTGGGCGTTATTTCGGGCATAATATGGCGGCTCAGGGGAGACTCTGAGTCAGCAGGTCCAACAAAGGAGAAAGTGGTGAGTGCTGTTATTTCCGTGAAAGACCTGAACAAGATCTATCAGGGTGGTTTCCAGGCCCTGAAGCACATCAATCTGGATATTCATGCCGGGGAGATCTTCGCCCTGCTGGGGCCCAACGGCGCCGGCAAGACCACCCTGATCAGCATTATTTGCGGTATCGTCAACCCGTCCAGTGGTACCGTGCTGGCGGACGGTTACGATATCGTCCGCGATTATCGCGAAGCCCGCAGCGCCATTGGTCTGGTGCCCCAGGAATTGTCCACCGACGCCTTCGAGACGGTCTGGGATACGGTGAGTTTCAGCCGGGGCCTGTTTGGTAAACCCCGTAACGATGCCCATATCGAGAAGGTCCTGAAGGTGCTGTCCCTGTGGGACAAGCGGGACAACAAGATCATGATGCTGTCCGGTGGCATGAAGCGGCGGGTAATGATCGCCAAGGCACTGTCCCACGAACCCAAGATCCTGTTTCTGGATGAGCCTACTGCCGGGGTGGATGTGGAATTGCGCCGGGAAATGTGGGAGATGGTGCGCCAGCTTCGCGAACAGGGCGTGACGATTATCCTGACTACCCATTACATCGAGGAAGCCGAGGAGATGGCAGACCGGGTGGGTATTATTCGTCAGGGAGAAATTATCCTGGTGGATGACAAGGCCCGTCTGATGCAGAAGCTGGGTCGCAAGCAACTCACCGTACATTTGGCCGAACCCCTGGAAAGTCTGCCAGCCGGTCTGGGCAGCGATGCGCTGGCCTTGTCGGACGACGGCTATGGGCTGATTTATACCTATGATGCCAACCAGGAAAGCACCGGCATTGCCGAGCTGCTGCGGGCATTGAATGCGGCGGGCATCGAGTTCAAGGATCTGCATTCCCGACAGAGTTCCCTGGAAGATATCTTTGTGGACCTGGTCCACAACGGCCAGCCCGCCACGGAAAACGCCACCCCAGCCGGAGAGGCCCGATGAAACTGAATATCTATTCCATTCGCGCCATCTACAAGTTCGAAATGGCGCGCACCTGGCGCACCCTGATGCAGAGCGTGGCCTCCCCGGTGATCTCCACCTCCCTGTACTTTGTGGTGTTCGGCTCCGCCATTGGTTCGCGCATGGTGGAAATTGGCGGCGTCAGTTACGGGGCGTTTATTATCCCCGGCCTGATCATGCTGACCCTGATGACACAGAGCATTTCCAATGCCTCGTTCGGTATCTACATGCCCACGTTTTCGGGAACGATCTATGAGGTGCTGTCGGCGCCGGTCTCCTATGTGGAGATCGTCATCGGTTATGTGGGAGCAGCCGCGACCAAGTCATCGATACTGGGCGTTTTGATATTGATCACGGCGCGCTTCTTTGTGGACTATGAGGTTCAGCATCCCTTCATGATGTTCGGCTTTCTGCTGCTTACCGCGATTACCTTCAGCCTTTTCGGGTTCATTATCGGGATCTGGGCGGATACCTTCGAGAAATTGCAGATCATTCCCCTGATGATCATTACCCCGCTGACCTTCCTGGGCGGCAGCTTCTATTCCATCGACATGCTGCCACCGTTCTGGCAAACCGTGACCCTGTTCAATCCCGTGGTCTATCTGATCAGTGGTTTCCGTTACAGCTTCTTCGGCAGCGCCGACGTACACATCGGCATCAGCATCGGCATGACCCTGTTCTTCCTGGCCATCTGTATCGCGCTGGTGTGGTGGATTTTCCGGACGGGATATCGGCTTAAGAGTTAATAATTAATAATGAATAGTTAATAATTACGCGATAAATTTTTTCGCATCTTTAAGGCATTGGGCCGCGCTCAATCTTTGGGCGCGGCCTCATACATTGGGGAAGGAGAGAAACCAGCTCGCGTAGTTATTAATTATTAACTATTAATTATTCATTGCTGTTAAGCGCTTATCTGCTCCCCCCGCAACTTCAACACATCCGCCTTGGGTGGCGCGCCAAACATGCGGCTGTATTCGCGGCTGAAGTGGGAGGGACTTTCGTAGCCTACCCGGTAGCTGGCGGTGGCCGCTTCCAGGCCCTCGGTGAGCATCAGGCGGCGGGCTTCGTAGAGGCGCAGTTTTTTCTGGAACTGCAGTGGCGACATTCGAGTGACCTGCTTGAAGCTGTGGAACAGGGTGGACTCGCTCATGTTGGCTTCTTCTGCCAGCTCCTTCACTCGCAATGGTTCGGTGTAGCGGCCACGCAGGGTGGAGATCACCCGGGAAATCCGGTTGGCCTGGGAGTCCGCAGCCACGAACTTGCGCATGCGCGGGCCCATCTCGCCGATCAGTGCCCGGTAGATGATTTCCCGCCGTGCCAGCGGTGCCAGCACCTGAATATCTTCGGGGGAATCCAGCAGGCTAAGCAGTCGGTACAGGGCGCCCTGCATGCGTTCGTCCATGTAGGACATGCACAGGCCGCAACTGATTTCCGGGCAAGGACTGTCCGGGTCGAAACTGGCTACCTTGTCACCCAGTTCCAGCACCAGGTCCGTTACCTCCTGCGGATCCACGGTGATCTTGGCAGCGAGATAAGGGCGATCCTTGCAGGCATCGACGATCTGTCCCTGCACCGGCAAATGCACGGAACTGGCCAGGTAGCTCATGGGGCCATAGACAATTTCCCGGTCGCCGAGCTGAATGGTCTTGGTGCCCTGCAGAATAAAAATCAGTGAGGGTTCATAGACGGTGGAACCGCAGGCCGTCAGCCCATCAGAGCGATACAAGTCCACACCTTCGATAGCGGTTTGGCGCATGCCGCTGCCATCGGCCCAGCGACCGACGATATCAGCCAGTTGCTGCTGGGGTCCGGCGCTGAGATTGCGGGGTAACTCCGGGGTTGTCACGGTCATGGCCTGTCCTCCTGTTGCCGGCAGTATACGCAGAGCGCTGCCAGCCCGTGTGCCCATTGAGTCACTTTCTGCAGGATCAGGCAATCACTGCGCAGAAACCGGCAATACGTCATGACTACCCTGGTGGATACGGCAAGCCGGGATACGGCGCCCGGCTTGTCCAAAAGCCTGGCAGCTCAATACGGTGTGCTTGAGGTAATGGCCTTTGTGTAGGGTCATTTGAGAATGCAGCCTGGTCGCTCACCTCTTCCTTTGTTGTTGTCACTTGCCTGAAATTACAATGCAAGGCGGCCTTCATATTGTCGGATCGCCCTTGCCGGGTTTATCACTTTTCGCCTTGCTAACAGAATCGGGCAATCTTCACGCAGTAACCCGCTACCGCCGAACTGGTGCCTCTCCGTATCGTGTCTTCCCTGACTGGCCGATCTGTTGGTGATCGTTTGCTGTTCCGTCTGGCGTTCGGCCAGAGACGGCGCCTATGAGGAAGATAGCAAAAGGCCGAGTCGAACCTGTATTGACCTCAACTTAGCTTGAGGAAATAGAGTGGCTGATCTGTTGGGGGTGATTGGCTTCACCAGAGAACCAGTCATCCCGTTTTTTTTGTGCGCTGTCGATTGTTGTCGTGGGTATTCGATAACTCGGCAGAGCTGGGTGGTGATAACAGGAGTTGCGGAGATGGAAAGTTTGAGTGGCGAAAGCGCCAGTGGTGCCGGTGTCTATTGGGCACTATTGGTGGCATTGATGGCGGCCGTGTTTCTTGCCGGTTGCGATGCCCGTAGTGAAGCCGGACAACAGATGCCGGCGCCGGAGGTGGATGTGGCCCGGGTGATTGCCGAGCCGGTGACGCTGTGGGAGTCCTTTACCGGCCGGGTAGTGGCGCCGCAAACCGTGGAGCTGCGGCCCCGGGTCAGTGGTTATATCGACCAGGTGGCCTTCGAGGAAGGGGAGCTGGTGAAGGCCGGTGACCTGCTGTTCCAGATCGATCCGCGTCCTTACCGGGCACGTTTGCAGGCGGCTCGCGCAGAGCTGGAGCAGGCCAGAAGCCAGCTGGAACTGGCAAAGAGCGAAGCGGGCAGGGCGAAAACCCTGCTGGAAAGTCGCGCCATCTCCCGTGAGGAATATGACCAGCGCAGTGCTGCCCTGCTCAGTGCCAAAGCGCTGGTAAATGCGGCCCGAGCAGCGGTGGATACGGCGGAACTGGATCTGCAATACACCCGCGTTACCGCCCCGGTGGATGGCCGTACCGGCCGTGCCATGGTGACCCGGGGCAATCTGGCCAATGCGGACCAGACCCTGCTGACCACGCTGGTATCGGTGAATCCCATGCATGTCTATTTCGAGGCCGATGAGCAATCCGCGTTCGAAAGCCTGCAGGTGCCTGGCGCGGGGAAGTCCGCCACGGTGCGGATCGGCCTGTCCGGGGAAGCCGGGTATCCGCACCGTGGCACGCTGGATTTTATCGACAACCGTCTCAACAGCGGCACCGGCACCCTGCAGTACCGGGCGGTGCTGGACAACCCGGATGGCATTTTTAAGCCGGGCCAGTTCGCGCGGGTGGAAATGCCGGTGGCCAAACTGGACCGCGCCCTGCTGGTCAGCCGCAAGGCGGTGATGACTGATCAGGACCGTCGTTTTGTCTACGTGGTGGACGACAACAACCAGGTGGTGCGTCGCCAGGTGACACCGGGCCGGTCGGTGGAGGATCTGCTGGTGATTCATCAGGGGCTGGAGAGCGGCGACCGGGTGATCGTCAACGGTATCCAGAAAGTGTTTGGCGATGGCATGCCGGTGCAGCCCAACCAGGTGGCCATGCGTTCTGCCAATGACGAGCAGCCTGCCATCGCGGTAGCGCAACCGTAATCCATCAACGCCGGGTAATCGCCCGGCAAGGGAACGACAAAGCGCGGCTGTGCGTCGGCACGGCTGACAGGAGTCTTTTGCCATGAATTTCTCGTGTTTTTTCGTCGACAGGCCGATCTTTGCCGCGGTGTTGTCGATCATCATTTTTGCGGTGGGCCTGATCTCGCTGCCCAGCCTGCCGGTGAGTGAATACCCGGAAGTGGTGCCGCCGTCGGTGGTGGTACGTACGGTGTACCCCGGCGCCAACCCCAAGGTGATTGCCGAAACCGTGGCCACGCCGCTGGAGGAATCCATCAACGGCGTTGAGGGGATGATGTACCTCAAGTCCGTGGCCGGGTCCGATGGTGTGCTGCAGATGACGGTGACGTTCCGCCCGGATATCGATGCGGACGATGCCACCGTGCGGGTACAGAACCGGGTGAGCCAGGCGCTGGCACGGTTGCCCGAGGATGTGCGGCGGCAAGGGGTCACCACCCAGAAGCAGTCGCCCACCTTCCTGATGGTGGTGCACCTGACTTCCCCGGACGGCCGCTACGATACGCTGTACCTGCGCAACTATGCCCGCCTGCATGTCCGTGATGCGCTGGCGCGGATTCGCGGTGTGGGCGATGCCCAGGTTTTCGGTGGGGGTGACTACGCCATGCGTGCCTGGCTGGACCCGGACAAGATTGCCGCCCGGAGTCTGACCGCGGCGGATGTGGTGGGCGCCATGCGCGAACAGAACGTGCAGGTGTCCGCCGGTCAGCTGGGCGCCGAGCCCATGCCGAGCAGTGATTTTCTGACTCTGATCAATGCCCAGGGCCGTCTGCGCACGGTGGAAGAGTTCGGTGACATCATCATCAAGACGGGCACTGATGGCGAGATCGTTCGTCTTTCCGATGTGGCCCGTCTGGAGTTGGGCGCCGGGGATTACACCCTGCGTGCGCAACTGGACAGCAAGGATGCGGTGGCCATCGGTATTTTCCAGGCCCCTGGCGCCAATGCGCTGGAAATTCGCGATCAGGTGGTCAGCACCATGGACGAAATCGCCACCCGTTTCCCGGCCGGGGTGGATTACGAAACCGTCTATGACACCACCATCTTTGTCAGTGATTCCATCAAGTCAGTCATCAAGACCCTGCTGGAGGCGGTACTGCTTGTCGTGCTCGTGGTGACCCTGTTCCTGCAGACCTGGCGGGCGTCCATCATTCCCTTGCTGGCGGTGCCCATTTCCATCGTCGGGACATTCGCGGCGCTCTATCTGCTCGGCTATTCCATCAACACCCTGACCCTGTTCGGGCTGGTGTTGGCCATCGGTATTGTGGTGGACGATGCCATCGTGGTGGTGGAAAACGTGGAGCGGAATATCGAGGAAGGTCTGACGCCCCTGGCCGCTGCCCACCAGGCCATGAAGGAAGTGTCCGGCCCCATTGTGGCTATCGGCCTGGTGTTGTGTGCGGTGTTTGTGCCCATGGCATTTCTGGATGGGGTTACCGGGCAGTTCTACCGGCAGTTTGCAGTGACCATCGCCATTTCCACGGTGATTTCCACGATCAATTCGTTGACCCTGTCGCCGGCGCTGGCAGCCATGTTGCTCAAGCCTCATAGCGCGCCGAAGGATCGCCTGACCAAAATCATCGATGCCTTGTTTGGCTGGTTGTTCCGGCCGTTCAATCGCTTCTTCAACGCCAGTTCGGAGCGCTATCAGAGTGGTGTGGCCCGTTCCCTGCGACACCGCGGCATGGTGTTTGTGATCTATGCGCTGTTGCTGGCGGGCACCGGGTTGATGTTCAAGGTGGTGCCGCCGGGCTTTATTCCCACCCAGGACAAGATGTATCTGATCGCCGGGGTAAAACTGCCGGAAGGGGCGTCTCTGGAGCGCACGGACCAGTTGCTGCAGCGGGTGGTGGATATCGGCATGGAGACCGAAGGCGTATCCCACGCGGTGGCCTTCCCCGGGCTCAACGCTCTGCAGTTCACCAACACGTCCAATACTGGCCTGGTGTTCTTCCCGCTGGAGCCCTTTGATCAGCGCAGCCGGACTGCCGCGCAGATCAATGAAGAAATCAACGGGCGCATCGCCGGCCTCAAGGAAGGTTTTGCCTTCTCCTTTATGCCGCCGCCGATTCTCGGTCTGGGTAATGGCAATGGTTACCAGATGTTCATCGAGGATCGCGGCAACCTGGGCTATGGCGAGCTGCAGAACGCGGTGAATGCATTCCAGAATGCGATCGCCCAGACACCGGGCATGGGTTTCCCGATCACCAGCTACCAGGCCAATGTGCCGCAGCTGAATGCGGAAGTGGATCGTGAACGGGCCAAGGCCCAGGGCGTGCCGCTCACCGGGCTGTTCGATACCCTGCAGACCTATCTGGGCTCCACCTACGTGAACGACTTCAACCGTTTCGGACGCACCTGGCAGGTGATCGCCCAGGCGGATGCGCCGTTCCGTGACAGCGTGGCTGACATCGCCAACCTGAAGACCCGCAACATCCATGGCGAGATGGTGCCCATCGGCTCCATGGTCACCATCAGCGAGGATTTCGGTCCGGACCCGGTGCTGCGCTACAACGGTTACCCGGCAGCGGACCTGGCCGGTGAGGCGGACCCCACCATGCTGTCCTCCGCCCAGGCCATGGACGTGCTGAGCAACATCGCCGAGGAGGTGTTGCCCGCCGGCATGACGTTCGAATGGACCGACCTGAGCTATCAGCAGGCCACCCAGGGCAATGCCGCGTTGCTGGTGTTCCTGGTGCTGGCCGCCCTCTACGAAAGCTGGACCCTGCCGCTGGCGGTCATCCTGATCGTGCCCATGTGCATGCTCTCGGCACTGCTCGGCGTGTGGTATTTCCAGGGCGACAACAACATCTTCGTGCAGGTGGGCCTGGTGGTGTTGATCGCGCTGGCCTGCAAGAACGCCATCCTGATCGTGGAATTTGCCCGCGAGCTGGAGCTGCAGGGCAGGGGCGTGGTGGACGCGGCGCTGGAAGCCTGCCGCCTGCGGCTGCGGCCCATCATCATGACGTCCATCACCTTTACCGCTGCCGTGGTACCGCTGGTGCTGGGTAGTGGTGCCGGATCGGAAGTGCGTCAGGCACTGGGTGTGGCGCTGTTCTTCGGCATGCTCGGGGTGACCCTGTTCGGCTTGTTCCTGACGCCGGTGTTTTATGTGGCATTGCGCAAGCTGGCCGGCGGCAAGCCCCCGGTGAGCCAGCATGCATCCACCATGGATGGCGATCCCCATGGTCGCCTTGAAGGAGAGAGCCATGCGTAAGTTTTCTGTCGCCGCGGTCACTCTGTTGCTGAGTGCCTGTGCGGTGGGGCCGGATTATCAGGAGCCGCCCACACCGGAGCCGGACGCTTTCCATGCTGCCGAGGCAACGGCGGCATCCCGGGAGCAGGCCGAGCAGCAGTTCTGGGCAGGCTTCGAGGACCCGCTGCTGGGGCAACTGATCGACCAGACCCTGGCCGCCAACCACAGCCTGCAGGCCGGCCTGGCCCGCTACGATCGTGCTGCGGCGTTGCTGTATGGCGCCAAGCGTGAGCAGTGGCCCAGCATTACCGCCAGTGCCAGCGGCGCCGAGCAGCACCTGGCGGACGTGGAGCGCACCCCGCCCGGTGCCGGCCCGGAACGGATGGAGGTGTACCAGGCCGGCCTGGCCGCCAACTGGGAGCTGGATCTGTTCGGTCGATTGCGCCGGGCCACCCAGTCGCAACAGGCGGAGCTGCAAGCCGCCGGTGCCGACCTGGGCGCGTTGCAGGTGGCGCTGGTGGGGCAACTGGCCAGCAGCTACTTCGAGCTGCGCGGGCTGCAACAGCAGTTGCAGGTGGCCGAGCAGAACGTGGCCCTGCAGGAGGAAACGCTGGATATCGTGTCTGCCCGGGTGGATGCCGGTCGCGGCACCGAGTTCGACCGGGTTCGCGCCCGCTCCCAGCTACAGCGCACCCGGGCAGCGTTGCCCACCCTGCGCGCCGGTATCCGTGCAGCCATGCATCGCATCGCCGTGCTCACCGGCCAGCCGCCGGCGGCGTTGATTGCCACACTGGAGAGAGATACGGGTTTGCCGGGAACGCTGCCGGTGATCCCGGTGGACAGCCCCGGCGATGTACTGCGCCGTCGCCCGGATATTGCGGCGGCGGAACGGCGCCTGGCCGCGGCCACCGCCCGCATCGGGGTGGCCACGGCGGACCTGTTCCCGCGCTTTACCCTCAGTGGTCTGCTGGGTTCGGTGGCGGCGGACAGCAGCGATTTGTTCAGCGGCCCGGCGGAAACCCGGCGGGTGGCGCTGGGCATTGACTGGACCTTCCTGGATCACGGCAAGGTCAAGGCGCGTATCGATGCCGCCGATGCGGACAGCCGCGCCGCCCTGGCGGAGTATCAGCAGGCGGTGCTGTCGGCCCTGGAAGACACCGAGACGCGCCTGGTCCGTTACCAGCGCGCCCGCCAGCGGGCCGGGCATCTGGAGCAGGCAGCAGAGAATGCCGAGCAGGCCGCCGAGCTGGCCCGCACCCGCTATGAGCGTGGTTTTATCGGCTACTTTGAGGTGCTTGCCGCAGAGCAGGAACTGACCGCCACCCGGGATGCCCGGGTACGCAGTCAGACCGATGTGGTGCTGGCCATGGTGGCCGTTTACCGCGCCCTGGCCGGCGCCCCGACCCAACAGCAGGATCAATGATGCGCCGGGGTGGAGGATTATCCGGGGGTATCCACCCCATCAGGTTTCCGTTCTGAGAGAATCTCTCTGAGGGAGTTTCCCCGGCCCCAAGGTTGATACCTCATATAGGGGATGTGCCCGTTGCAGCGAGCGCCTAAGCTGATTCACGGATCTCACACAATGAGAACACCAAGGAGAGGGACATCATGAACATTCAGAGTCTGGTTTTGCTGCTATCCCTGGCAATGGCATCCGTCGCCGGAGCGAACGGTGCCCTGGCGATCGATAGCAATCAGGGAGATCAATACGGCTTCAGCTATGACTACGGCACCCTGTCGGAAGCGCAGAGTCGTGCCTTGAGTGAATGCGGTTATGGTTGCCGGGTGGTACAGACCTTTTCGTCCGGCTGTGCGGCCTACGCCGCGGACCAGGCGCGGGGTAGCACGGCCTATGGTTGGGGTACCGCGTCCAATGGTGGGCAGGCGCAGAATACCGCCTTGCAGTATTGCCGTAGCCGGGGAGGTCAGCAATGTATGGTCCGCGCCTGGGGATGTAATTCCCGCTAGCGGTTCCAGCACACAAAAAAAGCGGGCCAGCGGCCCGCTTTTTTATGGTTCCCGGGAAGTAGAGACGTGCCGGTATCAGTCGATCACGGTGAAGGTCATGCCGGCTTTTTCCTGCAGGCGTTTCAGCAGTGAATCACCGAGCAGGGACGATGTGGTCCAGAACCCCCCGGGCGCATCGGCGGGCACATCCTGGGCCAGACAGACGGCGGCTTGCCCCAGCAGCTTGGCGGTGGAGCCGTAGCCCGGGTCCGCATCGCCGGTGACTTTGACGCGGATGCTGTCGTTGTTGTCGGTCACCCCGAAGAAACGGATGTCGTAGAACCCCGCTTTCTGGGCTTCCGGGCTGGGGCCTTCGCCGGGTTGCGGCACCACGAATTTGTTGAGCAGCCAGCGAGTGGGTTTGATGGCGGCGGCAGCAAAGAACAGGCCGGTGCCAGTGCCGATCCCCAGGGCTTTCATGCGCCCGCCCATGCCCGGGCCGGCCAGCATGGCTTCGTTATAGGTGAAGTTGTCCCCGTAGGCGTTGCCGTTAAGCGCGTTGGAGCGATGCACGATGCGGCTGTTGATGGCATCCATTACGAACGGTGCTGCCCAGGCGCCGAAGTCGTCATCCTTGCGCGGCATGCTGATGCTGTCCTGACGGGCGCTGAAGCCATGATTGGGCGGGCACAGCAGGTAGGGGTTGGCCAGCTTCTTGCGCAGAGCCGGGTCTTTGCCGGCCTCTTCGGCAATGTTCATCATGCTCGCTACGGTGCCGCCGGACACGCCACCCTTGGCCACTTTGACGCGCATTTTCACCCGGGTGGCGGGGGCCTTGAAGCGGGCCCGGGCCTGCTGCTGCAGGAAGTAGGTGCCCATGTCCGAGGGAATGGAATCAAAGCCACAGCAATGCACGATGCGCGCGCCACTCTGTTTGGCCTGGTCTTCATATTTTTCCAGCATGGCGGCGATCCACTGCACTTCGCCGGTCAGGTCGCAGTAATCGGTGCCGCTGGACACGCAGGCGCGGATCATGGGTTCGCCATACAACGCATAGGGTCCTACGGTGGAGATCACCACCCGGGTCTGGGCGCAGAGAGTATCCAGGCTGGCGGCATCGTTGGCATCGGCGGTGAGCAAGGGCAGCGCGCTGCCGGCCTGGCCCAGTTGGGCTTTCACCTGCTCCAGTTTGTCTTTGGAGCGGCCCGCCGCGGCCCATTTCAGATCCCCATCCACCCCGTAAGTGTCAGTGAGGTACTGGCAGAGAATCTGGCCGACAAAACTGGTGGCGCCGAACACCACCACGTCAAACTGTGCATCACTCATGGGAACTCCTTGGCAATGAACGCAAAGCGAAATCGGAACGACTGTCCAATGATGGACCTATCCTAAGGGATTGATAGGGGTAAACATAACCGGGAAACAGCTCAGTGCCCCCTCGGTTTTGCAAAACCGCGAATGATCGCGGCAAAAAAAAAGCCCCACCAAGGAGGATGGGGCAAATGCCATACCCGGTTTTACTAAGACGAGGGTTTGATCTGGTACTTGCGAATCAGCGCATCGCGGCGCGCCGGATCAAAGTTGATGTTGGCAGCGTCATACCCGGCGTGTTCCAGCATGCGCCGGTCCATGACCTTGAACCACAGGGGCGGCACATAACTGATCAGGAACATGCCGAAGTAACCGTTGGGCAGTGTCGGCAGACCCTCGAAGTGTCGCAGGCTCTGATAGCGCCGTGCCGGGTGGGCATGGTGATCGGAGTGACGCTGCAAGTGGAAGGACGCCCAGTTGGAGAACATGTGATTGCTGTTCCAGCTGTGGTGGGGCTGGGTGCGCTCGTAGCGACCGGTGTCATCCTTGTGGCGAAGCAGGCCATAGTGCTCCACGTAGTTGGCGGAGGTGAGCTGCAGGTAGGACCACAGGGTCACGGCGGCAATGAAGGGCACCATTTTCCAGCCAAACAGGGCGATGATGCTGCCCCAGATGATCAGGCTGAGCAGGCCGGGCTGCAGGATCTCATTGTGCAGTGACCAGACTGCCTTGCCTTCCTTCTGCAGCCGCCCTTTCTCCAGCTGCCAGGCCCGCTTCATGGTGCCGGGAATCTCCCGCAGGGCGAATTTCCAGATGGACTCCCCCAGCCGTGAGGATGCCGGATCCTCCGGGGTGGCCACATCCCGGTGGTGGCCCTTGTTGTGTTCGATGGGGAAATGGCCATAGCCCAACGGTGCCAGCACCAGCTTTGCCAGCCAGCGTTCGGTGCGGGTTTTCTTGTGGCCCAGTTCGTGACCCAGGTTGATGCCGGCGGCGCCACAGATGGTGCCGGTCAGCAGCACCATGGCGATAATGCCATGCAGCGGCAGTGAGTGGGTGCCAACAAACCACATGCCGAACAGATAGGCACTCAGCAGTATGGGGACCAGTGCATAGGTCATGCGCCGATAGAACGGGTCGGCCTCCAGTTGCGGCACGACCTCTTCCGGCGGGTTGCTTTGATCTTCACCAATCAGCATATCCAGCAGCGGAATGGCCAGGTAATAGAAGGCCAATGGCAGCCACAGCATCCAGGGTTCGCCGGTGGCCATCACCATCAACGGACCCAGGAAAACCGTGCCCGGGACAAAGAGGGAAACAATCCACAGATGCCGCTTGCGATCGCGGTATTCGACGCCGGAGGGGCCGATAAAGACGCCAGCTTGGCTCATGCTATGACCTCGTTGGTTGTTAGTGGTATCCGAGTTTCACCATGGTGTGCCTGCCGCGGCCGCTCCGGCACCCCGTCAGGTGGCAATAAATCGTCATAAAGTGACAGACTAAACAGGCAGTTTAGGGGTAGGCTGGGGCATCATGACGGTCAGGAGTGTGGCGAATGGTGGACAAGCAAATGGATCGGCTCAAACCGGCCATTCATCCCACTTACAGCCGGGTGCTGTGCGCCCATCTGAAGCAGGAAGGCTTCAGCGATGCGGATATTTTTTCCGGTACCCGGCTGGCCTGGCAAGAGCTGCTCAGTGAGCATCGCTATCTGAGTCTGGAGCAGCTGTCCCGCTTGATACGCCGGGCCCAGCAGCTGACTGAAGAGCCCTGGATCGGGCTGAAGATCGGGGCGAATACGCCGGTGACGGCCCACGGCGCCCTGGGTTATGCGGTGGTATCGGCCCCGGATATGCGCACCCTGCTGTCAGTGGTGGCCCGCTTTGTGGGAGTGCGGTTGCAACTGATCCAGCTGCGCTTCGAGGAGCATGATGGCTGGGGCCAGTTATGGTTGCATGAAAACGTGGATCTGGGGGACTGCCGGGAGTTTCTTCTGGGGGCCCTGCTGGGCACTTACTTCCAGATGACCGATGCGGTTTCCGCCGGACGGATTCGGGAAGCCCGGGTCCAGCTGCCTTTCCCGCGTCCCGTCTGGGCGGCGCACTATGAGCGTTTGCTGGGCTGTCCGGTCATTTTCGGTGCGGATAACTTTCTGGTTGAAATGCCGCCGGAGCAGCTGGGATCTCCCTGTCTGACGGCAGACCCGACCATGCATCGCAATGCCACTCGGGATTGTGAACACCAGCTCAAGCAGCTGGAAAAGGGGGGCGCGTTCAGTCAGCAAGTGAGCATGGTGCTGCTGGATTGCCAGGGAGAGCTTCCTTCCCTGGAGGTTATGGCGGAGAAATTTGCCATGTCCACGCGCACCCTGATTCGCAAACTGAAAGCGGAAGATACCCGTTACCAGGAATTACTGGATGATGTTCGAAGTGAACAGGCCGCCTGGTTATTGACGGAAACCACCCTGCCCATAGAGCGCATTGCCGAGCAGCTGGGCTACCAGGATACATCGAACTTCAGTCGTACCTTTCGCCGCTGGTTTCAGACCACGCCTCTCGCCATGCGAAAGGCGTCCCGGGTGTAAAAGACCCCCGGCGCACAGGGGGGGATATTGCTTGCCGGGGTTGCCCTCTCAGTGTTGCTTGAGGACGAAATCCACTTTCTCGCGTACCGCACAATCCGGGCAGGGCCAGTCATTGGGAATCTGCAGCCAGCGGGTGCCCGGAGGAAAGCCTTCATTTTCCTCGCCACGGCTTTCGTCGTAGATGTAACCGCAGTTGGGGCACTGAAACTGGTGAGGGGTATCGAGATCCTGTTCCGCCTGACGGGCAGCCGCCACGGCACCCTCTGCCACATCCGGTTCCGAGTCAGCGCTTTGATAGGTCACGGCGGGCTGCTGCCATTTTTTCAGCAGTTCCTCGCGCTTGTCCGGCTGCAGATTGGCCTGGCTAAGGTCGCCCTTGTAATGCTGATAAACCAGCGGATCCATTTTCTGGTACCAGACAAAGGGGATATAGGCCGGCATCAGCATGGAGGCATAACCGGAAGGCAGCTGCGGGCTGTCGTCGAAATGCCGCAGGGCCTGGAAGCGCCGGGTAGGGTTGGCATGATGATCGGAATGGCGTTGCAGCTGATAGAGAAACAGGTTGGTAACGATATGGTTGCTGTTCCAGGAGTGTCTGGGTTCGCAGCGCTCATAGCGGCCATCGGCCTTCTTCTGGCGAAGCAAGCCATAGTGTTCCATGTAGTTGATCACTTCCAGCAGAGAGGCCCCATAGAAGGCCTGCAGCAGCAGGAAAGGCAATACGATCCAGCCCAGCCACAGGGTCAACAGCCCGAACAGCACCACCGTCATCAGCCAGGCCTGCAGGTTTTCATTTTTCAGTGACCACAGTGGCTCTTCGCAACGTGACAGGCGCTGGGCTTCAATCTGCCATGCGGATTTGACGCTGCCGATCATGGTGCGCGGCAGGAAGCGCCAGAAGGATTCCCCCATGCGGGCACTGGCCGGGTCCTCTGGCGTGGCCACGTTCTTGTGATGGCCCTTGTTGTGCTCCACAAAGAAGTGACCATAGGCCACCGGCGCCAGTGTGATCTTGGCCAGCCAGCGTTCGGTTTTCGATTTCTTGTGTCCCAGCTCGTGGGCAGTGTTGATGGCGATCCCGTTCACCGCGCCGACACTGAAGACAAGACCGACCAGACCCCATAACGGGACTTGTCCCTGGGCCACCAGCCAGGCACCCAGAATCGTGGCCAGGTATTGCATGGGAATATAGGCATAGACGATCAGGCGGTAATACTTGTCGTCTTCCAGTTGTGGGACGGCGGACTCCGGGGGGTTGTTGGTGTCGGTACCGATGAGCCAGTCGGCAAACGGGATCAGGCCATACACCAGGAAGGGACCACCCCATAGCAGACCGGGCCAGTCCCAGATAAACAGGTAAATGAGTAGAAACGAAACAGCCAGCACCGGGATGGCGGGGCTGAGTAACCAAAGGTAACGCTTGCCGTCGTGCCAGTCAGAAAAAGCGGTGGTTTGTTCTGCTGATTTCATCTCTCCACCCTACATGCCAGGTTGTGACTTTTACGCTATACCCAATGTTGCGGGTGGCCAAGCCATGGTTTGTATTAACTTGGCAACCTGCCTGCATTTTTTGCGGCAATAATTTGCATTTTAAGAAAGATCATAAAAGGATTGTTTAAGACATAAAGGTACGATGGGATAGAAAAAACGGTCGCAGCGCCGTTTCCCCAACAAGCCGGTGAAAGATAGCGAATGCATCGCTCAATATTTCGGGAGAGACGATATGGATAAATCCAACGATTCTCGAGAGTATGACGTGCTGATTATTGGTGCCGGATTGTCCGGCATCGGCGCCGCCTGTCATCTCCAGAAAGCGTGCAGCGACAAGACGTTTGCCATTCTGGAACGCCGGCAGGCCATGGGGGGAACCTGGGATCTTTTTCGCTATCCGGGTATCCGTTCCGATTCGGACATGTTCAGTTTCGGTTACGGCTTTCGTCCGTGGAATGAGTTGCAGGTGCTGGCGGATGGCCCTTCCATTCGGAATTATATCAAGGAAACGGCTGACGAATTCGGAGTCAGCCAGCATATTCATTACGGGTTGACGATTACCGGCGCGGACTGGTCTTCCGATAAAAAAATATGGACGGTAACTGCGCGACAGGAACGTCATGGAGAGACAGAAAAATTCCGCTCCCGTTTCCTGATCGGCTGTACCGGTTATTACAATTATGATCAGGGTTATCTGCCGGAATTTCCCGGCATGGAGCGTTTTCAGGGGACCTGTGTGCATCCCCAGCAATGGCCCGAGGATCTGGATTACCGAAACAAGAAAGTGGTGGTGATCGGCAGCGGCGCCACCGCCGTTACGCTGGTTCCCGCCATGGCGGAAGAGACCGCGCATATCACCATGCTGCAACGCTCCCCGTCCTATATTTTTTCGGTGCCCGCCTATGACAAGTTTTCTGAATGGTTGGACCGTGTATTGCCGTCTGGCTGGGTGTATCGCATGGCCCGCTGGCGGAATATCAAACTGCAGCGTTTGATTTATTTGCTGGCAAAAAAGTATCCCGATTTTACCCGCAAGCTTTTGTTGTCCAATGTCCGGCGCCATGTGGGAAAAGATTTCGACATGACCCACTTTCAACCTGTCTATCAACCCTGGGACGAACGACTCTGTGCGGTGCCGGATGCGGATCTTTTCCGGGATTTGCGTGAGGGCAAAGCGGACATCGTCACCGACCACATTGATACCTTTACGGAAAACGGTATCCGTCTGAAATCCGGCCGCGAACTGGAGGCGGATATCATTGTTACCGCCACCGGTCTGAACTTGCAGGTACTGGGGGGCATGGAGCTTTCCATCGATGGCGCTCCCCTGGATGTCAGTGAACGGATGACCTACAAGGGGGTGCTGATGGAGGGGGTGCCGAACATGGCCTGGATTTTCGGGTACACCAATGCCTCCTGGACCCTGAAGGCGGATATTGCGTCGGCCTATATTTGCCGTCTGCTCAATTATATGGATTCGGAGGGCATGGCGGTGGTAACTCCGCAAGGGGACAGCGATCTGACATTGGCGGACAGGTCAATCATGGATGCCCTGGCTTCCGGCTATGTGAAGCGCTCCAGTCATAAGCTGCCGCGCCAGGGACGTCACCATCCCTGGAAGGTTATGAACCATTACAGCAAAGACAAGCACATGCTTCTGGAGGAACCCGTGGAAGATGGCTTGCTGTCCTTTTCCCGCTAATCCCGGGCAAGAGGAATAAACGCGAGTGACGAGTTACGAGAAACGAGAAGCAAATTGACGCTGCCTTTCGCGCCTCGTGACTCGTTTTTCGCTACTTCCCTCACCCACAACACTTCTTGAATTTTTTTCCGCTACCGCAGGGGCAAGGGTCATTTCGGCCGCGCTTTAGCGGGATTACCGAGGGCGTGCCGTCCAGGTAATACCAGTGGCCGTTTTCGCGCACGAAACGGGAGCGTTCCTCGAGCACACTCAAGCCCTGGCGATCCTTGCTGGTAGCGCGAAAGTGGACCCAGCCGGTATCGCCCTCTTCACCGCTGGCGATAATTTCCAGGGCAAGCCACTGCGGGTCATCATCAAGATTCAGTCCAGGGGGGCGCTGGCTCAGGTGCCAGCTCTGGGCGATGTAATCGGTATTTTTCAGCGCAAAGGCGGAAAACCGCGAGCGCATCAGCGCTTCTGGCGATGCGGCGGGTTTGCCCTGGTGAAGGGGCTGACAGCAATGTGCGTAGTCCAGTCCGGACTGGCAGGGGCAAGCGCTCATGGGCTCTCTCCGCGAAAGCAATCGAACAGGGCCAGCAGATCCTGGCGCAGTCTGGGCCGATTGTCGGCCCGGGGATCATTCAGTACCAGCGCATTCATGGCGCCGTTAAGCAGCACGGCCAGGCCTTCGGCACTGCCGGAAAACTGCAGGGCGCCTTCTTCCATGGCTTCACGGATGCCTTCACACAACAGCGGGAAGCTGTAGCGCTCGTCCAGGGCTCGCCAGCGTTCCTGGCCCAGCACGGAGGGAGCTTCGACCACCAGGATGCGTCGCACATCGTCCCGCGCCATGAAGTCTACCCAGGCCAGACTGCCGGCTTTTAACGTGGCCAGGCTGCCGCGCTGCCCGGCCACCGCCTTTTCGATGGCGACCATGGCTTCCCGGCTGAGCAGATCGCAGACCGCTTCGAACAGCTCTGCCTTGTTGCGGAAATGGTGGTACATGGCGCCCCGGGTGACCCCGGCGCCGGTCAGAATGGTCTCGGTGCTGGTGTCCGCGTAGCCCTGTTCGGCAAACAGGTGACGGGCAGCATTGATCAGGCAGCCGCGGGTTTGGGCACGGCGTTGGGCATTGGTGGCCATGAAATCCTCTTCCGGTTGACAAACAGACTATCAGTTTGTTTTTATTTTCTCAAAACAGACTAATAGTCTGTTTTATCCCAAGGAGGTATCCGATGAAGATCCGCGACCGTTACCCCATCGTGGTGACCGAGCATAAAGTGGCCTGCCGGGATTTCTGGCAGCGGTATTTTGGTCTGGATGTGTTGTTCGACAGCGACTGGTTTGTACTGCTGGGAGACGCGGAGCAGGGCAGCGTGGTGGCGTTTATGAGTCCGGATCATCCCTCGGCACCGCCGGGTCCGGACACCTTTAGTGGACTGGGTATGTGTCTGGAGATCGAAGTGGAGGATGCCCGCCAGGCGCTGGCGGATTTCCAGTCCAGAGGGGGGCCGGTGGCGTACCCGCTCAGCGACGAGCCATTCGGTCAGCGCCGCTTCGGCCTGCGTGACCCCTCCGGATTATGGGTGGATGTGGTGGAGCAGATTGCGCCGCAGCAAGGCTATTGGGATCGGTACATGCAGACGGTGTGAGGGTGGTCGTTGCAGCTTTGCGAGCAAAGCTCCAACGGTAGACGGCAAAGCCTACAGGCTCAGCAGGTGCTGCTCGATGGTAAAGACATGCTCATCGTCAGCGTCCAGGGCGCGCAGGGCTTCAGCAAGCTGCAGCAGATAGTCCCGGTTACTGCCGCTGGGACCGTGGCTGGTGGCAATGTGACGGGCAATCAGCAGCTCGTCGCTCTGGCCGAGAAAGGCGGCATTGTCCTCGGTGGCGATGTAGACCAAGCCGTCAGCCTGATCGCCATCGGCGAAGGTCAGCGGGGTGCGAAATCGCAAATAGCCATTTTTCTCCCGGTGGTCCAGATGCTCGAACACATCCGGGGTGATGCGGTAGGCCATCCCGGTGCAGAGGGCGCCCGGTGCTGGTATCAGAGTGACCACACGGCCCGGGTTTTCCGGGGTGCCGCGATGGTCGTGGGATCCTTGCCAAAAGCGGCGCGTCCAGTCGCGGATGGTAGCGGGGCGGCGTTCCAGAAAGGGAAAATCCGCCTTGTAGATCAGCGAGCCATAGCCAAACAGCCACACGGGCTGGTGTGGATCCAGCGGGTGGCGCCGGCGGTTCTCTGCAGAGGTGTCGAGCATACTTTTCTTGATCCCGGTTCGGTGTCTTCACGGTCTCGGCGTTATACTCCGGGCTCAGTCTCACTGCCGGGGAAACCATGAAAGACGTGCGCGAAGAATATCATGCCGAGGGTCTGAACGAAGAGAGCCTCCACACCGATCCGGTGGAGCAGGCCCGGCGCTGGGTGGATGAAGCCATTGAGGCCGGGCTGCCCTTGCCCAACGCCATGACCCTGGCCACGGTCAGTGCTGACGGCCAGCCTTCCAGCCGGGTGGTGTTGCTGAAAGGAATCGAGGGCGGTGGCTTTACCTTTTTCACCCACTACGACAGTCGCAAGGGGGAAGAGATTGCGGCCAACCCCAAGGTATCGTTCACCATGTTCTGGCAGCCCTTCGATCGGCAACTGATCGTGATCGGTGAAGCCCGAAAAGTGGATGAAGAAGAGTCCGACAGTTATTTTGCGTCGCGGCCCTATGCCAGCCAGATCAGCGCCGCCATCTCCCCCCAGAGCCAGCCCGCCAGCCGGGAATGGCTGGAAGCGGAAGTGGAGGCTTTGCAACAGCAGCACCCGGAAGCGCCCGTGCCCCGACCAGCCAACTGGGGTGGCTACCGCATCATGCCCACGGAAATCCAGTTCTGGCATGGCCGCCCCAGTCGATTGCATGATCGCTTTTGCTATCGTAAGCAGGCAGACGGGAGTTGGGTGCGGGAGCGGCTTGCGCCGTGAATTAATAGTTAATAATGAATAATTAATAACGCGCGCAAGAGCACCGGAGCTATCCAAACCAAGAGGCCGCGTCCAAACTCTGGGCGCGGCCTCTTGCCGTTTGAAAGACTCGCAGCGTCAACCCGCGAGCTATTAATTATTCATTATTAACTATTAATTGCCTTTCGCCGCCAAATCGTCGCCAACAACGATCCGGACAGATTGTGCCAGATGCTGAACAGGGCCCCTGGCAGGGCGGCCATGGCGCTGAAGTGTTTTACTGCAAGCGCCACACCCAGACCGGAATTCTGCATGCCCACTTCGATGGCCAGGGTGCGGGCGCGCTTTTTGTCCAGGCGAAGCAGGCGCGCGATGCCATAGCCGCTGGCCAGACCGAGACCGTTATGGGCCACCACGGCAATAAAGATGGCCATGCCGGCCTGGGCAATATGGCCCTGGTTCAGGGCGACGATAATCCCGATCACCACCACAATGGCGGCCACGGATACCAGCGGGAAGACATCCCGTAGCGGTGCCAGCTGGCGGGCAAATCGGGTATTGAGAAAACAGCCCACGGTCACCGGCAATAGTACGATCTGCAGCAGGGAAATCAGCATGCCATCAATGGGCACCGGGATGCGCTCCCCCAGATACACCCAGGTCAGCAAGGGCGTGGCAACCACCGCCACCAGCGTGGAAGCAAAGGTGATCGCCACGGACAGGGCCACATCCGCCCGCGCCAGATAGGCGATCACATTGGAGGCAGTGCCGCCAGGGCAGGCGCCCACCAGCACCAGTCCCACCAGTAATTCCTGGGGAAGCTGCAGGGCGATGCCGATGGCAAAGGCCAGCAGTGGCATCAGGCTGTATTGCAGCAGCAGGCCCAGGCCGATAATCCCCGGCTGGCGCAGCACCCGCTGAAAATCCTCCCAGGTGAGCGACAGGCCCATGCCGAACATGATCATCATATATACTAATAGACCCCTATCAGATGCTATGATCGAGCAATGGCTAGAATCGCATACTCCTATCAGAGATTTTCAAACCAAGAGCAGGCTCGTGGAGACTCCCTTCGGCGTCAGCAGGCCCTTGTAGATCAGTATATCGCTGAGAACGGCCTCATACTGGACAAAACACTAACCGACCGGGGTGTCAGTGCCTACAAGGGTAAAAATGCCCGTCAGGGGGCTTTAAAGACGTTTCTGGACGGTGTTGAGAATGGAGACATTCCATCCAACTCAATCCTGATTTGTGAAAGTCTGGACAGAATCAGCCGTAACAATATCTATGACGCCCTTGATCTGTTTCTGAGCATTACTCGGAAAGGGGTCACGATTGTCACCCTCACTGACGGCCAACCCAAGGAGTATGGCAAGTCAGCAGACCCTATGCAGCTTATGGAATGCCTGTTCATCTTTAGCCGAGCAAACGAGGAAAGTGCTCGAAAAGGTGAGAGGGTCAAAGCTGCTTATGACAACAAGGTTGAACAGGTTAAACGCTGGTCAGAATCTGGATTAGCGGAGCCCGGAAAGCCACCAATTATCATCACAAGCGATACCCCAACTTGGATTGATGTAATTTGGGAAGATAAAAAATCGAGAAAGGGCGAACTAAAGCTGAACGAACGAAAGGTCAAGACAATAAAAAAAATAATTGACATGTATCTTTCTGGTGTAGGGCTTTCAAGTCTTGCGAAAGCGCTGAACGAATCAAAAACCCCGACCATTACCAATACGAAAAACTGGGGTTTCTCATATATCAATACAATCCTCAAGAATAGGGCGCTATATGGCGCTTTGGAAATGTATCAGACTGATACTGTTTTCTCTGAGGAAAAGCAAAAATACGTCAGGAGAAGAGCTCCAACTGGTGCAGTCATTGAAAATTACTTTCCTCCGGTAATTTCAAAAGAGGATTTTGATTACATACAGTCCGTGAAAAAGAACAGAAGCGGAAGAAAGGGAAGGAAAGGAGAGCGATTCTCAAATCTATTTACTGGCCTTGTCGTTTGTGGCGAATGTGGTGGATCGATGCGTTTCGTATCGAAAGGCAAGAAAGGGAAAAGCGGAGACGTGACAAATCTTGTTTGTGCCAATGCTTCAATAGGAGCCGGATGCAAGTACAAGCAAATCCACTATAGCGGTATTGAAGATAAGTTTTTCGATACGTTCAAGGATATACCCATTGAAGATCTGGCAGGCAGAAAATCAGAAGTTACAATTCAGATATCCAAGAAGCAAAAAGAAGTTGAGACCCTAAAAGCGGAACTTAATGATACAGAAGATAAAGCAAGCAATGTGGTTGACGCTATAGCAGAAGGACTTTCATCTACGAAATTAAAGAAAAAACTCTCTGATCTGGAAGTAAAGGCAGACAACCTACAGAGAACAGTAAGAGAGAAAGAAGCAGAGCTAGCCCAAAGAGAAAGGGAAAACCATAACAATAAAGAGAAGTTTCAGGAGATTCTTGATAAAGCAAATGAAGAAGGAAGCACTTACTACAGCCGATCCCAGATCAACGAGGCACTGAAACGTTACATTCACTTCATCGCTTTCTACCCGTTTCATAACTTTGCCATTATTAAATCAAAAGCAGGGAAAGATATTTCTTTCGACTATGCCGAAGATGAAACAATTGTCCTTGCTGATCAAGCTTGGTCAAAACACATGAAAAATGATTACTCTATCTGGAAGGAATTTCTTCCGCCCCCTGAAGATTACTAAAGCACTGCTTTCACTGCTTGCATTTTTTTACTAAAGCAGAGAGAAAGGAGAAATGTGCAAGCAGTATTAAATGGAATACATTTAAAGTTGCAAGCAGTAGTAAATGGGCCACAAGTGTCCATTTACGCTTGCTGTCTCGCTTTGCTTGACATTGTTTATAACCACAAAATCAAAGACTACTGCTTTAATAGATTTTGATTTTTCTTTTCTGGGGATTCCAGAAGGGGCGAAGCCTCTTTGGCTCACTGCATAACTTGTTATGCTTTAGTGAGTAAATCTGGCTCTTGCGATCCAGTTGAAAAATGATAATTTATATCATGAACAACTGGACAAGCATGAGACAGAAAGAAAAGAAAAACTTTGTCGCTGTGAGAACAGCATACTACAAGCAGAGCAAAGCCAGAGGAATACTGGCGCATGGCTACAGGGAACATACCAACTCCCCCAACGTCCACGAAAGATACACACACTTCAACTATGGAATGCGTTACCAGTCGCTAGACGACTGCATAACGCAATACAAAGCCGTGTCCGGTAGAAAACCACAGGATAAGATGAACGTGCTGTTTGAGCATGTTGTCGTGTTTTCCGAGGATCAATTCAAAGAGAGAAGGCCAAGCAAGAAAGAGTTTGACGAATGCATGCAGCGCTATATTAAAGCGATATATGCTGATTTCGGCTTCCAGCCGTTAGGCTATGAGCTTCACCTCGATGAAGGGCATACCGAAGAAAAGACAGGCGAATTCAAGCGAAATATACACGCTCATGTGTATTTCTTTAACTATGACTTTAAGAAGAAAAAAGCGCCATTGCGTGACTTAATGAAGAAAGGTAAAGACGAGAACGGCAAGACCCTACCGCTCAACCATAACTTTGTGAAAATGCAAGACTGCGCAGCATTAGCATTTAAGCCCCTTGGTTTTCGTAGAGGCATAAGCAAAGGGGAAAGGAATAGGAAGCATTTGGACAAAGATACGTATGTTGTTAGCAAGAAATTAAGCGAGATAATCAATAGATACGATAAAGTTAGAAGACTGGTTCACAATCTGGATAAAGATATAACAGCTAAAAAAATCAAGCTGAAAGAGCAAGAAGAACGATTGACTGAATATCAAGAGTTAGAAGCACTATACAACACAAAGATCCAGCCAATGATTTTCGCCTTTGAAAAATTAGAAGTAGCCTTTAAGGCAGGGCAAGACTATGAAGAACAACTCAACAGTTTTAAAAAACTACAATCAGAGATCACAGAAAAGGATCTCAAGAAAGCAGGAAGAAAAATAAAGAAACTTTGATTATTATTAAAGCACTGCACTGTGCGAGCAGTATTGAAATGTGGCTTATTGCTCATTTCAGGGGTGAATATCACTTCGCTCTATTCAATGTGGCTAAAAATGTGGCAAGCAATAATTCATGCCCCAGAAGAAATAATTTGACAAAATAAAAAAATATGAAATTATTTTTCAATAGGAATAAAAAAGAGTCGCATTGAGCGACTCTTGGTATGGTGAGAAGAAGGTCTGTGGAAGGACTGACACCATACAAAAAAGATTAACATTCATTTTTTGTATTTCAAGTCCTCCCACAAACAAACCTTTCAAAAAAATAATTTTTCACCATATCCGTCAATTTTTTGGATTCAAGATGGATTGGGAGATTGTCTATAAGTTTTATTCTTAGCGGTACAAGGGTTGTCTGCGTACCCGCGTATACTGGGGGGCTGTCCCTGCCGAGGTGGAGATCTTGGCTTACACATTGGAGCGAATTGTTCAGTTTGTCGGATCAATTAACGCCAATCACTGGAAAAGGACGTGAGTAACAGTGCAGAAGCTATCCTGACAAGATAGTTAAAGACTCACTAAGCGACGCAAAGCCGGGGTTGACACCCTGAGAGAGCAAACACTCAAAAGTGCTCCGGGCACACCCAAAATTAAGAAAAATAGGGTGGATGTCATTAGGGGGACTTTGCTCTGCAAAGTAGTAAAACGCGCCCACGAGGGAACCGAGTGGCA